>NZ_QOUI01000028.1:0-531 GCF_003327535.1 Desertihabitans brevis | reverse complement strand
AATAATTATTTTGAAATAAAATTAATTATAAACTTTATTTCAAAGTTATAAATTTTTAGATAAATTTTCTTCTTTTTAGGGTATCAATTTTTATATTGACCCGTCAAAAAAATTATTTTTGTTCCTATACTAAGTTAAATTAATAGATATCTATTAATATATAAATATTTAATTAATTAATAGATATCTATTAATTTAGATAAAAAAAAAATTTCAAATTCAATTAAGTATATATTCATTAGTAAATTACTAATATATAATAATTAATCTAACAATTCAACGGAAATGGTTATATATTAATAAAAATAATGATTATGTCACATATAGAAATAATTGTTAATTATATAAATTATTTATTAATTATTAAATGAATATATATATATACATAAATTTATATATATATAAATTATGTATATATATATATAGATTTATATATATATATATATAGGCTAATAATAATTATTTTGAAATAAAATTAATTATAAACTTTATTTCAAAGTTATAAATTTTTAGATAAATTTTCTTCTTTTT
>NZ_QOUI01000027.1:0-535 GCF_003327535.1 Desertihabitans brevis | reverse complement strand
CGCCAACGCGACGCCGCCACCGACCACGCCGACACCCTCACCCCACCAACCGGCCCCGACCCAGCCCGACCGCTCGACGGTGACTGCCTGGTCGGCAC
This sequence comes from Desertihabitans brevis, assembly GCF_003327535.1. NCBI lineage: Bacteria > Bacillati > Actinomycetota > Actinomycetes > Propionibacteriales > Propionibacteriaceae > Desertihabitans > Desertihabitans brevis. Next base: position 437 of record NZ_QOUI01000027.1, on the reverse strand, counting down.
CGGCGGCCCCGGCACCCCACTGGTCTCGGTGTACGCGATCGCAGAGTTCGCCGTGCTGCGCCGGCTCTCCATCACCGCCGGACACCGCCTCCTCGCCGACGCCCTCGACCTGCGCCACCGACTCCCCCACCTCGACCACACCACCCGCACCGGACACATCCCGCTCTGGCTGGCCCGCAAAGCCGCCACCCACACCCGCCACCTCACCCCCGCACAAGCCGCCACCGTCGACGAGTGGCTGGCCGAAGCCGGACCCCAGCTCAGCGCCGCCCGCTTCCTCACCACCCTCACCGCCGCCGTCCTCGAAGCCGACCCCGCCACCGCCGCCGCCCGCGCCCAAGCCGCCGCCCACACCCACGAAGTCTGGGCCCGCCCCGACGAACACGGGCTCGCGACCCTGCTCGCCCGCATCGACGCCGGCGACGCCGCGATCCTGC
>NZ_QOUI01000026.1:0-660 GCF_003327535.1 Desertihabitans brevis | reverse complement strand
CGCCCGCGCCCTCGGCCTCCTCGGCCGACCCCTCCAAGCCCTCGCCCTCCTCGCCGACCACCACCCCCACCAGCAGCGCCCGGCCGGCTCGGACCAGACCGGTGCGGGCCTGCCCGTCGGCTCCGCGGGGCCGAGCGAGATCAGCCTCGACCCCGCCGGGCGCAGCTCGACCCACGACGACCACGGCCTCACCCGCCCCCCCGGAGGTATCGTCAGCGACCCACGCCTCCCCGACGCCGACCGGCCACTGCCTCCCGAGCCCTCCGAACCGGACCCACCCGAGCGGATCATCGAACCGCCGCCCGGACTGCCGCCCTGGAGCGGCGACCACACCCACCCGACAACCCCGGCGAACCCGGCGGGCTGGAGCGCGACCTCACCGCCCTCACCACCGGCCTGCCCGCAGCCGGCCTGGACCTCACCCGCTGGATCCGCCGCGCCTGGAAGGCCGGTGCCCCGAAGACGACGCTCGTCTACCACCTGGCCGATCCCCCCAGCGGCGACGACCGACCGACCACGGACGACACGCGAGCCCGACATTCCTCGGGCAGCGTCGAGCGCCGAAGCCCGACCACCCAGCTCATCCGCCCGGAGCACCGCCACGGGAGCCCGCTCACCCTCGACCAGCTCACCGAGCACCTCTGCGCGACCGGCGCCCGC
>NZ_QOUI01000025.1:0-687 GCF_003327535.1 Desertihabitans brevis | reverse complement strand
CCATCTAAGTACTAACCGCGCCCGACGCTGCTTGATTTCGGTGATCGGACGAGAACCGATATATTCAGCGTGGTATGGTCGTTGGCGAAGGAAGGTGTTTTAACCGCAACCAGTTTGCTAATAATTATATCTGATGGAGACGTTTTATAAATACAACTGTAAATCACTTGTAGTATCTCAGGGATACACGTTTGTTTTTGTTTTTGTGTTTTTATATATAGTTAGCGTAGTGTATGTTGTAATTCATTTGTATCTGCAGAATAATGTACATACTTAAATAATGTAATGTTAAGCTTTTGCTAGCTAACATACATATATATACATATGTATATGAATAGCAGCAGTACTTGAATTTCATAAACGACCGTTACACCGTTAGATTTTGGAGATTTTGGAGATTTTAAAGATTTTGCATAGAAAAGTAACGTTTTATGTATACGCGTTTAAATTTTCACTAACACATATCATTTTCCATTCAATTGTAATTATTATTATTGTTTTTTGGCACTTTTTGCACTTTTTAATGTTTTATATGGTCAAATTATAAAAATTAGCAAAAAGTTGTTGTGGGATGGTATGCCAACAACACGCGGTGTTCCCAAGCGGTCCACCATCTAAGTACTAACCGCGCCCGACGCTGCTTGATTTCGGTGATCGGACGAGAACCGATATATTCAGCGTGGTATG
>NZ_QOUI01000024.1:0-855 GCF_003327535.1 Desertihabitans brevis | reverse complement strand
AAAAATCAATGTTGATGTTTTAAAGAAGAACTTTACTGTGTTTAAACACTTTGAATTGTGATTTGACTCGATGAATAAAATTGTAGTATGTCTTTTCTCAAATCATCAGTTGATTATTGAAAGCAAAAATTCTAAATACCTTTTTATGAAAATTATTCTTTTATATCAGTCTGGTTGAAAAATCAATTTTGATAATTTGGAAAAGAACTTTACTATGTTGAAACATTTTGAATTGTTTTCGAAATAAAAATGAAATTATTATATGTAGCAAAATGTCTCGTCATTTCTTTAGTGACGCTAATGAAAGAATTTTTAAAGATTCTTTCTTACTCTTGTCTTTAAAACAAAAAATCATTTTTCAATCTTTGACTCGATGAATAAAAATGATTCAATAAATAAGTGGTATGTCTTTTGAAAATCATTAGCTAAAAATGCAAAGAACATTTCATCTTTAAAAAAGTTTTTAATATTAAAACTCTGTCTCATATTGATGATGTTCAATCATTTTGAATTGCTTTTTGAATCTAAATTGTTAAAATTATCAATATGAAAAATGTATTCAAATGTCTCGTCATTTGTTTAGTGACGTTTAATGAAAGAATTTTAAGAGATTCCTACTTGTCGTCGATACATAAAAATGATTCAATGAAAACACATATTGTCTTCTTCAAATCCATCATCAAAATATTTAAAGAAAAATATATTTCTCATGTATATTGAGAAATAGTTTTTCATGATGTTGAATTTGTAAATATTATTTTTAAATCAGTCTGACTGAAAAAATCAATGTTGATGTTTTAAAGAAGAACTTTACTGTGTTTAAACACTTTGAATTGTGATTTGACTCGATGAATA
>NZ_QOUI01000023.1:0-1028 GCF_003327535.1 Desertihabitans brevis | reverse complement strand
GCGTTCAAACACCAGTCGAACAGAATGTTCGAACAGTGGTAGTTTCGAAAAATCAAATTTTTCAAACGCGTATAACTTTTGAACGGCTGGGAATTTTCGAATGAAATTTTTTGCACGTGCTAGCTCAGAACTCCTACTTTCTGCTGCATGTATTAGTTTCCTAAGAGTGGTGAAATAAATCGGTGAAAAATGTGTTTTAATCCTTCAAACTAAATTTCTTTTCTTTACTAATTTTTACTTCACTACCTATAGTAAACTAATACATTCAGGAGAAAGTAGAAGTTCTAATCTATCACATACAAAAAGTTTCATTAAAAAATTCCCAGCCGTTCGTAAGTTATAGGCGTTCAAACACCAGTCGAACAGAATGTTCGAACAGTGGTAGTTTCGAAAAACCAAATTTTTCAAACGCGTATAACTTTTGAACGGCTGGGAATTTTCGAATGAAATTTTTTGCACGTGCTAGCTCAGAACTCCTACTTTCTGCTGCATGTATTAGTTTCCTAAGAGTGGTGAAATAAATCGGTGAAAAATGTGTTTTAATCCTTCAAACTAAATTTCTTTTCTTTACTAATTTTTACTTCACTACCTATAGTAAACTAATACATTCAGGAGAAAGTAGAAGTTCTAAGCTATCACATACAAAAAGTTTCATTAAAAAATTCCCAGCCGTTCGTAAGTTATAAGCGTTCAAACACCAGTCGAACAGAATGTTCGAACAGTGGTAGTTTCGAAAAACCAAATTTTTCAAACGCGTATAACTTTTGAACGGCTGGGAATTTTCGAATGAAATTTTTTGCACGTGCTAGCTCAGAACTCCTACTTTCTGCTGCATGTATTAGTTTCCTAAGAGTGGTGAAATAAATCGGTGAAAAATGTGTTTTAATCCTTCAAACTAAATTTCTTTTCTTTACTAATTTTTACTTCACTACCTATAGTAAACTAATACATTCAGGAGAAAGTAGAAGTTCTAAGCTATCACATACAAAAAGTTTCATTAAAAAATTCCCAGCCGTTCGTAAGTTATA
>NZ_QOUI01000022.1:0-1270 GCF_003327535.1 Desertihabitans brevis | reverse complement strand
AGTCTGGGCCCGCCCCGACGAACACGGGCTCGCGACCCTGCTCGCCCGCATCGACGCCGGCGACGCCGCGATCCTGCTCGCCACCACCACCCGACTCGCCGACATCCTCAAAGACCAACCCGGCGGCGACCAGCTCACCGCCGGCCAACGCCGCGCCCGCGCCCTCGGCCTCCTCGGCCGACCCCTCCAAGCCCTCGCCCTCCTCGCCGACCACCACCCCCACCAGCAGCCACCGACCACGCCGGACCGGACCGACGACATGTCGCTCGTCCGACCCACCGGCGCCCCGAGCGAGATCAGCCTCGACCCCGCCGAGACCAGCTCGACCCGCGACGACCACGGCTTCATCCGTCCCTCCGAGACGGTCCTCGCCGACCCACGCTTCCCCGACCCTGAGCGTCCACTGCCGCCCGAACCCGCAGAACCCGACCCGCCCGCGCACACTGACGAGCCGACGCCCGAGGGGACCGGGTGCAGCACGACATCCAGCCGGGCCGACCACGAGAGGCCGAGGTCCTCCTCACCGGCCCAGAACGGGAACTGCACCACGGCACCAGGGCGAGCGAGCTCGCAGTACCTGGCCGTCCCAGACCAGACCCGCGCGGGCCTGCCCGTCCAACCCACCGACATCTCGACCGATACCAGCGTCGACCCCGGCTCCCCGAGCTCCATCCGCGACGACCACGGCCTCACCCGCGCCGCCGAGACGGTCCTCGCCGACCCACGCTTCGACGACCCAGATCGCCCGCTCCCGCCCGAACCAGCCGAACCCGACCCGCCCGAGCGGGTCGTGGAGCCGCCGCCCGGGCTGCCGCCCTGGATCGGTTGCTACACACCGCCACCCAACGATCCTGGCGAGCCCGGCGGCCTGGAACGCGACCTCACCGCCCTCACCACCAGCCTGCCCGCAGCCGGCATCGACCTCACCCAATGGATCCGCCGCGTCTGGAAGGCAGGCGCCCCCAAGACCACCCTCGTCTACCACCTCGCCGACCCCGAATCTGACCACAGCAGTGGGCACCGCAACAGGGAAGGACCAGGAGCCAGCATGCCCCCGGGCTCGCTCGGACAGCAGCCGCCGACCTCTCCCCGACTCGTCCGCCCGGAGCACCGCCACGGGAGCCCGCTCACCCTCGACCAGCTCACCGAGCACCTCTGCGCGACCGGCGCCCGCATCACCATCCAACCCGTCATCGACCCCGCCGAGGTCGCCGCCGTCGACAGCTACGAGATCCCCCACCGCATCCGCCTCGCCGTCCGCACCCGCCAC
>NZ_QOUI01000021.1:0-1306 GCF_003327535.1 Desertihabitans brevis | reverse complement strand
GGCGGATTCAAGGGGTGTGCGCAACAGTGAGTAGTTCGTTGAGTTTCTCAGCCGGGGTGGCGTAGTCCAAGACCTTGCGGGGTCGCAGGTTGAGGAGGCGCTCGGCTTCGGCCACTTCGGCGTCGCTGATGCGGCTGAAGTTGGTGCCTTTGGGGAAGAAGTCACGGATCAGCCCGTTGTGGTTCTCATTGGTCGGGCGTTGCCAGGGTGAGTGGGGGTCGCAGAAGAAGACCGGGCAGCCGGTGGTGATGCTGAAGCGGGCGTGGTCTGCCATTTCCACCCCCTGGTCCCAGGTCAGCGAGCGCCACATCGAGACCGGCAGCTGCGCGGCCATCTGGGACAGCCGCTCGGTCACGGTGGCGGTGTCGTGGACGTCGAGCCGGCTGATGAGGGTGAACCGGGTGTGGCGTTCGACCAGGGTGATCAACGCCGAGGCGGTGTCGGTGGCACCGATGACGAGGTCACCTTCCCAGTGCCCGGGCACGGCTCGGTCGCAGGCCTCGGCGGGACGGTTGGCAAAGACTGCATCCCCGACCCAGGAGCGGTCCTTGCGGGCGGGCAGACGGGAGCGGGGATTGCGGGCGGTGCGGCCGCTGCGAAGCGCTTTGACCACACCCAGCTCGTGGCGCAGCGAGCCGGCTCCCTGCACGTACAGCGCCTGGTAGATCGTCTCGTGGCTCACCTGCATATCGTCACGGTCGGCGAAGTCGCGCCGCAGCCGGCCGCTGATCTGCTCCGGTGACAGCCGCTGGTCCAGCCAGGAGACCACCTGGGCCCGCAGCCTGGACCCGGGGATGAGCTTGCGTCGCTGGAGGTGGTCACGGGCCCGCCGCTGTCGAGCCGCCCGCTCGGCAGTGACCGCCCGGTAGCGTCCCTGCCCGGTCCGGGCGATTTCCCGCCCGACCGTCGAGCGGTGCACCCCCAGCTCGGCAGCGATTCGCGCCGGCCGCTGCTGCTCACCCAACCGGATCTGGATCAGCACCCGCCCGGCCTGGGTCAGCCGTCCCCGGCCGTCGACGAAGTCCGGCACCGCCTCCTCACCCACAGCGGCCAGCTGTGGCCGCGAGCGCGGTGACCGACGCCACTGCGAGGCCCTGGTCAGCCCACCGACCCGACCCTTCTGCAACACCATGCCCGCCACCCTGGCCCACCGACGCACCGAGCTCGGGTCGGTCCCGACCGCCGCGGCTGCGCCGTAGCTGGAGTAGCCCTCCGCCATCAACCTCAACGCCTGCGCCTTCACCCCAGCAGCAACAACCACAACAGCCTCCACCGATCGGGTGTTGCGCTGGCTCCTGAACCTGCC
>NZ_QOUI01000020.1:0-3458 GCF_003327535.1 Desertihabitans brevis | reverse complement strand
AGAAACAAACTTAGATGGGTGCCCTGATAGTCTAGTGAGCGTGTGCTAGGCTATTAGAGTGAGAGTCGAGGGTTTGATTCCCATAAGAGATTATGGTCTGTTACACTATACCGAGCATATGCTCGAAGTTACTTACTTACTTACTTACTTAATTGGCCATAACAATCCGATTAACGGATTTCGGCCTGCCGCAAAACATCCTTCCAGGCGCCTCTGCTTCTTGCGCGCCTACGCCAATTGGTCACACCAATCGATGACAGGGCTTCTTCGATTTGGTCCTTCCAACGGATACAAGGTCGTCCTCTTCGCCGACTTCCGCAGATCCCCGCATCAAATACACGTCTCGCCGGAGCATCCTCCTCCATTCGAACGACATGGCCGAGCCAGCGCAGCCGCTGGATGTTAATACGCTGTACAACGTCTATGTCGTTGAAGAGCTCATACAGCTCACTGTTATATCGGATGCGGAAATCATCGCCAACACGCACTGGACCAAAGATCTTACGCAGGACTTTTCTCTCGAACACTCTCAAGGCTGCTGCATCAGTGCTTAATAGGGTCCATGCCTCTGCGCCATAGAGAAGCACGGGTAGGATGAGCGTCTTGTAGAGTATTAGTTTTGTCTTACGAGAGAGGTCTCTGCTACTCAATTGCCTATTGAGACCATAGTAGCACCTGTTGGCAAGAGTGATCCTGCGTTTGATCTCCAGACTGACATCATTTTTGGTGGTAACGGCGGAGCCAAGATAAATGAATTCCTTGACTGTCTCAAAAGTATAGTTATCGGCCGTAATCTCAGAATCAATCCGCCGCACTTCTCTACTTGTCGACAACATATACTTCGTTTTGCCCTCATTTACTGCCAAACCCATCTTGGTAGACTCCCGTTCAATAGCACTAAAGGCAGCAGTAACATCTCGCTTGGTACGCCCTATGATGTCGATGTCGTCAGCGTACGCAAGCAACTGGACACTCTTTTGAAAAATAGTGCCATTGCGATGCACTCCCGCCTTTCGCAGAACGCTCTCCATGACGAAGTTGAAGAGGTCGCATGATAAGGGATCGCCTTGTCTGAAACCTCGCACGGTATCAAAAGGTTCGGAGAGGTCCATTCCTACCTTGACGGAGCTGCAGGAATTGCTCAACGTCATTCTGCATAGCCTTATCAGCTTCGCAGGTATACCGAGCTCAGACATTGCGGCAAAAACACGATCCCTTATGGGGCTATCGAAGGCAGCCTTATAGTCGACAAAAAGGTGGTGTGTGTCGACTTGTTTTTCGTGGGTCTTTTCCAGGATTTGGCGTAGTGTGAAGATCTGGTCGATGGTGGACTTGCCAGGTCTGAAGCCGCACTGATAAGGTCCAATCAGTGTTTTGACGAGTGGCTTCAGTCGTTCACACAATACGCCTGTAAGAACCTTATATGCGATAGGGAGAAGGCTTATACCCCTGTAGTTGGCGCATATCGTAGGGTCTCCCTTTTTCAGGACAGGACAGAGGACACTGAGGTTCCAATCGTTGGGCATACTTTCCTCTAGCCATATTTTGTAAATAAGCTGGTGCATGCGCCCTACCAGCTCATTACATCCGGTCTTAAACAATTCAGCGGGGAGGCCATCAGGGCCTGCCGCTTTATTGTTTTTGAGACGCATGATCGCGACTTTGACCTCTTCATGGCTAGGCGGCGGAATCTCCACGCCGTCATCATCGATTGGGTTCGGAACAACATCTCTAAAGGCGGTATTGGTGTCGTCATCGCCTTGTAGCAGAGTAGAGAAGTGTTTCCTCCATAACCTCAGCACCCCTTGCGGATCTGTTACCAAGTTTCCATTTTCATCTTTGCAGGAAGACGCTCCGGGCTTATAGCCCTCGGTTAGACGCTTAACCTTTTGATAGAATTTTCGAGCGTCATTCCTACATCTATGCATCTCGACTTCCTCACGCTCACGCCTTTCCTGCTCCCTTTTCTTGCGTCTGAAAAGGCGTCTCTCATCCCTTCTCCTCTCTCTGTAGTTCTCGACAATGGCTCGCGTAGCGGCTGACTGCAACGTTTTTTTGTATGCGGCGTTTTTTGCTGCAGTTGCCTCGCGACACTCCTCATCGTACCATTGGTTCCGTTGGGGTGGGCGCTCGAAACCAAGGACTGTTTCCGCAGTATAGCGCAAGGAGTGGGAGATATTGGCCCACAATCCACCAATGTCGCTGAGATTGGAGGGGGATCGACGGAGCTTATCCGAGAGTTGAGCGGAGAAGGCTTCGGCTGTCCTTTGTGATCGCAGCTTCTTGACGTCCAGCTTACGCAGTGCACTAGAGCGCGCAGACCTCGATGCGCTAATGCGCAATCGAATCTTGGCTGCGACAAGATAGTGGTCAGAGTCGATGTTAGGACCTCTGAATGTGCGCACATCTAGTACACTGGATACATGCCTTCCGTCAATCACAATATGATCGATCTGGTTGGATGTTGATCGATCGGGGGACACCCAAGTGGCCTTGTGGATGTCGAGATGTTGAAACTTGGTGCTACATACTACCATGTTACGCGCCGCGGCGAAATCGATCAGCCTCATACCATTAGGGGTAGTGTTTTCGTGGAGGCTGAACTGTCCGACAGTGGGGCCAAAGATACCTTCGCGCCCGACCTTCGCATTAAAATCTCCGAGGACGATTTTAGCTTCATGGGCCGGGCACTTATCATATACGTCCTCGAGTTTAGCGTAGAAGGCATCCTTAACCCCATCGTCCTTCTCTTCCGTCGGGGCGTGAGCACAAATTAGGCTGATGTTGTAGAATTTTGCCTTGATGCGGATTGTGGCTATTCTTTCGTTCACGGGCGTGAACTTAGAGACAAGGTGGCGAAGTCTCTTATTAACCACAAATCCGCATCCAAATTCGTGCTTATCAACATGGCAGCTGTAATAGACATCGCAAGATGCCAGCCTTTTGCATCCTTGCCCTGTCCATCGCATTTCCTGGATGGCAGCGATGTCCGTCCTACATTTTTTGAGGGCATCCGCCAGCTGGGCGGAAGCGCCTACCCTGTGAAGGGTGCGGACGTTCCAAGTCGCTATTCTTAAATCGTTGTCCTTTAAACGTTTGCCGTGGTCGTCAACTTTTGAGGGGATCTTATAAAAGTCTGTTGTTGTAGCTTTCACTGGATAACGTTTTTACGTGGTGGGTTCCAAGCCCTACGCACAACCCAAATTTAACGTCCAGGGGATTGGACTTCGCTGCACGCATTAGTTAACATCTAGCGGATGCTAGAATGCCATCCAGGAGGGGCCACGAGGAGGCTGCGTGTCAACTTGAATACAGCAAGACAAGGATCGTTCTGGTGGTCGCCAAGTTGATCACAGTCAGAAACTTTACCTTGTTTGCATACATCTCCTAGATCCTTACGATCTCAAAACAGTGGCTCAAGTATCAGATAAATACAAATGCTTCTATTTTTATCTTCA
>NZ_QOUI01000001.1:0-720059 GCF_003327535.1 Desertihabitans brevis | reverse complement strand
ACAAACTCTGCTCCAAGGCCTGAGATGCCTTGATGATGTATTCGCGCCCACTGTGGAGTCTCTCGAGACACCAACACCAACCGCACACAGTCAGTAGTGTGAGTGTTGGACATCTCCATAGAGTTTCGGTGGCCACAGCGGTGGGGAAACACCCGGTCCCATTCCGAACCCGGAAGTTAAGCCCACCAGCGCCGATGGTACTGCACCCGGGAGGGTGTGGGAGACTAGGACGCCGCCGGACAACCACACACGAAGGCCCCCGCACCATTTCTGGTGACGGGGGCCTCGTGCATTTCACGACGTGTGCCTGGTTCCGGTGCGGTGCGACCCAGCACCCCGGGTTGGTCCGGGCACGGTGCAGACGACAGGATGGTGCGGTGGCAGACAGCGGACGCGGACGACCCGGAGACGGCCCCCGACGCGGGAGGGACGGCGGACGACCCGAGCGTGGCGGCGGAGGCCGACCCGACCGCGGTGGCGACCGGGGTCGCGACAGCCGACCCGGATCGGGCGCGGGGCGGGACGACCGTCCATCGAGCAGCCGCGGACGCGACGACCGGGCGGGGAGTGGGCGCGGCCGGGACGACCGGACGGGCGCCGGCCGGTCCGGCGACCGTGGCCGAGGGCGGGGCGAGCCTCCGTACCAGGGCGGCGGTGGCTCCGGCGGAGACCGTGACCGGGACGAGCGCCCCCGGGGCGGGTCTGCCCGCGAGGACCGCTCCGGCGGACGCGGGGACCGTCGCTGGGGTGATGACTCCCGGGGCGACCGCGGCGCTGGCCGTCGTGGCGACGACCGGGACGAGCGCGGTGGCGGCAGCCGTGGAGGCGACGGACGGTCCGGTGACCGCCGCGGGGCTGACCGCGACGAACGGACCGGCCGCGGGGAAGGCCAGCGCGACCGTGGTGGGCGCCGCAGCTCGTGGGACGACCGTGCCGGCTCCGGTCGCGGGCGTGACGAGGGCGACCGAACCGGTGGCAGCCGGGGACGCGACCGCGACGAGCGCGCCGGCGACGGCCGCAGCGGTGGCTGGGGCGACCGGCCGCGCGGTGCGCGTGCAGGTGGCCGTGACGACCGGTTCCCGGGTGGCCGCGGCGGCGACGACCGGGCTCGCGGCAGGCGGTCCGATGACGACCGGCCCCGTGAGCGTCGTGACGGCGACGACCGCGGTCGCGGTGCCGGGTGGCGGGACGACCGCGGGCGTGGCGCCGGCGACCGTGGCCGTGGCACCGGTCCCGGCCGGGCCGGTCAGGACCGGCGCGGCGGACGACGCGACGAGCGCGGGTTCGAGCGGCGTGAGCCGGCGTCGGCCTCGCGGATGGTGCCGCACCGGCGGACCAGCCTCGAGCACGACCCGGACCTGCCCAGCGGCATCGATCTCGGTGGGCTGCCGCGAGCGGTCCGCGCCGAGCTGAGGGGTCTCAGCCCGGAGAGCGCCGAGTTCGTCGGCGGGCACCTGGTGATGGCCGGCGAGCTCATCGACACCGATCCCCAGCTGGCGTTCGCCCACGCGGAGGCGGCGCGCCGTCGGGCGTCCCGCCTGCCGGTGGTGCGCGAGGCATCGGCCGAGACCGCCTACGCCGCGGGGGAGTACGCCCACGCCCTGCGGGAGTACCGCGCCCTGCGCCGGATGACCGGTGGCGTGGAGTACCTGCCGGTGATGGCCGACTGCGAGCGGGCCCTGGGGCGTCACGACGACGCGCTGGCGCTGACCCGCGAGGCGGCCTCCAGCCCCGAGCTCGGGCCGGACTCCCGCGCGGAGGCGCTGATGGTCGAGGCCGGGGTGCGCGAGGACATGGGCCAGACCAAGGAGGCGGTCCGGCTGCTCAAGCAGGCCACCCGGACGCCCGCCCGCGGGCTGAGCCGCGACTCCGCCGCCCGGCTGACCTACGCCTACGCCGACCTCCTGCTGCGGACCGGCGACGAGACCGGCGCGCTCACCTGGTTCACCCGGACCGTCGACCTCGACCGCGGCCACGTCACCGACGCCGGCGACCGGGTCGCGCTGCTGCAGGGCATGGTGCTCGAGGTGGACGAGGCCGGCATCGAGCCGTGGGCCCCCGAGGAGCCGGAGGACGAGTCCGCCGAGGACGCGCTGGGAGACGAGCAGGACGAGGACGCGGACACTGCGGACGAGCCGCTCGACGACGAGCGTCCCGGCGGCGCGGACGTCGAGGACGACGGCGCGGAGCACGAGGACGTCGTCGTCACCACCGGTGTCGGGAGCTCCTCGACCCCGGACGCGGGAGCACCCGCGAGCGACCCCGCAGACGTCGGCCCGGAGGCCGACGGGACGACATCGGACGACGACGCGCTGATCGACAGCGAGCTCGCTGGTGACGAGCAGACCCTGGCGGAGCACGAGCTGGGCGAGGAGGAGACGCTGCAGGACGACGAGCTCATCGAGGATGCGGACGTGCCAGCCGACGACGACCTCACCGGTGGCGTGGAGACGCTGCTGGACGACGAGTTCGCCGCCGACGAGGACGGTCCGGTCGGCGACGAGCTCGCGGGTGATGAGGAGACGCTGGCCGAGGACGAGTTCGACGACGACGGCGGGTCGGTCGCCGACGGACTGGTCGGCGACGACGAGGACGGGCCGGCCGACGGGGACGACCGGTGAGTCAGATTGCGGTCGCCGGCACCCTCGCGAGCCGGCACGACGTCGTCCTGCTCGACCTCGACGGAGTGGTGTACCTCGGGCGCTCACCGGTCCCGCACGCGGCCGACAGCCTGCACCGGCTCCGGAACCAGGGAGCCGGCGTCGGCTTCGTCACGAACAACGCCGCGCGCACGCCCGAGGAGGTCGCCGCCCACCTGGTCGAGCTCGGCGTCGAGGCCGCCCCGGAGGACGTCATCACCTCCGCGCAGGCCGGTGCCCGGCTGCTGGCCGACCAGCTGCCAGAGGGGTCGACCGTGCTGGTGCTCGGCACCGCCGCGCTGCACCGGGAGGTCGAGGCCCTCGGGCTGCGGGTGGTCGACTCCGCCGACGACGCACCGGCCGGGGTGATCCAGGGCTACGACCCGCAGCTGGCGTGGCCGCGGCTCAACGAGGCCGCCCACGCGGTCCAGCGCGGCGCGGTCTGGGTGGCGACCAACACCGACACCAATCGGCCCACCGACCGCGGGCTCGTCCCCGGGCACGGGACGGCCGTGGCCGCCGTGCGCGCTGCCGTCGACGTGGACCCGCTGGTGGCCGGCAAGCCGTCCCCGCCGCTGCTGCAGGAGGCGGTCCGGCGCACCGGGGCGTCCCGGCCGCTGTTCGTCGGCGACCGGCTGGACACCGACGTGGCCGGCGCCCGGGCGGCCGGGATGGCCTCACTGCTCGTGCTCACCGGCTCCCACGGGGTGCCCCAGCTGCTCGCCGCGCCTCCCGACGCCCGTCCCGACCACCTGGCGGCCGACCTCCGTGGTCTGCTGGACCCGGTGCCCGAGGTGGACCTCGGCGACGACGTCGCCCGCTGCGGTGACGCCGTCGTACGGCTCACCGGCGGCCGGCTCGTCGTCGACCAGCCGGTCCCGCCCGAGCAGCAGGTGCCCGCCGCGTGGGCGGCGGCCCGGTTGTGCTGGCTGGCCGCCGACCGCGGGGAGACCTTCGACCTGGCCGACGCGGCCGAGGCCGTCCGCCCGAGGGGCTGACCCTCGGCGGCCGCGGTGACAGGCGGGGCGGCCGCACCGGAAGGGCGGTCCGGGTCGAGGGTCGCCGCGCCGCTACCCTGGGCGGTCGAGGAGGACGCGATGACCGACCCGGACGCCACCGACGAGGCGACCCCCACCAGCCGCCACCCCGAGCTGGACGCCGCTCTGGACGCGGTCGCCGACCTCGGCTCGGTGCCGCTGGCCGAGCACCACGAGCGGCTCGAGCGCGCCCACCGCGCCCTGCACGAGCTGCTGTCGGGCCGCGCCGAGCACTGAGGTGCGACTCGACCGGGCGGTGCTCGCCCGCGGCCTCGCACGCTCGCGCACCCAGGCCCAGGAGCTCGTCCGCGCCGGAAAGGTCCGGGTCCGCGGGGCGGTGGTGACCCGGGTCGCCGGCGAGGTCGAGCCCGACGACGTCGACGTCACCGACGTCGACCCGTGGGTGTCGCGGGCCGCGCACAAGCTGCTCGGCGCCCTGGACGACCTCGACCTGCAGCCGTCGGGCCGGGCGCTGGACGCCGGCGCGTCCACCGGCGGTTTCACGCAGGTGCTGCTGCACCACGGCTGTCGTCGGGTCTACGCCGTCGACGTCGGCCACGGCCAGCTGGCCGAGCCGCTGCGCCACGACCCGCGGGTGGTCGTCCACGAGCGCCTCAACCTGCGCGACCTCACCCTGGCCCACCTCGACGACGAGCCCGTCGACCTCGTGGTGGCCGACGTCTCCTTCATCTCGCTGACACTGCTGGTGGAGCGCCTGCTGTCGGTCACCCGCCCCGACGGCCGCGCGCTGCTCATGGTCAAACCGCAGTTCGAGGTCGGACGGGAGCAGCTCGGCCGCGGTGGCGTGGTCCGCGACCCGGCCCTGCACCGGGCCGCCGTCGAGGCGGTCGCGGACGCCGCCCGCGGCTGCGGCTGGACGCCCCAGCGGCAGGTGCCGAGCCGGCTGCCGGGCGCCGACGGCAACACCGAGTTCTTCCTGCTGCTGCGCCGGGCCGGCTGAACCAACTCGCAGCGCCGACGTCACCTGCTGGACACCTGCGCTCCGGTCGGTGGACAGCGACCGCCGGTTGGCTGTCGGCGACCCCGCGACGGTGCGGGCCGCCAGCCACGGAAGGACTCCCGATGACCCAGCCGAACCAGCCCTCCGTCCCCGCGACGCCGGAGACCACCGACCCCGCCCGCGGCGACGTCGGCCGACGCAACTTCCTGGCCGGCACCGGCCTGGCGGCCGCGGCCGTCACCCTCGGCGCCGGCATGAGCAGCCTCGGCGCCGCCCCGGCGCGCGCGGAGGGCAAGACCCCGCTGACCTTCCGCGACCACACCTTCCGGATCGTGCAGTTCAACGACACCCAGGACGACGAGCGCATCGACCGCCGCACCATCGAGCTGATGGAGAAGGTGCTCGACTCCGAGCAGCCCGACCTGGTCGTGCTCAACGGCGACAACATCACCGGCGGCTGCGAGGACGAGCGGGCCATGCGCCAGGCGATGAACAACGTGGTGGTGCCGATGGAGGAGCGCGGCATCCCCTGGGTGCTCACCTACGGCAACCACGACGAGGACTCCACCCCGCAGGGCGGCCTCGACGAGGAGGAGATGCTCGACATCTACCGCTCCTACCCGCACAACTACAACGAGCCGAGCCCCGAGGGCGTCACCGGCTCGGGCAACATGGCGCTCACCATCCGGGCCACCGACCGGCGCCAGGGTGCGGCGTTCGCCCTCTTCCTGCTCGACAGCGGCCGCTACGCCCCCGCCCAGGTCGCCGGCCAGGACTTCTCCGGCTACCCGACCTGGGACTGGGTGCGGATGAACCAGGTCGAGTGGTACTGCCAGACCTCCCGTGCGCTGGAGAAGCGCTGGCGCAAGAAGGTGCCGGCCCTGATGTTCATCCACATCCCGCTGTGGGAGTACCGCTTCATGTGGTTCGGCGGGGTGGACGAGCGCAATGGCGGCAACCACGAGGCCGCGGTGGTGCGCCACCAGATCACCGGTGAGCGCAACGAGGACGAGTGCCCCGGGCCGGTCAACAGCGGCCTGTTCAGCGCCATCCTCGACCGCGGCGACGTCAAGGGCGTCTTCTGCGGCCACGACCACGTCAACACCTACTGCGGCAACTACTACGGGGTGCTGCTGGGCTACGCCGGCAACACCGGCTTCGGCACCTACGGTCTGTCCGGCGCCGAGCGCAACCGGCTCCGCGGCGCCCGGGTGTTCGACCTCGACGACCGCACCGACGACGTCCTGGTCGAGACCCGGATGGTCTTCGCCGCCGACTACGGCATCGACCTCACCGCCGACGACCAGCCGATCGAGCCGCTGCCGCTGCCCGGCGAGCGCTGAACCCACCGGAGTCGGCGAGCCGTCCACAGATGACGGGGAGCGGACGGGTGGCGGTGGTGCCGGGCCGTAGGGTGAGCGCGTGAGCGACCCGCAGCCCGGCACCACCCGCCCGACCGCGCGACGGGTCGCCGTGCTGACCCACACCGGACGCCGGTTGGCGGTCGAGGCGGCCGTCCGGTTCGTCACCGGACTCAGCCGCCACGGCATCACCGCCCTCGTCCCGCGCGAGGACGCCGACCTGCTGCAGGAGCGCTGCACCCACGGGCTGATCGAGCCCTTCGAGCCACGCGACGTCGCGGTGCACGACGGCTGCGAGCTGGCCGTCGTGTTCGGCGGTGACGGCACCATCTTGCGCGGCGCGGAGTGGGCGGTGCCCGCCGAGGTGCCGCTGCTCGGGGTCAACCTCGGCCACGTCGGTTTCCTCGCCGAGGCCGAGTCCAGCGAGATCGACACCGTGGTGGAGCACGTGGTGTCGGGGGACTGGCGGCTGGAGGAGCGCGTGGTGATCGAGGTCTCGGTCACCGCTCCCGGCGCCGACGGGCCGTCGTGGACCACCTTCGCGGTCAACGAGGTGTCCCTGGAGAAGGCCTCGCGGGAGAAGATGCTGGAGACGATGGTCGAGATCGACCGCCGCCCGCTCTCACGCTGGTCCTGCGACGGGGTGCTGGTCGCCACCCCGACCGGTTCCACCGCCTACGCCTTCTCCGCCGGCGGGCCGGTGATGTGGCCCGGGGTGGAGGCGCTGCTGCTGGTGCCGCTCAGTGCCCACGCGCTGTTCGCCCGGCCGCTGGTGCTCGGCCCGTCCTCCACCATCCGGATCGAGATCCTCGGGGAGTCGAAGGCGGCCGGGGTGGTCTGGTGCGACGGACGCCGCTCCAGCGAGGTGCTGTCGGGCACCGTGGTGGAGATCCAGCGCAGCGAGCACCGGCTGCGCCTGGCCCGGCTCACCCGGGCCCCGTTCACCGACCGGCTGGTGAGCAAGTTCGGGTTGCGGGTGGAGGGCTGGCGCGGCGGCCGGGAGGTGCTGTCGTGATCACCGAGCTCAGCATCACCGACCTCGGCGTGATCGATGCCGCCGAGCTCGAGCTGCACCCGGGGCTGACCGTGGTCACCGGCGAGACCGGGGCCGGCAAGACGATGGTCGTCACCGGGCTCGGACTGCTGCTGGGCGGGCGCGCCGACCGGTCCGCGGTCCGGGTCGGAGCCGGACGGGCCCGGGTCGAGGGCCGGTTCGCCGGGCTCCCCGCGCCAGTCCGCGAGCGGGTCGTCGAGGGTGGCGGCGAGCTCGACGACGACGAGCTGCTGATCAGCCGCCAGCTGACCACCGCCGGACGCACCCGCTGCTGGCTCGGCGGCGCCCAGGTCACCGCCGCCCAGTGCGCCGAGGTGGCCTCGGAGCTCATCGCCATCCACGGCCAGGCCGAGCAGGTGCGGCTGTCCCGCCCCGAGCGCCAGCGCGAGCTGCTCGACCAGGCCGCCGACCCGGCGCTGCGGCAGGTGCTCACGGACTACCGTGGTTGCTTCGAGCGCCGCCGTGCCGCCCGGGCCGAGCTCGACCGGCTGCGCGCCGACAGCCAGGCCCGCGCCCGCGAGATCGACCTGCTGCAGTTCGGGCTGGCCGAGATCGAGAAGGTCGACCCCCAGCCGGGTGAGGACGCCCGGCTGGCCGCCGAGGCGGCTCGGCTGCAGGCGGTGGACGAGCTGCGCACGTCGACGCGGCAGGCGCTGGTGGCACTGGCCGGCGACGAGGACTCCTACGAGGCCGCCGACGCGATCGCCCTCACCCAGCTGGCCCGCAAGGCGCTCGGCGAGCTGGCCGGAACCGATCCCGAGACCACGCCGCTGCTCGAGCGGGCCACCGAGGTGGAGACCCTGCTGGTCGACCTCGCCGGCGACGTCTCGGCCCACCTCGACCGGCTCGAGGCCGACCCGGCCCGGTTGGAGGCGGTGATGGAGCGCACCGCCGCCCTCACCGCGCTCACCCGCAAGTACGGCGACGACGTCGACCAGGTGCTCGCCTGGGCCGCCGAGTCCGCCGAGCGGCTGGCCACCCTGGAGTCCGGCGACACCCGGATCGGCGAGCTCGAGGCCGAGGTGGCCGCCTGCACCGAGCGGCTCGGCGAGCTGGGGGCACGGCTGACCGACCTGCGCCGGCGGGCCGCCGACCGGCTGGCCGAGGCCTGCGTCACCGAGCTGACGGCGCTGGCGATGCCGCACGCCCGGCTGCAGTTCGAGCTGACCCCGCTGGAGGAGCCCGGCCCGCACGGGCTGGAGAGCGTCCAGCTGCTGTTCTCGGCCAACCCCGGCAGCGAACCCGGCCCGCTCGGCCGGGTCGCCTCCGGCGGTGAGCTCTCCCGGGTCCGGCTGGCGCTGGAGGTGTCGCTGGCCGAGCCCCGCGACGACACGCCGGGCACGGCCGACGGCACCGAGCGCCAGACCATGGTCTTCGACGAGGTGGACGCCGGCGTCGGCGGCCGGGTGGCCGTCGAGATCGGACGCCGGCTGGCAGCGCTGGCCCGGCACACCCAGGTGGTCGTCGTCACCCACCTGGCCCAGGTGGCTGCCTTCGCCGACCGGCACTTCGTGGTGGCCAAGTCCGACGACGGCCAGGTCACCACCTCCGGCGTCCGGCAGGTCGAGGCGGTGGAGCGGGAGGCCGAGCTGGCCCGGATGATGGCCGGCATGGACGGCAGCGACACCGCCCTCGCCCACGCCCGCGAGCTGCTCGAGCTGGCCGGGCACGCCGGAACGGGGTCGACGGCCGCCGGCACCGTGGCGGAGTCGCCCCGGAGCGCCCGCAAGGCATAGGGTGGAGGTCCGTGGGCCACACGATCACCAAGCACGTCTTCGTCACCGGGGGAGTCGTCTCCTCCCTGGGCAAGGGGCTCACCGCCTCCAGTCTCGGCAGCCTGCTGATCGCCCGCGGGCTGCGGGTGACCATGCAGAAGCTGGACCCCTACCTCAACGTCGACCCCGGCACCATGAACCCGTTCCAGCACGGGGAGGTGTTCGTCACCGAGGACGGCGCCGAGACCGACCTCGACATCGGCCACTACGAGCGCTTCCTCGACGTCAACCTCAACGCCGACGCCAACGTCACCACCGGCAAGGTGTACTCCTCGGTGATCGCCAAGGAGCGGCGCGGGGACTACCTCGGCGACACCGTCCAGGTGATCCCGCACATCACCAACGAGATCAAGGCGTCGATGCTCGCCATGGGCGGGGACGACATCGACGTGGTGATCCACGAGATCGGCGGCACCGTCGGCGACATCGAGTCGTTGCCCTTCCTCGAGGCCGCCCGGCAGGTCCGCCGCGACATCGGCCGGCAGAACGCCTTCTTCCTGCACGTCTCGCTGATCCCCTACATCGGGCCCAGCGGGGAGCTGAAGACCAAGCCGACCCAGCACTCGGTGGCGGCGCTGCGTGAGGTCGGCATCCAGCCCGACGCGCTGGTGTGCCGCTGCGACCGCGCCGTGCCCGACAACGTCAAGCGCAAGATCGCGCTGGCCTGCGACGTCGACGAGGAGGCCGTGGCGGTGGCCATCGACGCCTCCAGCATCTACGCCATCCCGCGGGTGCTGCACTCCGAGGGCCTGGACGCCTACGTGGTGCGCCGGCTCGACCTGTCCTTCCGCGACGTGGACTGGACCCGCTGGAACGACCTGCTCGACCGGGTGGAGCACCCCGACGAGGACGTCACCATCGCCCTGGTCGGCAAGTACATCGACCTGCCCGACGCCTACCTGTCGGTGGTCGAGGCGCTGCGCGCCGGCGGGTTCGCCAACCGGGCCAAGGTGCACATCCGCTGGGTCGCCTCCGACAGCTGCGCCACCCCGGAGGGTGCGGAGGAGGCCCTCGGCGACGTCGACGGCATCTGCATCCCCGGCGGCTTCGGCATCCGCGGCGTGGAGGGCAAGGTGGAGGCGGTCCGCTACGCCCGCACCAACCAGATCCCGATCCTCGGGCTCTGCCTGGGGCTGCAGGTGATGGTGATCGAGGTGGCCCGCCACCTGGCCGGGCTGGACGGGGCGGCGTCCTCGGAGTTCGAGCCCGACGCCGAGCACCCGGTGATCGCCACGATGGCCGAGCAGGTCGCCATCGTCGGCGGCGAGGGCGACCTCGGCGGGTCGATGCGGCTGGGGTCCTACCCGGCCGCGCTCACCCCCGGCAGCGTGGTGGCCCGGCTCTACGGCAGCACCCAGGTGCAGGAGCGGCACCGCCACCGCTACGAGGTGAACAACGCCTACCGCGACAAGCTGGAGGAGGCGGGGCTGCGGATCAGCGGCACCTCTCCCGACGCCACCCTGGTCGAGTTCATCGAGCTGCCGGCCGAGACCCACCCCTTCTTCGTCGCCACCCAGGCCCACCCGGAGCTGAAGTCCCGCCCCACCAGCGCCCACCCGCTGTTCGCCGGTCTGGTCAAGGCCGCCGTGGCCCGTCGGCGCGGCACCCGGCTCCCGGTCGACCGGTGAGCGGCCAGCTCGACCTCCCGGTGCTCGGCACCGCGGAGCTGGCCGACGAGGTGGTCGGCTGGCCGGTGCTGCGCAGCGACGTGCTGGCCGGGGGCCGGGTGGTCACCCTGGTCGAGGACGAGGTCCGCACCCCCGACGGCAGCACCATCACCCGCCAGTACCTGCGCCACCCCGGTGCGGTCGGGGTGATCGCGCTGGACGAGCAGGAGCGGGTGGTGCTGGTGCGCCAGTACCGCCACCCGGCCCGCCACCGGCTGCTCGAGCCGCCGGCCGGGTTGCTGGACGTGGCCGAGGAGGCGTGGCTGGTCGGAGCCCAGCGCGAGCTCGCCGAGGAGGCGCTGCTGGCCGCCGAGGACTGGCGGGTGCTGGTCGACCAGTTCGTCAGCCCGGGCAGCACCGAGGAGTCGGTGCGGATCTACCTGGCCCGCGGGCTGCGTCCCGCCCCCCGCCCCGAGGGCTTCGTGGTGGAGGGGGAGGAGGCGCACATGGACGTCGTCCTCGCCCCGCTCGCCGAGCTGGTTACCGGCGTGCTGGCCGGGCGGCTGCAGAACCCGCTGCTGGTCGCCGGGGTGCTGGCCACCGAGGTCGCCCGCCGCGACGGCTACGACCGCCTGCGCCCGGCCGACGCGCCCTGGCCGGCCCGGCACCAGCGCCCGTGACCGACCCGGGGTCCGCCGCCACCGGCGGCCCCGCCCCCGAGCCGCCCGTCGCCGCGGACGGGGAGCCGGAGGTCCCGCCCGCCCTGCGGCGCTTCGTCCAGGGCTTCCTCGACCACCTGGCCGTCGAGCGGGGGATGTCCACCCACACCGTGCAGGGCTACCGGCGCGACCTCGAGCGCTACCTGCACCACCTCACCCGCCGTGGCCTGACCCGTCCTGAGGACGTCGACGCCGCCGCGGTCACCGACTTCGCGCACGCGCTGCAGACCGGCACCGTCGACGAGCACGGGCGCACCCGGCCACCGCTGGCCCGCGCCAGCGTCGCCCGCGCGGTGGTGGCCGTGCGCAGCCTGCACCGGTTCGGGGTGGAGGAGCGGCTGACCCCCGACAACCCGGCCGCCGCCGTGCACCCGCCCGGCCAGGGCCGCCGGCTGCCCAAGGCGCTGCCGCTGGACCAGGTGCAGGCGCTGCTGGACGCCCCCGACCGCAGCACCCCGGTCGGGCTGCGGGACGCCGCGCTGCTGGAGCTGCTCTACGGCACCGGCGCCCGGATCAGCGAGATCACCGCCCTCGACGTCGACGACGTCAGCCGGCTGGTCGACGCCGAGGCCGATCCCCGCCAGGGGCTGCGGCTGATCGGCAAGGGGGACAAGGAGCGGGTCGTCCCGCTCGGCTCCTACGCCCGGCGCGCGGTCTCGGACTGGCTGGTGCGAGGGCGTCCGACCCTGGCCGGCGCCGACCCCGCCCTGCTGCTCAACGCCCGCGGCCGCCGGCTGTCCCGCCAGAGCGCCTGGGCGGTGCTGCGCGCGGCCGCCGCCCGGGCCGGGCTGGACGCCGAGGTGTCCCCGCACACCCTGCGCCACTCCTTCGCCACCCACCTGCTCGACGGCGGCGCCGACGTCCGGGTGGTGCAGGAGCTGCTCGGCCACGCGTCGGTGACGACCACCCAGGTGTACACCCTGGTCACGGTCGACCACCTCCGCGAGGTCTATCTCAGCGCCCACCCGCGCTCCCGCTGAACCGGAGGCCGGGACGTCTGCGCGCGGCTGCGGCGCCCCGGCCAGGCGCGCTACCCTCGTCCCCACTGTGGTGGCGAGCGGAAGGAACCACGTGGACCAGACAGCAACCGGTGGTGGACCGTCGGACGCTCGGCTGGCGCCGGGGACCGCGGCGCTCTTCCCGCCGGTCGGTGCGGATGACGGCGAGGCCGCCCTCGGCCCCACCGGACGACCCTGGCCACAGCTGCCCGAGCCCTCCGCCCCGCGGGAGGGTCCGCTGCGGGCCACCGTGATCGCGATGTGCAACCAGAAGGGCGGGGTGGGCAAGACCACCACCACCATCAACCTGGGCGCGGCGCTGGCTGAGACCGGACGCCGCGTGCTGATGGTCGACTTCGACCCGCAGGGTTCGCTGTCGGTGGGGCTGGGGGTCAACCCGCACACCCTGGAGAGCAGCGTCTACAACCTGCTGATGTCGCGCGACGTCGACGTCGACGACGTCGTCACCGCCACCAACGTGCCGGGGCTCGACCTGCTGCCCAGCAACATCGACCTGTCGGCGGCGGAGGTGCAGCTGGTCTCGGAGGTGGCGCGGGAGCAGACGTTGTCCCGGGTGCTCGCCCGGGTCCGCGACCGCTACCACGTCATCCTCATCGACTGCGCGCCCTCCCTCGGTCTGCTGACGGTCAACGCGCTGACCGCCGCGGACAAGGTGATCGTGCCGTTGGAGTGCGAGTTCTTCGCCCTGCGTGGCGTCGCCCTGCTCACCGACACCATCGCCAAGGTGCAGGACCGGCTCAACCCCGACCTGGAGCTGCTGGGCATCCTCGGCACCATGTACGACGCCCGCACCCTGCACAGCCGCGAGGTGCTGGAGCGGGTGGTGCAGGCCTTCGGCGACCAGGTCTTCCACACCGTCATCCGGCGCACCATCAAGTTCCCCGAGACGACGGTGGCTGGTGAGCCGATCACCACCTACGCCTCCTCCTCGCCCGGCGCCCAGTCCTACCGCCTGCTGGCCCGGGAGGTGCTGGCCAAGTGCCCCGCCGTGTGAACCTGCCCGGGGCGTCGGAGCTGTTCCGCCCCACCCAGGGGGTGCCGGAGGTGCCGCGCCCGGCCGAACGGGCCGAGCCGGTGCGCCGTCCCCGCACGGCCCGTCCGGACGGCCCGGAGGCGTCCGCCCCGCGGGTCTCGGGACGGGTCCGCCACGAGGAGAAGATCACCGTCTACGTCAGCAGCGACGAGCTGCTCGCACTGGAGCAGGCGCGCCTGCAGCTGCGGGCCGAGCACCGGCTGGCGGTCGACCGGGGACGGATCGTGCGGGCCGCGGTGGCCGCCGCGCTGGCCGACCTGGCCGAGCACGGCGCCGGCTCGGAGCTGGTGCGCCGGCTCGACGAGAACGCCGCCGGTCGCGCCGAGGGATGAGCACCGGCGCGTGAGCACCACCGAGACGCCGCCGCGCGGGTTCAGC
Source organism: Desertihabitans brevis (assembly GCF_003327535.1). NCBI lineage: Bacteria > Bacillati > Actinomycetota > Actinomycetes > Propionibacteriales > Propionibacteriaceae > Desertihabitans > Desertihabitans brevis. The sequence continues at coordinate 706,476 of NZ_QOUI01000001.1, read as the reverse complement.
GTCCGGCTGGACAACTTCGAGGGCCCCTTCGACCTGCTGCTGCAGCTGATCGCCAAGCACCGGATGGACGTCACCGAGGTGGCGCTGTCGCGGGTGACCGACGAGTTCATCGCCCACATCAAGGCCGCCGGTGACGTCTGGGACCTGGAGCAGACCAGCCAGTTCGTGCTGGTGGCGGCCACCCTGCTCGACCTCAAGGCGGCCCGGCTGCTGCCGGCCGGCGAGGTCGACGACCCCGAGGACCTCGCCCTGCTGGAGGCCCGCGACCTGCTGTTCGCCCGGCTGCTGCAGTACCGGGCCTTCAAGCGGGTGGCCGCCTGGCTGGAGCGGACCCTGGACCAGCAGAGCCGCCGCCACGCCCGCCCGGGCGGGCTGGAGGACCACTTCGCCCGGCTGCTGCCCGAGGTGACCTTCACCGTCGACCTCGACGGGTTCGCCGCGCTCGCCGCCCGCGCGCTGACGCCCCGACCCACCCAGGAGCTGTCCCTGGCCCACCTGCACGCCCCGCAGGTGAGCGTGCGGGAGCAGGCGACGCTGATCGTGCAGCGGCTGCGCCGCGGGCGGGCGCTGAGCTTCGCCGCGCTGACCCGCGACGCCGACACGGTGACCACGGTGGCCCGGTTCCTGGCCCTGCTCGAGCTGTACCGGGAGCAGGCCGTCGCCTTCGAGCAGGCCGACCCGCTGGGCGAGCTCACCATCCGCTGGGTCGGCGCGGACACCGGTGAGCTGGAGATCTCGGCGGAGTTCGACGAGCCCGGCGTCCCGGCCGACGCACCCGCGGGAGGCGGCGATGTCTGAGCACCCCGCGGCGGAGGGCCAGACCGTCCACCCCGACCTCGTCGGCGAGCTGTCCGGGCCGGTCGAGGCGCTGCTGCTGATGGCCGACGAGCCGATGAGCACCCTCACCCTGGCCCAGGCGCTGCAGGCCCCGGTCGAGGCCGTCGAGCAGACCTGCCGGGAGCTGCGCGACTTCTACGACCGCACCGGACGCGGGTTCGAGCTGCGCCACCTCGCCGGCGGCTGGCGCTACTGGACCCGCGAGGAGCACGCCGAGGTGATCAGCCGGGCGGTGCTGGAGGGCCAGCAGTCGCGGCTGTCGCAGGCCGCGCTGGAGACGCTGGCGGTGGTGGCCTACCTGCAGCCGATCTCGCGGGCCCGGATCTCGGCCGTCCGCGGCGTCAACGTGGACGGGGTGGTGCGCACCCTTCTCGCGCGGGAGATGATCGAGGAGGCGGGGCAGGACCCCGTCACCGGCGCCGTCGTCTTCCGGACCACCGACACCTTCTGCGAGCGGATCGGGCTGGAGTCGCTGGACCAGCTGCCCGACCTGGCCCCGCACCTGCCCGACGCCAGCACGCTGGAGGCCGAGCTGGGCCAGCTCGCCGCGGTGCCGCCGGCCGGGACGACGACCGACGCCGACCAGCTGCCCGACGAGCCGTTGGCCGACGAGACGTTGGACGATGAGATGGGCGCGCCGCGGCGCGGAGACCCACCCGCACCCGCGGGTGGCACCGAGGAAGGAGCCCGGCCGTGAGCGAACCGGATCAGGAGGACAGCCAGGGCGTGCGATTGCAGAAGGTGCTGGCCCAGGCCGGCATCGCCTCCCGCCGCGCCAGCGAGCAGATGATCGCCGAGGGACGGGTCGAGGTGAACGGGTCGCTCGTGCTCGAGCAGGGGCTGCGGGTCGACCCGGAGAAGGACGTGGTGCGGGTCGACGGCTCCCGCATCCCCACCGCCCGCCACCACGTGTACCTGGTGCTCAACAAGCCCCGCGGGGTGGTCTCCACCATGGACGACCCCGAGGACCGGCCCACGCTGACCGACCTGCTCGGCCGGCGCCGGGAGCGGCTGTTCCACGTCGGACGTCTCGACACCGACACCGAGGGGCTGATCCTGCTGACCAACCACGGCGAGTTCGCCCACCGGCTGGCCCACCCCTCCTACGAGGTGCCCAAGACCTACCTGGCCGAGGTCGCCGGGGTGGTGGACCAGAAGACGATCAACCGGCTGCAGAAGGGCGTCACCCTGGAGGACGGGCGGGTGCGCCCGGACCGGGTGCGCCTGGTCGACACCACCGCCGACCGCAGCCTGGTGCAGATCAGCCTGCACGAGGGCCGCAACCGGATCGTGCGGCGGATGATGGACACCGTCGGGCACCCGGTCAACCAGCTGTCGCGGACCGCGATCGGTCCGGTGCGGCTCGGTCGGCTGCCGGTGGGGGAGCACCGCGAGCTGACCCGCGAGGAGCTCGGCGCGCTGCTCGACCTCGTGGGGCTGTGACCCGCGTGCCGGCGCCGATCGGACGGCCCGCGTGCTGACGCGGATGGGACGGCCCGCGTGCTGACGCGGATGGGACGGGGCGCGTGCTGACGCGGATGGGACGGGGCGCGTGCTGACGCGACGCATCTACGGGCTGGAGACCGAGTTCGGGGTCTCCTCCACCAGCCACGGCGGACGCCGGGTCAACCCCGACGAGGTGGCCCGCTACCTGTTCCGCACCGTGGTCAGCTGGGGACGCTCCAGCAACGTCTTCCTCTCCAACGGCTCGCGGGTCTACCTCGACGTCGGCTCCCACCCCGAGTACGCCACCGCCGAGTGCGACTCGCTGCACCAGCTGGTCGTCCACGACCGGGCCGGTGAGCTGATCGTCAGCCGGCTGGCCGCCGACGCCCGCCGGCGGCTGGCCGAGGAGGACGTCGACGCCGACATCTACCTGTTCAAGAACAACGCCGACTCCCACGGCAACTCCTACGGCTGCCACGAGAACTACCTGATCAGCCGCGAGGGCGACTTCCACCGCTACACCGACCTGCTGGTGCCGTTCCTGGTCTCGCGCCAGCTGGTGTGCGGTGCCGGCCGGATCGTCAAGGACGGGCCGCGAGCCGCCTACGCGCTCAGCCAGCGGGCCGAGCACATCTGGGAGTCGGTGTCCTCGGCCACCACCCGCAGCCGTCCCATCATCAACACCCGCGACGAGCCGCACGCCGACCCCGAGCGGTTCCGCCGGCTGCACGTCATCGTCGGCGACTCCACCATGAGCGAGACCACCACCCTGCTCAAGGTCGGCACCGTCGAGCTGGTGCTGCGGCTGGTCGAGGACGGGGTGGCGCTGCGCAACCTGGCCTGCGAGAACCCGATCCGGGCGCTCCGCGACATCAGCCGCGACCCCACCGGACGCACCCCGGTGACGCTGGCCAACGGCCGCACCATCACCGCGCTGGAGCTGCAGCAGACCTTCTGGCAGGCAGCCGCCGACCACGCCGCCGCCGAGATGGACCCGGGGCCGGAGCTGCAGCAGGTGCTCGACCTGTGGCGCCGCGCCCTGGAGGCCGTCGAGTCCGACCGGCTGGACGACATCGCCACCGAGATCGACTGGGTGGTGAAGCGGCGGCTGCTGCAGCGCTACGCCGACCGGCACGGTCTCGCGCTGGACGACCCGCGGCTGGCCCAGCTCGACCTCGCCTACCACGACGTGGAGCCCGGACGCGGGCTGTTCCGGCTGCTCGAGGCCCGCGGGGCGGCTGCCCGGCTCACCACGCCGGAGGAGGTCGAGCTCGCCACCACCGAGCCGCCGCCCACCACCCGGGCCCGGCTGCGCGGCCGCTTCGTCAGCGCGGCCCGCGAGCACGACCTGGAGTACACGGTGGACTGGGTGCACCTGAAGCTCAACGACCAGTCCCAGCGCACCATCCTGTGCCGCGACCCCTTCGCCGCGACCGACGAGCGGGTGGACCGGCTGATCGAGCAGATGGGCCGCCGTGCCGCCGGCCTGTGACCGTCGGTGGGAGGACGGGTTCGCCCGGGTCGGGTATGTTGCCCCGGTGCCCGAGACCACCTCCACGACGACCGCAGGGGTGAGCCGGCCGCCGGCAGGTGCACCCGGCCGGTCCGTCCGCCGCCGGCTGACCTCCGCCCTCGCCGTCCTCGCCGTCGCCCCGCTGCTGGCGCTGACCGCCTGCAGCGGCGGCGAGCCCGAGGCCGCTCCCACCCCGGGGTCCAGCGCCACCCCGGAGGCGAACCCGCCGGCCGACCCGAGCGCCAGCGCGTCCCCCAGCCCGAGCGCGACGCCCACGCCGACCCCCGAGCCGGTCGAGCCGTCCTCCGACCTCGGCGAGGTCGAGGTCAGCGGCGACTTCGGCGACGCGCCTGAGGTCACCGTGGAGACCCCGTGGGCGGTCGACGAGACGCGCACCCGGGTGCTGGTCGAGGGCGACGGCCAGCCGCTGCAGGCCACCGGCAGCGCCCAGCTGAACTACCAGGGCGTCAACGCCCGCACCGGTGAGGTGTTCGACTCCTCCTACGAGCGGGGCGAGCCCGTCACCTTCGGTCTCACCCAGGTCGTGCCCGGGTTCCAGAAGGGGCTGGAGGGGCAGAAGATCGGCAGCCGCGTGCTCATCGCGATGCCGGGCACTGACGGCTACGACGCCTCCGGCGGCAACCCGCAGGCCGGGATCGAGGTCGGCGACACGCTGCTCTTCACCGTCGACATCCTCGCCGGCACCCTGACCTCCCCGGTGGGTGAGGAGGTCGAGCCGCCCGCCGACCTGCCGACCGTCACCGGTGCCGTCGACGACCCGCAGATCGCCGTGCCCGAGGGCACGCCACCCACCGAGCTGGTCAGCCAGCTGCTGGTGGAGGGCACCGGGCCCGAGGTGGGGGAGAACGACACCATCACCGTCGACGTCCGCGGCGTGCCGTGGGAGACCGGTGAGGTCACCATCGACAGCTACCCCGACGCCCCGAAGAGCGACGCGCTCAACGAGCTGATCGAGGGCTGGAAGCAGGGCCTGGTCGGCAAGAAGATCGGCAGCCGGGTGCTGCTGGTCGTGCCGCCGGACCTGGGCTACGGCGACACCGGCAACGAGGACCCGGCGGTCGAGCCCGGCCAGACCATGGTCTACGTCGTCGACCTGCTCTGGACCGAGGCCCCGCCCACCGTCCCCGGCACCGGCGGCTGACCCACCTGCGGCCCCAACGCCCTGAGCCTTCGAAGCGTCGTCCTGAGCCTGTCGAAGGGGGGGAGCCCCGCCCACCAGCGCACCCGGCCCGACCACAGCGCCCTGAGCCTGTCGAAGGGCGAACCACCCCCCGGTCGGGCACAACAGGACCTACCGCCGCGCCCGCTGGCGGCTCCGGGCGCCCCGCTCATCTGCCCCCACGGCCGGCGTCGGTGGCGTTGGGCGGCAGGGGCACCGTCGTCCAGTCGGTGCTCGCCGACAGGTGGAAGCCCGGGTGCGACGGCTGGTTGTAGGCGGTGTTCTGCCGGGCCACCTCGACCCGGTACTGGGGGTCGTGCATCAGCGTGGCCAGCTTCAGCCTGCTGACCTCGGTGCTGGTGTGCACCTGGATCGCCGAGGAGTCGGCCGTCCGCACCAGCACCTCCTCGCGCCAGTCACCCCACACGTCGGCCACCAGCGCGGGGTTGCCCTTGGTGTCGTTGTTGGTCCGGGTGCCGCTCAGCGTGCGCAGCGTGCCACGGGTCCAGTCGTCGATGGTCGGGGTCTGGTCCCGGGACCCGTTGACCAGCTGGGTGGTGCCGTCGCCGGCCCAGCGCACGCTCTGGTTGGTGCCCGGGGTGGCGGTGCCGAGCACGTCGCCGTCGGCCGACAGCAGCCCGCTCGCAGAGGTCCCGACCGGCATGCTGGCCCACACCTCGGTGCCGGGGACGTCCGGGCGCACGTCACCGACCATCCCGCGCCCGGTGTCGCGTCCGGAGTAGGCCCCGAACAGGACCTCGCCGGTGGCGGCGTCCCGCATCGCCGCCCCGTAGGGCGCCGACGCCCCACCTTCGTGCACGGTCCAGATCTCCAGGCCCGGACGGGCCGGGTCGAGGTCGGTGACGTGCATGGCGTCGCCGTGCCCCAGCCGGGCCTCCGCCCCCGGGTCGGCGCTGCCGCCTGGCAGGGTGCCGGTGGAGGAGTACAGCAGCGAGCCGTCGTCGTCGAGGGTGGCCGAGCCGTAGACCACCTCCTGCCGACCGTCGCCGTCGACGTCGGCCGCCGACAGCGAGTGGAAACCCTGGGTGGTGAGGCGGCCGAGCTCGGGGTCGGAGCCGTCGCGGCCGTGGGGGCTGTCGGAGAAGGGGTTGGTCATCGGCACGTGCCCGCTGTCGGCGAACCAGCGTCGGGACAGCGTCTTCCCGTCCCAGTCGTAGGCGGCGACCGTGGCCCGGGTGTAGTAGCCGCGGGCGAAGACCGCCGACGGGCGGTGGCCGTCCAGGTAGGCCACCCCGGCCAGGAAGCGGTCCACCCGGTTGCCCGGCTCGATCCGGCTCATCGCGTAGTCGCCCCACAGCAGGCCGTCGTCCCCGCGGCCCGGCTCGTAGTCCACCGTCTGCAACGGGTTGCCGGTGCGACCGTCGAAGACCGTCAGGTACTCCGGACCGGTGAGCACGAAGCCCTCGAACGTGCGCAGGTCGTTGCGACTGCTCCGGGCCGGCGCCCAGACGTCGATGAAGTAGTCGGTGGCCTCGCGGGCGTCGGCCTCCGACAGCGGGTAGTCCCAGCGGGGCTCGATGCCCCAGGCCTCCTCCAGGGTGGCCGGCCACCGGCCGGAGACGACCTCCTCCCGCTCCGACCAGCCCTGCAGGACGTCCTGGAGGTGCTCGGCGTACTCCTCGGCGCTCCACCGGTGGTCGTCGTCGGTGCGGACGCCGGCCGCCCGGTCGTGCGCCGGGATCGGCACCGCACGCTCGGCGACCACCCGGCCGCGGCTGTCGAGGCGCTGCACGGTGGTCCCGGGCGCCGTCTTCACCATCAGCTCGGCCCGGCCGTCGCCGTCGAAGTCGTAGACGGGGAACTGGGTGTAGTGGGCGCCGGCGCGGATGTTGACCCCGAGGTCGATCCGCCACAGCAGCCGTCCGTCGGCCTCGTAGCCGTCGAGGTAGACGTTGCCGGTGTAGCCCTTCTGGGAGACGTCCTTGGCGTTCGAGGGGTCCCACTTGACGACGTACTCGTAGCTGGAGTCGCCGTCGAGGTCGGCCACGCTCATATCGCCGGCGGCGTAGCTGTAGCGCTCCCCGGCCGGGGTCACGCCGTCGGGCGGGCGCTGCAGCGGGATCTCGCCGTAACCCTGGTCGAGCGGACGCACCGGCGCCGAGCGCTCGCCCTCCACGCCGTCGACGACCGGGGCCACCCGGTACACCGAACCCTCGCGGCCGTCGGGGTCGAGCAGGTTGGTGGAGCCGGTCACCGTGGCGATCCGTTCCCGGCCGCGGTAGACCGCGAAGTCGGCGCCGGTCATCCCGTCGGGCGTGGCACCGGTGACCTCGGTGCCGAGCAGCCGCCAGCTGAGGTGGACGCCCGCATCGGTGCGCAGGGCGACCAGCCCGCGGTCCAGCTGCTCGAGCTGGACCTCGGGAGCGGGGTCGGCGGGGGTGGCGCCGGCGAGCGTGCCGCCGCCGGCGGAGCTGGCCACCAGGACGGCGAGGAGAGCGGCCGCGGTGGCGGGCAGGAACCTGCGTGGGGTCATGGGGGTGTCCCTCCGTGCGTCGTTGCACCGTTTCAGTGAGGTGGACCCTTTCTACCCGCCGGGCCCGGCGCTGGGAAGACCGTGACCGGCAGGACCGCTGCCTCAGCCCTCGACGACCCAGGGCTCGCGGGGCAGGGCCGCGGGGTCGAACCGGCTGAGCAGCAGGGCGACGTCGACCCGTTCCCCGGCCGTGGCGAGACGGAGCGAGACCGCCAGCCGGGCCAGGACGTCCTGCGCCGACACCCCTGCGGCGGTCAGCTCGGCCAGCGTCACCGCGCCGTCCCGCTTGGCCAGCCGACGCCCGTCCGCGTTCACCGCCAGCGGCACGTGGGCGTAGGTCGGCGGCCGGTACCCCAGCCGCTGCGCCAGCCAGGCCTGCCGGGGTGCGGACGTCAGCAGGTCGTCCCCGCGGACCACCTGGTCCACCCCGGTGGCGGCGTCGTCGACCACCACCGCCAGGTTGTAGGCCCACGCCCCGTCGCCGCGGCGCAGCACGAAGTCGTCCACCAACCCGCCGACCCGGCCGGCAAGCAGGTCGTCCACCTCGAAGGTGTCGGTGTCGGTGCGCACCCGCAGCGCCGCCGGACGCCGCCGGCGCCGCTCGGCCCGCTGCTCCTCGGTGAGGTCGCGGCAGGTGCCGGGATAGGGCCGGAACCCGTCGTGCGGTGCCGAGGACGCCTCGGCGATCTCGCGCCGGGTGCAGAAGCACTCGTAGACGTCCTCGCCCAGCCGCTCCACCGCGGCGGCGTAGTGGTGCTGGCGCTCGGACTGGCGCAGCACCGGTCCGTCGACGTCCAGCCCGAGCGCGAGGGCGTCGGCCAGCTGACCCTCGGCCACCCCGTCGGTGGCGCTGCGGGCGACGTCGAGATCCTCCACGCGCCAGCGGAAGGCGCGCCCGGTGGAGCGGGCGAAGAGCCAGGCCAGCAGTGCGGTGCGCAGGTTCCCCAGGTGCAGGTCCGAGCTCGGGGAGGGGGCGAAACGACCCGCTCCGGAGCCCGTCTCCGACGTCGTCATGAACCCCTTCCGCGGCCCCGGGGAGGCGCCGTCTGGACTGGTACTGTCCCGCGCATGGCCCCGCGGAAGTCAGAGCGCATCCTCAATCTGACGATCTGCCTCCTGGCCAGCCGGCGCTTCGTCACCCGGGAGCAGATCCGCGAGGTGGTCGAAGGCTACCGGGGGCTCTCCGACGGCGCCTTCGAACGCACCTTCGAGCGGGACAAGGACGAGCTGCGCGCCCTCGGCGTCCCGATCGAGACCGGCAGCAACTCCCCGCTGTTCGACGACGAGGTCGGCTACCGGATCCGGCGCACCGACTTCGAGCTGCCGCCGATCGAGCTGGACGCCGACGAGGCGGCGGTGGTCGCGCTCGCCGCGCAGAGCTGGCAGCAGGCGCGGATGGCCTCCTCGGCGCAGAGCGCCTGGGCCAAGCTGCGGGCGGCCGGGGTGGAGACCGACACCGCGCGGATCACCACCATGAGCCCCACCGTGGTGGCCCGGGAGGGCGCCTTCGAGCCGCTGTGGCAGGCCGTGCTCAACCGGTCGGTGGTCCGCTTCGAGTACCGCCGCCCGTCGGGGGAGACCAGCCGCCGCACCCTGCAGCCATGGGGCGTCACCTCCTCCCGCGGCCGCTGGTACGTGGTCGGCCACGACGTCGACCGCGACGCGCCGCGGATGTTCAAGATGTCGCGGATCCTCGACCAGCCCGAGGTGGTCGCCGGTCCGGACGCCTTCGAGGTGCCGGCCGACGTCGACGTCCGCGCGCTGTCCCGCAGCCTCGACCCGGCCCCGGCCACCGGGGAGGCCGTGGTCGCCGTGCGCGCCGACCGCGCCCCCCGGCTGCGCCGCCGCGGCGAGCCGGTCGACCACCCGCTGCCCGCCGGCACCCCGGACGGGTTCGCCGCCTACCGGGTGGGTTACGCCGACGAGGGCGCCTTCGTGGCCGACGTGGCCTCCTTCGGCCCGGACGTGCTGGTGCTCGAGCCGGCCGCCGTCCGACGCCGGGTGGTGGACCACCTGGCCGGGGCGGCCCGGGCGCTGGCCGGCGCGGGGGAGCGCGCGTGAGCTCCTCGGTCCAGGTGCAGCGGCTGCTGGCCCTGGTGCCCTACCTGCTGTCCCACGACGGGGCCGACCTGGCCGAGACCGCCCGCGAGTTCGGCGTCACCCCCAAGCAGCTGCGGGCCGATCTGTCGGTGCTCTACATGTGCGGGCTGCCCGGGCTGATGCCGGGCGACCTCATCGAGATCGACCTCGACGCCGTGGACGGCGCCGGCACCATCCACCTCACCAACGCCGACTACCTCGCCCGGCCGCTGCGCTTCACCGCCGACGAGGTGCTCGGGCTGGTGCTGGGGCTGCGCTCGGTGCGCGAGCTGGCCGCCGGCCCGGTGCGCCGCACCATCGACTCCGCGCTGGCCAAGCTGGAGGCGGTCGCCGGGGCCGGGCAGGAGGTGGCTGAGCGGGTCACCGTCTCGGTGCAGTCGGCCGACGACCGGATCCGCGACCAGGTGGCCACCGCCATCGACTCCGGCCGGCGGCTGCGGCTGGTCTACGACACGCCCGAGCGCACCACCGAGCGAGAGGTCGACCCGGCGCGGGTCAGCCTGCGCGACGGGGTGGCCTACCTCGAGGCCTTCGACCTCGGCCGCGACGACTGGCGCACCTTCCGGCTGGACCGGATCGCCAGCGCCGAGCCGACCGGGACGCCGGCGGCCGACCACGGCCCCCTCCCGCCGCCGGCCGAGGGCTGGCTGCAGGCGCTCTCCGGCCCGGCCAGGGTGACCCTGGAGCTGCGTCCCGGCGCGGCCTGGGTGGCGGAGTACCACCCGGTCGAGCGGGTCGAGACCGACCCAGCCACCGGGCACCTGCACGCCACCCTGCCGGTCACCGACCCCGGCTGGCTGCGGGCCCTGCTGCTCCAGCTGGCCGACGAGGTCCGGGTGCTCGACCCGGCCGGGGCGGCCGACGAGGCCCGCCAGGCGGCGGAGCAGGCGCTGGCCCTCTACCGCCAGCTCGGCCTAGGGTCGGACACGTGAGCTGGGTCTGGGTCTTCGTCGTCATCGGCGTGGTCGGTCTGCTGTCGCTGGTCGGCTGGGCCGTCTGGCTGTTCCACAAGGCCGCCGACGTCTGGTCCGAGATCGCCATGCTGGGCCGCCGCGCCGAGGAGCTGGGCTCGCTGCTGGAGCAGCTGCGACCCGAACCGACGCCCGAGCAGCTGCAGGCCGTGCGCGACCGCACGCGGGTGGCCCGACGCGGCTGACCGGTTGCGGCTGGGATCCCGGCCGGCCCACGCGTAGACTCCCCAGAGGTTGCCCGAGGTAGCGCACCCGGGCACGAGACGAGAAGAGGACTCGACATGACTCCCATGGTGTTTGGACTCCCCGGCGGCCCCGAGGTGCTGATCCTCCTCGTGGTCGCGCTGGCGCTGCTGATCTTCGGCGGGTCGCGTCTGGCAGGCATCGGCAAGGGCACCGGGCGGGCGATCCGCGAGTTCAAGGAGGAGACCCAGAGCCTGCGGGGCAACAAGGACAAGGCCGCCGCCGACGAGCCCGCCGACACCACCACCCCGGCCGCGGAGCCGCGCGACACCACCGCGCCCCGTCGGGACGACGTGGTGGACGCCGAGGTCGTCGACCGGCCGGCTGAGCAGCGTCGCGACGTCTGAGTCCTGCGGTGGCAGTGACCATCCGCGGCCGCCGGCTCTCTCTCGACTGGCTCAAGCCGCCGCCGTCCACCCCGGACGGCACGATGTCCATCTGGGACCACCTGCGTGAGCTCCGCTACCGGTTGACGATCGCGGTGATCGCCGTGGTCGTGGTGTCCGTTCTGTCGGCCATCTTCTTCCGCGAGCTCTACGCACTGGTCGCGTACCCGTACAACCAGGCGGCCGAGATGGTGCTCGCCGACAACCCCGGCGCCGACATCAGCCTGGTCAACTCGGGCATCGCCGCCCCCTTCCTGCTGGTGCTGAGGATCTGCGGGTTCGCCGGTCTGATCCTCTCGGCGCCGATCTGGCTCTACCAGCTCTGGGCGTTCATCGCCCCGGCCCTGCTGGCTCGGGAGAAGAAGTGGGCCCTGGCCTTCATCGGCAGCGCCACCCCGCTGTTCCTCGGTGGCGTCGGTCTCGCCTACCTGCTGATGCCGACCGCGATGGCGGTGATGCTGGGGTTCACGGTCGACGGGACGACCAACCTCATCGACGGCAGCGACTACCTGGGCTTCGTCATGCAGATGATGGTGGTCTTCGGGGTGGCCTTCCTGCTGCCGGTGGTGGTCGTCGCGCTCAACATCATGGGCATCGTCAAGGCGACCCAGCTCTCCCAGGCCCGCACCATCGTCATCTTCGGGTCCTTCGTCGTGGGTGCCGTCGCCACGCCCAGCACCGACCCGTTCTCGATGCTGGCCCTGGCCGTCCCACTGTCGCTGCTCTTCGTGCTGGCCGAGATCATCTGCCACGCCAACGACCGGCGGCGGGCGCGTCGCCGGCCGGCCGAGGAGGCCGCCGTCGGCACTCCCGAGCTGACCAGCTGACCACCCCGTGGACTCCTCGCTGCCGGTGTGCACGCTGGTGGTCAACCCCACCGCGGGCCAGGGCCGGGCCGGACGCCAGCTGCCGCAGGTCGTCACCACGCTGGCCCGCTCCAGCCCGCACCACCGCCTCGACGTGCACCGGGCCGGCAGCTGGGCGGAGGCGGCAGAGCGGTGCCGGACGGCGGTGCGGCGCGCGCTCGAGCGCCGCAGGCACGCCCCCGACCGGCGTCCGGACTGCCTGGTGGTGATGGGCGGGGACGGGATGATGCACCTCGGGCTCAACGCCTGCGCCGGCACCGACGTCGCGCTGGGGATGGTGCCCGCGGGCACCGGCAACGACCTGGTCCGGGGTCTCGGGCTGTCCGCGCGCGGACCCCGCGACGGCATCGCCACCGTGGCCACCGGCCGCACCCGCCAGGTGGACCTGATCCGGGTGCGGGGAGCCGATGCCGACGGTGGCGACGCCGAGGACGTCTGGGTGGGCAGCGTGGTCGCCGCCGGCTTCGACGCCGCGGTCAACCGGCGCGCCAACGCGATGCGCTGGCCGCGCGGATCGCTGCGCTACGCGACCGCCGCGCTGGCCGAGCTGGCCGGGTTCGCACCGGTGGAGTACGAGCTCGTCCTCGACGGGCAGCCACGGCAGCTGCTCGCGATGCTGGTGGCGGTCGGCAACGGCGGCTACTACGGCGGCGGCATCAACATCTGCCCCGACGCCGACCCGGCCGACGGCCTGCTCGACGTCACCATCGTCCACCCGGTCAGCCGTCCGCACCTGCTGGCCATGCTGCCGTTGATGTACAGCCGGGCCTTCACCCGCCACCCGGCCGTCGAGCAGACCCGGGCCCGCCGGGTCGAGCTGCGCCACCGGGACGCCGCGGGGGCCCCGCTGCCGGTGATGGGCGACGGCGAACCCGTCGGCAGCAGCCCGGTGGTGCTGGAGGCGGCGCCGCGGGCGCTCACCGTGTTCGCGCCTGCGGCCTGACCCGCCCGGCAGACGGTGGCGCCTGCGGTGCGCAGTAGGTTGGAGCGATGACGGATCCCCGTGACCTCGAGGAGCTGTCGGCCGCCGATCGGTTCAGCCGCTTCCGGCAGCGCCAGGCCAGCCCCGCCCTGGCCGACTTCGCCGACACCTTCGCCTTCCCCCTCGACGAGTACCAGCTCGAGGCCTGCCGTGCCGTCGAGCAGGGCTCGGGGGTCCTGGTGGCCGCGCCCACCGGCGCCGGCAAGACGGTGGTCGGGGAGTTCGCGGTGCACCTCGCCCTGCTGCAGGGGCGCAAGGCCTTCTACACCACGCCGATCAAGGCGCTGTCGAACCAGAAGTACGCCGACCTGGTGCGCCGCCACGGCGCGGAGAACGTCGGCCTGCTCACCGGGGACACCAGCCACAACTCCGAGGCCCCGGTGGTGGTGATGACCACCGAGGTGCTGCGCAACATGATCTACGCCGGCTCGCGCACCCTGGACAACCTCGGCTACGTGGTGATGGACGAGGTGCACTACCTCGCCGACCGCTTCCGCGGACCGGTCTGGGAGGAGGTCATCATCGGGCTGGCCGACTCCGTGCAGGTGGTGGCGCTGTCGGCGACGGTGAGCAACGCCGAGGAGTTCGGCGAATGGCTGGGCGAGGTCCGTGGCGAGATGGCCCTGGTGGTCTCCGAGCGCCGGCCGGTCCCGCTCTTCCAGCACGTCCTGGTCGGCCGGGAGCTGGAGGACCTGTTCGCCGACGTCGCCCCCACCGCGGTCACCGACGGCGCCGCCCCGGAGCGGCCCGACGTCAACCCGCGGCTGCTGCGGATCGCCAAGTCGGAGACCCGCGAGGTCCGCGACGACGCCCGGCGCCCGCGCGGACGCAGCGGCAAGGGCAAGAAGCGCGCCGGCTACGGCTCAGGCGCCTACGGCGGCGCCGCGCACCGCGACCGCGAGGGCTCCCGCTCCGGGCTGGTGCCCAGCCGGGCGATGATGGTGCAGAGCCTGCAGCGGGCCTCGCTGCTGCCAGCCATCGTCTTCGTCTTCTCCCGCCTCGGCTGCGACACCGCGGTCCGTCAGGTGCTCGGCTCGGGCATCTCGCTGACCAACGGCCGCGAACGCGCCGAGCTGACCGACATCGCCGAGGCCTCGGTGGCCGGGCTCAGTCCCGACGACCTGGACGCGCTGGGCTACTCCGAGTTCCTCGAAGGGCTGCTGCGCGGGGTCGCCGCCCACCACGCGGGCATGCTGCCGGCGCTCAAGGAGTGCGTGGAGCAGGCCTTCGTCCGCGGCCTGGTCAAGGTCGTCTTCGCCACCGAGACCCTGGCCCTGGGCATCAACATGCCGGCCCGCAGCGTGGTGCTGGAGAAGCTCGTGAAGTTCAACGGCGAGAACCACGTCGACATCACGCCGGGGGAGTACACCCAGCTCACCGGCCGCGCCGGCCGGCGGGGGATCGACGTCGAGGGCCACGCCGTCGTCCAGTGGGCGCCCGGGCTCGACCCGCGCGCCGTGGCCGGGCTGGCCTCCCGCCGCACCTACCCGCTGCGCTCCTCCTTCCGGCCCACCTACAACATGGCCGTCAACCTGGTGGGCTCGGTGGGCCGGGTCCGCGCCCGCACCCTGCTCGAGCAGTCCTTCGCGCAGTTCCAGACCGACCGGGCCGTGGTCGGGATGGCCCGCAACCAGGCCCGCAACCGGCGCCAGATCGCCAGCCTGATGGCCGAGGCCGAGTGCGAGCGCGGCGACTTCGCCGAGTACGCCCGGCTGAGGGAGCGGATCTCGCTGGCCGAGGCCGAGGCGGCCCGGGACCGGAAGTCGGACAAGCGGGCGGAGGCGCTGCAGGCGCTGCTCGAGCTGCGTCCCGGCGACCTCATCCGGGTGCCGGCCGGCAAGTCGACCGGGTGGGCGGTGGTGATCGACCCGGGCATCCGCAAGGACCGCAGCGAGCCCACCCCGACGGTGCTGACCGAGGAGCGCCACGTCCGCAAGCTCAGCCTGGTCGACTTCCCGGTGCCGACCACGGTGGTGGGACGGGTCCGGGTGCCCAAGCACTTCGACGTCAAGCAGCCCTCGGCCCGGCGCAGCCTGGCCGCCGCCTTCAGCTCCCGGCTCAGCGAGCTCGACCCCGACCCCAGCCGCTACCGGCGTCCCGGCATGGACGCCGAGCGACGCGAGGAGATCGGCCGGTTGCGCGCGGAGCTGCAGGCCCACCCCTGCCACCGCTGCCCCGACCGCGACGCCCACGCCCGGCTGGCCGAGCGGGCGCTGCGGCTGGAGCGCGACAACGAGCAGATCGAGTCGCGGGTCCGGCGGCGCACCAGCGGCATCGCCACCCAGTTCGACCGGATCTGCCAGGTGCTGGGGGCGTTGGGCTACCTGGTGCCGCCGGCCGCCGCACCCGAGGCCGAGCTGGACGAGTGGGTGGTCGGGGAGGCCGGACGGATGCTCTCGCGGATCTACAGCCAGCTCGACCTCGTCACCGCCGAGTGCATCCGCCGCGGGCTGCTGGACGGCCTGGACGCCCCCCAGCTGGCGGCGGTGCTGTCCACCTTGGTCTACGAGTCGCGGCGCACCGACGGCACCCGCTTCACCCCGCGGATGCCCGACAGCGTCAGCGAGGAGGTGATGACCCGGGTCCGCGCGGTCTGGCGGGAGGTCAGCCGGCTCGAGCGCGACGCCCGGCTGGAGCGCGGGCCCGAGCCCGACGTCGGCTTCGCCCGGGCCGCCGCGCAGTGGACCTCCGGGCGTCCGCTGGGCGACGTGCTGGAGATGACCGGGTTGACCGCCGGCGACTTCGTCCGCTGGGTGCGTCAGGTGCTCGACCTCGCCGACCAGGTGGCCGGGGCGACCACCGACGACGGGCTGCGGGCCACCTGCCGGGAGGTGGTCGCCTCGATGCGACGCGGGGTGGTCGCCTTCGTCCCCGACGAGGAGGAGGAGCCCGACGACCTCGACGAGTCCTGGGAGGACCGCACCCCGGTTTGAGGTCGCTCCGGGGCCGGCTTTGCGCACCCGGTTACCGTGGCGCCTGGTGGCCGCAGCCACCACGACGGATCCGGGAGGGGGGCGGACATGCGCGGCGCGCTGAGGGTGGTGCCGTTCGCCCTCCTGGTGGTCGGCGCCACGGGGGCCCTGCTGGTCGGCTGCTCGATCTCCGACGCCGCGGGCCCGCGGAGCCCCGCACCACCCAGCAGCACCGGGCCGTCCGGCCCGCAGGCCACGGCCGCGCGGGCGCCCGGCGAGGCCGGTGAGGAGGAGGACGGGCCGTCGAACGGGCCGACCGGGTCGGGCACCGACCCGGCCGTGGCCGAGGCGCTGGACTGCCTGCAGGGCTCCTGGACGATGACCTCCTTCGCCGTCGAGACCGAGGACTCGGTGATGAGCCACGGCCGCGGCGGCGACGTCGAGTTCGTCTTCGGGCCCGACCGCTGGCGGATGAGCGACGACGGCGACCGCCCGGTGGCGGTCTCCATCGGACGCCGTGACGCCCAGCTCTCCATCGACGGGTCGGCCGAGGGCGACCTGGAGACCGACGAGGACGGGGTCCACTACGAGGTGGACGAGGCCGAGGGCGAGGTCGAGATGCTCCTCGCCGACCACACCACCACCCACCCGGTGCCGCTGCAGCACGTGGTCGGCACGGTGGTGCCCTCGGGCGCGACCACCGTCGACTGCGGCGCGGACGAGGCCACCATCAGCAGCCGTAACGCCTCGGTCAACCAGGTCCTCACCCTCGTCCGGTAGCGCTGCGGGCGCGACGCGGACGCCGACGGGGCCTCAGGAGGCCTGCGAGACCGTCGACATGTTGAAGTCGGGGACGCGCAGGGCCGGCACCCGGGTGCGGGTGAACCAGTCGTTCCACTCCCGGCACAGGGTGCGCTCGCTGACCGAGGCCTCGGTGGCCCGGCGCAGCAGCGACACCGGCGACTCGTTGAACCGGAAGTTGTTCACCTGGGCCACCACCCGGCCGTCCTCGACCAGGTACACCCCGTCGCGGGTCAACCCGGTGAGCAGCAGGGTCTCCGGGTCGACCTCGCGCAGGTACCACAGGCAGGTCAGCAGCAGCCCGCGTCGGGTGCCGGCGACCATCGCGTCCAGGTCGGTGCTGCCCCCGGCCTCGATCAGCAGGTTGTCGGTGGGGAAGCACAGCTCCTGACCGGCGGGGGTGCGCGGGGTGACCAGGTGCTCCAGGACGCCCTCGCGCAGCCACTCCACCCGCCCGACCGGGGCGCCGTTGTCGAAGACCGACACCATCCCGGCCTCCGGCGCCCGCACCACGGCGTGCCGGGGTGCCTCCATCCCCTCGGCCCCGGGGTCGGAGGCGATGGTGATCGGCAGGGTGGCCAGCCGCTCGCCGATCCGGCTGCGGCCCGGCTCGCCGGCGAAGACGTTGCGGCCCTCCTCGGCGTCGCGCCGCGACATCGTCCAGTAGGCGTAGATCATCAGGTCGGCCACCGCCGACGGCGGCAGCAGCACCTCGTAGCGCCCCGCGGGCAGCTCGACCGCGCGCTCGGACCAGCCGAGCCGGCGGTCCAGCTCGGCGGCCAGCGCGTCCACGTCGAGCTCGGCCGGGTCGGCCCAGGACTGCCCGACCCACACGCTGGCCGGCGGCAACGACCCGCCCGCGGGGCGCTTGACGTTGATCTCCACCCGTCCCATCCGGTCCACGCTGCGGCGGCGGACGCCGGCGGTGGTGGCCAGCCAGGTGGTGGTGACGACGTGCTCGGCGAAGCCGAACCAGGCGGTGCCGGCATCCGCGGCCCCGCGCAGGTGCCGGCCGAGCGCGCCGGCGAAGACGTCGAAGACCTCGATCCCACCCGCGGCGGCTGCCTGCTCCCAACCCGGTCCGACCTCGCCGGGGACGAGGTCGAGGGCGTCCTCGGCCGGTGCGGAGTCCGCGGCCGCGGCCACGGCCCGGGCCACCAGCGGGTCGACGTCGGCCTCCCCGGTCAGCGGACCGGAGGCGATGCCCACCGCCACCCCGCCCGGGACGGCCACGTGCGCCACCACCGTCAGGGTGCGGTCGTGGGTCTGGCCGTTGGTGGTGAGCGAGCTGTTGGCCCAGCGCAGGTTGGCCCCGACCGACTCGTCGACCACCACCGAGCCGGCGTGCGGGGCGAGCGCCGCCACCGCGGCCTCGGCCCAGGCGGCCACCCGGTCCTCGGTCAGCAGGGCGTCGGTGCCGGTGTCCTGGCCCATCACAGACCTCCCTCCTCGCGGGCGTTGAGCACGTTGACCCCGCGGAACAGGGCCGAGGGGCAGCCGTGCGAGACGGCGGCCACCTGCCCGGGCTGGCCCTTCCCGCAGTTGAAGGCGCCGCCCAGCCGGTAGGTGTCCGGCCCGCCCACCGCCTCCAGCGAGCGCCAGAAGTCGGTGGTGGTCGCCTGGTAGGCGACGTCGCGCAGCTGCCCGGCCAGCCGGCCGCCGCGGATCCGGTAGAACCGCTGCCCGGTGAACTGGAAGTTGTAGCGCTGCATGTCGATCGACCAGGACTTGTCGCCGACCACGTAGACGCCGTCGTCGACCCGGGAGATGAGCTCCTCGGTGCTCACCGGGTCGGGAGCCGGGCGCAGCGAGACGTTGGGCATCCGCTGCAGCGGCAGGTGGCCGGGGGAGTCGGCGAAGGCGCAGCCGTTGGAGCGGCCGAACCCACCGCCGCGGGCCATCTGGCGGTTGAGCTGGTAGCCGACCAGGGTGCCGCCGGAGACGATGTCGAACTCCTGCGCGGCCACCCCCTCGTCGTCGACGGCGACGGTGGCCAGCCCGTGCGGGGTGGTCCGGTCGCCGGTGACGTGCATGACCTCGCTGCCGTAGTGCAGGGTGCCCAGCTGGTCGGGGGTGGCGAAGGACGTCCCGGCGTAGGCCGCCTCGTAGCCCAGCGCCCGGTCGTACTCGGTGGCGTGGGCGACCGACTCGTGGATGGTCAGCCAGAGGTTGGTCGGGTCGATGACGAGGTCGAGCCGCCCGGCCTGCACCGAGGGCGCCTTGACGTGCTCGGCCAGCAGCTCGGGCAGCTCGGCCACCTCGGCGTCGAGGTCCCAGCCGGTGCCGGTGAGGTACTCCCAGCCCCGACCGGCCGGCGGGGCCAGCGTGCGCATGGTGGAGAAGCCGTCCGGGCCGACGCTGGTGGCGGTGATCTCGGGGTGCACCCGCACCCGCTGCTGGACGGTGCGGGTGCCGGCCACGTCGGCGTAGAACTTGTTCTCCTGCACCGCGTGCAGCCGCGCCTGGACGTGGTGCACGCCGTCGGCGGCCAGCAGTCGCTCGCTCAGGTCGGTCAGCCGGGCCTGCTTCTCGGCCTCGGCCACCGAGAACGGGTTGACCTCGTAGGCCGAGCACCACTCCAGCCGGTGCACCGGCTCCTCGGCCAGCTCCACCCGGTCGGTGCTCAGCGCCGCCGAGACCACCGCGGTGCTCACCGCCTGCGAGGCCAGCGTCCGGGCGGCGTCGGTGGTCAGCGTGATGCCGGCGGCGAAGCCCCAGCAGCCACGGTGGACGACCCGTACCGACATCCCGAGGACGGTGCTGGTGCTGCTGCGCTCCAGCCGGGCGTCGCGCAGGGCGGTCTCGCCCTCGGTGATCCGCTCGATCCGGACGTCGGCGTGCTCGGCGCCGAGGTCGCGGGCCCGGCTCAGCGCGGCGTCGGCCAGCTCGTCCAGCGGCAGCGCGGTGAAGGTCTCGTCGACGGCGTGCGCGGCGCTCGGGGAGGACATGGGACGCACACTAGTGAGGGCGTCCCGGCTCGGTAGGTTGGGGGCATGCCCGAGCCCGGAACGTCTGCCGCCGGACGGCGCGCACCCGCCCGCCCGACCGTGGGAGCCGGCCGGTGAGCGTGGCGGTCCGCGTCATCCCGTGCCTGGACGTGCACGCCGGCCGGGTGGTCAAGGGGGTCAACTTCACCGACCTGCGCGACGCCGGCGACCCGGTCGAGCTGGCCCGGGCCTACGGCGCGGCGGGCGCTGACGAGCTGACCTTCCTCGACATCTCCGCCTCCTTCGAGGGCCGCGAGACCACCCGCGAGGTGGTCGGCCGCACGGCCGAGACGGTGTTCATCCCGCTCTGCGTCGGCGGCGGGGTGAGCGGCCCGGCCGACGTGGACGCGTTGCTGCGCGCCGGCGCGGACAAGGCCGCCATCAACACCGGCGCGATCGCCCGACCGGAGGCGATCGCCGAGATCAGCCGCCGCTTCGGCAACCAGGTGCTGGTGCTCTCGGTGGACGCCCGCCGCGACCCCGCGCAGCCGTCCGGGTTCGGCGTCACCACCCACGGCGGACGCCGCGACGCCGGACTGGACGCGCTGGAGTGGGCCCGGCGCGGTGCCGAGCTCGGGGTGGGGGAGATCCTGCTCAACTCGATGGACGCCGACGGCACCACCGCCGGGTTCGACCTGGAGATGATCCGGGCCGTGCGCGCGGTGGTCGACGTCCCGCTGATCGCCTCCGGCGGCGCCGGCACCGCCCGGCACTTCGTCGAGGCGGTGGAGGCGGGCGCGGACGCCGTGCTGGCGGCCAGCGTCTTCCACTACGGGACGCTCTCGGTCGCCGAGGTCAAGGACGCCCTGGCCGCCGCCGGGCACCCGGTGCGCCGCGACGACCTCGCCGTGGCCGGCCCGTCCGCCGCGACCACCTGACCCCTCCGGACGGGGTCGATCCCCGCGGCGGGGGTCTGGGAGGATGCCGCCATGACGAGCGAACGCGTGGTGTGGCTGCCCTACCCCGATCTCGAGACGGCGGAGGCCGCCGTCGGCGAGCTGCCCGAGGGCGTCCGCTTCGAGCCGTGGGTCAAGGCGACCGAGCTGCCGGAGTCGGTGGCCGACGTCGAGTTCGCGGTGGTGCCCTACATGACCTCCACCGAGGCGTTGGACCGCGCCGGGGAGATGACCTCGCTGAAGGTGCTGCAGCTGCAGTCGGCCGGCTTCGAGAACGTGCTGCCGCGGGTGCCCGACGGCGTGACCCTGTGCAACGGCGGCGGCATCCACGACACCTCCACCGCCGAGCTGGCGATCGCGCTGGCCCTGGCCAGCGGGCGCCGGCTCGACCGCTTCGCCCGCCAGCAGGCCGACCGGCAGTGGGCGCCGGCCTGGGGCCGCTCGCTGGCCGACCAGCACGTCGGCATCCTCGGCTACGGCCGGATCGGGCAGGCCATCGAGGCCCGGCTCGCCGGCTTCGAGGTGGCCTCGGTGACCCGCTTCGCCCGCCGCCCGCGCACCGAGCCGGAGGTGCTGGCCGTCGACGAGCTCGCCGACCGGCTGCCCCGGATCACCGTGCTCTTCGTCATCACCCCGCTGACCGACCAGACCGAGGGCCTGCTGGACGCCGCCATGCTGGCCCGGCTGCCCGACGACGCGCTGGTGGTCAACGTCTCCCGCGGCAAGGTGGTCGACACCGACGCGCTGCTGGCCGAGACCTCGTCGGGACGGCTGTCCGCCGCGCTCGACGTCGTCGACCCCGAGCCGCTGCCCGCCGACCACCCGCTGTGGGACGTCCCCAACGTGGTCCTCGCCCCGCACGTCGGCGGCTACTCCAGCGCCTTCGAGCCGCGCCGGGACCGGCTGGTGGCCGCCCAGCTGCGCCGGTTCGCCGCCGGTGAGCCGCTGGAGAATGTGGTCAACTGAACCCATGTCCTGCCTGTTCTGCCGGATCGTCGCCGGTGAGCTGCCCTCACGGCAGGTGCACGCCGACGAGCACGCCGTGGCCTTCCTCGACATCGCCCCCTTCCACCGCGGCCACACCCTGGTGGTGCCGCGGCGCCACGTGGAGTCGGTGCTCAGCGCCGACGGGGCCTGGACGGAGATCGCGCCGGCGGTGGAGACCTGCGCCCGGCTGCTGCGCGACCGGCTGGGGTGCGCCGGGCTGAACGTGTTCAGCTCCGCCGGCGAGGTGGCCGGGCAGGAGGTCGGGCACCTGCACGTGCACCTGGTGCCGCGCTACACCGCGGCGCCGGGTCTGCGCGGGCTGCTGGAGAAGACCGCCGACCCCGACGAGCTGGACGACGTGCACCGCGAGCTGACGGCGTGAGCGCTGCTCCGACGCCGACGACCGCCACCGGGAGCCGCGTCGGCCGCTGGGCGGTCGAGCTGCTGCCGCCGTTCGTGGCGGCGCTCGTGGTGCTGCCGTTCGTCATCTCCGGGGGCCGGGCCTGGCCGTGGGTGCCGGCCACCATCGACCTCGACGTCTACGTCCTCGCGGTCCGCGACATGCTGGCCGGTGGCAACATCTACACCACCCAGAGCCCCGGCTACGGGCTGTTCTTCATCTACCCCCCGGTGGCGGCGGTGCTGATGACGCCGCTGGCGTTCGGGCCCTACGCGCTGTGGCAGGTGCTGTGGACGCTGGCCGGGGTGGCCGCCCAGCAGTCGGTGCTGCGCCGCTGCGGCGCCCCGCGCGGGTGGCGGTTGGCGCTGCTCGGGGTCGTCGTGGTGCTGGCGGTGGAGCCGATCCGCACCACGCTGGGCTACGGCCAGGTCAACACCTTCCTGATGTTCCTCGTGGTGGCCGACCTGCTGCCCGATGCGGAGGGGGAGCGGCGGTGGTGGCCGCGGGGCTCGCTGATCGGGCTGGCCGCGGCGATCAAGCTGACCCCGGCGCTGTTCGTGCTGCTGCTGCTCGCGCTCGGACGCCGCCGCCCGGCGCTGGTCGCGATCGCCTCGTTCCTGGCCTTCACCGTGGTCGGGGCGATCGCCCAGCCGGCCCGGACGCTGGAGTTCTTCGGCGGGCTGGCGATGGGCGACACCCGCACCGCCGGACCGATCTACGTCGGCAACCAGTCCCTGCTCGGCGTGGTGGCCCGGCTGCTCGGCGACTCCCGGCCGCTCACCCTGGGCGGGCTGGCGCTGGCCGGGGTGGTGGCGCTGCTGTCGGTGGTGGTGGCCCGGCACTGGTGGCGGGCCGGCCACCAGGTGTTCGCGGTGGCGCTGGTCGGGATGGCGACCTGCCTGGCCTCGCCGCTGTCGTGGACCCACCACCACGTGTGGGTGGTGGTGCTGGCGATGGCGCTGCTGACCGCCTGGCGGGACGGCCGGATGCCGCGGTGGCTGCTGGCCGTAGGCGGGTTCTGGGTGCTGTGGGTCTCGATCTGCCTGCCGCTGGCGACGCTGCCCTACGGCCAGGACGTGGAACGCTCCTACGGCCCGCTGCAGGACCTCGTCGGCAGCCTCGGCCCGCTCACCGGGCTGGCGCTGCTGGTGGTGCTCGCCGTGCAGCAGCTGCGGGCGTCCCGGTCGGTGGCGGCGTCCGCCCCGCCCGGGTCCTGAGAACCGACACCCAGGCCCGGCTGCTGGACGCCCTCGGCCGCCGGCCCTGGACGCCGGTCACACCCGGCGGGTGAGGATCACCCACACCGTGCGGACCATGATCTGCAGGTCGAGCACGGGGGACCAGTCGGCCAGGTAGTGCAGGTCGTGGCCCAGCTTGTACTCGATGTGGGTGTGGTAGCGCCCGTACACCTGGGCCAGCCCGGTGATCCCGGGCAGCGTCTGGTGCCGGCGCCGGTAACCGGGGAAGGCGCGCTCGTAGGCCTCCATCTCCTCCGGCCGCTCCGGGCGCGGGCCGACGATCGTCATGCTGCCCTGCAGCACGTTGAGCAGCTGCGGCAGCTCGTCCAGCCGGGTGGCGCGCAGCCAGGCCATCCCGCGCAGCACCCGCGGGTCGTCGGCGGCGGCCTGCACCGGGCCGGTGGCGCGCTCGGCGTCCACGCCCATGGTGCGGAACTTCAGCATCCGGTACGGGCGGCCCTCGAAACCGACCCGGTGCTGGACGAACAGCAGCGGGCGTCCGGCCACCACGGCCACGTAGAGCGTGGTCAGCAGCCCCAGCGGGATGGTCAGCGGCGCGGTCACCAGCAGCACCAGCAGGTCCATCCACCGCTTGAGCCGGTGCTGGGAGGGGGTGAGGGCGTGGGTGGACAGCAGCACGAACGGCATCCCGCCCAGCTCGCCCACGTTGCGCAGCCCGAGCAGCGAGTCCTGCGGGCGGACGATCTGCAGGGTGGCGATGCCGGCCCGTTCCAGGTCGGCCAGCGCCGAGGTGTAGAGCGCCTCCAGCGAACCGGCGTCCAGCAGCACGACGTCGGTGGCGCCGACCCGGCGGGCGCGGGCGACGATGTCGACCACGTCGGGGCAGTGCCCGGCGACCGTCACCTTCTCCCCGGTGGCGCTGAGGTGCTGCTGAGCCAGCGCCACCGTGGTCGGCTCGCCGACCAGCAGCACCCGCGGCGGTCCCTCGCTGCGCAGCCGCAGCCGGCGCGAGACCGCCCGGTTGGCCACCAGCCCGAAGGGGCCGACCACCCCGTAGACCAGCAGCACGCTGCGGGGGATCAGGTACTCGCCGTTGAGCCAGCTGATCAGACCGACCAGCAGCGAGGCGAACCAGACCAGGGTGATGATCCGGGCCGCGTTCGGCCGCACCCCGAGCCGGTGCTCGCGGTCGTACAGCCCGCCGAAGTAGAAGACGGCCAGGTGCACCAGCACCACCAGCGCGTAGGTCCAGGCGTAGCGCTCGGCGTAGGCGGCGGCGTTGAAGTCGGTGCGCAGCAGCACGAGCACCCCGGTGACCAGCCACAGGGTGAGGTAGACGCTGAGCGCGTCGGCCAGGTGCAGCAGCCGCAGCCCGCGGCGGTTGAGCGCGCGCAGCACCCGGACCCGTCGGGGGGTGGCGGGCGTCCGCGCTGGCTCGGTCACGGCGTCAGCGGTCGGTGTGGCCGAGGTCGCGCCCGGGGTCGACGACATCGCGCACCCGACGCTTGAGCTCCTTGGCCTCGGGGAACCCGCCGTCACGGCGCCGCTCCCACACCACCGTGTCGCCCACCCGCACCTCGAACACCCCGCCGGTGCCGGGGGACAGCGTCACCTCCAGGTCGGTGCCGAAGCTGGTCAGCAGCTCCCCGGCCAGCCAGGACGCCCGCAGCAGCCACTGGCACTGGGTGCAGTAGGTGATCCGCACGCTCGCGCGGGTGCCCGGGCCAGGGGCGTCAGGTGCGTCCGCGGGGACGGGTCCGGAGCTGGTCATCGCTGCCCATCCTCGCCCATCGGCGACGAGTCGCGGACACGCCACGACGCGTCCGGGCGACGGATTACTGTGACGTCCATGTCGATCGACTCCGCGCCAGCCCCCACCCGCAGCGACATCAAGCCCCGCTCCCGGGCGGTGACGGACGGCCTCGAGGCCACCG
Source organism: Desertihabitans brevis (assembly GCF_003327535.1). Taxonomy (NCBI): domain Bacteria; kingdom Bacillati; phylum Actinomycetota; class Actinomycetes; order Propionibacteriales; family Propionibacteriaceae; genus Desertihabitans; species Desertihabitans brevis. The sequence goes on along the minus strand of NZ_QOUI01000001.1, from coordinate 681,342 downwards.
CCGCCCGCGGCATGCTGCGCGCGGTGGGCATGGGCGACGACGACTTCGCCAAGCCGCAGATCGGCGTCGCTTCCAGCTGGAACGAGATCACCCCCTGCAACCTCTCGTTGGACCGGCTGGCCAAGGCCGTCAAGGACGGCGTCCACGCCGCCGGCGGCTACCCGCTGGAGTTCGGCACCATCTCGGTCTCCGACGGCATCTCGATGGGCCACGAGGGCATGCACTACTCGCTGGTCAGCCGCGAGATCATCGCCGACTCGGTGGAGACGGTGATGGAGGCCGAGCGGCTGGACGGCTCGGTGCTGCTGGCCGGCTGCGACAAGTCGCTGCCCGGCATGCTGATGGCGGCGGCCCGGCTCGACCTCGCCTCGGTGTTCCTCTACGCCGGCTCGATCCTGCCGGGCAAGGTGGACGGCCGCGACGTCACCATCATCGACGCCTTCGAGGCGGTCGGCGCCTGCGTCAAGGGGCTGATCAGCCGCGACGAGGTGACCCGGATCGAGAAGGCGATCTGCCCCGGCGAGGGCGCCTGCGGCGGCATGTACACCGCGAACACGATGGCCAGCGCCGCCGAGGCGCTCGGCATGTCGGTGCCCGGCTCAGCCGCCCCGCCGGCCGTCGACCGCCGCCGCGACGGGTTCGCCCGTCGCAGCGGCGAGGCCGCGGTGGGGATGCTGCGCCAGGGGATCACCGCCCGCCAGATCCTCACCAAGGAGGCCTTCGAGAACGCCATCGCGGTCACCATGGCCTTCGGCGGCTCCACCAACGCGGTGCTGCACCTGCTGGCCATCGCCCACGAGGCCGAGGTCGACCTCACCCTCGACGACTTCATCCGGATCGGCAAGAAGGTGCCGCACCTGGGCGACCTCAAGCCGTTCGGCCGGTTCGTGATGACCGACGTCGACCGCGTCGGCGGCGTGCCGGTGGTGATGAAGGCCCTGCTCGACGCCGACCTGCTGCACGGCGACTGCCTCACCGTGACCGGCAAGACGATGGCGGAGAACCTCGCCGACATCGCCCCGCCCGACGTCGACGGCACCATCATCCGCGCCCTCGGCCAGCCGATGCACCCCACCGGCGGCATCACCATCCTCAAGGGCTCGCTCGCCCCCGAGGGTGCGGTGGTCAAGAGCGCCGGGTTCGACACCGAGGTGGTCACCGGCACCGCCCGCGTCTTCGACGGCGAGCGCGCCGCGATGGACGCCCTGGAGGACGGCACCGTGACCGCCGGCGACGTCGTCGTCATCCGCTACGAGGGACCCAAGGGCGGCCCCGGCATGCGGGAGATGCTGGCCATCACCGGCGCGATCAAGGGCGCCGGGCTGGGCAAGGACGTCATGCTCATCACCGACGGCCGCTTCTCCGGCGGCACCACGGGGCTCTGCGTCGGCCACATCGCCCCCGAGGCGGTCGACGGCGGTCCGATCGCCTTCGTCCGCGACGGCGACACCATCACCCTCGACGTCGCCCACGGCACCCTCGACCTGCATGTCGACCCCGCCGAGCTGGCCGTCCGCGCCGAGGGCTGGACACCGCGCCCGCCGGCCGACCGGGCCCGCCGCGGGGTGCTGAAGAAGTACTCCGCGCTGGTCCGCTCGGCCAGCGTCGGCGCGATCACCGGCTGACGGTGGCCGACGAGGCGATCCGGACCGCCACCGCGGAGGACTGGCCACGGATCTGGCCGATCTTCTCCGCGGTGGTGGCCAGCGGAGAGAGCTACGCCTACCCCGAGGACCTCACCGCCGAGCGGGCGGCCGAGCTGTGGCTGGAGCGGCCGCCGGGACGCACGGTGGTGCTGGAGGAGGACGGCCGGGTCCTCGGCACCGCCAAGATGGGTCCGAACCGGCCCGGCCGGGGCGACCACGTCGGCACCGCCAGCTTCATGGTCGACCCGGACGCCCGCGGGCGGCAGGTGGGCCGCCGGCTGGGGGAGCACGTCGTCGACTGGCACCGCCGGCAGGGCTACCGCGGCATCCAGTTCAACGCGGTGGTGGAGACCAACACCGCCGCGGTCAGGCTGTGGCAGAGCCTGGGGTTCGAGGTCGTCGGCACCGTCCCCGGTGCGTACCGCTCGGCCGGCTCGGGCTACGTCGGCCTGCACGTGATGTACCTGCCGCTGGTCTGAGCGCCGCTGTTCTGGGCACCCCTGGACCGGCGCCCGGGATCGGTCCCGACTCCTCCCTGGTTCCGGGCGCGTGCACGGCCCGCGCACAGCCGGCCGCGTCATGCTGGTCCCATGACCGAGCGCCGACCCGACACCAGCCCCGAGGTGGTCTTCGTCGGCGGCGTGCCCGGAGCCGGCAAGTCGACCGTGCTGCGGAGGCTGCCGGCCACGCCCGGGACCACCGTGCTCGACCCGGAGCAGGTGACGGCCGCGCTGCGGGCCCGGCTCGGCCCGGCGGTGCCCTACCGCTGGCTGCGGCCGGTGGTGCACGCGGTGCAGTACCTGCGGGTGCTCGGCCACCTGCTGGCCCCGCGGCCCGACCTGCGCCGGCTGCTCGTCCACGACACCGCGACCCGGCCATGGCTGCGCCACCTGGAGGCCCAGCTCGCCCGCCGGTGCGGCTGGCGCACCACGCTGGTGCTGATCGAGACCAGCCGGGCCGAGGCGCTGGCCGGGCAGCGGGCCCGCGGACGGGTGCTCGACCCCCGCCGCTTCGACGGCCACTGGGAGCGCTGGCTCCGGCTCCGCGCGCAGCTCGGCGCCGATCCGGTCGTGCCTCCGCAGCCGCCCTGGGACCGGGTGGTGCTGACCACCCGGGTCGGCGCCCCGGACGTCCTCCGCTCCCAGCCGACCGCGCTGGGCGCCTGAGCGACCGGGCCGGCCACGGGGTCGTCGTCCGGCGCGCCACGATGGTGTGGTGCCGGAGGGTGAGAGCGTGTACCGGGTGGCCCGGCGCCTCGACGCGGCGCTGCTCGGTCGTCGTCTGGCGCGGGCAGACGCACTGGGTGGCCGGCCGGCCGCACCGGGCCTGCCTGCGCTGCGGCACGCCCGTCGCGGTCGTCGCCGAGGTGGGCGGCGACCCGGAGCGCCGCCGCACCCGGTGGCGCCCGCGCTGCCGGCCGGGACCCGGGCCCGACCGCCGCTGACCGGCTGCAGCGGCCCTCGCACGGACGGGTTCTGTCGGTGCCGTCGGGTAGGAAGGAGGGGTGCAGCCCTCCCTCTTCGACACCGCCCCCACCACCGCCGCGGCCCCCGAGCCGCCGGTGCGGGTGCCGCGGCTGCTCCAGGTCCGCCGGATCTGGGCCGAGGCCGCCGCCGCGGAGTCCCCGCGCGGGCAGCAGGTACTGGCCCGGTTCCCCGACGCCGAGGTCGTCCCGGTGGCCTCGCACTGGCAGATCCCCGAGCTGCACGGCAACGCCGGCAACGTCGAGCGCTGGGTCCGGGTGAAGACCGAGGACCTGGTGCTCGGGGTGAAGAAGTCCCTGCAGACCCGGCCCAACGGGCGCTCGGCCGACTTCATCGCCCCCTCGGCGTCCAACGGCTGCGCGATGGCCTGCGCCTACTGCTACGTCCCGCGCCGCAAGGGCTACGCCAACCCCGTCACGGTGTTCACCAACATCGAGGCGATCACCGCCCACCTCGGCCGCCACATCCGCAAGCAGGGGCCGAAGACGACGCCCAACCAGTGCGATCCGGAGTCCTGGGTCTACGACCTCGGCGAGAACAGCGACTGCTCGGTCGACGCCGCGATCAGCGACAACGTCGCCGACCTCGTGGCGGCCTTCCGGCAGTGGCCGACCGCGAAGGCCTCCTTCGCCACCAAGCACGTCAACCGCGACCTGCTGCGGCTCGACCCGCAGGGCCGCACCCGCGTCCGGTTCTCGCTGATGCCCGAGACCGATGCCCGCCTGCTCGACCTGCGCACCTCCCCGGTCGCGGAGCGGATCGCGGCGGTCGACGACTTCGTGGCCGCCGGCTACGAGGTGCACCTCAACTTCTCACCGGTGGTGCTGCGACCGGGCTGGCAGGACGACTGGCGCGAGCTGCTGCGCCACCTGGCCGACGGGCTGGGGGAGCGGGCCCGGGCCCAGGCGGCGGCCGAGGTCATCATGCTCACCCACAACGCCGGCCTGCACGAGGTCAACCTCGGCTGGCACCCGAAGGCGGAGGAGCGGCTCTGGCGTCCCGACCTGCAGGAGGTGAAGCGGTCGCAGAACGGTGCGGAGAACGTGCGCTACCGGGTCGCCCTCAAGCGGCGCGCGATCGCCGAGCTGACCGCGCTGGTGGAGCAGGAGACGCCGTGGCTGCGCATCCGCTACGCCTTCTGAGCCGACCTGGACCACGACGCGTCCGGCTGCGGGCCGGGCCCGTGGGCGTCCGGGATGCGGACGTCTGGTCCCGACCGTTGACACGAGGGGGCGGATGGGGGACGGTGGTCCCGTGCAGCAGATCGTCCTCGTACTCCCCAGGCGTGTCGGCCGGTAACCCACCGTCGTCGACACGCTCCCTCGTGTGCCCACCCGGGCTGCGGGGGTTTTTTGTTGCACCAGCACCGGCCGCCCCCGGCGGCCTGACGTCAGAGGAGATGATCGGCCCATGTCGAGCAGGGAGGCTCTCGCCGTGACCACCACCCCCGCCACCGTCACCGGCGCCGTCGCCGGCACCGGCGAGCTCATCACCGGGTCCGAGTCGCTCGTGCGCTCGCTGGAGAAGGCCGGCGTGGAGGTGATCTTCGGGATCCCCGGCGGGGCTATCCTGCCCGCCTACGACCCGCTCTTCGACTCCTCGATCCGCCACATCCTGGTCCGCCACGAGCAGGGCGCCGGGCACGCCGCCGAGGGCTACGCGGTGGCCACCGGCAAGGTCGGCGTCTGCATGGCCACCTCCGGACCCGGGGCGACCAACCTCGTCACCCCGCTGGCCGACGCGATGATGGACTCCGTGCCCGTGGTGGCCATCACGGGCCAGGTCGCCGGCCGTTCGATCGGCACCGACGCCTTCCAGGAGGCCGACATCCGCGGCATCACCATGCCGATCACCAAGCACAGCTTCCTCATCACCGACGCCGCCGACATCCCCGAGGCGATCGCCGAGGCCTTCCACCTGGCGCGCACCGGACGTCCCGGACCGGTGCTGGTCGACATCACCAAGGACGCCCTGCAGGCCAAGACCACCTTCAGCTGGCCGACCAGCATCGACCTGCCCGGCTACCACCCGGTCACCCGCCCGCACGCCAAGCAGATCCGCGAGGCCGCCCGGCTCGTCGCGGCCGCCCGCCGTCCGGTGCTCTACGTCGGCGGCGGCGTGGTCAAGGCCCGCGCCGCGGAGGAGCTGGCCGAGCTGGTCGAGCTGACCGGGATCCCGGTGGTCACCACCCTGATGGCCCGCGGCGTCTTCCCCGACAGCCACCGGCTCAACCTCGGCATGCCCGGGATGCACGGCACCGTGGCCGCGGTCGGCGCGCTGCAGCGCAGCGACCTGCTGATCAGCCTCGGCGCCCGCTTCGACGACCGGGTCACCGGCGAGCTGTCCTCCTTCGCGCCGAACGCCCGCGTCATCCACGCCGACATCGACCCGGCGGAGATCTCCAAGAACCGCACCGCCGACTGCCCGATCGTCGGCGACGTCAAGGAGGTGCTGACCAGCCTGGTGGCCCAGCTCGGCGAGACCGAGCTGCCCGACCTGACCAGCTGGCAGCAGCAGCTGCTCGACATGGAGGCCCGCTACCCGACCGGCTACGACGAGCCCGACGACGGCACCCTCTCCCCGCAGCAGGTGATCCGGCGGATCGGCGAGCTGACCGGCCCGGAGAACGCCTACTGGGCCGCCGGGGTCGGGCAGCACCAGATGTGGGCCGCGCACTTCCTGCCGCACGAGCGTCCGGGCCGCTGGCTCAACTCCGGCGGCGCCGGCACCATGGGCTACTGCGTGCCGGCCGCCATGGGCGCCCAGGTCGGCCAGCCCGACGCGGTGGTGTGGGGGATCGACGGCGACGGCTGCTTCCAGATGACCAACCAGGAGCTGGTCACCTGCGCCCTGGAGGGCATCCCGGTGAAGATCGCCGTCATCAACAACCAGTCGCTCGGCATGGTGCGGCAGTGGCAGACGCTGTTCTACGGCGGGCGCTACTCCAACACCGACCTCAAGACCCATCTGGTCCCCGACTTCGTCAAGCTCGCCGAGGCGATGGGCTGCGTCGGGCTGCGCGCCAGCACCGCCGAGGAGGTCGACACCGTGATCAACCAGGCGCTGGCGATCACCGACCGCCCGGTGGTGGTCGAGTTCATCGTCCACAAGGACGCCATGGTGTGGCCGATGGTCCCGGCCGGCACCAGCAACGACGCCATCCAGTACGCCCGCGACATGGCCCCGCAGTGGGACGAGGAGGAGCTGTGAGCACCCACACCCTGAGCGTCCTGGTGGCCGACCGGCCGGGTGTGCTGGCCCGCGTGTCGGCGCTGTTCTCAAGGCGCGGGTTCAACATCGACTCCCTCGCCGTCGGCCCCACCGAGCAGGAGGACATCTCGCGGATCACCCTGGTGGTCGACGCCGAGGAGCACACCGTCGAGCAGCTGACCAAACAGCTCAACAAGCTCGTCGAGGTGATCAAGATCGTCGAGCTCGAGCCGGACGCCGTCCGCCAGGAGCTCATGCTGATCAAGGTCGCCACCGACGCCGCCACCCGCAGCGACGTGCTGGAGGTCATCCAGCTGTTCAAGGCCAAGGCCGTCGACGCCACCAACGAGGCGATCGTGGTGATGGCGACCGGCAGCCCGGAGAAGCTGCAGGCCATGCTCACCATGCTGGAGCCGTTCGGCGTGCGCGAGCTGGTGCAGTCCGGGCTGGTCGCCCTCGGCCGCGGCCCCCGCTCCATCACCGACCGCAGCACCCGGGCGGACCGCCAGCGGGTGCGGGTGGTCTGAGCGACCACCGCCTGGTCAGCGCGCCGGCCCGGCAGTCGACCCCGATAACGTCACGCCCCAGGCGCGAGCCGCGACAGCGGGCGTGATCCACCACCCAGCAGCAACCCAAGGAGATGCACCCGTGGCAGCACAGATGTTCCATGACGACGACGCCGACCTGTCGGTGATCCAGGGCCGCACCGTGGCCGTCCTCGGCTTCGGCAGCCAGGGCCACGCGCACGCCCTGTCGCTGCGCGACTCCGGCGTCGACGTGCGGATCGGGCTGCCCGAGGGCAGCCGCAGCCGGGAGCGGGCCGAGGCCCAGGGTCTGCGCGTCCTCACCCCGGGCGAGGCCTGCGCCGAGGCCGACCTCATCATGGTCGCGGTGCCCGACCACCTGCAGCGCCAGCTCTACACCGAGGCGATCGAGCCCAACCTGCAGGACGGCGACGCGCTGTTCTTCGCCCACGGCTTCAACATCCGCTTCGGCTACGTCACCCCGCCGCAGGGCGTCGACGTGGCGATGGTCGCCCCGAAGGGTCCCGGCCACCTGGTGCGCCGCGAGTACACCGAGGGCCGCGGCGTCCCGGTGCTGGTCGCGGTCGAGCAGGACGCCTCCGGCCAGGCCTGGGAGCTCGCGCTCTCCTACGCCAAGGGCATCGGCGGGCTCCGGGCCGGCGGCATCAAGACCACCTTCACCGAGGAGACCGAGACCGACCTGTTCGGCGAGCAGGCCGTCCTCTGCGGTGGCGCCAGCGCGCTGATCCAGGCCGGGTTCGAGACCCTGGTCGAGGCCGGCTACCAGCCGGAGGTGGCCTACTTCGAGTGCCTGCACGAGCTCAAGCTCATCGTCGACCTGATGTACGAGGGCGGCATCGCCAAGCAGCGCTGGAGCATCTCCGACACCGCCGAGTACGGCGACTACGTGTCCGGGCCGCGGGTCATCGACGCCCGGGTCAAGGAGAACATGAAGGCCGTCCTCACCGACGTGCAGAACGGCACCTTCGCCCAGCGGTTCATCGACGACCAGGACGCCGGCGCGCCGGAGTTCAAGAAGTTCCGCGCCGAGGGCGAGCAGCACCCGATCGAGTCCACCGGCAAGCAGCTGCGCAGCATGATGGCCTGGGTCAAGAGCCACGACGACGACTACGTCGAGGGCACCGCCGCCCGCTGATCGATCTCCGACGGCCGACCGGCCCCGGGTCCCGCCCGCCACAGCGCGTGCGGGGCCCGGGGCCGCTCGCGTCCGGCGCGAGTCGAGCCCGGGTGGTTCAGCGCGAGCGGAGCCCGGGTGGTTCAGCGCGAGCGGAGCTCGGGTGGTTCAGCGCGAGCGGAGCTCGGTGGTTCAGCGCGAGCGGAGCTCGACGTCGAGGACGACCTGGTCCGACTCCGGGGGGACGGCGGTCGCCATCCGCCACCGGTACGGCGGCAGCTGCCCCTCGACCCGGAAGCCGATGTCGCTGCGCACGCAGTGCCACTTGTGGTCCGGGGGCAGCGGGCTCGGCACCCGCTGGCAGGGCCCGTAGGACTCGTCCAGGGCCGCGATCACCTGGTCGTCGAGCTCCAGCGGGTACCGCACCAGCGCCGACAGCTGGATGTCGTGGGTCTCGATGTAGTGGCCCTCCTCGACGACCGTGCCCGCGGGCAGCTCGAAGCCCAGCACCGCCTCCACGTGGTCGAGCGTGGGCTCGCACTCGTGGCCGAGCCACGTCGTCGTGCACCGGCTGCCGTGCTCGTCGGTGAAGGAGGCGTAGGGCAGCCCCCACGCGGCCGCCTGGCTCCACAGCAGCAGCGTCGTGACCAGCACCGCACCCACCGCGACGGCGACCGCCATCAGGCGGCGCGAGACGCGTTCGGCCAGGGGGGCACGGCTCATGGGGACAGCATCACCTGCCGACGACGGGCCTCAGCGGTCTCTGCAGAACTTCTGTCCGACCTCTCAGGCTCCCGCCGAGCCGCCGGGACGCACCACCGCGATGATCACCGCGGCGTCCGGGGCGACCATCACCTCGGCGCTGGTCAGCCGCGGGTCGGCCAGCCAGTCCGCGCGCACCCGGTCCAGCCGGTCGTGCACCCGCGGCGGCCAGCTGATGCTGGGGGTGAAGTCGTCCAGCACGATCATCCCGCCCGGCTCGACCAGCGCGATCACGTCGTCCCGCTCGCTCATCAGCGCCTGGGAGGCGTCGAGGAAGAGCAGCGAGAACGGCGCCGCCGACTCCAGCGCCGACCAGTCGGCGTGCAGCACGTCGATCCCGTCGCCGGCGAACATGTCGGAGACCTCGGAGGCCAGCGAGCCCTCCAGCTCGGCGGTGAGCACCCGGGTGGCGGACGGCGCACCGCTGCGCAACCAGGCCGCGCCCACCCCGCAGCCGGTCCCGCACTCGGCGATCGTGCCCTGCCGGGTGGCCGCGAGGGTCGCCAGCAGCCGCCCGGTCTCGGCCCGGGTGGCCTCCAGGTAGCCCATCGCCAGCGACTTGCGGAGGGCCTTCGTCACGAGCGAAGGGACACCGGGCAACGTGCTCACCGGCCCCAGTCTGCCGGAGCGCCGCGCGCCGGCCGCCCGGTCCGGACTGCGGACCGCGGCGGCGTCCCATGATCCGAGACGGGGCAGGCACGGGCCGCGGGGCAGATCCTCGGGCGTCCTAGTATCGCGGCACCAGGACCGTCCTCCACCCGGACGGGCCGCGTCACAGCGGGAGGAGCGAGCCGTGTACGAGATGTACCCGCACACCTGGGGCGAGGGCCGCCTCGAGGAGACCGGCCAGGACGCCCGCCTGCGCGAGCAGCCCGTCCCGCGCCGCCGGCCCCGCCGCGAGCACTCGGTCGCGCCCCGGGTGCAGACCACCGGGCGCTGACCGGCCCGGAACCCGGCCGGGCCGACGGCTCAGCCGAGGCGCGCGGCGATGGCATCGCCGATCTCGGGGGTGGTGCGCGGGGTGCCGTCGCGGGACTCGATGTCGGCGGTCACCGCAGCCGCGACCGCGGCCGCCTGCTCGGTGCGTCCGAGGTGCTCCAGCAGCAGGCCCGCCGACAGGATCGCCGCCGAGGGGTCGGCCTTCTGCTGCCCGGCGATGTCGGGGGCCGAGCCGTGCACCGGCTCGAACATCGAGGGGTGCTCACCCGACGGGTTGACGTTGCCGCTGGCCGCCAGCCCGATGCCGCCGGTGACGGCCGCCGCCAGGTCGGTGAGGATGTCGCCGAACAGGTTGTCGGTGACCACCACGTCGAAGCGGGCCGGGTCGGTGGCGAGGAAGATCGTGGCGGCGTCGACGTGCAGGTAGTCGGTCTGCACGCCCGGGTAGTCCGCGGCCACCTGCTCGAACACCCGGTTCCACAGCCCGCCGGCGTGCACCAGCACGTTGTGCTTGTGCACCAGGGTCACCTTGCCGCGCCGCCGGGTCGCACGCTCGAAGGCGTCGCGGACCACGCGCTCGACGCCGTGGGCGGTGTTGACGCTGACCTCGGTGGCGATCTCGTGCGGGGTGCCAGGGCGGACCACGCCGCCGTTGCCGCAGTACAGGCCCTCGGTGCCCTCGCGCACCACCACGAAGTCGACCGGGCCGCGGTCGGTGACCGAGCTGGCCAGCGGCGTCGGCACGCCCTGGTAGAGGCGGCTGGGCCGCAGGTTGACGTAGTGGTCGAAGGCGAAGCGGATCTTGAGGATCAGCCCGCGCTCGAGGATGCCGCTCGGCATCGACTTGTCACCCGGGGCCGCACCCACCGCGCCGAAGAGGATGGCGTCGCAGCCGTCCAGCTCGGCCAGCACGGAGTCGGGCAGCACCTCACCGGTGCGCTTCCAGCGTTCCGCACCCAGGTCGTAGTCGACGAAGGAGAAGGCCTGCTCGCCGCAGACCGCCTGCAGCACCTTGACCGCCTCGGCGGTCACCTCGGGGCCGATCCCGTCGCCGCCGATCACGGCCAGGGTGGGGGTGCGGGCGGATCCGGCGGCCGGGTCGGGCGTCGTGGTCATTGCGCCAGGCTAGACAGCGGCCGGTGCCCGGCAGGTGCCGTCTCAGGCCCGGCGAGCGGCCCCCGGTCGAGGAGTGGAAGTCCGCCGGAACTAGTTGGACGTCCTGCTACTTTGCGGCCATGACGCTGAAGTTCGACCTGCAGCCCTCGCCCGCGCCCCGCAGCGACGCCGAGCGCGAGGCCGTACTGGCCGATCCCGGGTTCGGCGTGAACTTCACCGACCACATGGCGGTGGCCACCTGGACGGCGGCCGACGGCTGGGCCGACTCGGCGGTGGTCCCCTACGGGCCGTTCCAGCTCGACCCGGCCTCGGCCGTGCTGCACTACGCGCAGGAGATCTTCGAGGGGATGAAGGCCTACCGGCACGCCGACGGCTCGGTGTGGCTCTTCCGGCCGGAGAAGAACGCCGAGCGGTTCGCGGTCTCGGCACGCCGCCTCGCCCTGCCCGAGCTGCCGGTCGAGTCCTTCGTCGAGGCGGTCGAGGCCCTGGTCGAGGCCGACCAGGCCTGGGTGCCGGCCGGTGGCGAGGCCTCGCTCTACCTGCGGCCGTTCATGTTCGCCAGCGAGGTCTTCCTCGGCGTCCGCGGGGCGCGCAAGGTGCAGTTCTGCGTGATCGCCTCCCCGGCCGGGTCCTACTTCAGCGGCGGCGTCCAGCCGGTGCAGATCTGGATGTCGCGCGACTACACCCGCGCCGCCCCCGGCGGCACCGGGGCGGCCAAGTGCGGCGGCAACTACGCGGCCTCGCTGGTGGCCCAGGCCGAGGCGGCCGAGCACGGCTGCAGCCAGGTGCTCTTCACCGACGCCGTGGAGCGCAAGTGGGTCGACGAGCTGGGCGGGATGAACGTCTACTTCGTCACCGCCGACGACCAGCTGGTGACGCCCGCCCTGGGCACGATCCTCGAGGGTGTCACCCGCGACGCCATCCTCGCCCTCGCCCCGGAGCTCGGGCTGACCCCGGTCGAGCGCCGGGTCTCGCTGGAGGAGGTGCTCGAGGGCTGCCGCACCGGAGCCATCACGGAGATCTTCGCCTGCGGCACGGCGGCGGTGATCACCCCGATCGGCGCGCTCAAGGGCCTCGACGGCACCACCGCGGTGGCCGACGGTGAGCCGGGCCCGCGGACGCTGGAGCTGCGCCAGGCCCTGCTCGACATCCAGTACGGACGTCGGGAGGACACCCACGGCTGGATGCACCGGGTGATCTGAGCGTGGACGTCCGTCCCGCCGGCTGAGACGACGGTGGCGGGACGGAGCGCGCTGGCGCACAATCGCTGCGTGCTCCGACCCGCCGCCATTACCGGGCAGCGTGGATGACCTCACGTCGTCCGCGCTGAAACCTCCTGTCTCCGACGGGAGGTTTTTTCGTTCCCGGGAGTGCTCCGGCGCCCGAGCACCTCGACCGCAGTCCGCTGACAGGAAGACCACCGATGCTCGAGCCGATGCCCGCCCCCGGCGTGTTCCACGTCTACGACACCACCTTGCGCGACGGCGCGCAGCAGGAGGGCCTGCGGCTGACCGTGGCCGACAAGCTGCGGATCGCCGGCCTGCTGGACGAGCTGGGCGTGGGCTTCATCGAGGGCGGCTGGCCCGGTGCCAACCCCAACGACACCGCCTTCTTCGCCGCCGCCGCCCGCGGTGAGCTCAGCCTGCGCAACGCCCAGCTGGTCGCCTTCGGCGCCACGCGGCGGGTCGGGGGCCGGGCCGCGGACGACCCCCTGGTCGCGGCCCTGCGGGAGTCCCGCGCCCCGGTCGCCTGCCTGGTGGCCAAGAGCCACGCCGCCCACGTCGAGCGGGCGCTGCGCACCACGCTCGCCGAGAACCTCGCCATGGTCAGCGACACCGTCGAGCACCTGCGCTCGGAGGGGATGCGGGTGTTCGTCGACTGCGAGCACTTCTTCGACGGCTACCGCGACGACCCCGCCTACGCGCTGGAGGTGGTGCAGACCGCCGCCGAGGCGGGCGCGGAGGTGGTGGTGCTGTGCGACACCAACGGCGGCATGCTGCCGAGCTGGATGGGTGACGTCGTCTCGGCCGCCGGTGGGGTCGGGGTCGACCTCGGCGTGCACTGCCACAACGACACCGGCTGCGCGGTGGCCAACACGCTGGCGGCGGTGGAGGCCGGCGTGATGCACGTGCAGGGCACCATCAACGGCTACGGCGAGCGCACCGGCAACGCCGACCTGGTGCCCGTGGTGGCGAACCTGCAGCTGAAGTACGGCTGGCAGGTGCTGCCCGAGGGCGCCCTGGCCGAGGCCACCCGGATCTCCCACGCCGTCGCCGCGGTGACCAACGTGGCCGGCTCGCCCCGGGCCCCGTTCACCGGTTCCTCGGCCTTCGCCCACAAGGCCGGTCTGCACGCCAGTGCGATCCGGGTCGACCCCAACCTGTACCAGCACATCGACCCGGCGGCGGTGGGCAACGACATGCGGATGCTGATCTCCGACATGGCCGGCCGGGCCAACATCCAGATCAAGGGCGAGGAGCTCGGCTTCGACCTCTCCGACCGCGACCTGGCCGGCCGGGTGACCGACCTGGTCAAGGCCCGGGAGGCGGCCGGCTACTCCTACGAGGCGGCCGACGCCTCCTTCGAGCTGCTGCTGCGCGACGAGCTGGACGAGCTGGAGGAGTACTTCCGGGTGCTGCACTGGCGGGTGCACACCCACTCCGCGGCCGGGGCCCCCTCGGACTCGGAGGCGACGGTGAAGCTGCAGGCGCGCGGGGACGTCCAGCTGTTCGTCGGCGAGGGCAACGGCCCGGTGAACGCGCTGGACCACGCCCTGCGCCGGGCGCTCACCCCGGCCTTCCCGGTGGTGGACCGCTACGAGCTCACCGACTACCGGGTGCGGGTGCTGGACGGGCCGGTGGGCGAGAGGGGCGGTCACGGCACCGATGCCGTGGTGCGGGTGCTCATCGACACCACCGACGGCGAGCGCACCTGGACCACCGTCGGGGTGGGGGCCAACATCATCGAGGCGTCCTGGGAGGCACTCAGCGACGCCTACCTGCACGGGCTGGTGCACGACGTCCCGGCGCCGTCGGCCGGCACCTCGGACCGGGTGGCGGCCGGGGTCGGCACCGGGCGGGACGGCTGAGCCGCCGCCCCGCCCGCGGCCGGCAGGCGGCTCAGGCGGGCTCGAGGACGTCCGACTCCACCACGGTGGGCAGGTCGAGGGTGCGGTAGCCGTCCTGCTCGAAGAGCACGGTGACCCGCTCGCCCTCGACCTCGACCACCACGCCCGGGCCGAACTCGCGGTGGCGCACCTGCTGCTCGACCTCGAACCGTCCGGCCCACTCCGCGCCGCCCTCGGCGGCCCGCTCGGTGCGCTCGCCGACCGCGCGGTCGTGCTGCTCGGTGGCTCCGCTGCGGCAGTTGTCGCAGTGCCCGCACGGCTCCTCGAGCTCGTCGCCGAAGTAGTGCAGCAGGAACCGCTGGCGGCAGGTGGTCGACTCGACGTAGCGGCGCATCATCTCGATCCGGGTCTGCTGCATCCGGCGGTGGGCCCCGGCCCGCTCGACCACCCGGGCGACCATCGACCCGTCCTCCGCACCCTCGTCCTCCGGGTCGTCGCCGGAGTGGGCGCACTCCTCCTCGACGAGGTTGAGGATGCGGCCGAGCTTCTGCCGGCTGAGCCCGGTCTCCTCGGCCAGCGCGGCACGGTCGGGCTCGCCGTCGGTGCGGGCCAGCCCGGCCAGCACGGCGGTGACGTCACCCGGCTTGGGCACCGCCGGGGTGAAGAACCGGGCGAGGGAGAAGTCGCCGTCGCCGGAGCAGAGCAGGCAGGTCGCCGGCTCGCCGTCGCGGCCGGCGCGTCCGGCCTCCTGGTAGTAGACGTCGGGGGACTCCGGGGCCTGGGCGTGCACCACGAAGCGGATGTCGGGCTTGTCGATGCCCATCCCGAAGGCCGAGGTGGCCACCAGCACCTCGGTGCTGCCGGTCATGAACTCCTCCTGCACCTCGTCGCGCAGCCTCGTCCGCAGCCCCGCGTGGTAGTGGGTGGCGTTGCGGCCGGACGCGCGGAGCGCCTCGGCCAGCTCCTCGGCGAGCCGGCGGGTGCGGGTGTAGACGATGCCCTGGCCGGGCTGCGCGGCGACCGCCTCCAGGACGGTGCGGCGGCGCTCGTCCTCGTCCCGGCAGGTCACCGCGGCCAGGTCGAGGTTGGGACGGGCCAGGTCGGCCAGCACCAGCCGCGGCGCCCGGAGCCGCAGCCGCGCGGTGATGTCGGCCCGCACCGGCGGGGCGGCGGTGGCGGTCAGTGCGATCACCGGCGGACGGCCGACCGCCTCGAGCAGCTCGCCCAGCCGCAGGTAGTCGGGGCGGAAGTCGTGGCCCCAGGAGGACACGCAGTGCGCCTCGTCGACGGCCACCAGCGCGGGCCGCAGCGCGGCGACCTGCTCCCGGGTCTCGGCCCGGGCCAGCTGCTCCGGGGCCAGGAAGAGGAAGGTGGACGGGTCGGTGCGGGCGGTCTCGAAGGCCTCCTCCCGCGCCCGCTCGCCCTCCATCGAGCTGACCCGGAACGCCCGGACGCCCTCCGCACCCTCCAGCGACGTGACCTGGTCCTGCTGCAGCGCCAACAGCGGTGACACCACCAGCGTCGGGCCGCTGTCCAGCAGCGCCCCGGCCAGCTGGTAGGCCAGCGACTTGCCGGCCCCGGTGGGCTGCACCAGCAGCACGTCGCCCCCCTCGAGCAGGGTGGCGACGGCGTCGGACTGCCACCCGCGCACCTCCTCGATGCCGAAGCGGTCGCGGGCGGTCTGGGCGATGCGGGTCACGGTCTCCGCGGCGGGTCGGTCGTCGGGCACGACCGCCGTCTACCCCGGAGCGGACCTCCTAGCCACGGACGGGCGCCGGTGTGACGAGCGCGACGCCCCGGCGGCTCAGGAGGCGATCCGCTCCAGCACCACCGTCCGGGGCGCCGGCGCCTCCTCACCGACCTCGACGCCGGCGGCCAGCACCTCCAGCGCGCGCTCGACCCGGTGCTCGTCGTCGGTGTGCAGGGTCAGCAGGGGGTCGCCGGCACGCACCCGCTCACCCAGCTGGGCGTGCAGCTCGACCCCGGCCCCGGCCTGCACCGGGTCCTCCTTGCGGGCCCTTCCGGCCCCTAGCCGCCAGGCCGCCAGCCCGACGGCCATGGCGTCGACGCGGGTCACCACGCCGTCGGCCGGCGCGGGGACCGTGTGGGTGTGGCGTGCGGTCGGCAGCGGCGCGTCGGGGTCGCCGCCCTGGGCGCGGACCATCCGCCGCCAGACGTCCATCGCCCGCCCGTCGGCCAGCGCGTCGGCGGGGTCGACCTCGTCCCGGCCAGCGGCGGCGACCATCTCCCGGGCCAGGGCCAGGGTCAGCTCGACCACGTCGGAGGGCCCGCCGCCGGCCAGCACCTCGACCGACTCGCGCACCTCCAGCGCGTTGCCGGCGGTCCGGCCGAGCGGGGTCGACATGTCGGTCAGCAGCGCGACCGTGCGCACGCCGGCGTCGGTGCCGAGCCCGACCATGGTCCGGGCCAGCGTCCGGGCGTCCTCGACCGAGGTCATGAACGCCCCGGTGCCGACCTTGACGTCGAGCACCAGCGCGCCGGTGCCCTCGGCGATCTTCTTGCTCATGATCGAGGAGGCGATCAGCGGGATCGACTCCACCGTGGCGGTGACGTCACGCAGCGCGTAGAGCTTCTTGTCCGCCGGCGCGAGCCCCGACCCGGCGGCGCAGACCACCGCGCCGACGTCCTCCAGCTGGGTGATCATCTCCGCGGTGCTGAGGTCGGCCCGCCAGCCCGGCACCGACTCCAGCTTGTCCAGGGTGCCGCCGGTGTGGCCGAGCCCGCGGCCGCTGAGCTGGGGGACCGCCACCCCGCAGGCGGCGACCAGCGGGGCCAGCGGCAGGGTGATCTTGTCCCCGACGCCGCCGGTGGAGTGCTTGTCGGCGGTCGGGCGCGAGAGCGAGGAGAAGTCCAGCCGCTCCCCGGTCTCGATCATGGCCGTCGTCCAGGTGGCGAGCTCGGCGGCGTCCAGACCGTTGAAGAAGATCGCCATCGCCATCGCCGACATCTGCTCCTCGGCCACCTCGCCGGCGGTGTAGGCCCTGATCAGCCAGCGGATCTGGTCGTCGTCGAGGGCGCCGCCGTCGCGCTTGTGCTTGATCAGCTGCACCGCGTCATGAGCCATGGCGGCGAGTATGCCCCAGCGGGACCCCCTCGATAGGCTGCGGGAATGCGCATCGCACGCTTCGTCGCCGACGGTGACCCCCAGTACGGGGTGGTCGAGCTCGCCGAGGACGGCGGCCAGCACCCCGACACCGTCTCCGCCCTCAACGGCGACCCGCTCGCCACCCCGGTCCAGCTGACCGGGGTCCGCCACGAGCTGGGTGCGGTGCGGCTGCTGGCCCCGGTGATCCCCCGCAGCAAGGTGGTGGGGGTGGGCCGCAACTACGTCGCGCACGCCGAGGAGCTGGGCAACGAGGTGCCCGGCGACCCGCTGGTCTTCCTCAAGCCGAACACCTCGGTGATCGGGCCGGAGGAGCCGATCATCCACCCCGACACCACCGAGCTGCTCAGCTTCGAGGGCGAGCTGGCGGTGGTCATCGGCCGGTTCTGCCGCGACGTCCCCGCATCCCGGGCCGCCGAGGTGGTGTTCGGCTACACCATCGCCAACGACGTCACCTGCCGTGACCTGCAGAAGACCGACGGGCAGTGGGCGCGGGCCAAGGGCTACGACACCTTCTGCCCGCTCGGGCCGTGGATGGTCACCCACCTCAGCCTGGAGGAGGCCTCCGCGCTGCGGATCACCACCACCCTGGACGGGCAGGTGCAGCAGGACGGCACCACCGACCTGATGGTGCACCCCATCCCGCGGCTGATCGAGTGGATCACCTCCTTCACCACCCTGCTGCCCGGCGACGTCATCCTCACCGGCACGCCCGCCGGGGTGGGCCGGATGCTGCCCGGCCAGGAGGTCAGCGTCAGCATCTCCGGCATCGGCACCCTGACCAACACCGTCGCCAGCGCGCAGGCGCCCAGCACCCCGAGCACCGAGGACACCGAGTGAGCACCACCCCTTCCCCCGACGCCCCGGTCGACGTGCTGGGTGACGTCGCCCCCGCCGACGTCCGCGTCCGGTTCCCCCCGTCGCCGACGGGCAACCTGCACGTCGGCAACGTCCGCAGCGCGCTGTTCAACTACGCCTTCGCCCGCCACTTCGGCGGCACCTTCGTGCTGCGGATCGAGGACACCGACGCCGCCCGCTCCACCGAGGAGTCCTACCGGGGGGTGCTGGAGGCGCTGCGCTGGCTCGGGCTGGACTGGGACGAGGGCCCGGAGAAGGGCGGCCCGCACGGGCCCTACCTGCAGTCCGAGCGCACCGACATCTACCGCGACGTGGTCGCCCGGCTGCTCGAGGGCGGGCACGCCTACCGCTGCTTCTGCACCAGGGAGGAGCAGGAGGCCCGCGCCGCGCTGCTGCCCAAGGGCGCCCCGTCGGGCTACGACGGCCACTGCCGCGACCTCGACCCCGACGACGTCGCCACCCGGCTGGAGCGGGGCGAGGACTCGGTGGTGCGGATCCGCGTCCCCGAGCGCGAGATCGCCTTCGACGACCTGGTCCGCGGCCGGGTCTCCTTCGACGGAGCCCACGTCCCCGACTACGTGGTGGTGCGCGCCAACGGCAACCCGCTCTACACCCTGGTCAACCCCGTCGACGACGCCCTGATGGGGATCACCCACGTGCTCCGCGGGGAGGACCTGCTGTCCTCCACGCCGCGCCAGATCGTGCTGTACGAGGCGCTGGCCGAGCTCGGCATCGGCAGCGGCCGCACCCCGCGGTTCGGCCACCTGCCGACCGTCATGGGGGAGGGCAACAAGCGGCTCTCCAAGCGCGACGCCGGCTCCGGGCTGGCCGAGTACCGCCAGCGCGGGTTCCTCCCCGAGGGGCTGCTCAACTACCTGGCCCTGCTCGGCTGGGGGCTCTCGGAGGACCGCGACGTGTTCGGCCTGGACGAGATGGTCGCGGCCTTCGACATCCGCCGCGTCAACGCCAACCCGGCCCGCTTCGACCCCAGGAAGTGCGAGGCGATCAACGCCGACCACATCCGCCGGCTGAGCACCACCGAGCTCACCCCGCACCTGGTCCCGTTCCTGGTCGCTGCCGGGCTGGTCGAGGACCCGCCCACCGGCGCCCAGCAGCAGCTGCTGGACGGCGTGGTGCCGCTGGTGCACGAGCGGATGAGCACCCTGTCCGAGATCGTCGAGATGGCCGGCTTCCTCTTCACCGCCGACGACGCGCTGGAGCTGGACCCGGCCGCCGGGCTGGGGGCCAAGGAGAGCGACCTGGAGGCGCTGCGGGCGGCGATCTCGGTGCTGTCGGAGGTGCGCTCCTGGCAGGCCGAGGACATCCAGGCCGCGCTGCGGGCCAGCCTGGTCGACGGGCTCGGGATCAAGCCGAAGTTCGCCTTCGCCCCCGTGCGGATCGCCGTCACCGGGCGGAAGGTCTCCCCGCCGCTGTTCGAGTCGATGGAGCTGCTCGGGCGCACCTCGACGATGCACCGGCTGCGCACCGCGCTGCAGCACCTGGAGGGCGGGGCCGCTCCCGAGGCCGGATGAGGGACGGGGTCGGTGGGGCGGGGAGCTGCGCGTGAGCCTGCTGCAACCGGCGCCGTTCACCGTCCCCGCGCGCGGCACCGCCTACCCCCAGCTGCTGCGCACCGAGGGGCCGGTCTGGTCCCGGCTGGTGCAGGCGGTCGTCGGCGTGGTCCTCGGGATCGCCCTGTTCACCCTGCTGGCGGGGCTGGTGCCACAGCTGCTGCTGGGCGCCACCTGGGCCGTGTCGGGTTCCAGCCTGCCGTTCGCGGAGTACTACGCCACCGCGATGCGCTTCGAGACCCCGCTCGGGGTGGTGGCGGGCAACCTCGCCATCGCGGTGCTGCTGCCCGTCTCGGCGCTGCTGGTGGCCTGGTTGCACCGGCGTCACCCGAGCTGGCTGGTCTCGGTGGTCGGCCGGGTGCGCTGGCGCTACCTGGTGGCCTGCCTGCTGCTGGCACCTCCCGCCCTCGGCGGGGTCTACCTGGTCTCGGTGCTCGCCGGCGGCACCGGGATCGCCTGGCGACCGCAGCCGGACCTGCTGTGGTTCCTGCTGGTGATCGTGCTCACGTCGCCGCTGCAGGCGGTGGCCGAGGAGGTCTTCTTCCGCGGCTACCTCACCCAGGCCGCCGGAGCGGTGCTGGCCAGCCCGTGGTTCGGCATCGTCGTCTCCGCGACCGTCTTCGCCCTCTTCCACGGCACCCAGAACGTGTGGCTGTTCGCCGACCGCTGGGTGTTCGGCCTGGTGGCCGGGGTGCTGGTGTGGCGCACCGGCGGGCTCGAGGCGGCTGCGGCGGCCCACGTCGTCAACAACCTGCTCTCCTTCGGCATCGCCGCCACCACCACGTCGGTGGCTGAGGCACGGGCGCTGCAGGAGGTCGGCCCGGTAGACGCGGTCTTCGACATCGGCGGGTTCGTCCTGTTCGCCGCGGTGGCCTGGCTGGTGGGCCGCCGGATGCGGGTGCACAGCGCGGTGGGGGAGTGACCTGGGGCGGCCGCCTCGGCGTCGCGCCGGTTTGGTCCCGGCGGCCCCGATGGTCTAGAGTTCCACGTCGTTGCCCGGCTCGCCGGACAGCAGGAAATGCCTTGGGGTATGGGGTAATTGGCAGCCCGACTGATTCTGGCTCAGTTAGTCTAGGTTCGAGTCCTAGTACCCCAGCGGAAGTCTCCGGACTCGCTGGATCCCGGCAGGTCTGGTAGGTTTCTCCGGTCGCTCCGAGCGACCAGCTAGGGCCCCGTTGTGTAGCGGCCTAGCACGCCGCCCTCTCAAGGCGGTAGCGCGGGTTCGAATCCCGTCGGGGCTACCGAGGACGAGACCCCCTGGAGCACGCTCCAGGGGGTCTCGTGCTGTCCGGGCGTCCCGCGGGTCAGCTCTCCTGCCCGCTGCGGCGCAGCACCTCCGACAGCCGCTCCGCGGCCGCCATCACGGCCGGGGCGTGCATCCGCCCGGGCTGGCGGGAGAGCCGCTCGATCGGCCCGGAGACGCTGACCGCGGCGATGACCTTGCCGGAGGGGGAGCGGACGGGGGCCGAGACCGAGGCCACCCCGACCTCGCGCTCACCAACCGACTGGGCCCAGCCGCGGCGGCGGACCGAGGCCAGCGCGACGGCGGAGAACTGCGAGCCGCGCAGCCCCTTCTGCATCCGGTCCGGCTCCTCCCAGGCCAGCAGCACCTGGGCGGCCGAACCGGCTGACATGGTGAGCTGGGAGCCGACCGGCACCGAGTCGCGCAGGCCGGAGGTACGCTCGGCGGCGGCGACGCAGATCCGGGCGTCGCCCTGGCGGCGGAACAGCTGGGCGGACTCGCCGGTGATGTCGCGTAGCCGGGCCAGTACCGGGCCGGCGGTGGCGAGCAGCCGGTCCTCACCGGCTGCGGAGGCCAGCTCGGCCAGCCGCGGGCCGAGCACGAAGCGTCCCTGCAGGTCGCGGCTGACCAGCCGGTGGTGCTCCAGGGCCACCGCCAGCCGGTGCGCGGTGGGACGGGCCAGTCCGGTGGCCGTGACCAGGCCGGCCAGGGTGGTGGGGCCGGTCTCGAGGGCGCTGAGCACCGAGGCCGCCTTGTCGAGCACGCCGACTCCGCTAGAGTTGTCCATGTACTGATATTGCTGTCTCGGATGCTGATATGCAACTCGGCGCTCCCGGGGCGGCCAGGCACGGTGGCGCAGTTCCCCGACGGGGTGGCCGGCGACGGATGAGGAAGAGGATCTGATGGGCAGGACGCTCAGCGAGAAGGTGTGGGACGACCACGTGGTGCGCAGCGCCGATGGAGAGCCGGACCTGCTCTACATCGACCTCCACCTGGTGCACGAGGTGACCAGCCCGCAGGCCTTCGACGGCCTGCGCCAGAGCGGTCGGCGGGTGCGCCGGCCCGAGCTCACGCTGGCCACCGAGGACCACAACACCCCGACGCTGAACATCGACCAGCCGATCGCCGACCCGGTCTCGCGCACCCAGGTCGACACGCTGCGCCGCAACGCCGAGGAGTTCGGCGTACGGATCCACAGCCTCGGCGACAAGGACCAGGGGGTGGTGCACATCATCGGTCCGCAGCTGGGCGTCACCCAGCCGGGCATGACGGTGGTCTGCGGCGACTCCCACACCTCCACCCACGGGGCCTTCGGCGCCATCGCGTTCGGCATCGGCACCTCCGAGGTCGAGCACGTGCTGGCCACCCAGACGCTGCCCCAGGCGCGGCCGAAGACGATGGCGGTCAACGTCTCCGGCGAGCTGCCCGAGGGCGTCACCGCCAAGGACCTGGTGCTGGCGCTGATTGCCAAGGTGGGCACGGGCGGCGGCGCCGGCCACATCGTGGAGTACCGCGGCAGCGCGATCGAGAAGCTCTCCATGGAGGGCCGGATGACGATCTGCAACATGTCGATCGAGTGGGGCGCCAAGGCCGGCATGATCGCGCCGGACCAGAAGACCTTCGACTACCTGCAGGGACGCCCGCACGCCCCCCAGGGCGAGGAGTGGGACGCCGCGGTCGCCTACTGGAAGACCCTGCGCTCCGACGACGACGCCACCTTCGACGTCGAGGTCGACCTCGACGCCAGCACGCTGACGCCCTTCGTCACCTGGGGCACCAACCCCGGTCAGGGCGTCCCGCTGGGCGAGGCCGTCCCCGACCCGTCCGCCTTCACCGACGAGGTGGACCGCAGCGCCGCCGAGCGGGCGCTCACCTACATGGGCCTGGAGGCCGGCACGCCGATGCGCGACATCAAGGTCGACACGGTCTTCCTCGGCTCCTGCACCAACGGCCGGATCGAGGACCTGCGGCTGGCCGCCTCGGTGCTCGAGGGCCGCCAGGTCGCCGCGGGGGTGCGGATGCTCGTCGTCCCCGGCTCGGCGCGGGTCCGCCTGCAGGCCGAGGTGGAGGGTCTGGACAAGGTGTTCCTGGACGCCGGCGCGGAGTGGCGCGCCGCTGGCTGCTCGATGTGCCTGGGCATGAACCCCGACCAGCTGGCGCCGGGGGAGCGGGCCGCCTCGACCTCCAACCGCAACTTCGAGGGACGGCAGGGCAAGGGCGGACGCACCCACCTGGTCTCGCCGGCCGTCGCCGCCGCCACCGCGGTGCTCGGCACGCTGAGCGCCCCCGCCGACCTCTGACCCGCCGACCGCAGAGCTGGAGAACCCGATGGAACCCTTCACCACCCACACCGGCACCGCCGTCCCGCTGCGGCGCAGCAACGTCGACACCGACCAGATCATCCCGGCGGTCTACCTCAAGCGGGTCACCCGCACCGGTTTCGAGGACGGGCTGTTCGCCGCCTGGCGCAACCAGGCCGACTTCGTGCTCAACCAGCCCGAGTACAAGAGCGGGGACATCCTCATCGCCGGTCCGGACTTCGGTACCGGCTCCTCTCGTGAGCACGCCGTCTGGGCCCTGCAGAACTACGGTTTCAAGGTCGTCATCGGCTCCAGGTTCGGCGACATCTTCCGCTCCAACTCCGGCAAGGCCGGTCTGCTGGTGGCGCTGGTGCAGCAGAGCGACGTCGAGCGGTTGTGGGACGCGGTCGAGGCCGACCCGACGGTGCCGATGACGGTCGACCTCGGCGCCCGCCGGATCACCCACGGCGACCTGCAGGTCGACTTCCAGATCGACGACTACACCCGCTGGCGGCTGATGGAGGGTCTGGACGACATCGCCCTCACCCTGCGCCACGAGGAGGACATCACCGCCTTCGAGGCCGGGCGTCCCTCCTTCAAGCCCGCCACCCTGCCGGCCCGCACCGCCGGCTGAGCACCCGGTCGGCGCCGTCCCCTTCGGGTCAGCCGGCGCCGACCCGGGCCGCGGCCCATGCCGCGGTCCACCCGCCGACCCCGTGCCGGAGCGCACGGGCCAGGTCGGTCTCGTCGTCGACGTCCAGCCGGGCCCGCTCCGGGGCCTCCAGCGCGAGCGCACCGGAGGCGGCGTGCCGGGCCGCCGAGGCGCCCTCGAAGGCGGGCTCGAGGGCTGTGCCGCGGGCCAGCAGCATCGACGTCCCGACGCCGGACCGGTCGGGGACGAACCAGCGACCGACCGGGCCCAGCCGGTCCAGCACCGCGGTGACCGCGTCGGCGTCGAGTGCGGGCAGGTCCGACACCGCGGCGAGCACCGTCTGAGCACCGTCCCGGACGGCTGCGGCCGCGCCGGCCCGCAGCGCCGGGTTGAGGCCGCCTCCGGGGTCGGGCAGGACCGTCGCAGCGAGCCCGGCCTCCGCCAGCGCCGCGGGCAGCCCCGGCTCGTCGCTGACCAGCACCAGCCGGCACCCGGCGGCCGCGAGTGCGGCACAGGTGTCCAGCGCCATCGCCCGCACCAGTGCGGCACGCTCCGGCGGCGCCACCGCCTCCAGCCGGCTCTTGGCCCGGGCCCACGGCTTGATCGCCAGCACCGCGACCGGCACAGCGGCGGAGGACGGGTCGGGCAGTGGCACCCGTCGACCCTACCGACCACGGTCGCGGCCGGCGGCGGTCACTAGGGTGGCGCCACGATGAGCTCCCTCGACGCCACCCGGGCCCGCACCCGGCGACCGCTCCGCTCGGTGCTGCACGACCCGCCCGAGCCGCTGCTGCACCGCGTCATCGTGCTGCTCGGCTGGTTGATGCGCCGGCTGACCCGGCCGGACTGGCGCCACGCCGACCGCATCCCGGCCTCCGGCGGGGTGCTGGTGGTGGTCAACCACGTGTCCCACGTCGACTTCCTCGGCTACGGGCACTTCCTCACCTGGGGTGCCGGACGCTGGCCGCGGTTCATGGCCAAGGCCGAGCTCTTCGACGCCCCGCTGCTGGGTCGGCTGCTGCGCGCCACCGCCCAGATCCGGGTGGACCGCCGCTCCGACCGCGCGGCCGCCTCGGTGACCGCCGCCCGGGAGGCCATCGCCGCCGGGCAGGCGGTGACCATCTATCCCGAGGGCACCATCACCTCCGACCCCGACGGCTGGCCGATGCCGCCGCGCAGCGGTGCGGCCCGGATCGCCCTGGCCACCGGCTGCCCGGTGGTCCCGGTCGGGCAGTGGGGGATCCAGGAGCTGATGCCCGGCAAGCGGCCCGGGATGCTGCGGTTCTGGCGGCGTCCGGTGTGCCGGGTGGTGGCGGGCCCGCCGGTCGCGCTGGACGACCTGCGCGGTCACGACCCCGACGGCCTCCGGCTGCGCGAGGCCTCGGCCCGGATCCACGCCGCGCTGCTCGCGGCGGTGGGCGAGGTCCGCCAGCAGGTGCCGCCTCCCGCTGGGTCGGCGCAGCCGCGGGAGCGCCGGTGACCCGCGTCGCGGTGATGGGCGCCGGCTCGTGGGGGACGGCGTTCGCCCTGGTGCTGGCCGACGCCGGCCACGACGTCCGGCTCTGGGCCCGCCGCCCCGAGCTCGCCGAGGCGGTCCGGCGCACCCGGCGCAACCCCGACTACCTGCCCGACATCGCGCTGCCGCCGGGCATCCGGGCCACCGCCGACCCCGCCGACGCGCTGGACGGTGCGGAGGTGGTGGTGCTCGCGGTGCCCTCGCAACGGCTGCGGGAGACCCTGCGGGACTGGCGCCTGCCCGAGGGCTGCCTGGTGGTCAGCCTGGCCAAGGGGATCGAGGTGGGCACCGACCTGCGGATGAGCCAGGTGGTCGCGGAGGTGACCGGGATCGACCCCGACCGGATCGGGATCGTCACCGGTCCCAACCTGGCCCGTGAGATCGCCGAGCGCCAGCCCGCGGCCGCCGTGGTGGCCGCGAGCCGCGGGGACGTCGCCCGACGGCTCCAGGCGGTCTGCCACAGCCCCACCTTCCGGCCCTACACCAACACCGACGTGCTCGGCTGCGAGCTGGCAGGGGCCACCAAGAACGTCATCGCGCTCGCCGTCGGGATGGGCACCGGTCTGGGCTACGGCGCCAACGCGGTGGCCTCGGTGATCACCCGCGGGCTGGCCGAGACCGCCCGGCTGGGCGAGGCCCTCGGCGCGGACCCGCACACCTTCGCCGGGCTGGCCGGGCTGGGTGACCTGGTGGCCACCTGCTCCTCACCGCTCTCGCGCAACCGCACCTTCGGTGAGCACCTCGGCCGGGGGCTCGACGTCGCCGAGGCCACCGCCCGGAGCCTGGGGGTGGCCGAGGGGGTGCAGTCGGCGGAGTCGGTCGCCGACCTGGGCCGGCGCACCGGCGTCGACCTGCCGATCGTCGAGGGCGTCCGCCGGGTGGTGCGCGGTGAGACCACCCCGCCCGAGGCCATCCGGGACCTGCTCGCCCGGGACCCGAAGCCGGAGCGAGCCTGACCGGGACCGGGGCCACCAACCCCTAGGGTGGGCACCCGATCGGACGTCGGCACCCCGGAGAGGCCCCCATGAGCGACCACCCTGTCAGCACCGCCGCGCCGCGGGTCACCGTGGCGCTCGTCTTCGGCGGTGTCAGCACCGAGCACGGGGTCTCCTGCCTCACCGCGGGCAACGTCGTGCGGGCGCTGGACGCGGGACGCTACGAGGTGGTCGGCATCGGCATCACCCGGGACGGCCGCTGGCTGCGCCTCACCCCCGAGCAGGTCGCCGGGCTGCAGACCCGCGACGGCCGGCTGCCCAGCGTGCCGGAGGAGGGCACCGACGCGCTGCTCTACCGCGACGGCGACACGGTGCTGCTGGCCGGCCGTGACGGCACCACGCTGGTCGACCCGGTGCCGGTCGACGTCGCCTTCGCGCTGCTGCACGGTTCCTACGGCGAGGACGGCACCATCCAGGGCCAGTTCGAGATGCTCGGCCTGCCCTACGTCGGCTCGGGGGTGGCGGCCAGCGCGAACGCGATGGACAAGGAGCGGATGAAGCAGGTGCTCAGCGCCGGCGCGCTCCCCGTCGGGCCCTACACCGCCTTCACCCGCCAGCAGTGGGACGCCGACCCCGCCGCTTGCCTGGACGCCGTGGCCACTCTGCGGTTCCCGGTCTACGTCAAGCCCTGCAGCGGCGGATCGAGCATCGGCATCACCCGGGTGACCGATCCCGACGCGGTGACCGCCGCGGTCGAGGAGGCGTTCCGCCACGACACCAAGTGCATGGTCGAGCAGGGGGTGGCCGACGTCCGCGAGGTCGAGTGCGGGGTGCTGGAGGGCCCGGACGGGTTGCGCACCTCGGTGCCCGGCGAGATCGTCATGCACACCGAGGGCAAGTTCTACGACTTCGACGCCAAGTACCTGCCCGAGGAGCAGGTCACGCTGGCCGTGCCGGCCGACCTGGACGAGGAGGTCGTGGCCCGGGTGCAGGAGGTCGCCGTGCGCACCTTCGAGGCCGTCGGCGCGGCCGGGCTGGCCCGGGTCGACACCTTCGTCACCACCGACGGGCGGGTGCTGGTGAACGAGATCAACACCATGCCGGGCTTCACCGAGCACTCGATGTACCCGCAGGTGTGGGCGGCCTCCGGGGTGGACTACCCGATGCTGGTGGACCAGCTGCTGCAGCAGGCGCTGCGGCGGCGTCCCACCTGGCGCTGACGCGTCCGCGCTGGACGACGAGCCTCAGACGCAGGGGGTCTGCAGCGGGTCGTGGGTGCGCACCGCCGGGGCCAGGTCGACCAGCGCGTCGGCCTCGGGGGCGTAGCGGCTGGGCACGCCGACCTCGACGAAGGCGGTCCGGCCGATGGTGGTGAACAGCCAGCCGTCGGTGCCCTGCTCGGCGAACCACCCGACCCCGTCCACCTCGTAGCACTGGCTGGTGGGTTCCAGCGCCGCCGGGGCCGGGACGCCGCAGCGCAGCGTGATCGGCGGCGTCCCCCACGCGGCCACGGGGGCGCCCGGGTCGGCGGCGACGTCGCGGGTCGGCTGGCCGACCACCCGCTCGGGCAGGTCGGCGACCAGGGCGGAGCAGACCGCGGCGGCCTCCGGGCCGGGGCTGGGGACGTCCACCGCCACCTCGGCGGTGCAGCCGGCCAGGGCGAGCACCGCACCGGTCAGCACCGCCAGCCCGCGCACCGCCGGTGCCACCCGGGTCACCGGGGCGTCCGCGGCGCTCAGAGGTGCACCACCGGGCAGGTCACGGTG
The DNA here is from genome assembly GCF_003327535.1 of Desertihabitans brevis. Classification (NCBI taxonomy): domain Bacteria; kingdom Bacillati; phylum Actinomycetota; class Actinomycetes; order Propionibacteriales; family Propionibacteriaceae; genus Desertihabitans; species Desertihabitans brevis. The sequence goes on along the minus strand of NZ_QOUI01000001.1, from coordinate 653,494 downwards.
CGGGTGATCCCCTCGATGCCTTGCACGCCGGTCACCACCAGGCGGCCGAGGTCGTCCATCGAGGCCACCTCGACCTCCACCACGACGTCGTATGGCCCGGTCACGTCGCGGGCCACCCGGACGCCGTCGAGGCCGCGGATCCGCTCGGCGACGGTGGCCGCCTGCCCGACCCCGGTCTGCACCAGCACGTAGGCCTGGACGCTCATGCCGCCCGCCCGTGGTCGAGCTCGGGGCCGTTCCCCGTCGGTGCGCCTGGGTCAGTGGTGGCCATGGTGCCTGCTCCCGCCGTCTCGGTGCCGTGCTGGCGGTCACGCTACCGTGTGCCCCTGCCGAGGACCCGTCGACGACCAGGAGCCCGATGACCGACCAGCCGCCCGCCACCCTCGCCGGCCTGGGGGAGTTCGGCGTCGTCGGGCTGATCACCCGCGGGCTCCCGCTCGGCGCGGACGTCCGGGTCGGGCCGGGTGACGACGCGGCCGTGCTGGCCCCCGGCGCGTCCGACCTGGTGGTGACCACCGACACGATGGTCGAGGGCGTGCACTTCAAGCGCGACTGGAGCAGCGGCCTGGAGACCGGCCGCAAGGCGGTCGCCGCGGCCGCCGCCGACGTCGAGGCGATGGGCGGCCGGCCGTGGGCGCTGGTGGTCTCGCTGTCCGCGCCGGCCGACCTGCCGGTCACCTGGCTCCGGTTCTTCCGCCAGGGCGTGCTGCAGGAGTGCGAGCTCGCCGGTGCCCAGCTGGTCGGCGGCGACACCACCCGCAGCCGCGACGTCGTCGTCGGCGTGACCGTGCTGGGACGGCTGGACGGCCCGGCCGTCACCCGGGCCGGCGCCCGCCCCGGCGACGTGGTCGCGGTCCGCGGACGGCTCGGCTGGGCCGCCGCCGGACTCGCCGTCCTCGGCCGCGGGTTCCGCTCGCCGCGGGCCGCGGTGGCCGCCCAGCTCGCACCCGAGGTGCCGTGGGGCGCCGGGGAAGAGGCCCGCGCGGCCGGCGCCACCGCCATGATCGACGTCTCCGACGGGCTGCTGGCCGACCTCGGGCACGTGTGCGCCGCCTCCGGGGTCGCCATCGACCTCGACAGCGCCGCCTTCGAGGTGCCCGACGTGCTGCAGACGGTGGCGGCGGCCACCGGCGGCGACCCGCTGCGGCTCGTCCTCACCGGCGGGGAGGACCACGCGCTGGCCGCCACCTTCGCCGAGGCGGACGTCCCGGCGGGCTGGCGGGTCGTCGGTCGGGTGGTCACGCCGCCGGAGGCCGACACGCGCGTCACCGTGGACGGCCGGGAGTGGGAGGGGGTCGGTGGTCATGACCACTTCGGCGCCTGAGCCCGTGCTGCCGACCGCCCGGGTGCTCACCGTCGCCGGGTCCGACTCCGGCGGGGGAGCGGGGATCCAGGCCGACCTCAAGACCATGCTGGCCCTCGGCGTGCACGGGATGAGCGTGCTCACCGCGGTCACCGCCCAGAACTCCCTCGGCGTCCAGGACTACTGGCCGCTGCCGGTGGAGGCCGTGAGCGGGCAGTTCCGCAGCGTCGTCGACGACATCGGCGTGGACGCGGTGAAGACCGGCATGCTGCCCACTGCCGAGGTGATCGAGACGGTGGCCGGACTGCTGCAGACCCTGCCGCCGGGTGTCCCGGTGGTGGTCGACCCGGTGTGCGCCTCCAAGCACGGCGACCCCCTGCTGGCCGCCGACGCGGTCGCCGCGCTCCGCGAGCTGCTGCTGCCGCACGCCACGGTGGTCACGCCCAACCTGCCCGAGGCGGTGCTGCTTAGCGGGCTGCCCGAGTACACCCCGCCCGCCGAGCTGGCCCGCGCGCTGGCCGGTGCGGGGCCGGGCTGGGTGCTGGTCAAGGGCGGCCACCGCTCCGGGCCGCCCACCGACCTGCTGCTGGGCGCCGACGCCGACGAGCCGCTGCCCTTCACCGCCGAGCGCGCGGACAACCGTCACACCCACGGCACCGGGTGCACGCTGGCCTCGGCGCTGGCCAGCCGGCTCGCCCTGGGCGACGACGTGCCGACCGCGGTCGCCCGCGCCAAGGACTACACCACCGGCGGGATCGTCGCCGGGTTCGCGCTGGGGGCGGGGATCGGGCCGGTCGACCACCTGTGGCGGCTCCGCCCGCACCTGTGAGCCCCACCCTCCGGGATGTGCCGCGAGGGTGCGCGGCGACGGCGGCAGGGCACCCGGCGCTCCGGCGTGTGCGGGCCCCCGGCGGACGGTGATGGCGTAGCCTCCGTGCCATGGCGACCCGCGCGTCTTCCCCACCGCGGTCGAGCACCGGATCGACGTCTCGGTCCGGTTCCAGCCGTCCGCGGTCGTCCGGAAGCAAGTCCTCCACCCGCACCAGCCGACCGGCGTCCTCGAGCCGCAAGCCGGCGACCCGCTCGAGGTCGACCCGGCGTCCGCAGTCGCGCGCGGCCGCACCCCGCCGCTCGGTCTGGGCGGTGATCGGCAACGGGGTGATGGCAGTGTTCTCCGGGCTGGCGCACGGTGTCGGGGCGATGGCCCGCAGCCTGGGCCCGCGCGAGGAGGAGCTCGACCCGGCGCTGCGCCGTGACGGGGCCGGGCTGCTGATGCTGGCGGTCGCCATCGTGCTGGCCGCCGAGTTCTGGTTCGGGCTGCCCGACCCGGTCGGGCGCTGGGTGCACGTCGGCGTCTCCACCGTCATCGGCATGCTCTCGGTCGCCGCACCGCTGTTCTTCGCCGGGATGGCCTGGCGCACCCTGCGTCATCCCGACCGCAACGGCCCGGCCGGACGCCAGGCGGTCGGCTGGCTGTCGCTCTCGCTGGGTCTGCTCGGTCTGGTCAACATCTCCCAGGGCAGTCCGGAGCCGTCCCAGCCCGAGCTGCTGCGCGAGGCCGGCGGCGTCCTCGGCTTCATCTCCTCCAGCCTGCTGTCGGAGCTGCTGACGGTCTGGGTCAGCGTCCCGCTGCTGGTGCTGCTCGCCGTCTTCGGCCTGGTCGTGGTGGTCGGGATCCCGCTGCACGAGGTGCCCGGCCGGATCCGCGCCCTGCGCGAGGCCGCCCCGCGCCGACTCGAGCGGCGTCCCGACGACATCGAGTACGGCGTCGACGAGGCCTACGACACCCCCGTGGTGGAGGAGCCGCCGCGCAGGCGTCGCCGCCGCAGCCTGACCGCCGACGCCGCGGCCGCCGATGCCACCCCGGTCGTCGACGACCCGACCGAGGTCGTCGGGGCCGCAGCGGAGCCGGCGCCCGCGGACGTCGCAGAGCCGACGCCGGACCGGCGCACCACCGCCGGTCTGCCGCCCGCCGCCGAGGAGGGCTCCCTCGACCACACCACGCTCGAGCCGCCGAACCACACCCCGATCCCGCAGCGGGTCGAGCAGCTGACGCTGTCGGGCGACGTGCAGTACCTGCTGCCGGACGCCGGCGTGCTCAAGGTCGGCACCGTCCCCAAGGCCCGCACCCAGGCCTCGGACGCCGTGGTCGGCCAGCTCACCCAGGTGATGGAGGAGTTCGGCATCGACGCCACCGTCACCGGCTACACCCGCGGTCCCACCGTGACCCGCTACGAGGTCGAGCTCGGCCCGGCGGTGAAGGTGGAGAAGGTCACCGCCCTGAGCAAGAACATCGCCTACGCGGTGGCCAGCGCCGACGTCCGGATCCTCTCGCCGATCCCCGGCAAGTCCGCGATCGGCATCGAGATCCCCAACGTCGACAAGGAGGTGGTCACCCTCGGCGACGTGCTGCGCTCGTCCAAGGCACGCGGCGACCACCACCCGATGACGGTCGGGCTCGGCAAGGACGTCGAGGGCGGTTTCGTGGTCGCGAACCTGGCCAAGATGCCGCACCTGCTGGTGGCCGGCGCCACCGGCTCGGGCAAGTCCTCCTTCATCAACTCGATGATCACCTCGGTGATGATGCGGGCCACCCCCGACGAGGTGCGGATGCTGCTGGTCGACCCCAAGCGGGTCGAGCTGACCGCCTACGAGGGCATCCCGCACCTGGTCACCCCGATCATCACCAACCCGAAGAAGGCCGCCGAGGCGCTGCAGTGGGTGGTCCGCGAGATGGACCTGCGCTACGACGACCTGGCCGCCTTCGGGTTCCGCCACGTCGACGACTTCAACAAGGCCGTCCGGGCGGGGCAGGTGAAGCCACCGGAGGGGTCGGAGCGGGTGCTCGCGCCCTACCCCTACCTGCTGGTGATCGTCGACGAGCTCGCCGACCTGATGATGGTGGCCCCCCGCGACGTCGAGGACTCGATCGTGCGGATCACCCAGCTGGCCCGCGCCGCCGGCATCCACCTGGTGCTGGCCACCCAGCGGCCCAGCACCGACGTGGTGACCGGTCTGATCAAGGCCAACGTGCCCAGCCGGCTCGCCTTCGCCACCTCCTCGATGACCGACTCCCGCGTCATCCTCGACCAGCCCGGTGCCGAGAAGCTGGTCGGTCAGGGTGACGGGTTGTTCCTGCCGATGGGGGCCGGCAAGCCGGTCCGCGTGCAGGGCGCCTGGGTGGGGGAGGCCGAGGTCCGCTCGGTGGTCAAGCACGTCACCGAGCAGCTCTCACCGACCTACCGCGACGACGTCGCCGCCCCGGCGGAGTCGAAGAAGGTGGTCGAGGACATCGGCGACGACATGGAGCTCGTGCTCGAGGCGGCCAAGCTGGTCGTCCAGCTCGACCTCGGCTCCACCTCGATGCTGCAGCGCAAGCTCCGGGTCGGCTTCGCCAAGGCCGGCCGGCTGATGGACATCCTGGAGACCCGCGGCATCGTCGGGCCCTCGGAGGGCTCCAAGCCGCGCGAGGTGCTGGTCAAGCCCGACGAGCTGGACGAGGTGCTGGAGAACCTGCAGCGCGCCTGAGCGGGACGTGACGAGGGCCCGGGTCGACGACCCGGGCCCTCGTGCTGGGCGGACGGCGTCCGCCGGCGGCTCAGCCGCCCATCTGCTCCTGGATGCTCTGGGTGATCTGCTCGGTGCAGGTGCCCTGGGCGTCGGTGAACAGCTGGGTGTCGGCCGGGTCGATCCCGGCGGCGTCGGAGGCGGCCAGCGCCTCCAACGTCTGCACCGAGGCCTCGTCGTAGACCTCGTCGACGAAGCACTGCGCCACCTCGGTGACGATGGCCTCCATGTCGACCTCGCCGCCGTCGGGGATCATCGAGCCCATCTGCTCCTCGATCAGCGCGGCGTAGCCGGCGACCACGTCCTCCTTGGCCGGCTTGCCGTCGGTACCCGAGCCGTCGTCGCCGGTGGTCTCCTCGGTCTGCTCCGGGGCCTCCGCCGGGGCCGAGCTGCCGGCCGGCGCGGGGGACTCGGTCTGCTCGGCGCCGGCGCTGCAGGCGCTCAGCGACAGACCCAGACCGCAGACGACGGCGGCGATGGCCAGCGGGACACGTGGACGGAACATGGAACTCCCTCTTCGCGGTGCGACAGCGCCGGTCGGCGGCGTCGGCGACGAGCGTAGGGGGCCGACGGTTCACCTGCGCCATACTGGGACGGTCATGACTGCCACCACCCAGGGCCCCGCCCAGCTCACCAGCGTCCACCTCGTCTCCCTCGGCTGCGCCCGCAACGACGTCGACTCCGAGGAGCTGGCGGCCCGGCTGGAGGCCGGCGGGTTCCGCCTCGTGGACGACCCCGAGCAGGCCGAGGCGGTGATGGTCAACACCTGCGGCTTCGTCGAGTCGGCCAAGAAGGACTCGGTGGACACGCTGCTGGCCGCCGCCGACCTCAAGGAGAGCGGCCGGGCCCGCGCGGTGGTGGCCGTGGGCTGCCTGGCCGAGCGCTACGGCCGCGAGCTGGCCGAGTCGCTGCCCGAGGCCGACGCGGTGCTCGGCTTCGACGACTACGCCGACGTCGCCACCCGGCTCACCGACATCCTCGCCGGCGGCCAGCACGTCGCCCACGCGCCACGCGACCGGCGCCAGCTGCTGCCGATCGCCCCGGTCCAGCGCCCGCAGGCGGCCCCGGCGGTCGCCGTCCCCGGCCACGGCCAGGCCCCCGACCTGCCGAGCGGGTTGGCGCCGGCCAGCGGGCCGCGGGCGCTGCGCCGCCGGCTCGGCAGCGGCCCGATGGCTCCCCTGAAGATCGCCTCCGGCTGCGACCGCCGCTGCACCTTCTGCGCCATCCCCGCCTTCCGCGGCGCCTACGTCTCCCGACCACCGGCCGACGTCGTCGCTGAGGCGCGCTGGCTGGCCGAGCAGGGGGTGCGCGAGGTGTTCCTGGTCAGCGAGAACTCCAGCTCCTACGGCAAGGACCTCGGCGACCTGCGGGCGATGGAGTCGCTGCTGGGCGAGCTGGTGGCCGTGGACGGCATCGACTGGGTCCGGGTCTCCTACCTGCAGCCGGCCGAGACCCGTCCCGACCTGGTCAGCGCGATGTGCTCGATCGAGGGGGTCGTGCCCTACTTCGACCTGTCGTTCCAGCACGCCTCGCCGACCGTGCTGCGCCGGATGCGGCGCTTCGGCGACCCCGAGTCGTTCCTCGGGCTCATCGAGTCGGTCCGCCGGCAGGCGCCGACCGCCGGCATCCGCTCCAACGTCATCGTCGGCTTCCCCGGCGAGACCGAGGACGACCTCGCCACCCTGCTCGGCTTCCTCGAGGCCGCCCGGCTCGACGCGATCGGTGTGTTCGGCTACTCCGACGAGGACGGCACCGCCGCCGCCGGGCTGGATGGCCACCTCGACGAGGAGGTCGTCGAGCAGCGGCGCGAGGCCGCGGCCGACCTGGCCGCGGAGCTGATGGACCAGCGGGCCGAGGACCGGCTCGGCGAGCCGGTGCAGGTGCTGGTGGAGGAGCACGACGAGGACGAGCGGGTCTGGGTCGGCCGGTCGGCCCACCAGGGCCCGGAGGTCGACGGGACCACCCGGCTGGTCGGCGACGTCGCCGGTCTGTCGGTGGGTGACCTGGTGCGGGCGACCGTGGTGGCCAGCGAGGGCGCCGACCTCACCGCCGAGGTGGGCCGGTGAGCAGCGCACCCGCGCCGGCGGTGTCCAACGTCAACGTGCCGAACGCGCTCACCCTGCTGCGGATCCTCATGGTGCCGGTGTTCGGCTGGATGCTGCTGGCGCACCCGGACGAGACTGGCTGGCGGGTCGCCAGCACCGTGGTGTTCGTGCTGGCCATCGCCACCGACAGCCTGGACGGCTACCTGGCGCGCCGCCACGACCTCATCACCAGCTTCGGCAAGCTGGCCGACCCGATCGCGGACAAGGCGCTGACCGGGATGGCCTTCGTCGGGCTGAGCATCATCGGTGAGCTGTGGTGGTGGGTGACCGTGGTCATCCTGCTGCGCGAGTGGGGCATCACCGTGCTGCGCTTCGTGGTGCTGCGCTACGGCGTGATGGCGGCCAGCCGCGGCGGGAAGGTCAAGACGGTGCTGCAGGCGGTGGCGCTGGTGCTGTACCTGCTGCCGCTGAGCGGCTGGCCGGACGTCGTCTCGGTGGTGGCGATGATCGCGGCCCTGGTGGTCACCGTGGTCACCGGTGTCGACTACGTGCTCGCCGCGGTCCGGCTGCGCCGGCAGGGGCGGACGGCGTGAGCGGGGACGGAGCGGGGGTCGTGGACGCCCACGAGGCGGTGGCCGACCCGTCACGCCCCGACGCCGTCACCCGGACCGTGGTCGGCCGGCTGATCGCCCGCGGCGGCACCGTCGCGACCGCGGAGTCGCTGACCGCCGGGCTGGTCTCGGCGAGCCTGGCCGAGGTGCCTGGCGCGTCGGCCGTGCTGCGTGGCGGCGTGGTCAGCTACGCCACCGAGGTGAAGATCGGCGTGCTCGGCGTGCCGGAGGACGTGGTCGCCGAGCACGGGGTGGTGTCCGAGCCGGTGGCGACGGCGATGGCCACGGGCGTGCAGGAGCGGCTGGGCGCCGACTTCGGGGTGGCGACCACCGGCGTCGCCGGACCCGCACCGGTCGACGACCACCCGCCCGGTCACGTCTGGGTGGCGGTGGCCGGACCCGACGGCGTCTCGGCCCGGCTGCTGCAGCTGGACGGCGACCGCAACGAGGTGCGCGACGCCGCCGTGGTGCACGCGCTGGGGCTGCTGCTGGAGCAGCTGGACTGAGCGGGGCCGGGCGCGGGCCGGGGAACAGGGCCGGTGTTCCGCGTGTTGGGAGGGGCGCAGACCTGCTGTCCCCGGCAGTGGGTAGAGTCTGGGCATGGCGCGGGAGGTAGCGATGAAGCCGGTTCTGTTGCGAGAGCTGATGGGTGAGTCCCTCCGCGAGCAGCGGACGGCCCAGGGCAAGACCCTGCGCGAGGTGTCCCAGCAGGCCCGGGTCAGCCTGGGCTACCTGTCGGAGGTCGAGCGCGGGCAGAAGGAGGCCTCCAGCGAGCTGCTGGCCGCGATCTGCGACGCCCTCGGCACCCCGATGTCGGAGGTGCTGTCGGCGGTCAGCGACAAGATGGCGCTGCAGGAGAAGGTCAAGGTGCTGCCGGTCCGTCCGATCCGGGCCAGCGTGGCCGCCTGATCGACGTCCCCGCCTGGACCACCTCCTAGCGAGCCCGCAGCCGCATCCCCTGCGGGGTCATGGTGAACCCGGCCTCCTCCAGCGCCTGCCGCAGCTCGGGTCGCTCGAAGACGTGCACCGAGTCCACCCGCTCCACCGTCACCCGGCCCAGCCAGCCGGCCCGCACCACCGTCGCCAACGCCGAGGTCGCCGCCGCGACGTCCTCGGGCTCGGTGCTGAAGGTCAGCAGGGACCGACCCCCGCGCTCGACGTAGAGCAGCAGCCGGCCGTCCCGCAGCACGACCACCGCCCCGGGCTTGCGTCCGGGCCGGTGGCCCGGACGGTCCGGCCAGCCGAAGGCGGCGCCGTAGGGGTTGGCCGGGTCGCACGCCGCCAGCACGACCGTCCCGTCGTCGGCGCCGCCGGGATGCTGGCCGTCACCGGTCCGGCCGTCGCGGCCGGGGACCGCCCCGGCCGGGCCGGTCACGTCGTCGCTGAAGGAGCGCAGCCGGTCCACCGCCCCCGACAGCGCGAACTGGGCCGCCCCCAGACCCTCCACGAAGTAGCCCCGCCGGCACTGCCCGGCCTCCTCGAGCTGGGAGAGTCCGCGGTAGACCGGCCCGAACCCGCCCTCGGCCCGCTCGGTGAGCACGCTGCCGCGGGTGACCACGCCGTAGCGGTCGAGCATCAGCAGCAGGTCGGCGCTGAAGCGCCGGCGGACCTCCTCGCTGCCGGCGCCCGGCCGGGGCAGCAACGACCACCGTCCCGACGTGGTGGCCTGGTCGAGCCCGATCGCCGATCCCGCCCGACGGGGACGGCTGGCCTGCAGCCGCGACGGGCGGCGGGCCGAGGCGGGGCGCGGTCGGCGTAGCGCTCCGCCGGCGCTCGCGGCCCGCACCGCGGTGAAGGAGTCGGAGGTGACCAGGCCCGCCCACACGAGCTCCCACAGCGCGTTCGCCGCGTCGCCGCGGGTGAGCTCCTCGTCCAGCAGGTCCTCGAAGCGCCAGGCCCCGCCCCGTCCGAGCCGTTCCAGCAGCAGCGCGGCCTGGCTGGAGGCCGGTTCGCCCGGTGGTGGCGCGAGGTCGAGCTCGGCCGGCCAGAGCCGCACCCAGCCGTCACCGGCGCCGTCGGCACCGGCGCCGATCCGGCCCGAGCCGGCCCAGCTGACCTCCCCGGCCGCCAGCAGCTCGTCGAGGAAGCGGGCCTGGTAGTCCTGCACCCGCGAGGGCAGCACCACCGCCTCGAGCATGCTGGCCGGCACCGGGTAGCCCGCCAGCGACTCCACCGCCGCCAGCGTCCCGTCGGTGCCGCGGGTGCGGTGGCGCTGCGGAGCCGAGACGCCCTGCCAGTCGGCGAGGAAGCGGGTGAGGGTCGGCTGGTCGACCGGCTCCACCTCGCGGCGCAACCGGGCCAGCGTCCGCCGCTTGATGAGCGCCAGCACCCGCTGGTGGCACAGCTCGTCGCGTCCCGGCGCGGTGTAGGCGCCGCTGGCCAGCGTCCCGCTGCGGACGAGGGTGCGGGCCGCCGCGGCCACCACGGCGGTGCCCAGCCCGAGCCGCTCGGCGACCGCGGCCGCGGTGAACGGGCCGTGGGTGCGGGCGTGGCGCAGCACCAGCGCCTCCACCGGGTCCTCCTCGTCGACGGGCGGGGCGGCGTAGCCCGGTGGCAGCGGCACCCCGAGGGCGTCGCGGAGCCGGGTGAGGTCCTCGGTGACGGCCCAGCGCTGCTCGCCGGCGATCCGCACCTCCGCGATCCGGCGGCGTCCGGCCAGCTCCTCCAGGGCGGCGGGCAGGTCGAGGTCGCGGCTGCGCAGGTCGAGCTCGGCGGTGGCGTACGGCCCTGCGGTGCGGATCAGGTCGAACAGCTGCTCGACGGTGTGCGCCTGGCGCTCCTCCGGCAACGACTGCAACCCGGACTCGACCTCGGCGATGACTTCGGGCTCGAGCAGGCTCGCCAGCCCCTCGGTGCCGAGCAGCTCGGCCAGCAGACCGGCGTCCAGGGACAGCGCGGCCGCCTTCCGCTCCGCCAGCGGCACGTCGCCCTCGTAGACGAAGGCGCCGATGTAGCCGAACAGCAGCGAGGTGGCGAACGGGGACGCCTCGGAGGTCTCCACCTCGACCACCTCGACCCGGCGCGACTCCACGCCGGCCAGCAGCTCGCGCAGCCCGGGCAGGTCGTAGACGTCGTTGAGGCACTCCCGGATCGTCTCCAGCACGATCGGGAAGTCGGGGAAGCGGGAGGCCACCTGGAGCAGCTGGGCCGAACGCATCCGCTGCTGCCAGAGCGGGGAGCGCGAGCGGGGGTCGCGGCGGGGCAGCAGCAGCGCCCGGGCGGCGCACTCGCGGAACCGGGAGGCGAACAGCGCCGACCCGGTCACCTCGTCGGTGACGATCCGGGTCAGCTCGTCCGGCTCGATCCGGACCAGGTCGGCGCCCGGCGGCTCGGCGTCGGTGTCGGGCACCCGCAGCACGATGCCGTCGTTGGTGGCCGTCGCCGACACCTCGGTGCCGTAGCGCTCCCGGGCCCGCTGCTCGATCGCCAGCGCCCAGGGGGCGAGCACCGAGGAGCCGAGCGGGGAGTGGATGCACACCCGCCAGTCGCCCAGCTCGTCGCGGAAGCGCTCCACCACCACCGTCCTCTCCGAGGGCAGCACGGTGGTGGCCTGCCGCTGCTCGGCGAGGTAGGCGATGAGGTTGTCGGCGGCCCAGTCGTCCAGCCCGGAACCGTGCAGCCGCTCGCGGGCCTGCTCCTCCGGCAGGGCGGCCACCTCGCGGGTGAAGGCGCCCAGCGCCCGGCCCAGCTCGGCCGGGCGGCCCGGGGCGTCGCCCTTCCAGAACGGCAGCCGGCCCGGCACCCCGGGAGCGGGGGAGACCTGCACCTGGTCGTGGGTGATCTGCTCGACCCGCCACGACGTGGTGCCGAGGGTGAACACGTCGCCCACCCGGGTCTCGTAGACCATCTCCTCGTCCAGCTCGCCCACCCGGCGACCGCCGCCGCCCTCGTCCGAGCCGACCAGGAACACCCCGAACAGCCCTCGGTCGGGGATGGTGCCGCCGGAGGTCACGGCCAGCCGCTGCGCGCCGGGACGGGCTGACAGCTCGCCGCTGTCGCGGTTCCACACGATCCGCGGGCGCAGCTCGGCGAAGTCCTCCGAGGGGTAGCGCCCGCTCAGCATGTCGAGCACGCCGTCGAAGGCGCTGCGCGGCAGCTCGGCGTAGTTGGCCGCCCGCCGGACCAGCGCGTAGAGGGTGTCGGCGTCCACGTCGTCGGCCGAGGCGATCGCCACCACCTGCTGGGCCAGCACGTCGAGCGGGTTGCGCAGCTCGCTGACCTCCTCGATGGCCCCCTCGCGCATCCGCTCGACCACGACCGCCGTCTCGACCAGGTCGCCGCGGTGGTTGGGGAAGAACACCCCGCGCGAGACCGCGCCGACCTGGTGCCCGGCCCGGCCGACCCGCTGCAGGCCGCTGGCCACCGACGGTGGGGACTCGACCTGGACGACGACGTCCACCGCGCCCATGTCGATGCCGAGCTCGAGGGAGGAGGTGGCCACCACGCACGGCAGGGTGCCGGCCTTGAGCGCGCCCTCGATGTCGGCCCGCTGCTCCTTGCTGACCGAGCCGTGGTGGGCCCGGGCGACCACCGGCGCCACCCCGGCCGAGGCACCGGACTGGGCCATCACCTGGACCGGTGGCGGCGGGTCCTGGGGCACCTCCATCCCCAGGTCGGCGGCGTGCAGCTCGTTGAGGTGGGAGGTCAGCCGCTCGGCCAGCCGCCGGGAGTTGGCGAAGACGATGGTCGAGCGGTGGGCGGTGACGAGGTCGAGCACCTGCCGTTCCACGTGCGGCCAGATCGAGGGCCGCTCCGGGGTGGCCAGCGGGTCGTCGGGGTCGATCTGGGGACGGCTGCCCAGCGCGGTCATGTCCTCGATCGGGACCGCGACCGTGAGCTCCCACTCCTTGGCCGCGGGCGGGGCGACCACCTGCACCGGGTGGCTGCCGCCGAGGAAGCCGGCGACCCGCTCGGCCGGGCGCACCGTGGCCGACAGCCCGATCCGCTGGAAGGCGGGGTGGTCGTGGTCGGTGACCCACTGCTCCAGCCGCTCCAGTGTGATGCCGAGGTGGGCGCCGCGCTTGGTGCCGGCCAGGGCGTGCACCTCGTCCACGATCACCGTGTCGACCGCGGTGAGGATGTCGCGGGCCTGGGAGGTGAGCATGAGGAACAGCGACTCCGGCGTGGTGATGAGCACGTCGGGCGGGTGGGTGGTCAGTCGGCGCCGGTCCGCCGCCGGGGTGTCCCCGGAGCGCACCGCGACCGTGATGTCGGGGGCGGTGCCGCCGAGCCGCTCCGCGGTTCGGGCGATGCCCCGCAGCGGGGCGCGCAGGTTGCGCTCGACGTCCACGCCGAGGGCCTTCAGCGGCGACACGTACAGGGTGTGCACGCCCGTCCGCTCCGCGTCGGCGGGCCGTCGGCTCAGCCGGTCGAGGGCGGCCAGGAACGCCGCCAGCGTCTTGCCCGAGCCGGTCGGGGCGATCACCAGGGCGTGCTCGCCGGCGGTGATCGCCTGCCACGCCCCGCTCTGGGCCGGGGTGGGGGTGGCGAAGGAGTCGGTGAACCAGCGCCGGGTGGCCTCGGTGAACGCCTCCAGGCCGGTGCGGGGCGTCACCGCGCACCCCGGCGCGGTGCGCTGCGCCGCTCGCCTGTCGTCATGGGGCCCATCCTGCCGGGCGGCTCCGACAGAACCGGGCGGCGGTCGGTGGAGTTGGGCTCCCGGCGGCGCTGCGTCATGCTGGTCGGGTGCGTGAGGCGGAGCTGTGGGAGCGGATGACCCGACACCTGGGCCCCGCCTACGCCCGGGTGTGGGCCGCGCAGTACGTGCTGGCCGCCGTCGACGGGCGGACCGTCGAGGAGGCGCTGGCCGACGGGGTGCCGGCGAAGGTGGTCTGGCGCGCGGTCTGGGAGGCCCTCGAGCTGCCGCCGTCGGAACGCTGAGGGGTGCCTCCGCGGGTCCTGCGGATCGCTCCGGCGTGTCGGGCCCGCTTCGAACACCTGTTCGGTAGAGTCGGCTCCGACGAGTTGTCCACAAGGGCCTCCGTGTCCACAGGAACCGACGAGCGGACGAGAACTGTCGGTCGCGGTTCGTACGTTCTCCACCGACAACGACGACACCGCAGCACCTGACGAGGAAGGAACCACCATGGCGGCACCGGCGAACCGGGGGACCACCGATCGCGAGAAGGCCCTCGAGGCAGCGCTCGCCCAGATCGAGAAGCAGCACGGCAAGGGTTCGGTGATGCGGCTGGGGGAGGAGAACCGCCCACCGGTCGCGGTCATCCCCACCGGCTCCATCGTGCTGGACGCCGCCCTGGGCGTCGGCGGACTGCCGCGCGGCCGGGTGGTCGAGATCTACGGCCCGGAGTCCTCGGGCAAGACGACGGTGGCCCTGCACGCCATCGCCAACGCGCAGGCCGAGGGCGGCATCTGCGCCTTCATCGACGCCGAGCACGCCCTCGACCCCGAGTACGCCAAGAAGCTGGGGGTCGACACCGACGCCCTGCTGGTCAGCCAGCCCGACAACGGTGAGCAGGCGCTCGAGATCGCCGACATGCTGGTCCGCTCCGGCGCGCTGACCCTGGTCGTCATCGACTCCGTCGCCGCGCTGACGCCGCGGGCGGAGATCGAGGGCGAGATGGGTGACTCCCACGTCGGTCTGCAGGCCCGGCTGATGAGCCAGGCGCTGCGCAAGATGACCGGTGCGCTGAGCGGCGCCGGGACGACGGCCATCTTCATCAACCAGCTGCGCGAGAAGATCGGCGTGATGTTCGGCTCGCCCGAGACCACCACCGGTGGTCGGGCGCTGAAGTTCTACTCCTCGGTCCGCCTCGACGTGCGCCGGATCGAGACGCTCAAGGACGGCACCGAGATGGTGGGCAACCGCACCCGGGTCAAGGTGGTCAAGAACAAGGTGGCCCCGCCCTTCAAGCAGGCCGAGTTCGACATCCTCTACGGCCAGGGCATCAGCCGCGAGGGCAGCCTGATCGACATGGGCGTCGAGTCCGGCATCATCCGCAAGGCCGGCGCCTGGTTCACCTACGACTCCGACCAGCTGGGTCAGGGCAAGGAGAACGCCCGCAACTACCTCAAGACCAACCCCGACATCGCCCACGAGATCGAGAAGAAGATCAAGGAGAAGCTGGGCATCGGGCCGCAGGTCGACGTGCCGGCCGGGGTCGACCCGGTCACCGGCGAGGTCGCCTTCTGACGGTGACCGGCCGTCCAGCCACGACAGCCGCCACGCGTGCGACGTCGCGGAGCCGGGTGGGGTGACCCCGGCCCCCGCGGTGCCACGCTCCCGACGGACCGGGAGGAACCATGGCTCGCGCCCGTGAGGAGAGCGACCCCGAGCAGAACCCCGACGCGCATGCCGACCCCGAGGCGGTGGCCCGTGAGATCGTCCTGCGGCAGCTGACGGCCTCGGCCCGCAGCCGCCAGGAGCTGGCTACCGCGCTGGCGAAGAAGGACGTGCCGGAGGCGACCGCGCAGGCGGTGCTGGACCGGATGGAGGACGTCGGACTGGTCGACGACTCCCGGTTCGCCGAGGGCTGGGTGGCCTCCCGCCAGCAGCGGCGCCACCTCTCCCGCCGGGCGCTGCGCCACGAGCTGCAGCGCAAGGGCGTCGACGGTGAGGTGATCGGCGAGGTGCTGGAGGGTGTCGACGACGAGGACGAGTACCGGGCGGCCCTCGACCTGGCCGAGCGGAAGGCGCGCACGATGACCACCCTGGAGCCGCACGTCCGCCGACGCCGGCTGGCGGGCGCGTTGGCCCGCAAGGGCTTCGGCGGTGAGGTCGTCCGACGCGTCCTCGGTGATCTCGACGCCGGGTCGGATGACGCCGGAGCCGACGCCCTCCCCTGAAACCCGGCCCCCAGGTGCGCAGCACCCGGTGTCCCGCGTGCCCGGCAGGGTGAGCCTGGGGGCGGCGGAGGACCGGGGGCGGGGTTCCGACCGTCAGGTCAGTTGTCCGGGCCCGCCGCCGTGGCCGAGCTCGTGGCGACCGGGGTCTCCTTCGCGGTCCGCCTGCTGCCGCCACGACGCTCCAGCCAGACCGCCAGTCGGGACAGCGCCAGGTTGAGGCCGATGTAGATGGCAGCGCCCACGAAGAAGTAGGGCACCAGTGTGTCCGGGCCGAAGAAGCTGGAGTTGAGGCGGATCGTGCGCAGCAGCTCGGCGTAGCCGACGATGAAGCCGAGCGAGCTGTCCTTGAGCAGCACGACGAGCTGGCTGACCAGGCTGGGCACCATCAGACGCACCGCCTGCGGCAGCTCGACGGAGAGGAACGACTGGAGCGGTGTCATGCCGACCGCGAGCGCGGCCTCGCGCTGCCCCCGGGGGAGCGCGGCCAGGCCCGCGCGCAGGATCTCGGCGAAGATCGCGGTGTTGTAGAGCACCAGGCCGGCGACGACCGCCCACAGCGGCGACACCCCGAAGACCAGCAGGATGAAGAACATCATCAGCACCACGGGGAGCCCGCGGAACAGCTCGATCACCACGGTCGTCGCCCACCGCACCGGCCGGAGCGTGCTCCGGCGCAGCGAGACCCCCAGGGTGCCCAGCAGGAGGGCGATCGGTGCGGCGATGACCCCGGCGAGCAGCGTGGCGCCGAGACCACGGATCAGGAGCGCCGACCAGACGTCGGCCGCCTCCTGGCCCTTGGGCGGGTCGACGAAGATCTCCCAGCGGTCGTCGAAGAGTCCGCGGGAGTACATCGACCACAGCGCCCACCCGAGCAGGGCGATGATGGCGAGGGTGCCGACGACGCCGACGATCCGGGACCGGCGGATCGCGCGCGGTCCGGGCGAGTCGTAGAGGACGGAGGTCATCGGGCGAACGCCACCTTCCGTTCCAGGTGCCCGGCGAGCTGACCGGCGGGGATCGTGATCACGAGGTAGCACAGGGCCACGCCCAGCAGGACGGTGATCACGTCCGCCGGGTTGGCGTTGGCCAGCTGGGCACTCACGGCGTACAGCTCCGTCACGGCGAAGCCACCAGCCACCGAGGTGTTCTTCGCCAGCGCGATGAAGACGTTGATCAGCGGCGGGACCACCGTGCGCAGCGCCTGCGGGAGGACGATCAGCCCGAGGGTCTGGGTGAAGGTCATGCCCACGGCCCGCGCCGCCTCGGCCTGTCCCGTCCCGACGGAGTTGATGCCCGAGCGCACCGCCTCGCAGACGAAGGCGGACGTGTAGAGGGTGAGCGCGACGACCGCCATCACGACGAAGCTGCCGATCGGGAAGAAGGCGGTCGAGAACACGAACACGAAGAAGAAGAACAGCAGGGTCAGCGGGGTGTTGCGGAACACCTCGACGTAGACCGTGCCCACCGCGCGAAGCGGGGCCACCGGGGAGACGCGCAGCGTGGCCAGCACGGTCCCGAGGAGGAGGGAGAGCACGGCCGACACGACGGTGAGCAGCAACGTGGTGCCGAAACCCCGCAGGATGAGTCCTGCGTTGTCGATCAGGGCGTCCACCGTGGCGCTCTCCTTCGGTTCGGGTGGTGCGATGGCTCGTCAGCCGGGGCGGCGACGGTCAGGTCCGACCACACGGGGTGGGGACGCCGGTGACGTCCCCACCCCGCCCGGGTCGAGCGGTGTCTGGCTCGCTCAGTAGCGGTCGACGGCCGGCGGCTCCGGCAGCGGCAGCACCTCACCCGCGGTGGCGTTCCAGGCCTCCTCCCACCGGCCGTCGGCGTAGGCCGCCTCGAGCGTGTCGTTGATGAAGGTGCGGAACTCGTCGTCGCCCTTGGCCAGACCGATGCCGTAGGGCTCCTCGGTGAAGGTCTCACCGTCGTTGACCAGCGTGAAGCTGTCGTCGTCGGCCACGAACCCGGCGAGGATCACGTTGTCGGTGGTGACGGCGTCCACCTGGCCGTTGCGCAGCGGTTCGATGCAGGAGGAGTAGTCGCCGAAGAGCCGGAGCTCGGCGTCGGGATAGTTGTCGCGGATGTTCTGGGCGGGCGTGGAGCCCTCCACCGAGCAGACGACCTTGCCCGCCAGGGAGTCCGGGCCGGTGATCTCGGTGTTGTCGGCGAGCACCATCAGCGCCTGCCCGGCCTCGTAGTACGGGCCGGCGAAGTCGACGACCTCCTTCCGGGTGTCGTTGATGGTGTAGGTCGCCACCACGATGTCGACCTGACCGTCCTGGATGAAGGGTTCGCGGTTGGCCGAGATGGTCTCGGTCCACTCGATGTCCTCCGGGGCGATGCCCAGCTCGCCGGCGATGATCTTGGCGATCTCGACGTCGAAGCCGACCGGCGTGCCGTCCGGACCCTGCTGACCGAAGAGCGGCTGGTCGAACTTGGTGCCGACGGTCATCGACCCGGCCTCGGCCAGGCGCTGCATCGTCGAGCCCTCGGGGAACTCGGGAGCCTCCTGCACGGGCGGCTCGCTGCCGCCACCGCCGCCGTCCCCGCAGGCGGCGAGAGTCAGGGCTGCCGCGAATGCGACGGCGAGTGCACGGATCTTCTTCATGGGATCGGTCCCTTCGGTTGACTGCAGCGGTGTGCGGGGTCAGTGCGTGAGGATCTTGGAGAGGAAGTCCTTCGCCCGCGCCGACGTCGGCGCGGTGAAGAAGGTCTCCGGCTCGGCCTCCTCGACGACCTGGCCGTCGGACATGAAGACCACCCGGTTGGCGGCCTTGCGGGCGAAGCCCATCTCGTGGGTGACGACGACCATCGTCATGCCCTCGCGGGCCAGGTCGGTCATCACGTCCAGGACCTCGTTGATCATCTCCGGGTCGAGCGCGGAGGTGGGCTCGTCGAAGAGCATCACCTTCGGATCCATCGCCAGCGCGCGGGCGATCGCCACCCGCTGCTGCTGGCCGCCGGAGAGCTGGGCCGGGTACTTCTCGGCCTGGTGCGCGACGCCGACCCGCTCCAGCAGCTCCAGAGCGCGCTTGCGGGCCGCCTCGGGCTTCTGCTTGCGGACCTTCACCGGGCCGAGGGTGACGTTCTCGAGGATCGTCTTGTGCGCGAACAGGTTGAACGACTGGAACACCATCCCGACGTCGGCGCGCAGCCGGGCCAGCTCGCGTCCCTCGCTCGGCAGCTCCTTGCCGTCGATGGTGATCGAACCAGACTCATACGTCTCCAGCCGGTTGATCGTGCGGCACAGGGTCGACTTGCCCGACCCCGACGGCCCGATGACGATGACCACCTCGCCGCGGTGGATGGTGAGGTCGATGTCCTGCAGCACGTGCAGGTCGCCGAAGTGCTTGTTCACCCCCGACAGCACGACCAGGGGCTCCCGGTTCGCTGGGTCAGCAGCGGCGCGGGCGGCGGGGCCGGATTCGGTCATGGTCGGACACTAGCGGCGCGCCGGGACCTCCCGCCAAAACCTGACGATTGAGATTCGGTTACGTTTCCGCGCCGCGGCGCCCGATCAGCGTCCGGTGACCCCCCACCGGCAGGAGAAGTCGTCGCCGGGAGCCAGCACCAGGACGCCGTCGTGCGTCGGGCCGGGGTTGAAGGCGTCCGGACCGCAGGTCATCGGCTCCACCGCCAGGCCCAGGTCGCGCCGGTGCTCGCCGGTGAACACCTGGATCCAGTCCAGGCCCTCCTCACCCCACAGCACGACCTCTCGCTCGCCGCGGGACAGCCGCACCCGCCAGCGGCCGTCCTCCTCCCGGCTCAGCCCGGTGAAGGCGGTGTCGAGGACGCGGTCGCCCAGCTCGGTGCCGGGGCGCAGGTCCTCCGGGCGGCCGTCCACCGGGTGCAGCGCCACCGGCAGCAGCCGGTCGTCCACCTCCAGGTAGGTCGAGGCCGGCACCTGCACCGCGATGTCGTCCACCCGCTCCTGCCCGACCCCGAAGTAGGGGTGGGCGGCGTAGCCGAAGGGCACTGCGACCGGGCCGATGTTGCGGGCGCGGACGTCCACGGTCAGCCCGTCGTCGCCGAGCGTGTGGGTCACCGAGGCGCGGACGGTGCCCGGCCAGCCCTGCTGCGGGTGCACCACCACCTCCTGGGTGAGCGAGGAGGCGGTGTGCTCCAGCGTCGTCCAGGACACCCACCGGACCAGACCGTGGATGGCGTTGTGGCGCTTCGGCTCGCTCAGGTCCAGCTGCAGCTGCTCGCCGCCGAACTCGTACAGCCCGTCACGCACCCGGTTCGGCCACGGCAGCAGCTGCTGGCCGCGGCAGCCCTTCACCCGGGCCTCGGGCGGGAAGCCGTCGACCAGGTCGCGGCCGTCGTGCTGCAGCACCCGCAGCGCCGCACCCACCTCGGTGACGACCGCCCGCCAGGGTCCGTGCTGGATCTCCAGCTGCTCCCCGGTCGGCAGGGCGGTCTCGGTCGCGGCGGCGTCGCTCGTCATGGCCCCTGACCCTACCGAGGCGCAGCCGCGACGTTCGGCGGGTGCCCGCGGGCTGACCTAGAGTTGGCCCGTCATGACCGAGCTCCAGACCCCGCCCTCCGCGGTCCGCACCGAGCGGCCCCGCCGCTACCAGGTGCGCACCTACGGCTGCCAGATGAACGTGCACGACTCCGAGCGGATCTCCGGGCTGCTGGAGGACGCCGGTTACACCCGGGCCGCCGAGGGCGACCAGCCCGACGTCGTCGTCTTCAACACCTGCGCGGTCCGCGAGAACGCCGACAACCGGCTCTACGGCAATCTCGGCCACCTGCTGCCCAGCAAGCAGGCCCACCCCGGGATGCAGATCGCCGTCGGCGGCTGCCTGGCCCAGAAGGACCGGGGCGAGATCACCCGCCGCGCGCCCTGGGTGGACGTCGTCTTCGGCACCCACAACCTCGGCTCGCTGCCGGTGCTGCTGGAGCGGGCCCGGGTCCAGGAGCAGGCCCAGGTCGAGGTGGTGGAGTCGCTGGAGCGCTTCCCCTCCACGCTGCCGACCAGGCGCGAGCAGGCCTACGCCGCCTGGGTCTCGATCAGCGTCGGCTGCAACAACACCTGCACCTTCTGCATCGTGCCCTCGCTGCGCGGCAAGGAGACCGACCGGCGTCCCGGCGACGTGCTGGCCGAGATCCGCGCACTGGTCGACGAGGGCGTGCAGGAGGTCACCCTGCTCGGGCAGAACGTCAACGCCTACGGGGTGGAGTTCGGCGACCGGCAGGCCTTCGCCAAGCTGCTGCGCGCCTGCGGCGAGGTGGACGGCCTGGAGCGGGTCCGCTTCACCTCCCCGCACCCGCGCGACTTCACCGACGACGTCATCGCGGCGATGGCCGAGACGCCCAACGTGATGCCCCAGCTGCACATGCCGCTGCAGTCCGGCTCGGACCGGGTGCTCAAGGCGATGCGCCGCTCCTACCGCAGCGAGCGCTACCTCGGCATCCTCGACCGGGTGCGCGCCGCGATGCCGCACGCGGCCATCACCACCGACATCATCGTCGGCTTCCCCGGCGAGACCGAGGACGACTTCGCCGCCACCCTGGAGGTGGTGGAGCGCTCCCGGTTCGCCGGCGCCTTCACCTTCCAGTACTCGATCCGGCCCGGGACGCCGGCGGCCACCATGGCCGACCAGGTGCCCAAGGCGGTGGTCCAGGAGCGCTACGAGCGGCTCGTCGCCCGGGTCAACGAGATCGCCTACGAGGAGAACCAGGCCCAGGTCGGCCGCCGGGTCGAGGTGATGTTCGCCGACGGCGAGGGCCGCAAGGACGGCGCCACCGCCCGCGTCACCGGCCGCGCCCGCGACAACCGCCTGGTGCACGTGCTGGCCCCGGCCGACCCCGCCCGGCGTCCCCGTCCCGGCGACATCGCCGAGGTCGTCATCACCCACGGCGCCCCGCACCACCTGGTCGCCGACGGCGAGCTGACCGGGCTGCGGCGCACCCGCGGCGGTGACGCCTGGGAGGCCTGGCAGACCGACGGACCACCGAAGCCGCGTCCGGTGGGGCTCGGCATGCCGCAGGTCGGCGTCCCCGAGCCGCTGCCGCAGATCTCGGGCTGCGCGGTGCGCTGAGCGGCCGAGCTGACCGTCGCGGACGGCAGACTGGCCTCCATGGTGGACGAGTGGGACTGGTTCTGGGCCGGTGAGCACGGCCGCGACCGGCTGCTCCGCGACGAGCTGGAGCACGCCAGCGCGTCCGCGGCCCGGGCGCACAGCACGATGCGGGGGCTGCGCAGCCAGCTCACCGAGCTGCAGGGCGACGTGGAGCTGCGGCTGCGGCGTCTGTCGCGCGCCTTCGACGCCTACGTCGAGCTGGGCGACGTCCGTGAACAGCTGCTCGACCACGGCGACACCCGGCTGATCCGGCGCGACGCCGCCCGGGCCGTGGAGTCGCTGGCGGCCGGTACCGTCCCGACGCCGCTCGACCCCGACGACTACGTCGCCGACTACTGGCTGATCGAGGCCGTCAACGCGATCATCGCGGTCGCCGCCGGGCGCCGGGACCCGGCGCTGGAGCAGCGGGTGGTCACCGCCGAACCGCGCGGCGAGCTGTTCCTCCTGGCCTGCGCGGCCGCCCTGGGCCACGGGTCGGCGGTGGCCGACCGGCTGCCCGCCGCGCTGGCCGGCGACGGCACCCTCGACCCGGACCGGCGGGTGCTGGCGGAGGCGGTGCTGGAGGGCCGGTTCGGGGCGGCCGGGCAGCGCCACCTGGACGGCGTCGTCGCCGCGGCCCTCGGACGCGTCGACTGGTCGGGCTGGTGCCGGCAGCGGGCCGGCGGTGACGACCCGCAGCGCCGGCTGGAGGAGCTGGGCCGGTTCTGGCAGGGCTCCGAGCCCGCCGGACCCGAGCAGCCGGCCCGGTTGCGGGTCGGGGGGCGGCGCGCCCCCGGGCAGCCGGAGGCACCGGCGCCGCGGCCGGATGCCGGGCAGCGGCTGCAGCAGGTCGTCTCCCGGATGGTGGCCGAGGGCAGCCCGGCCGAGCGCCACCTGCTGCTGCGTGCCGCCGAGCTGCGCGCGGTGATCGAGCACCCCGAGCGGGACGGCTCGGCCGAACCCGCGGCGCCGTCCATCCCGGTGCTGGACTGGGTGCTCGAGCTGGCCGACGAGGAGGAGCCCGCTCGCCGGGCCCGGGCGCTGGAGTGGTTGCGGCCGCACCTGCGCCAGCTGGCCGAGCAGCTCCCGCCGGTGCTGGAGCGCACGCCGGTCGAGGTCGTGGTCCGCCGTGGTGGGTGGACGTTGACCGGCGACCAGCACGGGCTGGACACCGAGGCGGTCCGCCGGGCGCGGGCGGGGGTGGGGGCCATGCGGCCCGGGCGTCCGGTGCCGGCCATCGCGTGCTTCGCCGGCGCCGGGGCGGCGCTGGTGCTGGGTCTGCTCGCGCTCTCCGGCGCGCAGGGGCTCGCGGCGGTGCTCGTGGTGCTCGCGGTCGTCCTGGCGGGCGGCGGGTGGTGGCTGCTGCGCCGGCACCGGCGGCAGTTCCTCGACCAGCAGCGGGGACGGCGTGAGCTGCTCGACCTGGCCGTGGAGGAGGTCGAGGAGCGGCTCAGCACCGCCCGGACCACCCAGGAGCAGGAGCAGCAGGAGTACCGGAGCCGGCGCGAGGACCTGCTGGCCCGCCTGGGCGGACCCGCGCTGCCCGTCGAGGACGTCGCGCCGCTGCCGAGCGGACGCCGCGTGCTCGCCGAACCGGCGCCGTCCGAGCCCGGGCCGTGAGCCCGGAGCACGGGCTGCTCAGCCTGATCGGCCCCACCGCCTCGGGCAAGACCCGGCTCGCCGTCGACGTCGCCCTCGCGCTGCGCGCCGGCGGACGGCCGGCGGAGGTCGTCAACACCGACTCGATGCTGGTCTACCGGGGGATGGACATCGGCACCGCCAAACCGACCGAGGCCGAGCGCCGGGGCGTCCCGCACCACCTCATCGACGTCCTCGACGTCACCCAGACCGCCTCCGTCGCCGACTTCCAGACGATGGCGCGGGCCGCGGTCGACGACTGCCACCGCCGCGGGGTGCTGCCGGTGCTGGTGGGCGGCTCCGCCCTCTACGTCCGGGCCGTCCTCGACGACCTCGACTTCCCTGGCACCGACCCGGCGGTGCGGGAGCGGCTGGAGGACGAGCTCGCCACCGAGGGTCTGGACGTGCTGCGCGAGCGGCTGGTCCGGCTCGCGCCGGAGGCGGCCGCCCGGATCGAACCCGGCAACGCCCGCCGGATCGTGCGGGCGCTGGAGGTGGTCGAGCTGACCGGCGGCTTCACCGCCGAGCTGCCCGAGCCGCGCTACGCCCGGCCCGGCACCGTCCAGGTCGGGCTGCAGCTGGACCGGGCCGAGATGGACGCCCGGATCGAGCGGCGGGTCGACCAGATGTGGGCCGACGGGCTGGTCGCGGAGGTGCGGGCGCTGGAGGCGGTCGGGCTCCGGGAGGGTCGGACGGCCTCGCGCGCGCTGGGCTACCGGCAGGTGCTGGAGCACCTGGCGGGGGAGTGCACCGAGGAGGACGCCCGCCAGCGCACCGTGGCGGGCACCCGCCGGTTCGCCCGCAAGCAGCTCGGCTGGTTCCGCCGCGACCCCCGGATCACCTGGCTGGACGCCCTCGCGCCGCCGCAGCAGCTCCTCGACGCGGTGCTGGCGCTGGTGCCGGAGCGCTGACCGGACGACGGCCGGAGCGTTGGGCCCGTTCGGGCAGGATGGGCCCATGCGCAGCTGGCCATTCGCCAAGGGTCACGGCACCCACAACGACTTCGTGCTGGTGGTCGACCGGCACGGGCTCCTCGACCCCACCGACGACGACGTCCGCTGGTTGTGCGACCGGCGGGCCGGGGTGGGCGGTGACGGGCTGCTGCGCGCGATCAAGGCCGAGCACATCGCCGGGTGGGACGGCGACCCGTCGCTGTGGTTCATGGACTACCGCAACGCCGACGGGTCGGTGGCCGAGATGTGTGGCAACGGGGTGCGGGTGTTCGCCCGGATGCTGCTCGAGGACGGTCTGGCCGACGGACCCGAGGTGCCGGTGGCCACCCGTGCGGGGCTGCGTCCGGTCACCCTCACCAACGGCGGCTATCGGGTGGCGATGGGCCCGGTCACCGTGGAGCCGGACGCAGTCGAGGTCACCGTCGGCGGCGAGGGCTCCGCGCACCGCTGGCGGGCCGCGGCGGTCGACGTCGGCAACCCGCACGCCGTGGTGGTGCTCGACGACGGACCGGAGACGCCGTCGCTGACGAGCCTCGACCTGCGGCCCGCCCCGCGCTGGGAGCCGGCCGAGCGGTTCCCCGACGGGGTCAACGTCGAGCTGGTCGAGGTGGTCGACGAGCGGCACCTGCGGATGCGGGTGCACGAGCGCGGGTCGGGGGAGACGATGTCCTGCGGCACCGGCACGGTCGCGGTCGCCGCCGCGCAGGCCGCGACCCTCGGCGCGACCGAGGGCACCTGGCGGGTCGACGTCCCGGGCGGCACCGTCACCGTGGAGCTGGCCGACGGGCGGGCCTGGCTGACCGGCCCGGCCGAGATCGTCGCCCGGGGTGAGGTGCTGCTGCCCGGCTGAGGGCGCAAACGCCTGGTCGGCCTCGAGGCGTCGTGAGTAGGCTGGTCAGACGATGACAGCACTCCCGCACTCCGGCGGCTCCCGCTTCGAGCCCGACCTCGACGACCTCCGCCCGCTCGACGCCGACGACGACGTCTCCGACGAGCGCGACGACGACCTGCTCGACCCCGACGGCCCCGACCCCGACGCGCCCGACCCCGACGCGCTCGACCCGGATGGGGACCAGCTCGACCTGGAGGCCCGCCACTCGCTGCGCCGCGTCGCCGGGCTGTCCACCGAGCTCTCCGACGTCACCGAGGTCGAGTACCGCCAGCTGCGGCTGGAGCGGGTGGTGCTGGTCAGCGTGTGGACCACCGGCAGCGAGGTGGACGCCGACAACGCGATGGCCGAGCTGAAGCTGCTGGCCGAGACCGCCGGCAGCCACGTCCTGGAGGGTCTGGTGCAGCGCCGCCCGCGGCCCGACGCCGCCACCTACATCGGACGCGGCAAGGTCGACGAGCTGCGCGAGGTGGTCGTGGCCACCGGGGCTGACACCGTGATCTGCGACGGCGAGCTGACCGCGGCCCAGCTGCGCAACCTGGAGGACCGGGTCAAGGTCAAGGTGATCGACCGGACGGCGCTGATCCTCGACATCTTCGCCTCCCACGCCAAGAGCGCGGAGGGCAAGGCCCAGGTCGAGCTGGCCCAGCTGCAGTACCTCAAGCAGCGGCTGCGCGGCTGGGGTGGCAACCTGTCCCGGCAGGCCGGTGGACGGGCCGCGGCCGGTGGTGGCATCGGTGGCCGTGGCCCCGGTGAGACCAAGCTGGAGACCGACCGCCGGCGGATCAACACCCGGATCGCCCAGCTGCGAGCCCGGCTCCGCGATCTCGACTCCACCCGCACCACCAAGCGGGCCGAGCGGGTCCGCAACCAGGTCCCCTCGGTGGCCATCGTCGGCTACACCAACGCCGGCAAGTCCAGCCTGCTCAACCGGCTGACCTCGGCCGGGGTGCTGGTCGAGGACGCCCTGTTCGCCACCCTCGACCCGACCACCCGGCGCACCGAGACCGCCGACTCGCGGGTCTACACGCTCACCGACACCGTCGGTTTCGTCCGCCACCTCCCGCACGACCTCGTCGAGGCCTTCGCCTCCACGCTGGAGGAGACCGCCCGGGCCGACCTGCTGGTGCACGTGGTGGACGCCGCCGACCCCGACCCCGAGGGCCAGATCACCGCGGTCCGCAAGGTGCTGGCCGACATCGGCGCCGCATCCGTGCCGGAGCTGATGGTCTTCAACAAGGCCGACCTGGCCAGCGGGGAGACCCTCACCGTGCTGCGCACGCACCACCCGGACTCGGTCGTGGTCTCCGCCCGCACCGGGCAGGGCACCGACGAGCTGCGCCGGCAGGTGGAGCAGCGGCTGCCCCGGCCCGAGGTCGAGGTGCGTGCCCTGGTCCCCTACGCCCGCGGCGACCTCATCGACCGGATCCACACCTCCGGGGAGTTCATCACCAGCGAGCACACCGCGGAGGGGACCCGCCTGGTGGCCCGCGTGCACGCCGACCTCGCCGCCGACCTGGAGCGCTACGCCGTCTGACGACCCCCAGCGCCCTGAGCCACCCGACCCCAGCGCCCTGAGCCACCCGATCCCAGCGCCCTGAGCCTGTCGAAGGACGAGCACCCGGCTCAGACCTCGGCGAGCACCTCCCCGTGCAGCAGGGAGATCCACCCGTCGGGGTGCCCGGCCCAGGCCCGCCAGCCGTCGGCGATCCGCTCCAGGTCGGCCGGGGTGGCGTGGCCGTCGGCGACCGCCTGCTCGGCCATCGCCGAGGCGGTCACCCGGTCAGCCCACATCCCGCCCCACCAGGCCCGGTCCTCGGGCGTGGCGAAGCACCAGGTGCTGGAGCCGACCTGCAACCGGGTCAGCCCGGCCTCGCGCGCCCAGGCGTGCAGCCGGCGGCCGGCGTCCGGCTCGCCGCCGTTGGCCCGGGCCACCCGCTGGTATAGCGCCATCCAGGCGTCCAGCTCGGGTAGCCGCGGCCACCAGGTGAAGGCGGCGTAGTCGGAGTCGCGCACCGCCACCACCCCGCCCGGCCGGGCCACCCGCGCCATCTCGGCCAGCGCGCGCACCGGGTCGGCCACGTGCTGCAGGACCTGGTGGGCGTGCACCACGTCGAAGGTGTCGTCGGGCAGGTCGAGGGCGTGCACGTCGCCCACCACCAGCTCCGCGGCCACCCCGCGCCCGGCCAGCCCGGCCCGGGTCACCTCCAGCGCCGCCGGCGTCGCCTCCAGCGCGGTCACCGGTCCGGGCGCGACCCGCTCGGCGAGGTCGGCGGTGAGCGTGCCGGGGCCGGCGCCCACGTCGAGCAGCGACAGCCCCGGCCGCAGCCGGTCGAGCAGGTAGGCTGCCGAGTTCTCCGCGGTGCGCCAGCGGTGCGAGCGCAGCACGCTCTCAGCGTGGCCGTGCGTGTAGCGGTGCCCGCTGGCGGGGTGCGACATGCTCGCAGCCCACCACTGCTCGATACTGCTCCGGTGACCGACTCAACCAGTGGGACGCCGCCACCCGACCGCCTGCCCGGCGACCAGTCGCCGACGGGCCGACCGGACGCGGGGGCACCGGTGCTGGTGCTCGCCAACGCCTCGGCCGGGTCGGCCGAGACCGCCGAGGTGGCGGCGGTGCTCAGGCGGCTCCGCGGGCTGGCCGAGGTGGAGGTGGCGGTTCCCGGCCGGGATGGTGAGCTCTCGGACCTGGTGGCCGGTGCTGCCGGTCGAGCGGTCGTCGTGGTCGGCGGGGACGGGTCGTTGAACGGGGTGCTGCAAGCGATGGTCGAGCGCGACGTGCTGGCGGCGGTGGGTCCGGTCGGATTGGTGCCGCTGGGCACCGGCAACGACTTCGCCCGTGGGCACGGGGTCCCCCTGGACCCGCAGCGGGCGGCCCAGGTCGCCCTCACCGGACGCACCCGGTCGGTGGGTCTGCTGCACGACGACCAGGGCCGGGTGGTGGTCAACGTGGTGCACGTCGGGGTGGCGGCCGAGGCCACGGCACACGCCGAGGACGTCAAGGGCCTGCTCGGCCGGACGGGCTACCTCGTCGGTGCCGTGCGGGCGGGGATCGGTGCCCTCGGTTGGCGGTTGCGGGTGCTGGTCGACGACGAGGTCGTGCTCGACGGCGGGTCGCGGACGCTGATGGTCTCGGTGGCCCTGGGCCGCTCGGTGGGCGGGGGCACCCCGGTGGCGCCGACCGCGGCACCGGAGGACGGGCTGGCCGACGTGGTCGTCTGCACCGCCACCGGCTGGGCCGCCCGGCTGGGGTTCGCCCGCGACCTGAGGGCCGGGCGGCACCTCGGGCGCGCGGACGTCCGCGTGCTGCGGGGGCGCCGGGTGCACGTCGAGGCGCTGGCGGGGGAGAGCTTCGGGATCAACGCCGATGGCGACCTGGTGGGCCGGCGCCGGCGAAGCACCTGGACCCTGGAGCCGCAGGCCTGGCGGATCCGGACCGCCGGCTGAGCGCCGGCCCGGGACCGGGTCAGGCCACCTCGTCCACGGTCGAGCCCAGGACCCCGGCGAACAGGGCGTCGAAGACCGCGGCCCGGTCGAACTGCAGCGCGTGCGCCCGGGCCCGGGCGGCCGTCTCCGCCCGGCGCTGGGGCGACCAGTCGCAAACCACCTCGTCCAGGGCGGTCCGGATGGCGTCGGGGTCGGAGCTGGGCACGACCACCGCGGTGTCGCCGACGGCCTCGAGGATGCCGCCGGTGTCGCACGTGATCACCGGCCCGCCGCCGGCCAGCATCGTCTCCACCAGCGCGATCCCGAAGGTCTCGACGAACTCCGGCTGCGGCCGGCTGGGCAGCACGAACGCCGCCGACCCCGCCATCAGGGCCGGCTTCTCCGCGTCGTCGACGTCGGTGAGCAGGTCGACGCGGTCGGCCACCCCCGAGTCGGCGATCCACCGGCGCAGGTCGTCCTCCTTGGGCCCACGGCCGGCGATGACCAGCCGGAGCCGCTCACTGGTCCGGCTGCCGACGTAGCCGCCGAGCAGGTCGTCCAGACCCTTGGCCGAGGCCAGCCGGGAGAGGAAGAGCACGTACCCGTCGGGGGTCAGCCCGCGCCGCTGGAGCACCCGCCGGGTCTGCTCGGGGTCGAGCCCGGTGTAGGCGGAGGTGTCGATCGCGGGGTAGGAGACGCCGACCCGGACGGCCAGCTCGTCGGCGAAGGAGGAGCCGCTGAGCGCGTCCAGCCGACGGGCCTCGGAGACCACCAGGTCCTTGGTGTAGCGGGAGACGGCGACGCAGAGGTCGCTGTCGAGGTAGCTGGTGAGCACGTGCGCGGCGGCGCCGTGCCGGCCGCGGGCGACGCAGTCGCGGACCACGTTGGTGATGTCGGAGCCCACCGCCTCCGCGATCGTCACCACGTCCGAGCCGAGCCGCCGGGCGATCCGGGCGGCGTCGCTGACCGCCACCGTGTGCGGGCTGAGGTACAGCGACATCGCCACCGTCGGGACACCGTCGGTGAACAGCTCGACCAGCCGGCCGGTGAGCCCGGCCAGGTGCCGGCCGTCGGGCACCCGGTAGTCGCCGACGGGTTCGGGCCGCTCCACCGTGATCCCCGGGCTGTAGGGGCTGACGGTCTCCAGCGGCTTGAGCGGCAGTCCGCTGGCCTGCAGCCGGTCCAGCGTCCAGGTGACGATGCGGACATCGGTGAACCCGCGCTGCAGGGCCACCTCGGCCAGGCAGCGGGCCTCACCGGAGTGCCCGCAGATGACCGGGTCGGCGCGGACGACGAGGACGAGCCGGCGTCCGGCCGGGTCGCTGGGCAGGACGGGGACGGGAGCGGACACGGTCACCTCCGGGAGGGGTCGGGTGGGCGGGGGTCGGACGTCGAGGGCGGGCGGTGCTGCCGGCCCCAGCCACTCGGCTCGTGACCGAGGGTGAACACCAGCTCCGAGGCCTCCCGCAGCTCCGCCGCGCTGAGCCAGGCCCGCTCCAGCGGCCGGCCGTCGAGGGTGACCGACTGCACGTGGTCGACCCGTCCCGGGCGTGGCGGGGTGAGGCCGCGGGCGTGCACGGCGAGCTCGGAGTCCTCCAGCACGAGGCTGGCCGACGGCACGGCCGGCGGGTGCAGCAGGAACAGCGACTGCCCCGGTGCCGGGAACAGCCCGAGGGTGGCCCACACGTACCAGGCGCTCAGCCCGCCGGAGTCGTCGTTGCCGGGCAGCCCGCCGCGCCCCGTGCCGAACTGGGAACGCAGCACCTGCTGCACCACCTCCGCGGTGCGGTCGGGACGTCCGGCCCAGTGGTAGGCCCACGGGGCGTCGTAGTCGGGCTCGTTGTTCAGCCCCTCGAAGCGGCCCAGGGCGTAGCCGGCCTGCAGCTCGGCGCTGGTCGGCCCGACCCCGGGCTGACGCACCGGCGGCTGGCCGAACCCGAAGAAGCGGTCCAGCATCGCCACGAACGGCGTGTCACCGCCGGCCAGCTCGATCCGGGCCCGCATGTCGTGCAGCAGCCGGAAGGAGTAGTTCCAGCGGCCGCCCTCGTAGAAGGTGGAGTCGACCAGCAGCCCGGTGTCGGGGTCGAAGGCGTTGATCCAGCCGCCCGCCAGACCGGAGAGCTGCCGGGCCAGGGCGCGGTCGCCGACCCGGCGGGCCACCGCGGCGGTGGCGTGGTAGGCCATCGCCAGGTCGAGGGTGTGGCTGATCGGGTGGGCGACCTGGTGCAGCAGGTAGTCCTCGCCGTAGGTGCGGCGCAGCTCGGCCTCGAGGTGGACCAGCGCCCAGTCCCAGTCGATGCCGGGGACGTCGCGCTCGCAGAGGTCGGCCAGCAGCAGGTGCGCCAGGGCGCTGGCCTGCCGGGAGAACCGGTCGGCGCCCTTGGCCATCCGGTAGCCGATCGGCAGGTTGCCCTCCTCCTCGCAGACGGTGAGCAGGGAGACCGCGAGGTCGGTGGCGCGTTGGGGGAACAGCAGGGTCAGCAGCGGCAGCTGGGTGCGGTAGATGTCCCACATCGTGCAGACGTCGAAGACCCACGGCCCGTCCCCGGTCCAGCCCGGCGCCTCGTCGGGGGCGAAGCAGGGTTTGACCAGCGAGTGGTAGAGAGCGGTGGCCAGCACCGTCTCCTGCTCCGCGCTGACCGGCTCCACCTGCACCCGCCCGAGGTGGCTGCGCCAGGCGTCCTCGGTGGCCCGGCGGCGCCAGCCGAACGCGGTCACCCGCCGGCCGAGGTCGGCGTCGTGGTTGGCCCGGGCCTGCTCGCAGCCGCGCAGCGACCAGCCCATCCTCACCTCGACCACCTGGTCGGACCGGCTGGGCCCGCTCCACACCATCCCGAAGGGGCGCAACGTGGTCGGCCGGATCCCGTCCAGGTCGAGCCGGGTGCCACCGGGCATCAGCCGCCGGTCGTACCACAGCAGCTGCCGCCAGCCCGGGGCGTGCACCTGCACGTGGGTGGCCAGCGGGACGCCCTCGACGGTGATCTCGCCCTCGGCCACACCGGGGGCCAGCATCGCCAGGTGGGCGCGGAGCGGGACGGTCCGGCTGTGCGGCAGGGCCAGCCCGCCGATCGAGGCGTCGACCACGACCCGCGCGCGCTCCGAGGCCGGGAAGACGTAGCGGTGCACCGCCGACTTCGGACCGACGGTCAGCTCGCAGCGGATGCCCGAGCCCAGGGTGCCGGCCCAGTACCCGGGGCGGGCCACCTCGTCGCGGACCGGCCAGGTGGTGCCCAGGGCGTCCAGCGGCTCGAGCATGGGGGTCACCCGGAAGTAGTTGTAGTACTTGCGGATGGCGCCGGTCCCGGACTGCTGGAAGTGGGTGAACCCGCTGGCCACGACCTCGTCGTGGACGGTGCGCGGGACGCCCTCGGTGTTGAAGTCGTAGCGGCCGTAGCCGGTGGGGTAGGCGCCGGAGTAGGGGCACACCGAGACCATCCCGAAGGGGTGGGTGGCACCGGGGTGGGTGTTGCCGATCTGCGGCTTGGGCCACCACCAGGTGGCAGCCAGGCCCTCCGGCGGCGGCAGCCGGGTCGCCTCCGTGCCGATGAACGGGTCGACGGCGTCGTGCACCCTCGCCTCCTCCCGCCGTGGTCGGTCGTCGTCCTCGACGCTAGGTCGGCCACGTTGCAGCGGTGTGTCCGCCGGAGGTCCACCCGGTGACGTCCCGCGTCCCGGCGGCACGCTGTGGAGAACCCGCCCGTGCCTGGCTGGGCCGGATACGGTGAACGGGTGCCTCCCACCTCCACGACGTCCGCCGGTCACCGCGACGTGCTGCAGGCCGCGGTCGGGGGCATCGGCGGCACCGCGCGTCCCGGCCAGCAGCAGATGGCCGACGCCATCGCCTCGACCCTGCGCACCGGCCAGCACCTGCTCGTGCAGGCCGGTACCGGCACCGGTAAGTCGCTGGGCTACCTCGCGCCGGTGCTGGCCCACCTCACCGAGCACCCCGAGGAGCGGGTGGTCATCGCCACCGCCACGCTGGCCCTGCAGACCCAGCTCGCGCACAAGGACATCCCGGCCGCCCTGGACGCGGTGGAGCAGGTCACCGGACGCCGGCCCCGCCACGCCGTCCTCAAGGGACGCTCCAACCACGCCTGCCTGCTGCGGGTGCGCGACGGCGTCGTCGACGAGCAGGAGGCGCTGGTCACCGGCTCCGACCTGATGGCGATGGTCCAGGACGCGCCGTCCGGCAGCGGGCCCACCGGGGCGGAGACCGTCCCGGTCACCGGCGGCACGGGCTCGGGCGGCTCGGCCGTCGGCGCCCAGGTGGTGGCGCTGCGGGAGTGGGCCGAGCAGCAGGCCGAGCAGGGCGGCCTGGCCGACCGCGACGACGCGCCGAGCCACAGCCCGCGGGCCTGGGCGCAGGTGTCGGTGCCGGTCCGGGAGTGCCTGGGAGCCGCACGCTGCCCGTGGGGCGAGGTCTGCTTCGTGGAGAAGTCGCGGGAGCGGGCGCGGGAGGCCGACCTGGTGGTCACCAACCACGCCCTGCTGGCGATCGACGCCATGCACGGCGGCACCGCCATCCCCGAGTACTCCGCGGTGGTCATCGACGAGGCCCACGAGCTGGTGGCCCGGGTCACCGGGGCGGCCTCCGGCGAGCTCAGCCCGGCGCAGGTGGAGCGGGTGGCCAAGCGGTGCCTGACCTGGCTGGACGACGACCTGGGCGGGGAGTTCCTCGACAGCGCCGACACCCTGCGGATCGCCCTCGACGCGGCGGTGCCGGAACGGATCACCGATCCCGGGCACGGCTGCGTCGACGCCTGCCGCCGGGTCCGCGACGTGGCCCGTCGGGTGGTCTCGGTGCTGGGCAAGGGCGGCCAGGGCGCGTCGCAGGCCACCGACGAGCCGGAGAAGCGGCAGGCCGCCGCGGTCGCCCAGGAGGTGTTCGACCTCGCCGAGCGGATGGCCGCGCTGGCCGAGGCCGACGTGGTCTGGGTGGTCGACCGCGAGCGCGCCGGCCGCGAGCTCCGGGTGGCGCCGCTCAGCGTGGCCGGGCTGATGCGCAGCCACGTGCTCAGCCAGCACCCCACCGTGCTCACCTCGGCCACCCTGCAGCTCGGCGGCAGCTTCGACGCCACCGCCGGCTCGGTCGGGCTCTGGCCGGGGGAGCGCACCGACGACCCCGACCCCGGAGAGCCGGCCGAGGACGCCCTGAGCTGGCGCGGGATCGACGTCGGCTCGCCGTTCGACTACCGGCGCCAGGGCATCCTCTACCTGGCCCGCCACCTGCCACCGCCGCGGCGGGACGGGATCAGCGAGGAGACCCTGGCGGAGGTGGCCGAGCTGGTCTGGGCGGCCGGCGGACGCACGCTGGGGCTGTTCGCCTCCCAGCGCTCGGCCGAGGTGGCCGCCGACCACGTCCGGCGCCAGCTCAAGGACCACACCGTCCTCTGCCAGGGCGAGGCGAACCTGCCCGAGCTCACCCGTCGCTTCGTCGAGGAGCCGGCCACCAGCCTGTTCGGCACCGTGTCGCTGTGGCAGGGCATCGACGTGCCCGGCGACACGTGTGAGCTGGTGATCATCGACAAGCTGCCGTTCCCGCGCCCCGACGACCCGCTGATGCAGGCCCGCCAGCAGGCGGTCACCGAGCGCGGCGGCAACGGCTTCATGCAGGTCGCCGCCACCCACGCCGCGCTGCTGATGGCCCAGGGGGCGGGACGGCTGATCCGCCGGGCCAGCGACCGCGGGGTGGTCGCCGTCCTCGACCCGCGGCTGGTCACCGCCCGCTACGGCAGCTTCCTGCGCTCGTCGATGCCGCCGATGTGGTCGACCACCGACCGCGAGGTGGCCGTGCAGGCGCTGCGGCGGCTGCAGGAGGCCCGGGGCGAGCAGGCCTGACCGGTCGCACCCCGGGTCAGTCCCGCACCGGCTCGTCCCAGGGCGCGGTGCAGAAGAGCACCGACCACGGGCTGCAGCCGATCCCGCGCTCCGGGAGCACCGTGCGGGTGGTGACCACCGCCACCCAGTCCTGGCCGGGTTCCAGGTCCTCCAGCGCGAAGGTCTCCCCGGCCGTGCCGTCGGCGCCGGCGGTGCGCAGCTGGTAGCACCGGTCGTCGGCCACCGCCGCCGCCGGGACCCACAGCGTCTCGACCTCCGGCAGGTCCGCCTCCGACCGCTTCCGCAGCGCGACGCAGCCGTCGGGCAGCGGCGAGGAGGTGGGCTCGCCGAAGTCGGCCGCGGCCAGCCGGGCCACCAGGGCGTCGGCCGCGGCCCGGTCGGCCACTGGGTGGAGGTCGATGCTGCGCACCGAGCAGGTCTGGGTGTGCTCCTGCACGATCCAGCCCGCGTCGCGGGTGCCGAGCTGGCACTCCAGCGCGAGGTGGCTGTGGCGCGGCGGTGGCCCGCCTGCGGCCGCCACCGCCGCCCGCTGGCGGTCGCGCAGCGCCCTCACCTCCGGCTCGGCGACCGCTCGGCCGTCGCGCACCTCGGCGGCGACCTCACGGGCGAGTCGGGCCTGCCGGACCGAGCCGACCACCCCGTTGCCCACGTAGGCCAGCACCGGCAGGGCGAGCAGGACGGCCAGCACGACGAGCACCACCCGGAGCACCCGTGCCCAGCGCGATCGCGGCGCCGGGACGGACGGGTGGGCGGACAGCTGGTCGGGGCTGGGCACGGGGCGACGCTAGCCGCTCGCCGGGCCAACCCGGGCGGCTCAGACCCGGCGCAGCACCGTGACGACCTTGCCGAGCACGGTCGCCTCGTTGCCGTCGATCGGCTCGTAGGCCGGGTTGTGGGGCAGCAGCCACACCTGGCCCGGCGTGCGCTTGAAGGTCTTGACCGTGGCCTCCTCGCCGATCAGGGCGGCCACGATGTCACCGTTCTGGGCGTCGGGCTGCTGCCGGACGACCACCCAGTCGCCGTCGCAGATGGCGGCGTCGACCATCGAGTCACCGCGCACCTCGAGCATGAAGAGGGTCCCGTCGCCGACCAGCTGCTTGGGCAGCGGGAAGACGTCCTCCACGACCTCCTCGGCCAGGATCGGGCCACCGGCCGCGATCCGCCCGACCACCGGCACCGGCACGGCGGCGGGGAAGGCGTCCGACACGCCGGTCTCGTCCCCGGCGTTGGCCAGCACCGGCGCCTCGTCCGGTGCGGTGCCCACCGACGGCCCGCCGGGCAGCAGCACCTCCATC
The DNA here is from genome assembly GCF_003327535.1 of Desertihabitans brevis. NCBI lineage: Bacteria > Bacillati > Actinomycetota > Actinomycetes > Propionibacteriales > Propionibacteriaceae > Desertihabitans > Desertihabitans brevis. Next base: position 618,055 of record NZ_QOUI01000001.1, on the reverse strand, counting down.
GCGCGGGGACGGTTCGGGTCGCGCCTCAGGTAGCCCTTGGCCTCGAGCACCTTGAGCTGGTGGCTGCCGCTGGAGGAGCTGGCCAGACCGACCGCGTCGCACACCTCCCGGATGCTCGGCGGGTAGCCGCGGCGCTCCACCGACTCCTTGATCACCTCGAGGATCCGGCGCTGGCGGGGGGTGAGGCCGTGGACGTCCTCCGGGCCGTCGGGCAGGGACGTGACGGTGGCCCCGGACTCGGCCAGCTGGGCGGCCACCATCTCGGCGCTGGGACGTCCGCGTCGACGTCCGCCGGGGCGGGTGCTGGGGACGGGCGGCTCATCGGTGCTGCGGACCATGGAGCAGACGCTACGGCTCCTGCGCGCACCAATCAAACACCTGTTCGACCTCGGCGCGTCGCGCTGCGCGGTCGTCCCGACGGCGCCCGGCAGGGCCAAGAGCCGGGCTCGGGACGTCGTCGCGCGAGAACTGTCAGTGCCTCCTGGTGGAGTTCTCGACGTCGGCCGACGGACCGACCGGTGGGCCTGCGAACACGTGTTCGAACACGCCGGGCGAGGTCGTTGGCACACACGTTCGAATCGAGTAGACAGGGGTATCGAACATGGGTTCGACGCACCGAGGAGGCAGCATGAGCACCACCATCGTGACCGCCGGTCCGCTGACGGAGTCCGCGCTGCGGGTCGCCCCGCCGGTCCGCCGGCGCCGGGTGCGTCCGCAGAGCCGGGTCCGTCCCACCGGGGCCGGTGCGCCGGAGCTGCGCACCCCGGCCCGGGCGCCGCGGGCCTGCCGGGTGTCGGCGCCGGCCCCGGCTACGGCCACCGGGAGCGACTGGCACCTGACCGCCCGTGGGGTGGCCGTGGTCACCGCGCTCACCCTGGCGACCTTCGTGCTCGCGGTGGTGGCGATGGTGGGTCGCTTCCTGGTGGTGACCGGCTGACTCTGCGCCGGGGTGACGACCGGCAGGATGTCCGGGCTTGATCTAGGGGCGAGATCGCCCTAAGGTCACTACATGTAGTGGTCACACGGATGTGATTCCGCTACAGGTAGATCCAGGCCGTCGATCCCGGGGGAGTGGTCGTGCACTGTCCGTACTGTCGCAACACCGACTCCCGGGTGCTCGACTCCCGGGTGAGCGATGACGGCACCAGCATCCGGCGCCGTCGCCAGTGCCCCGAGTGCGGGCGTCGGTTCACCACCGTCGAGCGGATGCAGATGATGGTGGTCAAGCGCTCCGGCGTGGTCGAGCCGTTCAATCGCGACAAGGTCGTCAGCGGGGTGCGCAAGGCCTGCAAGGGCCGACCGGTCAGCGAGGACGCGCTGGCCCAGCTGGCCCAGACCGTGGAGGAGACGCTGCGGGCCGCGGGGAACCCCGAGGTCCCCGCCGACGAGGTCGGCCTGGCCATCCTGCAGCCGCTGCGCGAGCTCGACCCGGTGGCCTACCTCCGCTTCGCCAGCGTCTACCAGAAGTACGAGTCCGTCGACGACTTCGAGGCCGCGATCAGCGAGCTGCGCGGCGCGCCGACGGCTGCCGGGCCCGTCCAGGGGCCCTGACCGGGACACGGGTCGGGGCGCCCCGCGTCGAGCAACGCCCCGACCCGTCGGTCCGCCGCTGCCCGCGGCCGCAGGCGCCCGCCTCCACCACCTGGGGAGGGCCCCGTTGTCCCACCGTCCGACGGCGCCGAGAATGGGCGGGTGACCGACACCAGCCGTCCGACCACGACCACCGGCCTCCGGGTGCCGAGGGTGTTCTCCACCGAGGGTGTGCACCCCTACGACGAGGTGACCTGGGAGCTGCGCGACGTCGTCCAGACGAACTGGCGCACGGGCGAGACGGTCTTCGAGCAGCACGGCGTCGAGTTCCCCGACTTCTGGAGCGTCAACGCCGCGACCATCGTCACCACCAAGTACTTCCGCGGGGCGGTGGGCACCGAGCAGCGCGAGCACAGCCTGCGTCAGCTGCTGGACCGGGTGGTCGACCGCTACGCCGCCGCCGGTCTGGAGCACGGCTACTTCGCCGGCGAGGCCGACGCGGCGGTGTTCGGCGACGAGCTGCGCTGGCTGCTGCTGCACCAGTACTTCAGCTTCAACTCACCGGTCTGGTTCAACGTCGGCACCAGCTCCCCGCAGCAGGTGAGTGCCTGCTTCATCCTGTCGGTCGACGACACCATGGACTCGATCCTCAACTGGTACCGGGAGGAGGGGCTGATCTTCAAGGGCGGCTCCGGGGCCGGGCTCAACCTGTCCCGGATCCGGTCCTCGAAGGAGCGGCTCAGCTCCGGCGGCACCGCCTCGGGGCCGGTCTCCTTCATGCGCGGGGCCGACGCCTCGGCCGGCACCATCAAGTCCGGCGGGGCCACCCGGCGGGCGGCGAAGATGGTGGTGCTCGACGTCGACCACCCCGACATCGCCGACTTCGTCGCCACCAAGGCGCGCGAGGAGCAGAAGATCCGCGCGTTGCGCGACGCCGGCTTCGACATGGACCTCGGCGGTGCCGACATCACCAGCGTCCAGTACCAGAACGCCAACAACTCGGTCCGGGTCAGCGACGCCTTCATGCGCGCGGTCGAGGAGGACGGCACCTTCGACCTCACCGCCCGCACCGACGGCCGCACCCTGGAGACGGTCCGGGCCCGCGAGCTCTTCGCCTCGATCGCGCAGGCGGCCTGGGAGTGCGCCGACCCGGGCCTGCAGTACGACGACACCATCAACCGCTGGCACACCAACCCCGAGAGCGGGCGGATCACCGCGTCCAACCCCTGCTCGGAGTACCTCAGCCTGGACGACAGCTCGTGCAACCTCGCCAGCCTCAACCTGCTGGCGTTCCTGCGCCCGGACGGCACCGTCGACACCGGGTCCTTCGTCGCAGCGGTCGAGCTGGTCACCACGGCGATGGACATCTCGATCTGCTTCGCCGACTTCCCGACCGAGGCGATCGGGCGGAACACCCGCGACTTCCGCCAGCTCGGGCTGGGCTATGCCAACCTCGGCGCCCTGCTGATGGCCAGCGGGCACGGCTACGACAGCGACGGCGGGCGCGCACTGGCCGCCAGTCTCACCGCGCTGATGACCGGGGCGGCCTACCGGCGCTCGGCCGAGCTGGCCCGGGTGGTCGGGCCCTATGCGGGCTACGCCCGCAACGCCGAGGCGCACCAGCGGGTGATGGGCCAGCACCGCGATGCCTGCACCGCCCTGACGACGCTGTCCGACGTCGACGGCGCGGTGCACGATCGGGCCGGGCGGGAGTGGGCGCAGGTGCTCGCCCTGGGGGCCGAGCACGGCTTCCGCAACGCCCAGGCCACCGTGCTCGCCCCGACCGGGACGATCGGCTTCATGATGGACTGCGACACCACCGGGGTGGAGCCGGACTTCTCGCTGGTGAAGTTCAAGAAGCTCGTCGGCGGCGGCTCGATGCAGATCGTCAACGCCACCGTGCCGCGGGCGCTGCGCACCCTGGGCTACGACGAGGAGACGGTCGAGGCCGTCGTGGCGCACGTCGCCGAGCACGGCCACGTGGTCGACGCCGCCGGGCTGGCCCCGGAGCACCACGAGGTCTTCGACTGCGCCATGGGCGTCCGGGCGATCGCGCCGATGGGGCACGTGCGGATGATGGCGGCCGTCCAGCCATTCCTCTCCGGCGGGATCTCCAAGACGGTGAACCTGCCCGAGGACGCCACCGTCGACGACATCGCCGAGGTGTTCACCGAGGGCTGGCGGCTGGGGCTGAAGGCTCTGGCGGTCTACCGCGACAACTGCAAGGTGGGCCAGCCGCTGACCACCGGCACGCCGACGGTGCGCACCGCCGACCCCGAGCCGACGCCGGAGACGCCGGCCGAGGTGCGCCCGGTGCGCCGGCGGCTGCCGAAGTCGCGGGCCAGCCGCACCACCTCGTTCTCCGTCGGCGGCGCCGAGGGCTACATGACCGCCGGCAGCTACGACGACGGCGGGCTGGGCGAGATCTTCCTCAAGCTCGGCAAGCAGGGCTCCACCCTGGCCGGGGTGATGGACGCCTTCTCGATCGCGGTCTCGATCGGGCTGCAGTACGGCGTCCCGCTGGAGACCTTCGTGCAGAAGTTCACCAACCTGAAGTTCGAGCCGGCCGGGATGACCGACGACCCGGACATCCGGATGGCGCAGTCGATCATGGACTACATCTTCCGCCGGCTCGCCCTGGACCACCTGAGCACCGAGCAGCGCACCGAGCTCGGCATCCACACCGCGCGGGAGCGGGCGCGCCATGTCGAGACCGGCTCCTACGACCCGCCGGTCGAGGAGCTGGCCGCCGATGCCGCACCCGAGCCGGCAGCACCGGCTCCCACCCCGGCTCCGGCGAGGCCCGACCCCTCCGCCGCGCACACCACCACCGAGCTGGTCGAGTCGCTGTCGGGCCGGACGGTCGACGCGCCGTTGTGCTACGTCTGCGGCACCAAGATGCGGCCCAGCGGCTCCTGCTACGTGTGCGAGGGCTGCGGCTCCACCAGCGGGTGCAGCTGATGGAGCAGCGGCTGAGCCTGGTCACCCTCGCCGTGGACGACCTCGAGGCGGTGCGCCGGTTCTGGGTCGAGGGCATCGGCTGGCAGCCGATGACCGACGAGCCGGGGGAGGTGGTGATGTTCCAGGTGGGTGAGCACCTGCTGCTCTCGCTCTGGGACGTCGGCCACTTCACCGCCGAGGTCGGCCCACCGGTCCGCGGGCCGGGGGCGTTCCCGATCACGCTGGCGCACAACCTCGGCAGCCCGGAGGAGGTGGACGCGGTGCTCGCCCTGGCCGAGCGGGCCGGCGCCCGCACCACCGCGGCCGAGCACCGCGACTGGGGTGGCTACTCCGGCTACTTCGTCGACCCGGCGGGGTTCTCCTGGGAGATCGCCTGGGCCCCGGGGGAGATCGGCGCGCTGGTGGTGCCGCCTGGCCGGCCCGGCTGAGCGGACCGCCGGACGGGGGCGAGGATGGTGACAGCAGTCATCGCGGAGCGGCCCCCGAGCGAGGTTGAATGACCCCATGCGCGCCACCCGGTCGACCGTCCTCATGCTGCTCGCCGCCGTGCTGCTGCTCCTGCTGCCGACCGCCTCGGCCCGGGCCGAGTCGGACGGGGACTGGAGCTACCCGCGCTACGACGTCACCGCCGAGCTCGCCGAGGACGGCACCGCGCAGGTCACCCTCGACTTCGACTACGACCTCGGCAGCGACCCCGGCCACGGGCCGCTGCTCGGCCAGGCCGTCCGCACCGAGGTGCAGGGCGACCCCGACCACTACCGCAGCCTGCCGATCACCGACGTCACCGCCACCCGCGACGGCCGGCCCGAGCCGGTGCAGACCGAGACCGACGGCGGCGTGCTGCAGCTGCGGATCGGCGACGAGGACGTCGAGCTGGAGGGTCTGCACACCTACACCGTGACCTTCACCCAGCGCGGCCTGGTCAACCCCGAGGCCGCCGGGTCGGGGCTGGACGAGCTGGCCTGGAACGTCCTGGTCGACCAGTCCCTGCCCGTGCAGGACGTCACCGTCACCGTCACCGGGCCCGACGACGTCCAGCAGGTCGCCTGCTTCGCCGGGGACGCCGGCAGCCGCACGCCCTGCGCCACCAGCAGCGCCGACGGCCCCATCGCCACCTTCGGCCACCCCGCGGTCGAGGAGGGCCAGGGCCTCACCACGGTCGCCGGCTGGCCCGCCGGCACCTTCACCGCGGAGCCGATCCTCATCCCGCGCCGCCACCTCGGCAACCTCTTCCCGCTCACCCCGGTCACCGGCGTCCTCGGCTCGCTGGTGGCCGTCCTCGGCGTGGTCGGCCTGGTGCTGCTGGGCCGCCGTGGCGCCGACGAGCGCTACGCCGACCTCACCCCGGGCCTGATGCCGGTGGGCGGCGAGCCCGTGCGCACCACCCGCGGCCGCAGCGGCGCCCCGGTGGCGGTCCGCTTCACCCCGCCCGAGGACGCCCGGCCCGGGCAGATCGGCACCCTGCTCGACGAGGTCGCCCACGACCGCGACGTCACCGCCACCATCGTCGACCTCGCCGTCCGCGGCCACCTGGTGATCGAGGACGTCGCCGCCGAGGCGGAGAAGCCGCCGAAGGGCCCCGACCGCTGGCGGCTGCGCCGGCTGGACGCCGACCGGTCCGGGTTGCAGCGCTACGAGCAGGACCTGCTGGACGGCCTGTTCGCCGACGGGTCGCCGGTGCTGCTGTCCGACCTGGGCGCCTCCTTCGCCACCCTCAAGGCCAAGGCCCAGCGCGACCTGTACCGCGACGTCACCGAACGCGGCTGGTTCCACGGCGACCCCAGCCGGGTCCGGGCCACCTGGGTCGGGTGGGGCATCCTCGTCGCGGTCGCCGGGGCGGTGCTCAGCCTGGTGCTCGCCTTCGCCGTGTCCTGGGGGCTGGTCCCGCTGGCGCTGGTACCGCTGGGCATCGCGCTCGCGGTGCTGTCGGTGCGCATGCCGACCCGGACCGCCGAGGGCTCGGCGGTGCTGGAGCAGGCCCGGGGGTTCAAGCTGTACCTCGGCACCGCGGAGGCCGACCAGATCCGCCTGGAGGAGGGTGAGGACATCTTCTCCCGCTACCTGCCGCACGCCATCGCCTTCGGCGTCGCCGAGCACTGGGCCGGCGTCTTCCGCGAGCTGGCCGAGCGTGGTGTGGTGCTGCCCGACCCGGTCTGGTACGTCGGCGGCTACCACGGCAGCCTGCTGCTGGCCCCCTCCTTCGCCAGCGACCTGGCCTCCTTCTCCGCCGACACCAGCGCGGCGATGACCGCCGCCTCCACCGCCTCCTCCGGCGGCAGCGGGTTCAGCGCCGGCGTGGGCGGCGGAGTGGGTGGCGGTAGCGCCGGCGGGTGGTGAGCGGCCCCACCACACCCCGACGCCGCTGCCGGCGGTCGTAGGGTCGGGACCATGGAGCCGTTCCCCGACCCGTACCCGGGCCCGGCCACGCCGCCGGAGGTGCGGGTGTACGAGGTCGGGCCGCGCGACGGCCTCCAGGCCGAGCGCGCCGTCCTCACCCCGGAGGTCAAGATCGCCTTCGTCCGCCGGCTGCACGCCGCCGGACTGCCCACCATCGAGGCGACCAGCTTCGTCTCGCCGCGCTGGGTGCCCCAGCTGGCCGACGCCGAGCAGGTGCTGGCCGGGCTGGGCGACCTGGACGGCCTCCGGCTGCCGGTGCTGGTGCCGAACGTCCGCGGGCTGGAGCGCGCGCTGGCCGCCGGCGCCCGTGAGGTCGCCGTCGTCGTCTCGGCCACCGACAGCTTCGCCCGGGCCAACCTCGGCACCGACCGGGAGACCGCGCTCGGCCGCGCCGCCGACGTCGTGCGGGGCGCCCGCGCGGCCGGGCTGGCCGTCCGCGGTTATGTCTCGATGTGCTTCGGCGACCCCGACGAGGGCCGCGTCCCGGTCGCCGAGGTGGTGCCGGTGGTGCACCGGCTGCTCGAGCTGGGCTGCGCCACGGTCAGCCTCGGCGACACGATCGGCGTCGCCACCCCGGCCCACGTGCGTGCCCTGCTCACCGCGCTGGCCGGCACCACGGACCGGCTCGCGCTGCACGGCCACGACACCTACGGCCAGGCGCTGGCCAACGTGGCCGAGGCGCTCGAGCACGGTGTGGTCGAGCTCGACGCCTCCGCCGGCGGTCTCGGCGGCTGCCCCTACGCCCGCTCCGCCACCGGCAACCTCGCCACCGAGGACCTGCTCTGGATGCTCGGCGGCCTCGGCGTGCGCACCGGTGTGGACCTGGGCGCCGTCGCCTCGACCAGCCTCTGGATGGCCCGCCACCTCGGTCGACCCAGCCCGTCGCGGGTGGTCACCGCCCTCGCCGGTGGTGCGCTACGTTCGCCTGCAGACGCCGATCCGGCGCCCGCCCCCGAGCCGCGACCGAGCACCTGAGGAGACGAGGACGCGTGTCCGAGTACGCAGACTTCGACCTTGACCGCAGCACCGACGACTCCTGGGTCGAGTTCGAGGCCCGCCTCGCCGAGGTGGTGTCGATGATCGACGACACCGCCGACTTCACCCTGGGCTGCGTGGCCGTCGACGACGAGGCGGTGCCCTTCGTCCGCTTCCACAGCCTCGACCGCGACACCCTGCTCGCCGAGGCGGCCAGCAACGCCGGGGTGGGGGAGAAGTACCAGCTCGGGCCGGCCGAGCTGGAGCGGATGGCGGCGCTGGGCTGGCAGGACCCGGTGGCCGAGCCCGAGCACCCCGGGCAGCCGGTCACCGGCAACTTCTGGACCACCGGGGAGCAGGAGCGCTCCGCCGAGCTCGCCGCCCTGGCCGTGCGGACGCTGCGCAAGGTGTACGGCGTCCAGCACCCGGTCTTCCTGGCCCCCGACCAGCTGGCCGAGATCCTCACCCCGCAGGCCCAGCAGGAGGCGGCCAGCGAGTTCGACGCCGAGGACGTCGTCGCCGTCATCCCGGCCGGTGCGGAGCACCTCAAGGCCATGGTCGAGGCCGAGCTGACCGAGATGTTCGGCCACACCCCGCTGCACGACGCCGAGGGTGACATCGCCATCCGGGTCGGCTCGACGATGCTCTTCCTGCGGCTGGTCAACGAGGCCCGCGAGGTGCTGGTGTTCGCCTCGCTGGTGCACGAGGTGGAGGGCCGCTCCCGCGCGGTGGAGGTGCTCAACGACCTCAACTCCGACACCCGGATGGTGAAGTTCCAGCTGGTCCGCGACCGGGTCTTCGTCACCTGCACCGTGCCCGCGCACCCCTTCGTGCCCGCGCACCTGCACCAGGCGGTCACCCTGATGGCCGACGTCGCCGACGGCATCGACGACGAGCTGGCCGACAAGCTGCGCGGGCGCACCACCTTCGGTCCCGACGGCCTCTGATCCGCCGGGGCACCGGCCGCCGGCGGCACCCGCGAGCCTCTTCCTCGATCCGGCGCAGCGCGTCTAGGTTGACCCCATGAGCGCGCACAGCCCACGCCTCGCGCCACCACCGGACCTGCTCGCCGAGCAGCTGTCCCGGGTGGCCGACCAGCTGGCCGAGCAGACGGCGCTGCTGCGGCGGATCAGCCAGCAGCTCGACCGGCTCGGCGCTCCGGTGCCACCGGCGCCGTCCCCACTGCCACCCGTCGTCGCCGGCGCACCCGCCCCGACCGGCGTCCCGCAGCCCGCCCCGGGCCCCGTCGGCCCGACCGCCGTCGCGCCGGCACCGGGCCCGGCCGTCCCGGGCGGTCCCGGCCCGGCGCCCCGACCGCCCGCCCCGCAGGCGGCCGTCCCCTCGATCGATCCCGAGCACCCCGTCCGGGGAGTGCCCCGACCCCCGGCCCGGCCGGGTGCAGGAGGTCCGCGATGAACCGCACAGCCCGTGTCGTGGTCGGCGTCGACGGCTCCGACGACGGCCAGCGCGCCCTGGTCTACGCCTGCCGTGCGGCCCGCGCCCGCGAGGCCGAGCTGCTGGTGGCCCACGCCGTCGACGACGCCGTGCTGGCCGGCGCCTGGGGTGTGGTCTACGACCCGACGCTGCTGCAGCAGGCGGGGGAGACGATCGTGGCCGAGGCGGTCGAGTTCGCCCAGGGGATGGGCGTGCCGGCCGACCGGATCCGCTCCGAGGTCGTCATGGGCAACCCGTCGGGGGTGCTGAGCAAGCTCTCGGAGGAGGCCGACCTGGTGGTCGTGGGCCGGCGCTCGGTCCGCGGCCTGGAGCGGCTGTTCGTCGGCTCCACCAGCGTCGGCGTGGCCGCCAGCGCCACCTGCCCGGTGATCATGGTCTCGGCCGCCACCCACGTCGAGCACACCGGCTCCCTCGGCCGGATCGGGGTCGGCATCGAGCCCAACCCCAAGGCCTCCGTCGCGCTCACCCTCGCCTTCGAGGAGGCCGAGCGGCGGGGTGCGCACCTGGAGGTGGTGCACGCCTGGCAGCCGCCCACCGTCGGCCTGTTCGCCCGCAGCCCGCGCCCGGAGAAGCTGGAGGAGAGCCGCCGCGCCGACGCCGCCCGCGTGCACGAGCTGGTCGCGCCGCTGGCCGCCGCGCACCCCGGCGTCTCCTACAGCGTGACCGAGACGAACGCGCACCCGGTGGACCTGCTGGTGGAGCGCTCGGCCGAGCTCGACCTGCTCTGGCTCGGCGTGCACGAGGGCATGACGGTGGGCGCGGTGGTGCGCGGCGTGATGGCGCACAGCCGGTGCCCGGTCGCCCTGGTGCGCGTCTGCGCCGGCGACCGGAAGGACTGAGCCGGACGCCCTACTCGGCCGGCCGGGCCTCGTGGCCCGGCTCGCCGGGGGTGCGCTCGTCCTCCTTCATCTGCGCCTCGTAGAGGTGGCGCCGCCCGCCGGCCAGGGTGTCGCGGGCCTCCTTCTCCAGCTCGCGGAACAGCGACCAGTACCCGTCGTCGTAGTCCTCGACGATCTGGAAGGTCCAGCGGCCGGCGATGACGTTGCGCCCCACCAGCTCCCGGCGCAGCTTCTCCGCCAGCTCGGTGTGGCCGGCCCGCTCGAGCCCGTCCACCGCCCCCTGCAGACCGATGTCGGCCTTCCCGGTCAGCTGGTGGAAGCTGTAGAGGTGGCCCCGGGCCCGGTCGACGGTCTCCAGCGCCTCCGACAGCGCGCCGAGGGCCTCGATCGTCTGCTGGTCGAGCCCGGCAGGGGGCTGGTGGTCACGGTCACGTCCGTCGCTGCTCATGGCGCCATCCTCACCCGACCGGCCCGCGCACCCGCCACCGGGGTCGCCGGCGACGTCCACGGAGGGGGACGACCGGCGGGTGACGGCCCTCAGCCGGCGGGATAGAGGCAGAAGGGGTGGCCCTCGGGGTCGGCCAGCACCAGGTGGTCGTCGTGGTGGGCGAGCACCGAGGCCCCGAGCCCGACCAGCCGGTCCGCCTCGGCGGCGGTGTCGGCGGCGACCAGGTCGAGGTGCAGCCCGGGACCCCCCGCCGGCTCCCGGTCCTCGACACGCTGGCACCACAGCCGCGGGCCGCCGTCGGACGGCTCGACCAGCACGGTCGGGTCGTCCTCGGTGCTGGTGACACCGGTCGAGCGCAGCCGGGCCAGCTCGGCCTCGTCGTAGGGCGCGACGGCGTAGCCGTCCAGCGCGCCTGCCCAGAAGTGGGCCAGCCGGGCCGGGTGGACGGAGTCGAGGACGACGTCGCGCAGACGGGCCACACCGGCCATCATCGCCCGTCGCCGCCGAGGGCGCCACCGTCCCGGCGCTCCCGCCCCGGCGTCGGCGGCCCGCAGCCCCGCGCCGCGTGATCTAGGCTGGGTCGGCCATGTCCCGACCGCCCCGCCGACGCCCGCGCCGCACCGACGTCATCCCGCGGGAGCCGGCCCCGCTGCCCGAGGGCCTCTCGCTGGAGCTGCCGCCGGAGCTGCCGATCACCGCGATGGCGGGCGAGATCCGCGACGCGCTGGCCGACCACCAGGTGGTCGTGGTGGCCGGGGAGACCGGTTCGGGCAAGACCACGCAGCTGCCCAAGCTGTGCCTGGCGATGGGACGCCGTGCGATCGGGCACACCCAGCCCCGCCGGATCGCGGCCCGCAGCGTCGCCGAGCGGGTGGCCGAGGAGATGGGCACCGGGCTGGGCGAGGTGGTCGGCTACCAGGTGCGCTTCACCCGCCGGTCCTCCCAGGAGACCCGGCTGAAGGTGATGACCGACGGCATCCTGCTGGCCGAGATCGGCCACGACCGGATGCTGCGCCGCTACGACACGATCATCATCGACGAGGCCCACGAGCGCAGCCTCAACATCGACTTCCTGCTGGGCTTCCTCAAGCAGCTGCTGCCCAAGCGGCCCGACCTCAAGGTGGTCGTCACCTCCGCCACCATCGACACCGAGCGGTTCGCCGAGCACTTCGCCGACGCCGACGGCACCCCGGCGCCGGTCGTCGAGGTGTCGGGGCGCACCTACCCGGTGGAGGTGCGCTACCGCCCGCTGCGCGCCGAGGACCGCGACCCCGAGCCCGAGGACGAGGACGGGGAGGCCGCACCGAGCACGGGCGAGGACGACCAGGACCAGGTCGACGGCGTCGTCGCGGCGGTGCGCGAGCTGCAGGCCGAGAGCGACCTGACCGGCGGCGACATCCTCGTCTTCCTCTCCGGGGAGCGGGAGATCCGCGACACCGCCGACGCGCTGGAGGCCCTCGACCTGCCCCACACCGAGGTGCTGCCGCTGTACGCCCGGCTGTCGGCGGCCGAGCAGCACCGGGTCTTCGCCCCGCACACCGGACGCCGGGTGGTGCTGGCCACCAACGTGGCCGAGACCTCGCTGACCGTCCCCGGCATCCGCTACGTGGTCGACACCGGCACCGCGCGGATCTCGCGCTGGTCGGCCCGCAGCAAGGTGCAGCGGCTGCCGATCGAGCCGATCTCGCAGGCCTCGGCCAACCAGCGCGCCGGCCGCTGCGGCCGGGTCGCGCCCGGCATCTGCATCCGGCTCTACTCCGAGCGCGACCTCGCCGCCCGCCCGGAGTTCACCGAGCCGGAGATCCTGCGCACCAACCTCGCCTCGGTGATCCTGCAGATGGCCTCGGCCCGGCTCGGCGACATCACCGACTTCCCCTTCGTCGAGGCCCCGGTCGCCAGCCAGGTCGCCGACGGCGTCCGGCTGCTCACCGAGCTCGGGGCCATCGAGGAGGGCCGCGGCGAGGGCGTCCGGCTGACCCGGGTCGGCCAGCGGCTGGCCCGCCTGCCGCTGGACCCGCGGCTGGGCCGGATGCTGCTCGGCGCGGAGGACCGCGGCTGCCTGCGCGAGGTGCTGGTCATCGTCGCGGGGCTGTCCATCCAGGACCCCCGCGAGCGGCCTGCCGAGCACCGCGAGGCCGCCGACGCCCTGCACCGCCGGTTCTGGACGCCGACCGGGGCCGACGGCGCCGACGCCGGGGCGGGCGAGGACGAGCCCGACCCGGTGCGCTCGGACTTCCTGGCCTGGCTGCACCTGTGGAACTACCTGCGCCGCCGGCGCCAGGAGCTGTCGGGCAACGCGTTCCGCCGGATGTGCCGCGACGAGCACCTCAACTTCCTGCGCATCCGCGAGTGGCAGGACCTGCACGCCCAGCTGCGCGAGATCTGCGGCGAGCTGGGGATGACGCCCAACACCCCCGACGCCGGCCCCGAGGCGATCCACAGCGCCCTGCTCACCGGTCTGCTGTCGCAGATCGGGCTGCTGGACGTCAAGGAGGAGGAGCGCCGCGGCCGTCGCGCCGCCGCCCGCGGCCGGCGTCCGATGAAGGAGTACCTGGGCGCCCGCGGCGTGAAGTTCGCGATCAGCCCCGGCTCGGTGCTGAGCCGCCAGCCACCGCCGCTGGTGATGGCCGCCGAGCTGGTGGAGACCAGCCGGCTGTGGGCCCGCACCACCGCCCCGGTGACGGCCGAGCAGGTGGAGGAGGTCGGCGCGCACCTGGTCAAGCGGCACTACTCCGAGCCGCACTGGTCGGAGCGCTCGGCCAGCGTGATGGCCTACGAGCGGCTGACCCTGCTCGGGGTGCCGGTGGTGGCCCGCCGGCAGGTCTCCTACGGCCGCGTCGACCCGGTCGAGGCCCGCCGGATGTTCATCCAGGCCGCCCTGGTCGAGGGCCGCTGGCGCACCCGGCACCACTTCTTCGCCCGCAACGCCGCCGTCCGCGCCGAGGCCGAGCAGCTGGAGGAGCGGGCCCGCCGCCGCGACATCGTGGTGGACGACGAGACCATCGCCGCCTTCTACGACGCCCGGGTGCCCAGCGAGGTGGTCTCCGGCGCCCACTTCGACCGCTGGTGGCGCACCGCCCGGCAGGAGACCCCCGACCTGCTCGACCTGCGGCTGGAGGACCTGCTGCGCGGCAGCGGGGACGCCTCCACCTCCGACTTCCCCGACACCTGGGTGGTGGACGGCCACGAGCTCGCCGTCGACTACGTCTTCGACCCCGGGTCGGGACGCGACGGCGTCACCGTCACCATCCCGGTCGAGGTGCTCAACCAGGTGCCCGCCGCGCCGTTCAGCTGGCAGGTTCCGGGGCTGCGCGCCGAGCTCGCCACCGAGCTGGTGCGCGGGCTGCCCAAGCAGGTGCGGACCCGGTTCGTGCCCGCCCCCGACCACGCCCGCCGCGCGCTGCAGTGGCTCGGGGAACACCCCGAGACCGCCGACCTGGCCTTCCCCGAGGCGCTCGGACGGGCCCTGCTCGCGCTCACCGGCGAGCGGGTGCCGACCGACGCGTGGAACCCCGACGCCCTGCCGGCCCACCTGCGGGTCCGCTTCGAGATCAGCACCCCTGACGGCCCCCGGCCCGGTCGCGACCTGGACGAGCTGCGCCGCGAGCTCAGCCCCACCGTCGAGGCCACCCTCGACCGGGTCTCGGCCGAGGTGGTCCGCAGCGGGCAGACCCGCTGGACCTTCGGCACCATCGCGCCCGAGCTGCACCTGCAGCGGGGCGGGCACCGGGTGGTCGGCTACCCGGCGCTGACCGAGGAACGCACCGGGGACGGGGCCACCGTCGGGCTGGTGGTGACCGAGTCGCCCCGCCGGCAGGCCCAGCTGCACCCGCTCGGCCTGCGCCGCCTGGTCACCCTCAACACCCCCGACCCCACCCGCTGGGTCGTCTCCCACCTGGCCAATCCCGAGAAGCTGGCGCTGGGCCACAGCCCCTACCCGGCGGTGCCCGCGCTGCTGGCCGACGCCCGGCTGGCCTCGGTGGGCAGCCTGGTCGCCGAGGCCGGGGCGGAGGAGACCCGTACCGAGGACGCCTTCGCCCGGCTCTGCGACCGGGTCCGGGCCGACAACGCCGAGCGGATGCGCGAGGTCGTCTCGGTGGTCTCGCGGACGCTGGCCGCCGCGCAGGCGGTGGCGCGGCTGCTGGAGGCTCCGGCGACCCCGGCGCCCACCCGCGACGACGTCAGCGAGCAGGTGCAGAACCTGGTCTTCCCCGGCTTCGTCGCCGCCACCCGGTGGGACGCGCTGCGCCACCTGCCGCGCTACCTCACCGCCGCCGAGCAGCGGCTGCTGGCGGCCGCGACCGACCCCGCCCGCGACCAGCGCGCGGCCGAGGACGTCCTGGTCTGCGAGGACGCCTACGCCGAGCTCGTGGCCGCCCAGCCCGCCGGTCCGCTGAGCCCCGAGGTGGAGCGGATCGGCTGGCTGATCGAGGAGCTGCGGGTCGGGGTGTTCGCCCAGCGGCTGGGCACCGCGGAGACCGTCAGCCGGCGCCGCGTGCTCAAGGCCGTCGCCGCCGCCCGCGGCTGATCCGACGGCCCGCCCCGTCCGGGCGGGCGCTGGCCGTGCACCCGGCGGCGGCCCACTAGGCTGGGGCCCATGATGGACCCGCGTCTGCTGTACGAGCTGGATCCGGAGCTGTGGGAGCAGATGAGGGGCAAGCGGCCGGTGCTCATCCACCTGCTCGAGGGCTACGTGGACGCCGGCCAGACCGGTCGTGCGCTCAGCCGGCACCTGCGCGCCTCCAGCGAGCACCGGACCCTGGTCCGTTTCGACCACGACGCCCTGCACGACTACCGCAGCCGGCGTCCGGTGATCACCTTCGACACCAACACCTGGAAGTCGGCCACCAGCTTCGCCCTGGAGATCAGCGTCGGCACCGACGCGGCCGGGCAGGAGTACCTGCTGCTGCACGGCCCCGAACCCGACACCCAGTGGGAGCGGGCCGTCGCCGCCCTCAACCACCTGGTGCACGAGCTCGACGTGCGGATGGTCGTCACCGCCTCCGGCGCCCCCGTCGCGGTGCCGCACACCCGGCCCACCCTGGTCACCGGGCACTCCACCGACACCACCCTCATCACCGACAACCCGCGGATGATCGACCGGGTGGACGTGCCGGCCAGCTTCAGCTCCTACTGGGAGCTCGCGCTGGGCACCCACGACCGGCTCGCCCTCGGCTTCGCCGCGCTGGTGCCGCACTACCTGGCCCAGGCCACCTTCCACCAGGCGGTGGTGGCGGTGCTGGAGCGGATCAACCAGTTCACCGGGCTCTCGCTGCCGCTGGGCGACCTGCCCGAGCAGGTCGTCACCAACCTCGCCGACATCAACTCCGAGATGAACGGCTCGCAGGAGGTGCTCGAGGTGGTCGCCACCCTGGAGCAGCAGTACGACGCGATGCAGGCCCGCCCGGAGGAGTACCTGCCGAGCGCGGAGGAGCTGGGTGCGGAGTTCGAACGCTTCCTCGCCGACCGCGAGAAGGACGAGGAGTGAGGACGCCGGCGGGCGGGCGTGGGAGGACGCGCTGATGCCGTCCTCGGTGCAGGAGCTGGTGGCGCTGCTGGAGCTGGAGGAGATCGAGCAGACGCTGTGGCGGGGCAGCCAGCCGGCGACGCTGCTGCAGCGTGCCTTCGGCGGGCAGGTGCTGGCCCAGGCGCTGGTCGCGGCGCATCGCACCCTGCCCGGCGACGCCGACGTCTCGGTGCACTCGCTGCACGCCTACTTCCTGCGGCCCGGACGCACCGACGCCCCGATCATCTACGACGTCGAGGTGCTCCGTGACGGGCGCAGCTTCTCCACCCGGCGGGTGCTGGCCCGCCAGGGCGGGGCGGTGATCTTCACCGTCTCGGCCTCCTTCCACCTCGCCGAGCCGGGGCTGGAGCACCAGGACCCGGCACCCGAGGACGTCCCGCCACCGGAGCGCTGCCCGCTGCTCAGCGAGGCGATGGAGAGCCTCAGCGGGCGCCGGGCCTCGATGTGGCAGGCCGAGTGGGGGGCGCTGGAGGTCCGCTACGCCGGTGACTCGCGCCCCGGCGGGGTGCTCTCACCCGAGCGGCACCCGGCCCGGGCCCGGGTCTGGATCCGGGTGGCCGGTGAGCTGGCCGACGACCCGGTGCTGCACCAGGCCGCGCTGGCCTACGCCTCCGACCTCACCCTGCTCGCGGTCAGCGTGGTGCCGCACCCGGTGCTCTTCGGCGGCCCGGGCCTGCAGGCGGCCTCGCTCGACCACTCGATGTGGTTCCACCGCCCGTTCCGGGCCGACCGCTGGCTGCTCTACGACCAGGTCTCGCCCTCGGCCCGCAGCTCGCTCGGTCTGAGCACCGGACGACTGTTCCAGGACGGTGCGCTCGTGGCCACCGTCGCGCAGGAGGGCTTGATCCGGGTCGTCGACCCGCCGGCCTGAGCCGGGACGCGGACGGGCCCGCCCGGAGGATCTCCGGACGGGCCCGTCCCTGCGCTCGGGGCGGCTGGCCTCAGGCGGCGAGGCTGCCGTGGCGGCGCAGCACCGCGATCGCGTTGCGCTCGATCTGGCGCACCCGCTCGGCGGTGATGCCCCAGACGGCGCCGATGTCGGCCAGCTTGGCCTGGCGGCCGTCGAGCAGACCGTAGCGGCGGCGCACCACGTCGGCGGAGCGGTCGTCGAGGTGGGAGAGCATGCCCTCCAGCCGTGCGGACTCCTCGGCGTCGATGACCACCTCGTCCGGGCCGGGCATCGGCTCGCGGGCGATGAGGTCACCCAGCGCGGTGTCGCCACCCTCCTCGACCGGTGCGTCGAGCGAGACGTGCTCGCGGCCGTAGCGCATGAGGTCGATGACCCGGTCGGGCTCGACCCCCATCTCGTCGGCGATCTCGACCACGTCGGGCTCGCGGCCCAGCCGGCGCTCCAGGGTGCGGCGCACGGCACCGACCTGGTTGACCTGCTCGGCGACGTGCACCGGCAGCCGGACGATCCGGCCCTGCTGGGCGACGCCGCGGCTGATCGACTGCCGCACCCACCAGGTGGCGTAGGTGGAGAACTTGAAGCCCTTGGTGTAGTCGAACTTCTCCACCGCGCGGATCAGCCCGGTGTTGCCCTCCTGCACCAGGTCCAGCAGCGGCATCTGGGCCCGGCCGTACTTGCGGGCCACCGACACCACCAGGCGGAGGTTGGCGGTGACGAAGCGCTGCTGGGCGGCCTGGCCCTCGGCGGCGATCGTCTCCAGCTCCTCGCGGGTGGCCTTGCGGTAGCCCCGGGGGCGGTCCTTGGCCTTGACGGTGCCGTCGAGCAGCTTCTCCGCGTACAGCCCGACCTCGATGGCCCGGGCCAGCTCGACCTCCTCGGCCGCGGTCAGCAGCGGAGTCTTGGCGATGCCGTCCAGGTACAGCCCGACCGCGTCCTTGCCGTCGATCCCGTCGTTGCTGCGGATTCGGCTCTGTGCGTTCGTGCTCACGTGTGGTGCCCCTTTCGTCGTGACACCCCTACAACGCGCGAGGTGCGCGATGTGTTTCCTGGATCGCCCTGAGGGGCCCCTGATCCGGGGGAGGGGCCTGCGGGGTGACCGGGAGACCGGACGGGTGCGACCGTGGTCGTATACCCCTCCGGCGCCCCGGGCTCACACGCCGGGTGTGCCGGTCCCGGTGACCTGGTCGATCAGCCAGGCCTGCTCGAAGGCGGTCTGGCGCCAGGCGTTGTAGCGGCCGGAGACCCCGCCGTGCCCGGCGACCATCTCGGTGCGCAGCAGCACCGGACGGTCGGCGCGGGCCGGTCGTGCCGCCCGCAGCCGGGCGACCCACTTGGCCGGCTCGACGTAGTGCACGCGGGTGTCGTTGAGGCTGGTGGTGGCCAGCACCGCCGGGTACTCGGGTGCCTCCTCGGCCCCGGGCACGTTCTCGTAGGGGGCGTAGGAGGCCATGTAGTCGTACACCTCCGGGTCGGCCAGCGGGTTGCCCCACTCCTCCCACTCGATCACCGTCAGCGGCAGCTCGGGGTCGAGGATGGTGGTGAGCGGGTCGACGAAGGGCACCGCCGCGTGCACCGCCCGGAACACCTGCGGGGCGAGGTTGACCGCCGCACCGATGAGCAACCCGCCGGCGCTGCCGCCCTCGGCCGCCAGCCGGTCGTGGCTGGTCCAGCCCTCGGCCACCAGGTGCTCCGCGCAGGCGACGAAGTCGCTGAAGGTGTTCTTCTTGGCCAGCATCTTGCCGTCGTCGTACCAGCGCCGGCCCAGCTCGCCGCCGCCGCGGACGTGGGCGATGGCGTAGACGAACCCGCGGTCCAGCAGCGAGAGCCGCGCGATCGAGAAGCCGGGGTCCATCGGGATCTCGTAGGAGCCGTAGCCGTAGAGCAGGCAGGGGGCGCTGCCGTCGGCGACCACGTCGGCCCGGTGCACCAGTGAGATCGGCACCCGCGTGCCGTCGGGGGCGGTGGCCCACAGCCGGCGCTGCACGAGGTCCTCGCTGCGGTAGGGCCCGTGCACCGGGTGGTCCAGCACGGGGGCGCGCTTGAGCAGCCGGCGCTCCCCGGTGGCGACGTCGGCCTCGAACACCGAGCTCGGGGTCACCAGCGAGGTGAAGGAGAACCGGAAGCGGGTGCTGCGGTAGTCGGGGTCGCCGAGGTTGGCCACGGTGTAGAGCGGCTCGTCGAAGGTGAGATCCGCACCGGTGCCCAGCGAGCCGTCCGGCCCGCGCGGGATCACGTGCAGCCCGCTGAGCCCGTCGCGGCGCAGCGACACCAGCACGTGGCCGGCGTAGGCGTCCACGTCGACGATCCGGACGCCGGGCGTGTGCGGCAGCACCGGACGCCAGTCCTCGGGGGAGCTGGCCGTCAGCGGCGCCTCGGCCAGCTCGGAGTCCGGGGCGTCGAGGTTGTGCACGACGAGCAGCCGGTCCCCGGCCACCTCGACGTGGTACTCCAGCCCCTCCCGGCGCGGGCTGACCAGCCGCGGCGTCCCCTCGGGGTCGTCGACCGGCAGCAGCCGGTACTCCGAGGTCAGCCGGCTGCCGGTGCCGACCAGCAACCACTGCTCGTCGCGGCTGGTGTCGACGCCGAGCCAGAACCGCTCGTCCTCCTCGGTCAGCACCAGGACGTCCTGCTCGGCCGGCTCACCCAGCCGGTGGCGGAACAGCTGGTGCGGACGCCAGGCGGCGTCGGCGCGGGTGTAGAAGAGGTGCTCCCCGCCGAGCCAGACCGCCCCGGCGGCGGTGTCGGGGATGACGTCGGGGAGCCGCTCACCGGTCTCCAGGTCGACCACGTGCAGGGTGTAGCGCTCGTCGCCGGTGACGTCGGTGCCGAAGAGCAGCCGGCGTCCGTCGGGGGAGAGGGCGAAGGTGCCGAGGGAGAAGAACTCCTGCCCCGCGGCCTCGGCGTTGCCGTCGAGCACCACCTGCTCGCCCGGGAACCCGTCGGCACCGGCGGTGGCCGGGTCGGGCGGGGTGTCGGGGTCGGTCACCGGGAGGCGGCACTGCAGCGGGTACTCCCGGCCCTCCACGGTGCGGCTGTAGTACCAGAACCGGCTCACCTCCTCCTCGCCGACGCGGTGGCGCACCAGGGTCGGCACGCTGAGGTCGGTCTGGCGGGTGCGGGCGGCGATGTCGTCGAACAGGCTCTGCCGCAGCCCCTCCAGCGACGCCGTCTGCTGCTCGGTCCAGGCGTTCTCGGCCTCGAGGTGGGCGGTCGTCGCCGGGTCGTCCTTGGCCCGCAGCCACTCGTAGTCGTCGACGAAGACCCGGCCGTGGTGCTCGCGCCGGACCGGCCGGACGGCGGCCCGCGGCGGCTCGGTGGGCGGGGTGGGGGAGGAGGACGGCACCGGGCTCGACATGCTCCCCACCCTAGGGGCCCGAAGAGTCGCCCCTCAGCCGGTCGCCGCCGGCAGCCGCCGCACCGTGAGCACCTGCTCGGCCCGGCCGACCGGGCCGTGCCGGTCGTGCAGCACCGAGGAGGTGAGCCCCAGACCGGTGGGGCCGACCACCTGCTCGGTGTCGAGCCCCAGCCGGTCCCCGGTGGGGAGGCGGTGCAGGTGCACGGTCAGGTCGGTGTTGGGGAACATCCAGCGCCGCGGGTCGACCCGGCAGCCGAGCCCGTTGGCGGCGTCGACCAGACCCATCAGCCGGGCCAGGTCGGCCACCTCCTCGTCGGCGACCAGCGCCGGACGGGCCCGCAGCCAGGCCCGGTTGCGGCCCTCACCGGGGGCGCGCTCGGCGCGCACGTCGAGGCTGGCGATGAACCCGCCGGGCCAGTACCGGCTCGGGTCGGCCGGCGGCAGCTCCTGCGGGGCGGGCAGCGGCGCGCCCGCGCCACCGGCCACCTCGGCGGTGTCGACCGTCGCCAGCCGCCACACCCGGGCCCGCACCACCGGACGTCCGGCGACCTCGGCGTCCGCGCCGACCAGCTCGATGGTGCGGCCCGGGCGCAGGGTGCGCACCGTGACCGTCGTCTCCAGCGCCGGGATCAGCCCGAGGATCTCGAAGGTCAGCCGGGCCGGCTGCAGCTCCGGGCCGGGCTCGTGCTGCAGCACGGCGGAGGTGAGCAGCCCGGTCAGCGCCGCCATGTGCTGCTCGCCCGGCTGCCAGGCACCCTGGGCGCGCAGGGTCGGGCGGAACGTCGTCGGTCCGGTCCGCCGGTAGTAGGCGGGGGCGTCCGCCTCGAGGGTGGCGGGATCGGGCAGTCCTCGGTCGCTCACGGGCTGCCACTGTAGGCCCGCGCGACGGGTCGGGAGCGCTCGGGAGGGTCGCGTGGCACCACGGTGGCCGGTGCGTGAGGATGGGCGCCATGGGTGCTGACGTCGAAGCCC
Organism: Desertihabitans brevis; assembly: GCF_003327535.1. Lineage (NCBI taxonomy): Bacteria > Bacillati > Actinomycetota > Actinomycetes > Propionibacteriales > Propionibacteriaceae > Desertihabitans > Desertihabitans brevis. Next base: position 596,686 of record NZ_QOUI01000001.1, on the reverse strand, counting down.
GGGAGTACAGCCGCGAGGACCGCCGGCGCTACCGCGACAAGGTCAACCTCGACCTCCAGGTGCTCCGCCGGATGCTCGCCGACGGCCGGATCGTCGACGCCGACACCCAGGCCGGACTGGAGGTCGAGTTCTACCTGGCCGACGACGCCGGCGAGCCGGTGATGGGCAACGAGGCGGTGCTGCGGGCCATCGACGACGACGCGTCCTTCCAGACCGAGCTGGGCCAGTTCAACGTCGAGGTCAACCTGCCGCCCCAGCCGCTGCGCCAGGGCGGTCTGCGTGCCTTCGAGGAGCACGCCCGCGAGCGGCTCCAGCACGCCGACCGGCGGGCCCGCGAGGTGGGGGCGCAGCTGGTGATGATCGGCATCCTGCCCACCCTGCGGCCCGAGCACGTGCGGGCGGAGCGGATCTCGGCCAACCCCCGCTACTCGCTGCTGGACGCCCAGATCCTCGGCGCCCGCGGGGAGGACCTGGTGATCGACATCGAGGGCCCGACCGAGCGGCTGCAGCTGGAGTCGGACACGATCATGCCCGAGGCGGCCTGCACCTCCACGCAGGTGCACCTGCAGATCGACCCGGCCCAGTTCGGGGCGGTGTGGAACGCCGCCCAGGCCGTCACCGGCGTCCAGGTCGCGCTCGGGGCGAACGCGCCGTTCCTCTTCGGACGCCGGCTGATGGCGGAGAACCGGATCCCGCTGTTCACCCAGAGCACCGACACCCGCGGGGAGGACCTCAAGGCGCAGGGGGTGCGGCCGCGGGTCTGGTTCGGCGAGCGGTGGGTGGACTCGATCTTCGACCTGTTCGAGGAGAACGCCCGCTACTACTCCGCCCTGCTGCCCGAGTGCACCGAGGAGGACCCGGAGGCCGAGCTGGCGGCCGGGCGGGTGCCGCGGCTGGCCGAGCTCTGCCTGCACAACGGGACGATCTACCGCTGGAACCGCCCGATCTACGACGTCAGCGGCGAGTCGGCCCACATCCGGGTGGAGAACCGGGTGCTGCCGGCCGGGCCGACGGTGGTCGACACCATCGCCAACGCCGCCTTCTTCGCCGGTGTGGTCCGCGGGCTGGCCGACGAGCCACGGCCCGTGTGGCGCGAGATGAGCTTCCTGGCCGCCCGGGACAACCTCGACACGGCCGTCCGCGACGGCTTGTCGGCGGTCGTCTACTGGCCGGGGGCGGGCCAGGTGCGGGTGGCCGAGCTGGTGCTGCGGCGGCTGCTGCCGGTGGCCCGGGCCGGTCTGGTCAGCCAGGGGGTCAGCGAGGCCGAGATCGACCGCTACCTCTCGGTGATCGAGCACCGGTGCCTGCTCGGCCGCAACGGGGCCACGTGGCAGACTGCCAACGTCGCGGCGCGGGAAGCCCGCGGCGAGACCCGGGAGCAGGCGCTGTCGGGGATGCTCGTCGACTACATCGAGCAGATGCACGTGGGGGATCCGGTCCACGCCTGGGAGGGGAGCTGAATGGCCATCGCGGTGGGTTTCACCAGCAAGCCCGAGGGGGTGGCGGCGCTCGAGACGGCGATCGAGGAGGCGCGGCTGCGCGACCTCGGGATCATCGCGGTCGTGCCGGACGAGGCGGACCTGCAGGTCGCCCAGCAGCGGCTGGCCGCCACCGGGGTCGCCCACGAGGTCCGGCCGTGCGAGGAGCTGCAGCCGCTGGCCGACGCGCTGCTCGAGCTGGCCGAGACGAGCGCGGTGGAGTTCATCGTCATCGGTCTGCGCCGCCGGACGCCGGTCGGCAAGCTGCTGCTCGGCAGCAACGCCCAGCGGATCCTGCTGGACGCCCCGTGCCCGGTGGTGGCGGTCAAGGCGGCACCGCACCCACCCGCCGACGGCGGCTGAGACGTCCATCACGCGGGAGGGCCGTCTCCCCGCCCGGACCGGGGTGACACGCCGGAAGGGGGCCCCGGTTGGGGTAGTTTGGTCCGACGTGCCAGACTTCTGGCCAGCGGTGGTTGACAACAACCCTGCCACCGCGCGCCCTCACAACTGTAGGAACCAGCGCACCACCGTAGGAACCAGCGCCGAGAGGTTTTCGTGACGCCATCACACGAACGCACGTCCCCGTCCCTGCCGGCCGCCACCGCGCGAGCGAGTCAGGTGACCACGACGGCCGACCAGGGTCAGGCGACGACGCCGGCCGGGCGCACCACCACCCGCAAGACCGCCGCCGCCAAGGCGCCCGTCAAGAAGGCGGGCGGCCGCAAGCCGGCGGCGAAGAAGCCGGCGGCCCGCAAGACGCCGGCCGAGGGTGCCGAGCCCACCACCTCCGAGGTGGTCCTGCAGGCCGGTGTGGACGTCGAGGTGGAGCTGGACGGCGAGCACGTGAAGCTCACCGTCGCCGGGAAGAAGCGCTCTCTGGACGACGTCGACGAGTCGACCTTCAAGCCCGAGCAGGAGGCCGGCCTGGAGAAGGAGCTGGTCGAGGACCAGGGCTTCTCGCTGTCCGACACCGACGACGCCGACGAGCCCGAGCAGCAGGTGATGGCCGCCGGGGCCACCGCCGACCCGGTCAAGGACTACCTCAAGCAGATCGGCAAGGTCGCCCTGCTGAACGCCGAGCAGGAGGTCGAGCTCGCCAAGCGGATCGAGGCCGGTCTGTTCGCCGACGAGCAGGTCAACTCCTCCGACAAGGCGATCTCGGGCGACCTGCTGGACGACCTCAGCTGGATCATCGAGGACGGCCGGCGGGCCAAGAACCACCTGCTCGAGGCCAACCTGCGCCTCGTGGTCAGCCTGGCCAAGCGCTACACCGGCCGCGGCATGCTCTTCCTCGACCTCATCCAGGAGGGCAACCTCGGTCTGATCCGCGCGGTCGAGAAGTTCGACTACACCAAGGGCTACAAGTTCTCCACCTACGCCACCTGGTGGATCAAGCAGGCGATCACCCGCGCCATGGCCGACCAGGCCCGCACCATCCGGATCCCGGTGCACATGGTCGAGGTCATCAACAAGCTGGCCCGCGTTCAGCGCCAGATGCTGCAGGACCTCGGCCGCGAGCCCACGCCGGAGGAGCTGGCCAAGGAGCTCGACATGACCCCGGAGAAGGTCGTGGAGGTCCAGAAGTACGGCCGTGAGCCGATCTCGCTGCACACCCCGCTGGGTGAGGACGGCGACTCGGAGTTCGGTGACCTGATCGAGGACTCCGAGGCGGTCGTCCCGGCCGACGCCGTGTCGTTCACCCTGCTCCAGGAGCAGCTGCACGACGTGCTGGACACCCTCAGCGAGCGCGAGGCCGGGGTGGTCTCGATGCGCTTCGGCCTGACCGACGGCCAGCCCAAGACGCTGGACGAGATCGGCAAGGTCTACGGCGTCACCCGCGAGCGGATCCGCCAGATCGAGTCCAAGACGATGTCGAAGCTGCGTCACCCGAGCCGTTCGCAGGTGCTGCGCGACTACCTCGACTGAGCATCCCGCACCGCACACGCGCGAGGACCCGCTGCCTGATGGCAGCGGGTCCTCGTGCGTCCGGGGTCAGCCGAAGCGCTCGGCCCACCCGGTGGGCGGTCCGAGCCACAGCAGGACGGCCGTCGCGACGGCCACCAGGACCACGACGACGACCATGCTGCGTACCGGGTGGTCCAGCACCGCCAGCCGCAACCCCTCCAGCCGACCCTCGCCGCGCTCACGCCGCCAGCCGCCGTCCAGCAGCCCCCGGCGCAGCAGCAGCCGGTCGTGCGGCCAGGCCGCCCACGGCACGACCGCGGAGAGCAGGCCGAGCAGCGTGGTCAGCGGGCGCCAGCGCTGGTTCCAGGCGACCAGCACCGTCACCGCGGCGTAGCCGAGGAAGACCACCCCGTGCACCAGACCGCCGCCCCGCACACCCCACTCGGTGACCCCGGTGTACTTGAGCACCATCCCGAGGACGAGCAGCGTCCAGGTCACCATCTCCGCCAGCGCGAAGGTGCGGTGCAGGTCGGCCGGGGTGGCGGCGAGCCCGCTCCGGCGTGAGGTCGGGGCGGGCGGCACGGTGTCGGTGTCGGTCACGGCGTCAGGGTAGGGGAGCGAGCAACCGCCCCGGGGACGACGACGGCCCCGGGCAAGGGTGCCCGGGGCCGTACCGCTCGCTGCTGCCGTCGGCGGTCAGCTCAGCTTGCTGGTCTCGTCGTGGATGTTCAGTGCGACCTGCTTCAGCCGGTCGGCGTGCTCCTTGCCGTGGTGCGCGCAGAACAGGAGCTCACCACCGCTGGCCAAGGTCACCCGCAGGTAGGCCTGGGCGCCGCACCGGTCGCAACGGTCCCCCGCGTTCAAGGCGGTGGCGTCGTCCATCACAGTTGTGCTCACGTCTGGCCTCTCTCTCACTCTGGGTCGGACCCGTCATGGCAACGGAGTCGTTCCCGCCGACCCGTTGACCCAACCACCATCCGGTCCACGTTGTTCCCGGATCCGACGATCCGGGACGACCCTTTCCCGATGGTGCTCGAGTGCTGCCGAGCGTACCCGGCGCGGTCCAGGCCATGCGCGACCCGCCGGGTCGTGACACAGATGTCACCTGCACCGTCGTCGAAGCACCGGCCCGCCCGGGGCCTGGGCGGCGCGCCGACCGGCTGGTGAGGGAGGCGCTGGCTAGGCTGACGTGGTGCCCCGAGGACACGTGACGAAGCCCACCGAGAGCCGCGACTACGAGGCCCGCCACCTGCTGGTGCTGGAGGGCCTGGAGGCGGTGCGCAAGCGCCCGGCGATGTACATCGGCTCCACCGACACCCGCGGGCTCATGCACTGCGTGTGGGAGGTCATCGACAACGCCGTGGACGAGGCGCTGGCCGGCCACGGCACCTCGATCGAGGTGACCCTCGGCGCCGACGGGTCGGTGCTGGTGGTCGACCACGCCCGCGGCATCCCCGTCGACCAGGAGCCCCGGACCGGGCTCAGCGGCGTGGAGGTCGTCTTCACCAAGCTGCATGCCGGCGGCAAGTTCGGCGCCGGGTCCTACAACGCCGCCGGTGGCCTGCACGGGGTGGGCGCCTCGGTGGTCAACGCCCTGTCCTCCCGGCTCGACGTCGAGGTGGACCGTGACTCCGCGACCTGGTCGATGTCGTTCCGGCGTGGCGTGCCCGGCACCTTCGACGGGCCCGGGTCCGACGCCCCGTTCACCCCCGGCGGCGGGCTGCGCCGCACCGGCAAGGTGCGCAAGGGCGTCAGCGGCACCCGCATCCGCTACTGGCCCGACCGCCAGATCTTCGCCCCCGACGCCGACCTGGACGCCACCCTGCTGGGTGACCGGGCCCGCCAGACCAGCTTCCTGGTGCCCGGGCTGGCGCTGACCATCACCGACGAGCGCGGCCCGGAGATCACGGTGGAGGAGCACCGCCACGACGGCGGCATCGCCGAGTTCTGCGAGTACCTCGCCACCGACCCCGCCGTCACCGACGTGCTGCGGCTGCAGGGCTCCGACACCTTCACCGAGACGGTGCCGATGCTCGACGACGCCACCGGCGCGCTCAGCCCCACCGACGTCGAGCGCACCCTCGACGTCGACGTCGCGCTGCGCTGGGGCACCGGCTACGACACCACCGTGCGCTCCTTCGTCAACATCATCGCCACCCCCAAGGGCGGCACCCACCTCACCGGCTTCGAGCGCGCGCTCACCCGCTCGGTGGCCAAGGTGCTCGAGGGCACCCGGCTGCTCAAGGCGGGGGAGGAGGTGACCAAGGACGACACCATGGAGGGGCTGACCGCCGTGGTCACCGTCCGCCTGGACGAGCCGCAGTTCGAGGGCCAGACCAAGGAGGTGCTGGGCACCCCGGCGGCCAGCCGGCTGGTCGCCCGGATCGTGGAGGACGAGCTCAGGGGCTTCCTCACCTCCACCCGGCGCGAGGAGAAGGCCCAGGCCCGCGCCGTGCTGGAGAAGGTGGTCTCGGCCTCCCGCGCCCGGGTGCAGGCCCGCGCGACCCGCGAGGCGCAGCGGCGCAAGAACGCGCTGGAGTCCTCCAGCCTGCCGGCGGCGCTGGCCGACTGCCGCAGCACCGACACCGAGCGCAGCGAGCTGTTCATCGTCGAGGGCGAGTCGGCGATGGGCACCGCCAAGCTGGCCCGCAGCTCGGAGTTCCAGGCGCTGCTGCCGATCCGCGGCAAGATCCTCAACGTCCAGCGCGCCTCGGTCGGGGACATGCTGAAGAACAAGGAGTGCGCCCAGATCATCCAGGTGGTCGGGGCCGGGACGGGTCGCAGCTTCGACCTCGATGCCGCCCGCTACGGCAAGATCATCTTCATGGCCGACGCCGACTCCGACGGCGCCCACATCCGCTGCCTGCTGGCCACCCTGTTCTTCCGCTACATGCGACCGCTGGTCGACGCCGGACGCGTGTTCACCGCCGTGCCGCCGCTGCACCGCTTCGAGCTGACCAACCCGCGCAAGGGCCAGGAGCGCTACATCTACACCTACTCCGACGCGGAGTACCAGCGGAAGGCGGCCGAGCTCACCAAGAAGGGCATCCGCTTCGCCGAGCCGCAGCGCTACAAGGGGCTGGGGGAGATGGACGCCGACCAGCTGGCCGATACCACGATGAACCCCCGGCACCGGGCGCTGCGCCGGATCACGGTGGACGACGCCGCCGCGGCCGAGCGGGTCTTCGAGGTGCTGATGGGCGACGAGGTGGCCCCGCGCAAGGAGTTCATCGTCGAGGGCGCCTACCAGCTGGACGCGGAACGCATCGACGCCTGACGGCGGGGGCGCATCGACGCCTGACATTGGTCCGGCGAGGGCCCGAAGGCCCTCGCCGGCACGCACGAGTGTGCCCTACCGGAGCCGGGTCGCACCCGTGCACCGGCTGAGAAGATGCTGTGGCTGCGGGGCGGGGTCAGGCGACCCGGGTGAGCAGCCCGCTGTCGACGTCGAGCAGGAACCCGCCGACGCTGGCCCGGCCGGCGACCAGCGGGTGCTCGCGCAGCGTGGCCAGGTCGTCGGCCAGCCGTGCGTCCTGGTCGGGGTCGGCGCCGATCGCGAGGTCGGAGGCGTCCAGACCGCTGCGCTCGGTGATCCGGGCCCGCAGGTCGTCGTCGGTGCCGCTGGCCATCGCGCAGCGGGTGTGCGGGACCACGAGGATCCGGGTCACCCCGAGCAGGTGGACACCCAGGACGCAGCCGACCAGGGCGTCGGGGGTCAGCCGTCCGCCGGGGGTGCGGATCACCTTGGCGTCGCCGCGCTCCAGCCCGAGCATCGGCAGCGGGTCGATCCGGGAGTCCATGCAGGTGACCACCGCCACGCCGGCGCGGGCCACGCCCTCCAGCGGGGTGCGGTCCTGCCGCTCGGCGTAGGCCCGGTTGGCCTCGAGCAGGTCGTCGAAGGTGTCGTCACCCGGTGCAGCCATGGCGGTCACCGTACCCGGGCCGGTCGCGGGTGCCGGCACGTCGTCGCAGGCCGGACACCAGCCGTGCCAGACTTCCCGCGCGTCCCGCGGCCCGCCGACCGGTGGGCCGGCGCCGAGCCGGAGGAGCACGATGACGACGACCGCGAACCGGGTGCCCGACGTCCCGGAGGCCGAGCGCGTGACCGCGGTCGAGCTCGCCGTGCAGGACCCGGCCGGGATCGCGGTGGCCGCCGCGGTCGGCGCGGACCGGCTCGAGCTGTGCACCGCGCTCGCCCTCGGTGGGATGACGCCCTCGGCCGGCCTGGTGGAGACGGCGGTCGCCTCTGGCGTGCCCACGCACGTCCTCGTCCGTCCGCGCGGCGGGGCCTTCGACTACACCGCCGAGGAGGTGCGGCTGGTCCGAACCGACGTCCGGCGGGCGGTCGCGGCGGGGGCGGCCGGGGTGGTGGTCGGCGGGGTGCGCGCCGGCGCGGTCGACACCGAGCTGGTCCGTTCGGTGGTGGAGTGCGCCGCCGGCGCCGAGGTCACCTTCCACCGGGCCTTCGACGTGCTGGCCGACCCCGACGGCGCGCTGGAGCAGCTGGCCGCGCTGGGCGTGCACCGGGTGCTGACCTCGGCCGGCGCCGCCCGCGCCGCTGACGCGCTGCCCGGGCTGGAGCGGCTGGTGCGCCGCTCGGACGGGCGGGTCCAGGTGATGGCCGGTGGCGGCGTCGACCCGTCCAACGCCGCCCGGGTGGCCGCCACCGGGGTGGCCGCCGTGCACGCCTCGGCCAAGCGGACCGTGCGGGAGGACGTCGCGGTGCCGCTCGGCTCGGCGGCGCCCGCAGGAGAGAGCGGCTACGACGTCACCGACGAGGCCCTGGCTCGCGGGATCGTCGCCGCCGTGCGGGGGGAGCGCGGGTGAACCTCCTGGGCATCGACCACGGCGGAACCAGCACCAAGCTCCTGCTCGTCGACGACGACAGCGTGGTCGACCGGGCCACGGTCGCCACCGGCTCCTTCGCCGACCTCGACGAGCTCGCCGACGGTCTGCTCGCCTTCCTGGCCGGACGTCCGGTGGACAGGTTCGGGCTCACCGTGGCCGGCACCCTCGACCCGGTCACCCAGGTGGTGCTGAGCAGCGCCAACCTGCGCTGGCTGGACGGGCTCGCCCCGGCGGCGCTGCTGGCCGAGCGGCTCGGCGTCCCCGGGACGGCCGTCCAGGACGGGGCGGCGGCCGCCACCGCGGAGGCCCGGCTGGGCGCCGGTCGGGGCGCGGAGGACGTCTTCGTGGTGGCGCTGGGAACCGGGATCGCCGGGGCGCACGTGATGGGCGGCCAGGTGCGGGCCGGGGCCGCCGGCGGGGCCGGGGAGATCGGGCACCTGGTGGTCACCGACGGTCCGCTGTGCAGCTGTCGTCAGCGCGGCTGCCTGGAGACCGCGATCGGCGGGGTGCAGCTGGGGGCGCGGTGGCTGGAGGCCGGCGGGGTCTGGTCCGGCCCGGGCGCCCCGACGGCCCGGGAGGTGGTGACCGCGGCGGAGGGGGGCGACCCGACCGCGGTCGCCACGCTGGCCACGGCCACCGACGCGCTGGCCCGCGCTCTGCTGCACCTGCTGGCCCTCGTGGACCCAGGACTGCTGGTGGTCGGCGGCGGGGTGGCTTCCGCGCCGCGGTGGACGGTGGAGCCCGCCGTGCGGCGGCTCCGGGAGCTGGCCACCTTCCACCGGGTGCCGGAGGTCCGGCTGGCCGAGCTCGGTTCCTGGGCCGGCGCCCACGGCGCGGTGCTGGCGGCCGGCGCGGTCGGGTAGAGCACCCGGGCCGGCGGGTATCAGTCGGTGGGCCGGCTGCCCAGACCGTCGATCGGCTGGCTGACCGGCTGGCCCGAGGCGTCCCGGCGCGGGTCGACCGCCGGCAGCTCGACCGGGCTGCCCGAGGCCGCGGCCGCCGCCGGGTGCTCCCCGACCCAGGCGGCGACCAGTGCGTCCTCGCCCTTGAGCAGCCGCATGCAGCGCATCCCGCCGGTGGCCCGGCCCTTGCCGGGGTAGGCCGCCAGCGGGGTGACCTTGACCGACCCGGTGTCGGTGCCGGGCAGCGCGCTGGAGCTGCCGGCCACCGTGACCACCGACGCCCCCGGGCCGTCCCCGGTGGTCGACGCGGCGCCGAAGAACAGCACCCGCGCCCCGGCGGTCAGCTTGATGCCGGCGATGCCGCCGCCGCTGCGGCCCTGCGGGCGCACCGCGGAGGCGGGGAAGTGCAGCAGCTGGGCGTCGGTGGTGACGAAGACCAGCTCCTGGGTGTCGGGGTCGCTCAGCTCCACCGCACCCACCACCTCGTCGCCGTCGCGCAGCCCGATCACCTCCCAGGCGTCACGGCCGAGCACCTCGGGGTTGACCCGCTTGACCACGCCCTGACGGGTGCCCAGCGCCAGCCCGGGGGAACCCGGGTCGAGGGTGGTCAGGCAGAGCACCGACTCCCCGGGCTCGAGCACCACCAGCTCGCTCAGCGGCACCCCGCCCTGCAGGTTCGGCGCGGCGGCGGTGCTGGGCAGCTGGGGCAGGTCGAGGGCCTGCACCCGGACCAGCCGGCCGGCGGAGGTCACCACGCCGAACTCACCGCGGGCGGTGGTGCGGATCCGGCTGGTGATGACGTCGTGGGTGGCGCGCCCGCCACCGGTCGGCCGCTGCTCCTCCCCGCCGTCGGCGGCCGCAGCGGTGCGGGCCACCAGCCGAGAGCTCGACAGCAGCACCCAGCACGGGTCGTCGGCCACCTCGAGCGGGGCGGCCGCGGTGGTGGCGGTGACCCCGCTGGAGGCCAGCAGCACCGTCCGCCGGGGGGTGCCGAACTCCTTGGCGACCGCCGCCAGCTCGTCCCCGACGGTCTGGCGCAGCACCGACTCGTCCTCGATGATCCGGGTCAGCGCCTCGATCTCGGCGCCGAGCCGGTCCCGCTCGGACTCCAGCTCGATCCGGGAGAACCGGGTCAGCCGGCGCAGCTGCATCTCCAGGATGTAGCTGGCCTGCGGCTCGGACAGCTCGAAGATCTCCATCAGCGAGGCCCGCGCGGCGGCGGCGTCGTCGGAGCGGCGGATCACCGCGATCACGGAGTCGATGTCGAGGATGGCGACCAGCAGGCCCTCGATCAGGTGCAGCCGCTCGGTGGCCTTGTCCCGGTCGAAGCGGGTGCGGCGCAGGGTGACCTCGAGCCGGTGGTCGAGGTAGACCCGCAGCATCTCGGGCAGGCTGAGGGTCCGCGGCTGGCCGTCGACCAGGGCGACGGAGTTGATGCCGAACGACAGCTCCAGGGAGGTCGCCCGGTACAGCTGCTCCAGCAGCACGTCGGGGTTGAAGCCGTTCTTGACCTCGATCACCAGCCGGGTGCCGTTGGCGAGGTCGGTGAGGTCCTTGACGTCGGCGATGCCCTGCAGCTTCTTGGCCTGCACCTGCGTCTTGAGCTGCTCCATCACCTTCTCCGGGCCGACGGCCAGCGGCAGCTCGGTGACGACGATGCCCTTGCGCCGCGGTGAGGTCTGCTCGACCCGGGCGGTGGCGCGCATCCGGAACGAGCCCTTGCCGGTGGCGTAGGCGTCGCGGATGCCGTCCAGGCCGATGATCTTGCCGCCGGTGGGCAGGTCCGGGCCGGGGACGAAACGCATCAGGGCGTCGACGTCGGCGTCGGGGTGGCGCAGCAGGTGGCGCAGCGCCTGCACCACCTCGACCAGGTTGTGTGGCGGGATGTTGGTGGCCATCCCGACCGCGATGCCGCTGGTGCCGTTGACCAGCAGGTTGGGGAAGGCGGCCGGCAGCACCGACGGCTCGGACTCCTTGCCGTCGTAGTTGGGGCGGAAGTCGACGGTGTCCTGGTCCAACCCGGCGGTCATCGCGATCGCGGCCGGCGACATCCGGCACTCCGTGTAGCGCATCGCGGCCGGGCCGGCGTCGGGGGAGCCGAAGTTGCCGTGCCCGTCCACCAGCGGCAGCCGCATGAGCCAGGGCTGGGCGGTGCGGACCAGGGCGTCGTAGATCGCGCCATCACCGTGCGGGTGGTAGAAGCCCATCACCTGCCCGACGACGCGGGCGCACTTGACGTGGCCGCGGTCCGGACGCAGGTTCATCTCGTCCATGGTGTAGAGGATCCGGCGCTGCACCGGCTTCAACCCGTCCCGGGCGTCGGGCAGCGCCCGGCTGTAGATCACCGAGTAGGCGTACTCCAGGAAGCTGGTCTGCATCTCGTCGGAGACGTCGACGTCGAGGATCCGCTCGGTGAAGTCGTCGTCCACCGGGGCACTCTTGCGGGGCATGGGCAGCCAGGCTCCTCATCGGCAGGTGATCGGGCAGCACCCGCCATTGTGTCCGCTCGCGGCGCCGGAGCCGTGGTGCAACGCCGCGCGCGGACGGGCGGGGCGCGTCAGGGTGTCGGGCTGGGCTCGCGGGCCAGCACCCGCGAGAGCAGCTCCCACAGCCCCCGGCCGTCGGGGGCACGGACCTCCGGGGCGGGGCCGTGCGGGCCGGAGGAGAGCTGCTCCTCCAGCAGGGTCATCGGCGTGCCGTGGGCGAGCACCTGCTCGACCGCGTTCAGCTGGCGGATGCCGATCGCGCGCACCCGGTCGGGGAACCGGGTGGCGAACTCGTTGTACAGGCTCGGGTCGTGCTGGCCGTCGTCGCCGATCAGCACCCAGGAGATCTCGGGGAAGTCGTGGGCCAGCGCGTGCAGGCAGTTGAGCTTGTGCTCCGGGCCGCTGCGGAACCAGCCGGTGTTGGTCGGGCCCCAGTCGGTGAGCAGCAGCGGCCCGCGCGGGAACTCGTGGTGGCCGAGGAAGCGGGCCAGCGTCGGGGCGGTGTTCCAGGCCCCGGTGGAGACGTAGACCAGCGGCGAGCCCGGACGCTCGGCCAGCAGCTTCTGGTACAGCTCCGACATGCCCGGCACCGGCTGACGGGCCGACTCCTGCAGCACGAAGGTGTTCCAGAACGCCAGCAGCGGCCGGGGCAGCGAGGTCGAGATCACGGTGTCGTCGATGTCGCTGACGATGCCGAAGTCGACGTCGTCCTCGAGGATGCGCACCGGCACCTCCACCGGCGGCGCCTCCTCGGTCTCCACGCTGACCGTCCGCCAGCCCGGCTCCAGCCCGTGCTCGAGGATGCGCAGGTCGAGGTAGCCGTTGCGGCTCACGTGCGCGGTGCTGAACCGGTCCCCGGTGCGCACCGTCACCTTCGCCCGCAGCGCGGGGGCGGTGAGGAAGTTGCGCCAGCCGCGGCGGTCCAGGGTGCGGGCGACGGGCAGTGGCACGTGGTCGGGGTCGGGGGTGAGCACGACCCGGGCCAGCACCCGCACGAAGCGCCGGTTGCCGTAGCCGGTGTAGCCGACCACCCGCTCGCTCCACCCCCGGCCGCGGAGGAGGCCGTTGAGCACGGCGATCAGGCGGTCCTCGACCCGCGCGGCGATGAAGGGGCGGTCCGACATGGGGACGACGATAACGGACCCGGTGCTCACCCGCCGGATGGTCCGGGCGCCGTCGCACGGGCCGGGGGCGGCCGGGCGCCGGCCGCTAGCATGACCGCGTGTCCGGGGACCTGACCGAGCTGCCCGAGGGCTATCCGCAGCAGTGGGAGGCCGACGTCGTGCTCTCCGACGGCGGCACCGCGCACCTGCGCCCGATCCGGCCCGAGGACGCCTCCCTGCTCACCGACTTCTACGGGCGGGTCTCGGAGGAGTCGAAGTTCCTGCGCTTCTTCGCCCCCTACCCGGTGCTCAGCCCCCGCGACGTGCGCCGCTTCACCCAGGTGGACTACGTCAACCGGGTCGCGCTGATCCTCACCATCCGCGGCGAGATGGTCGCGGTCGGCCGCTTCGACCGGCTGGAGAACGACGAGGCCGAGGTGGCCTTCCTGGTGGAGGACTCCCAGCAGGGACGCGGGGTGGGGCCGCTGCTGCTGGAGCACCTGGCCGAGGCCGCCCGGGAGCGGGGCATCACCCGGTTCACCGCCGAGGTGCTGCCGCAGAACCGCGCCATGGTCGGGGTGTTCACCGACGCCGGGTACCGGGTCAGCCGCCAGCTGGAGGACGGGGTGGTCCAGGTCGACTTCCCCATCCTGCCCACCGACACCTCCGTGGGGGTGATGGAGCGGCGCGAGCACCGGGCCGAGGCCGCCTCGATCCGCCGCCTGCTCACCCCCGAGCGGGCCGTCCTGATCGGTCCCGGACGCCGGCTGCAGCGTCTCGGTGACGCCATCGCCGACGGTCCCTTCACCGGTGAGCTGATGGCGCTGAGCACCGACGGCGAGCCGGTGCAGGGGGTGCGGATGATCAGCTCGGTGACCGAGGTCGGCGAGTTCGTCGACCTGGCGGTGGTGGCGGTCGGACCCGACGAGCTCGGCGGGGTGGTGATCGACGTCGCCCACCACGGGGCCAAGGGGATGCTGGTGATGGGCGGTCCCGGTCCGGACCACCCGGGCCGCACCGAGGTGATCAGCCTGGCCCGCGCCTACGGGCTGCGCGCCCTCGGACCGGACACCCTCGGCCTGATCAACACCGACGACGGCGTCCGGCTCAACGCCACCCCGGCTCCGATGCCGCGCACCGGACGGGTCGGGCTGTTCAGCCAGTCCGCCGCGATCGGGGTGGTGCTGCTGTCCTCGGCGCTGGAGCACAACGTCGGGATCGCCAACTTCCTCTCCACCGGCCCCTTCTCCGACGTCACCGCCAACGACGTCATGCAGTTCTGGGAGGACGACGAGCGGACCGCGGTCTGCCTGCTGTCGCTGGACAAGATCGGCAACCCGCGCAAGTTCACCCGGATCGTGCGCCGGCTGGCCCGCCGCAAGCCGGTGGTGGTCTTCGCGCCCAGCCGGTCGCTGCGCTCGGGCCACGAGGCGGAGCTGGCCCGTCCGGGCGCGATGGCCCCGCCGGGGGCCGTCGACGCGCTCTTCCGCCAGTCGGGGGTGATCGTCAGCGAACGCCGCGACGCGATGTACGACCTGGCCAAGCTGCTGGCCCGCCAGCCGCTCCCGGCCGGGCCGCGGGTGCGGGTGGTGACCAACGACCCGACGATGGCCAGCCACGTCACCGCCGCCGCGGCCCGGATGGGTCTGGTGCCCAACGAGCCGGTGACGCTGGACGCCGACGCTGACGGGCACGCCTTCGTCGCGGCCGCCCAGACGGCCCTGGACGACACCAGCAACGACTCGGTGCTGTGCGTCGTGGTGGGCATCTACGACACGGTCGCCAACGACGCCCACGGCCGGCTGTCGGCGCTGGCCGCCACCACCGCCAAGCCGCTGGTCGGCGTGTTCGTCGACTTCACCCGGGTCGCCCGTCGGGCGGCCGGCCACGACGGACCGGGCCAGCTGCCCACCTACTCCGGCTACGGCGACGCGCTGGCCGCGCTCAACGCCGTCTCCGCCTACGCCCACTGGCGGGCGCGCGACCCTGGTGCGGTGCCGCTGCTGGAGCTGGAGGTGGAGGAGGCCCGCCGGCTGGTGCACGACGTGCTCACCGACGCGCCCGGGGGACGCACCCTGACCGACGACGAGTCCGCGGCGCTGCTGCGCGCCTTCGGCATCCGGGCCGTGCCCCGCTACCGGGTGGACACCCTCACCGAGGCGACCCGGGTGGCCGAGCGGCTGGGCTGGGACGTCGTGCTCAAGGCCACCGCGGTCTCGGTGCGCGGACGTCCCGACCTGGCCAGCGTGCACCGCAACCTCGACGACGCCGCCGACATGGCCGAGGCCTGGGCCGACCTGGGCCGGCTCGTCAACGAGCTGGGGCTGGGCACCATGGACGACCAGCACGTGGCCGAGCCGGTGGTGCAGGCGATGATGCCGCCGGGCGTCTCGCTGGTGGTCCGCTCGGTGGAGGACCCCGACTTCGGCCCGGTGATCAGCCTCGGCCTGGCCGGGTTCGCCTCCGACATGCTCGGCGACGTGGTGTTCCGGGTGCCGCCGCTGACCGACGTGGACGCCGCGGCGATGGTGCGCTCGCTGAAGGCCGCGCCGCTGCTGTTCGGCCTCGGCGGCAGCCGCGGCGTCGACACCGGCGCGGTGGAGGACCTGCTGCACCGGGTGGCCGAGATGGCCGACCTGCTGCCCCAGCTCAGCGAGGTCGTGCTCACCCCGTGCCTGGCCTCCACCCGCGGCGTGGCGGTGCTCGGCGCGCGGGTCAGCGTGGTGCCCACCCGCGACGTCCGCGACCCGCAGGCGCGCGCGCTCTGAACGGTCGGAGGATGTCGGGACGCCGTGGAAGGATGGCCCCCATGTCGTCGAGCGCGAGACGTCCCAGCCCGCCGCGGAGCGGGGAAGCGAGGGCGTTGCAGGAGGAGATCGCGGCGAGCGGGTACTTCCCGGCGCTGATCGCCGACGCCGTCACCGGCGGCGTCGGTGAGGAGGAGATCCTCTCCTACTGCCTGCACCTCGAGCCGACCTTCACCCGCGACGAGGTGCACCGCCACCTCACCGTGCTGGTGCTGACGCCCACCCGGCTGGTCCTGGTGCACACCGACGAGGCCCCGGTCGACCCGCGTCCGGAGGGCGACGAGGCCGAGAGCCGCCCCGGCGGGGACGGGCAGGCCGTCCTCTCGGTGGAGTCGATCCGGCTGTCCGGGATCGTCGCGGTGGCGCTGACCAAGGTGGTGGCCGAGCCGGCCCGCTGGCAGCCCGGACGCAGCGGGGTGAGCGAGGCCTGGCTGAACGTCGGCTGGGGCACCATGCGCCGGCTGGAGCTGGAGCCGGCCGGGTGCGAGGACCCGCAGTGCACCGCCGACCACGGCTACACCGGCACTCTCACCCCCGACGACCTGACGCTGCGGGTGAGCGTGGCCGCCGACGGCCAGCAGCGGCTGGACCGCCTGGTGGCCTTCGCCGAGGCGTTGCAGCAGGCCAGCGGCGTCCGGGGTGGGCGCTGAGGGTGGCCGCCACGACCGCGTTGCCGGAGATGGTGCTGCCCGCCTACGGCAGCGCCAGCCTGACCGACCTGCTGCCCACCGTGGCCGCCCGGCTGGGACGTCGGCTGGAGCCGGAGCGCCCGGCTCCGCTGCCGCTGCCGGAGGGCGAGCGCTGGGTGGTGATGCTCGTCGACGGGCTCGGCTGGGACCTGCTGCGCTCCGCCGCGCGGGAGGCGCCCTACCTCGGCGGGCTGACCCGCACCGGCACCGCGATCACCGCCGGCGTCCCGAGCACCACGGTGACCAGCCTCAGCTCGCTGGGCACCGGGCTGCCGCCGGGTGGGCACGGGATGGCCGGCTACATGTTCCGGCTGCCGCACACCGATGAGGTGCTCAACGCCCTGGTCTGGGACTCCGCGGCTGCGCCCCGCGACGTCCAGCCGCGCCCGACCGTGTTCGAGGCGCTCAAGGACGACGTCGCGGTCTCCAGCGTGGCCCCGGCCCGCTTCCGCGGCAGCGGGCTCACCTTCGCCGCCCTGCGCGGTCCGTCCTTCCTCGGGCTGGACGACGAGGGGGACGAGGACCGCCGGATCGAGCTGATCGTCGAGGCGGCCACCACGGCCCGGCGGACTCTGGTCTACGGCTACGAACGCGCCCTCGACCACACCGGGCACGTCGAGGGCAGCCGGTCCGAGGCGTGGCTGCGCCACCTGATCCGGATCGACGCCTACTGCGAGCGGTTGCGCCAGGCGTTGCCCGACGACGTCCGGCTGGTGGTCACCGGCGACCACGGCATGGTCGACGTGGCCTGGGCCGACCAGCTGGTGGTCGAGGACGAGCCGGAGCTGCTGGTCGGCGTGCACCGGCTGGCGGGGGAGGGCCGGCTGCGCCAGCTGCACCTGGCCGACGCCGCCAACCAGCTGGCCGGGGTGACCGCGCGGTGGCGCGACCGGCTGGGGGAGTCTGCCTGGGTGCGCACCCGCGACGAGGCCTTCGACGAGGGCTGGTTCGGTCCCGCCGACGAACGGGTGCGGCTGCGCTTCGGCGACGTGCTGGTGGCGATGCGCGGGCCCGGCGCGGTGATGACCCGCAGCCTGGACCGCGAGCTCAGCCTGCTCGGCATGCACGGGTCGCTGACCTCGGCCGAGATGCGCGTGCCGCTGCTGGTGGACTGAGAGGGGGAGGGCGTGCCCGAGCTGATCTTCTTCACCGGACCGATGGACTGCGGCAAGTCCACGCTGGCCCTGCAGGTGCACCACACCCACACCGCGGGCGGACGGGCGGGGCGGTTGTTCACCAGCCACGACCGCTCCGGCCAGGCCAGGGTGACCTCCCGGCTGGGGCTGGAGCAGAGGGCGCTGGAGGTGCACCCCGGGTTCGACTTCTGGCGCTGGCTCGTCGACGAGCTGACCTCGGGCCGCCGGGTCGACTACCTGGTCTGCGACGAGGCGCAGTTCTACACCGCCGAGCAGGTCGACCAGCTGGCCCGGATCGTCGACGAGCTGCAGCTGGACGTGTTCGCCTTCGGCATCCTCAGCGACTTCCGGACCCGGATGTTCCCCGCTTCGCAGCGGCTGGTCGAGCTGTGCGACCGGATGGAGACCCTGCAGGTGCGCCCGCTGTGCTGGTGCGGGCAGGTCGCCACCCACAACGCCCGGCTGGTCGACGGGGTGATGGTGCTCGAGGGGTCGCAGGTCGCGGTGGGCGACACCCGGGCCGAGCAGGCGATGGCCACCGGGGACCAGACGTCCCCGGACGGGTCGACGCCGGGCGAGCCGGAGGTGACCTACGAGGTGCTCTGCCGGGCCCACCACCGGCGCCGGGTGACGAGCGCGGTCGCCCGTGCCACGCTCAGCCCGGAACCGCTGCCGTTCGAGGAGGTCTGATGGGTGCACGACGCTGGTTGGTCGACGTGGAGGAGCTGGCGGCCGAGCTGCTGCCGCCGGCCGGGGACGCCGACCCGGGACGTCCGCTGGTGCTGGACCCCCGGTGGAACCTCACCGGCCCCGACGGCCGGGAGGAGTTCGAGGCCGGCCACCTGCCCGGCGCCCGCTGGGTCGACCTGGAGACCGGGCTGAGCGGTCACGGCGAGCGCTCCCGCGGCGGTGCCGGTCGGCACCCGCTGCCCACCCCGGCGGTGTTCGAGCAGGCGATGCGCCAGGCGGGCCTGCACGTCGGCCGGCCGGTGGTGGTGGTCGACGGCGGCGCGCTGCTGGCCGCGGCCCGGCTGTGGTGGCTGCTGCGCGACGCCGGGCACGACCGGGTCCGGGTGCTCGACGGCGGGTTCGCCGCCTGGCAGCGGGCCGGGCTGCCGGTGGCCACCGGCGCGGAGCCGCCCGTGCCGCCCGGCGACTTCGTGGCCGGGCCGTCGCGGCTGCCGGTGGTCGACGCCGACGGCGTGGCGGTCGCGCTGGCGCAGGGCCGACCGGTGGTCGACGTCCGGGCGCCGCAGCGGTTCCGCGGCGAGGTCGAGCCCTTCGACCCGGTGGCCGGGCACGTGCCCGGTGCGGTCAACCTGCCGGGGGCGGCGCTGTTCGGCGCGGACGGCCGGATGCTGCCCACGGACCGCCTGGCCGACGCGGTCGGCGACCTCGACGCCGACCCGGTGCTCTACTGCGGCTCCGGGGTGACCGCCACCCAGGGCCTGCTGGCGCTGGCCGAGCTGGGCCGCGAGGACGGCGTGCTGTACGCCGGCTCGTGGAGCGACTGGGTGAGCGACCCCGACCGGCCGGTGGCCACCGGCCGCTGAGCCGGCCCGAGGCGTATGGCCCGGCCGCCCGTCTCCGGACGGCGGTCAGCGCCGGGGCGCCCCGAACATGATCTCGTCCCAGCTGGGGATGCTGGCCCGCTTGCGCCGGCCGCCCTTCTTCGTCGGCGGCGGCTCGACGGCCTCCGCCGCCGGCTCGCCGGGCTGGTCCGGGTCCTCCAGCAGCGACGGCTGCTCCAGGTCGTCGACCGGCGGCTCGCCCGGCGCCGGCACCTCGGCCTCCTCGTGGGTGTCGGTCCGGCGTCCCCGCCGCCGACGCCGCCGTGGCTCGTCCGCCGACGGTGACCCGACGCCCTCGCCGCCCGGGGCGGCCGGGGCGGTGCCGGCTGCGGCAACCGGCTCGGCCGGCTCCGCGGGTCGGTCGTCCAGCCCGGTGTAGATGGTCACCGAGTCCTCCTGGACACCGCCGAGCATCGCGTAGAGGACGTCGAGGTCGGAGCCGTCGTCGGGCACCACGTCATCGCCGGCCGGGGCCGGTACCGGGGTGCGCGCGGCCGGCGGGCCGGCCAGGTCGGCGTCGGGGCCCTGCGGCCAGCGGGGGATCCGCCCGGAGTCGTGCTGCTCGGCCCCCGAGAGCTGGCGCGGGCTGCCGGGCCGCCAGATCGGCCCGGAGTCCTCGCGCCGGCCCGGCTCCTCCTCCAGCCCGCCCCCGGGCAGCAGCCCGCCGCCCTGCAGGGGCGAGCCCGACAGCGCCCGGACCAGGGCCAGCTCGTCGTCGCCGAGGTCCTCGGTGGGCTCGCTGTCGGGGTCGTCGGTGGTGCGCGGACGGGCAGTGCTCAGCTCGCCGAGCAGCCAGCGGGCGTCGTCGTCGACCGCGGTGCTGAACCGGGCCTTGAGGTCGAAGAGGAACTCGCCGCGCCGGACCTCCTCGCCGACGGTCACCGTCCCCGACACCCGCCACTGGCGGTCCTCGGTGCGCCAGGCCTGCCAGGCGACGGCCTTGCCGGGGACCTGGTGGGCCACCAGCCGTTCGGTGACCAGGTCGCGCAGGGTGCGTCCGCTGACCGGCTCCCCGCGGCGCCGTACCGAGGACGACAGCGCGAGGGTGACGACGTGGGTGCGCTCGGCGAGCACGGGCGCGGCGAAGGCCTGGATCCGCTCGACCGGGACGCCCGCGCTCTCGGCGACCTCCTCGGGGGAGGCCCCGGCGCGGATCCGCTCTTGGATCTCGCGAGGTGTCAGTCCACTGTCCATCTGCTTCTCCAGTCGGGCCGCCGGACGATCCTGCCGGAGGGTGGCCCGTAGTGCCTCGACCGCGATGGCCACGTCCTCACCGGAGTCGGTGGTGACGACGAGCTGCGTGCCGTCGGGCGTGAGACCCCGGGGGCGCCCCGTGGTCACCGACCGGCGCGTGCGCATCGACCAGCGCCTCCTCCCATGATGTCGCCCCAACCTACCCGCAGCGGTCCCCGCCGTGTGGGAGGCGCGGTCGGTGCCGGGCCGCCCGGGCGGTCTGGCAGGATGGCTGACCGTGTCCTCCACCGTGCCCCCATCCGGTCTGGAGCCCTACGACGCCGTGCTGCTGGTCTCCTTCGGCGGCCCCGAGGGTCCTGACGAGGTGATGCCCTTCCTCCGCCAGGTCACCGGTGGGCGGGGCATCCCCGAGGAGCGGCTGCAGGAGGTGGCCGGGCACTACCTGGCCTTCGGCGGACGCAGCCCCATCAACGACCAGTGCCGGGAGCTGCTGGCCGCGCTGCGCGCGGAGCTGGACGCCCGCGGCCTGGACACCCCGCTGTACTGGGGCAACCGCAACACCGCGCCCTGGCTGGGCGACACCATGGCCCAGCTCGCCGCCGACGGCCACCGCCGGGTGCTCGCGGTGACCACCAGCGCCTACCCGTCCTACTCCTCCTGCCGGCAGTACCGGGAGAACCTCTGGGACGCCTGGGACGCCGTCCGCGCCGCCGGCACCGAGCTCCAGGTGGACCGGGTCCGCCACTACGCCCAGCACCCCGGCTTCGTCGACGCCAACACCGACGCCGTCCGCGACGCCCTGGCCAAGCTGCCCGACGAGGTGCCGCACCTGCTCTTCGTCACCCACTCCCTGCCCACTGCGATGGCGGCCACCGCCGGCCCGCCGCCGCGCAGCGACAACGGCTCCTACGTCGACTGGCACCAGTCGGTGGCCGAGGAGATCGTCTGGCAGCTGCGCCGCAGCACCGGCGTGGAGCACCCCTTCGACCTGGTCTACTGCTCCCGCTCCGGCCCACCGTCGCAGCCCTGGCTCGAGCCCGACATCAACGACCGGCTGGCCGAGCTCGCCGCCCAGGGTGTCCGCAGCGTCGTGGTCTCGCCGATCGGCTTCGTCTCCGACCACATGGAGGTCGTCTTCGACCTCGACACCGAGGCCCGCGAGACCGCCGACGAGCTGGGGCTGCGGATGGAGCGGGCGGCGACCGCCGGCGTCCACCCGGCCTTCGTCTCCGGGCTGGTCGAGCTGGTGCTGGAGCGGGCGGCGGTGGAGCGGTCGGAGCCGGCCGCCCCCAGCGTCATCGACGGCGGCAGTCCGGGCCTGCTGCGGTGCCCGGCCGACTGCTGCCCGAACCTGCGTGAGCCCGCCCGGCCGGCCCTCTGCCAGGCCCCGGCGGCGGGCTGAGACGGGGCCCCGAAGCGACCTCGGGGACGCCGCGCGGAAGCGGGAACAAAAGGGGTCTCCCCGCAGTTCGGCGCGTGTGATATGCATGCGCTCGTGTTTCTGGCCTCCAGAGCACGGCAACCCCGAGGAAGGAACCCATGGCGACCGACTACGACGCCCCTCGCAAGACCGATGAGGAGATCAGCGAGGACAGCATCGAGGCTCTCAAGACGCGCCGGAACGACAAGAACTCCGGCAAGGTCGACGAAGACGAGGTCGAGGCTGCGGAGTCCTTCGAGCTTCCCGGCGCCGACCTCTCCCACGAGGAGCTGACCGTCCGGGTGCTGCCCAAGCAGTCCGACGAGTTCACCTGTGCGGGCTGCTTCCTGGTGCGGCACCGCAGCCAGATCGCCGAGAAGCGCGGCGACGACGAGTACTGCTTCGACTGCGCCGGCTGAACGGCGCGACACCCCGGCGGGGGGACGTCTGAGAACGGGCGGGTGCGGAGTGTTCCGCACCCGCCCGTCGGCGTCTCCGCGGTTCGCCGCGGCCGGTGGCGAGCACTAGGTTGGCCGGGTGAGCCACCGCGAACGTCTGCTCGTGCCCTGGAGCTGGGTCCTGGTGGCGCTGGCCGCGGTGGCCTCGGTGGCCGTGACCTGCGCGCTGGTGCTCTCCTGGCCGCTGGTGCTGGGGGTCACCGCGGTGGTCTCCGTCCTGGTCGGGCTGCTGCTGTGGCAGCTGTCCAGCCCGGTGGTGGCCGACGCCGCCGGCCTGCGCGCCGGCACCGCCCGGATCGAGTGGCGGTGGGTGGCCGGGGCCCGCAGCCTGGACGCCGCGGAGGTGGAGGACCGGCTGCGTGGACGGGCCGACGTCCGGGCCTGGCGGCTGCAGCGCTCCTACGTCCCCGGCGCGGTGCGGGTCGAGCTGTGCGACCCCGCCGACCCGCACCCGGCGTGGCTGATCTCCAGCCGACGGCCCGAGCAGCTGGCCGCCGCGATCCGCGAGCGGCTGCGGACCGAGCGGGAGGACGACCGCGGTGAGCACTGAGCAGACCCCGTCGGCGGACGCCCGGCCGGGAGCGGCCGCATCTGCGTCATTGGAGGAGGAGCAGCCGGTGGTGCTGGTCCGACGGCTCGACCCCGGCGTCCCGCTGCCCGGGTACGCCCACCCCGGCGACGCCGGGGCCGACCTGGTGACCACGGTCGACGTCGAGCTCGGACCGGGGGAGCGCCGGCTGGTCCCCACCGGGGTGGCCCTGCAGCTCCCGCCCGGCTGGGTGGGTCTGGTGCACCCGCGCTCGGGGCTGGCCGCCCGCTCCGGGCTGACGATCGTCAACGCCCCCGGCACGGTCGACTCCGGCTACCGGGGTGAGATCCAGGTGTGCCTGCTCAACACCGACCTGCGCACGCCGGTGGTGCTGCACCGCGGCGACCGGATCGCCCAGCTCCTGCTGCAGCGGGTCGCCGAGGCCCGCTTCGTCGCCGTCGACAGCCTGGAGGAGTCGGCCCGCGGTGCCGGCGGGCACGGTTCCAGCGGCGGCGTCCGGGCGTGGCAGACTCGGCCCCCGGAGTCCGTCCCGCACCCTCAGGAGAGAACCCGATGATCTTCGGTCGCCGTCGCAAGGCCACCGCGCAGGAGCCGACCGACCCCGGTCCGGAGGAGACGCGGCAGGACGACGCCGAGGAGCTCGCGGCCGACGCGGACGAGACGGCAGCGGCGGCCGAGGCCGACGACGCGGGCACCGACTGGGCCGCGCTGGACCGCTCGCGCAACTGGCGCGAGGACGGGCCCTTCGACATCACCGAGGTCGACCTGGACGCGGACGACATCGAGCGGATCGACCTCGGCGCCCTGGTCATCACCCCGCACCCGGGGATGGAGCTGCGGCTGCAGGTCGCCCAGGACACCGGCAAGGTCGTCGCGGCGATGGTGACGGTGGGGCAGTCGGCGCTCGAGCTGGCCGTCTTCGCCGCCCCCCGCAGCGGCGGGCTGTGGGCCGAGATCCGCGAGGAGGTGCTGGAGAGCACCCGGCGCCAGCAGGGTCGGGCAAGCCTGGTCGAGGGTCCCTACGGCACCGAGCTGCGCCGGCTGGTCCCGGTGCGCACCCCGGACGGCCAGCAGGGCTACCAGCCCTCGCGGACGTGGGCGGCCGAGGGCCCGCGCTGGCTGCTGCGCGGCGTGGTGTACGGCCAGGCCGCCCTGGTCGAGGACCTCACCCCGCCGGCCGACCAGGTGCACGAGATCTTCGCCGGCTGTGTGGTCCGGCGCGGCGAGCAGGCCATCGCCGCCGGGGACGTGGTGGCGATGACGATGCCGGAGGGGATGACCCCGCGGCGGCCCCAGCAGCGCGCCCCGCAGACCCCGGACGGGCCTCCGCCGGGCACCGGGACCGCGACCGTCGGCTGACGCCCGGGCGGTCTGCCGCCGGGCCGCCGCGGGACTGGGCCGATGGCCCCGCGCGAGGCACAATGGGTGGTGGCCACCAGACGGGTGGCCACAGCGATCGAGGTGAGAGTGGGTATGGGCCAGCGGGAGCGTACGGAGCGACGGGGTGCGCTGACGCGCGCCTGGTCGCGCCTGGTGTCCTCCGACGAGGAGCTGGAGTCGGCTGACCTGCAGCAGGAGGTGCGGCAGTGCGGGGCGACCCCGCTGACCGCCTGCACCGACCGTGACCGGGTCACCGCGAGCGGGGCGATCAGCGCCGTCACCCTGCAGCCGCGGGGCAACACGCGGTGGTTGCAGGCCGACCTCAAGGACGGTTCGGGCCTGCTCACCCTGATCTGGATGGGTCGGCGCTCGATCCCGGGCATCGAGCCCGGGGCGCACGTGAAGGTGCAGGGGCGGATCACCACCCTCGACCAGCAGCGGGTGATGTTCAACCCCCGCTACGAGCTGCTGCGCTGTCCCCGCTGAGCCCGGGGCGGCGCCGAGCCGGTCCCGCGCGGGTCGCGGGCCGGGCCTACAGACCGATGGTGTTGTCGATCACCGACGGCCGGACGTGGTCGGGGGTGAGCAGCTCGGCCAGCTCGCGCTCGTGGGCGGGGTCGGTGACGAAGAGCAGCTCGTCGTCGGCCTCCAGGGTGGCGTCGCGCTGCGGTGCCTGGGCCAGGCCGTCGCGGATCACCGCCACCAGCACCACCTGACGGGGGAAGGCCAGGTCGCTGATCCGCTGGCCGACCGCCGGGCTGTTCTCGGGCAGCGTCATCTCCACCAGGTTGGAGTTGCCGCGGCGGAACTGGAAGAGCCGCACCAGGTCGCCGACGGTGACCGCCTCCTCGACCAGGGCCGACATGATCCTCGGGGTGGAGACGGCGACGTCCACCCCCCACACGTCGTCGAACATCCACTCGTTGCGGGGGTGGTTGACCCGCCCGACGGTGCGCGGCACCCCGAACTCGGTCTTGGCGAGCAGCGAGTGCACCAGGTTGACCTTGTCGTCACCGGTGGCCGCGATCGACACGTCGCAGGTGTCCAGCCCGGCCTCCTCCAGCGAGGACAGCTCGCAGGCGTCGGCCAGCAGCCACTCCGCGTCGGGCACCGACTCGACCTTGATCGACCGCGGGTCGCGGTCGATGAGCAGCACCTCGTGCCCGTTGGCCAGCAGCTCGCTGGCGATCGAGCGGCCGACGTTGCCGGCCCCGGCGATCACTACCCGCATGTCCGTCCTCTGCTCGTCGTTCCTGCGCGTCCGGGTCCGCTCACTCCCGCGGCGGCGGCCCGGCGAAGAGCTGCTCCACCTCGGTCAGCCGGTCCTTGGCGACCGCCACGTAGGCGAGGTCGCCGTCCTGGAACAGCGTCTTCGGGCTGGCGACCTGACCCTGCCCCAGCCGGAGCAGGATCGGGATCGGCGTCCGGGCGGCCCGCTGCATGTCGGCGATGGTGCGTCCCACCCACGCCGGGTGGATGCGCATCTCCACCAGCTGCACCTGGCCCGAGACGTCGCGCCACAGCGGCTCCGAGCCCTCGGGCAGGATCCGGCGCAGCACCTGGTCGGCGGCCCAGCGCACGGTCGCGACGGTGGGGATGCCGAGCCGCTCGTAGACCTCCGCGCGTCCGGGGTCGTAGATGCGGGCGACCACGTTGGTGACGCCGAACGCCTCACGGACCACCCGGGCGGCCAGGATGTTGGAGTTGTCGCCGGAGGAGACGGCGGCGAACCCGCCGGCGCGCTCGATGCCGGCCTCGACCAGCACCCCGCGGTCGAAG
The DNA here is from genome assembly GCF_003327535.1 of Desertihabitans brevis. Classification (NCBI taxonomy): domain Bacteria; kingdom Bacillati; phylum Actinomycetota; class Actinomycetes; order Propionibacteriales; family Propionibacteriaceae; genus Desertihabitans; species Desertihabitans brevis. The sequence continues at coordinate 570,977 of NZ_QOUI01000001.1, read as the reverse complement.
CCCACGCCCTTGACGGTGTCCCCGTTGAAGGCCGGTCCGAGCCGGCGGAAGGCCTCGACGTCGACGTCGATGACCGCGACCGTGTGACCGCGGCGCTCCAGCCCGCGGGCCAGGCTCGACCCCACACGTCCGCACCCCATGATGACGATGTGCACGCAGTACTCCCACCGGTGACGCCAGGTCCGCGGCAGGCCCCGTGGGCGCTGCCGTGGCCGACGCTACCGCACCCCGTCGGAGGACGTCCGCACGCTCGGCCCGGGGGTGCGGGCGGCGGCGTCGGGCGGGCGTAGTGTCAGCGCCCGTGAAGCTGTCCGACGCGGTCAAGCGGCTGCTGGTGGGCCGCAAGCTGGCCAGCACCCAGCTCGGCGAGACCCTCCTGCCGAAGCGGATCGCCCTGCCGGTGTTCGCCTCCGACGCGCTCAGCTCGGTCGCCTACGCCCCTGACGAGATCCTCATCACCCTGTCCCTGGCGGGCCTGGCCGGCTACGCCTGGGACTGGCGGATCGCCCTGCTGGTCGCCCTGGTGATGCTGGTGGTGATCGCCTCCTACCGCCAGAACGTGCACGCCTACCCCTCCGGCGGCGGCGACTACGAGGTGGCCACCACCAACCTCGGGCCCAGCGCCGGGCTCACCGTGGCCAGCGCGCTGCTGGTCGACTACGTGCTCACCGTGGCGGTCTCGGTGTCCTCGGGCATCCAGAACGCGACCGCGGTATTCCCCTTCCTCGACGGCCACGAGGGGACCGCCGCCGCGGTGGTCATCCTGGTGCTGATGGCGCTCAACCTGCGCGGCATCCGCGAGTCCGGGGCGCTGTTCGCCATCCCCACCTACTGCTTCATGGTGGCCATCCTCGGGATGCTCGGCGTCGGGCTGTTCCGCATCCTCGTGCTGGGGGAGGACCTGCGGGTGCACTCGGCCCAGTTCGGCATCCAGCCCGACCCCGGGTTCGCCGACTTCACCGGGCTGGCGATGGTGCTGCTGCTGGCGCGCGCGTTCTCCTCCGGGTCGGCCGCGCTTACCGGGATCGAGGCGATCTCCAACGGGGTGCCCTCGTTCCGCCGGCCCAAGAGCCGCAACGCCGCCACCACGCTGGCCCTGCTCGGGGCGACCTCGATCACCATGATGCTCGGCGTCATCACGCTGGCCCAGCTGACCGGGATGCGGCTGGTCGACCTCGGCAACTCCGCCTACACGCTCAACGGCGAGGTCGTGGAGGTGGTCGAGCGGACCGCCATCGGCCAGCTGGCCGAGACCGTCTTCGCCGAGTTCCGCCCGGCCTTCTACTTCGTGGTGGCCGCCACCATGGTCATCCTCTTCCTGGCGGCCAACACCGCCTTCAACGGGTTCCCCGTGCTCGGCTCGATCCTGGCCAAGGACGGCTGGCTGCCGCGCCAGCTCTACAACCGCGGCGACCGGCTCGCCTTCAGCAACGGGATCGTGGTGCTCGCGCTGGCCGCGGCCGGGCTGGTGCTGGTCTTCGACGCCGAGGTGACCGCCCTCATCCAGCTCTACGTGGTGGGCGTCTTCCTCAGCTTCACCGTCAGCCAGCTCGGCATGCTGCGGCACTGGACCCGCCACCTGGCGGCCGAGAAGGACCCCGAGCGGCGGCGGCCCATGCTGCGGGCGCGGGCGATCAACGCCGTCGGTCTCAGCATGACCGGGGTCGTGCTCGTCATCGTCGTGGTCTCCAAGTTCACCCAGGGCGCCTACCTGGCGATCCTGGCGATGGCGGTGCTGTTCGTGCTGATGAAGGCGATCAAGCGCCACTACGACTCGGTCGCCGAGGAGATCGCGCTGGAGCCCGGCGAGGCCGGCGAGCTGCCCAGCCGGATCCACGCGGTGGTGCTGGTCAGCAAGGTGCACAAGCCGACGCTGCGCGCGGTGTACTTCGCCAAGGCCGCCGCCCCCAGCACCCTGGAGGCGATCACCGTGGCGGTCGACCCCGAGCGCACCGAGACGCTGCTGCGGGAGTGGGACGAGCTCGACCTGGACGTCCCGCTCAAGGTCATCGACTCCCCGTACCGGGAGGTCACCACCCCGGTGCTCCGCTACGTCAAGGGCATCCGCACCGAGTCCCCGCGCGACGCCGTCTGCGTCTACATCCCCGAGTACGTGGTGGGCCACTGGTGGGAGCAGCTGCTGCACAACCAGTCCGCGCTGCGGCTGAAGGCGCTGCTGCTGTTCACCCCCGGCGTGATGCTCACCTCGGTGCCCTACCAGCTGCGCTCGGCCGGCTCGGCCAAGCGGCGGCTGCGCCAGCCGGTCCGCCGGCGTGGGGTGCTGCGGTGAGCGGCGCGGTGGTCGGCCCGCTGCGGGTCGGGGCGGTCGCCCACGGCGGCCACTGCGTGGCCCGGCACGAGGGGCGGGTGGTCTTCGTCCGGCACAGCCTGCCCGGCGAGCTGGTCGACGTCCGGATCACCGACACCGGTCACGAGCGGTACTGGCGCGGGGACGCCGTGACCGTGCACGAGGCCTCGCCGGACCGCACCGAGCCGCCGTGCCCGGTCAGCGGCCCCGGGCGCTGCGGCGGCTGCGACCTCCAGCACGTCGCGCTGCCGGCCCAGCGCCGGCTCAAGGCCGAGGTGGTCGCCGAGCAGCTGCAGCGGCTGGCGGGGCTGGCCGTCGACGTCGAGGTCGAGCCGGTGCCCGGCGACGAGGAGGGCCTGGCATGGCGCACCCGGATGCGCTACCACGCCGACACGGACGGGGTGCTCGGGTTGCGCCACCACCGCTCCCACGACCTGGAGCCGGTGCCGGTCGGCGGGTGCCCGATCAGCGACCCGCGAGGACGTCCCGACCGGACGGGCTGGGAGCCCGGGCAGGTGGTCGAGACCGCCGTCGACACCGCCGGCTCGGTGAGCACGCTGGTCGACGGGGAGCGGGTGTCGGGGCCGGCGCTGCTGCACCAGCGGGTGGGGGACCAGGAGCTGGCCGTCGCCGCCGACGGGTTCTGGCAGGTGCACCCGGGCGCGGCGGAGACGCTGGTGGAGGCCGTGCTGGAGGGGCTGGCCCCGCAACGGGGAGAGCGGGCCTTCGACCTGTACTGCGGGGTGGGGCTGTTCGCCGTCGCCCTGACCCGGCTCGGGGTGCGGGTGTGGGGGGTGGAGTCGTCGCGCTCGGCGGTGGCCCACGCCCGGCGCAACCTGGCCACGGCCGGCGACACCGCCAGCCGGGTGACCGCCGGACGGGTGGCCCAGGTGCTGCGGCGGCTGCCCGAGCGCACCGACCTGGTGGTGCTCGACCCGCCGCGCACCGGCGCCGGCGGCGAGGTGGTGCGGGCGGTGCTGGCACGTCGTCCCCGCCGGGTGGCCTACGTGGCCTGCGACCCGGCGGCGCTGGCACGGGACCTGCGCACGGCGCTGGACGCCGGCTGGCGGCTGACGTCGCTGCGCGCCTTCGACCTGTTCCCGATGACCCACCACGTGGAGTGCGTGGCGCTGCTGGAGCCGGGTAGCGGGGTCTGAGCCGGCCGCGCGGGTCGGTTCCGTCGTCAGGACCCGAGTGATATCTTGACGTCAAGACAAATCACCACACCGGGAAGTGAGCCGCATGAGTGTGAACAGCTTCGGCGCCAGGTCGACCCTGGAGGTCGACGGCGAGTCCTACGAGATCTTCCGGCTGGATGCGGTCGAGGGTGCGGAGTCGCTGCCCTACAGCCTGAAGATCCTGCTCGAGAACCTGCTCCGCACCGAGGACGGCGCGAACATCACCGCCGACCACATCCGCGACCTGGCCGGCTGGGACCCGGACGCCAAGCCGAGCAAGGAGATCCAGTTCACCCCGGCCCGGGTGATCATGCAGGACTTCACCGGCGTGCCCTGCGTGGTCGACCTGGCCACCATGCGCGAGGCCATGGCCGAGATGGGCGGCGACCCGTCCCGGATCAACCCGCTCGCGCCGGCCGAGCTGGTCATCGACCACTCCGTCATCGCCGACGTCTTCGGCACCGCGGACGCCTTCGTCAAGAACGTCGAGATCGAGTACGGCCGCAACCGCGAGCGCTACCAGTTCCTGCGCTGGGGCCAGGGCGCCTTCGACGACTTCAAGGTCGTCCCGCCAGGCACCGGCATCGTGCACCAGGTCAACATCGAGCACCTGGCCCGGGTCGTCTTCTCCCGGCCCGGTGAGGACGGCCGGAAGGTCGCCTACCCCGACACCTGCGTCGGCACCGACTCCCACACCACCATGGTCAACGGCCTCGGTGTGGTCGGCTGGGGTGTCGGCGGCATCGAGGCCGAGGCCGCGATGCTCGGCCAGCCGGTCTCGATGCTGGTGCCCCGGGTGGTCGGCTTCAAGCTGTCGGGTGAGCTGCCCGAGGGCGCCACGGCGACCGACCTGGTGCTGACCATCACCGAGATGCTGCGCAAGCACGGCGTGGTCGGCAAGTTCGTCGAGTTCTACGGTCCCGGCGTCTCCTCGGTGCCGCTGGCCAACCGGGCCACCATCGGCAACATGTCGCCGGAGTACGGCTCGACGATCGCCGTCTTCCCGATCGACTCCCAGACCACCGACTACCTGCGGCTGACCGGTCGCAGCGCCGAGCAGATCGCGCTGGTCGAGGCCTACGCCAAGACCCAGGGCCTGTGGCACGAGGACGACCGCGAGCCCAAGTACAGCGAGTACCTCGAGCTCGACCTGGGCACCGTGGTGCCCAGCCTGGCCGGGCCCAAGCGCCCGCAGGACCGGGTGCTGCTGAGCGAGGCCAAGCAGAGCTTCCGGGCGGCCCTGCGCGACTACGTCAAGGACGTCGAGCCGGCGGGCGACTCCGTCGACGAGGCCTCGGCGGAGAGCTTCCCCGCCTCCGACACCCCGAGCACCAGCGCGCCGGGTGAGGAGCCCAGCTCCCTGGTCGGGCGGCTGGCCGATCGGGCCAAGGACGCCGCCGGCCAGGTCGCCGAGCGGGTCAGCGGCAGCATCCCGACCGCGGTCGGCGACCGGGCGGGAGCCCTGGCCGACCGCGCCAGGGACGCCGCCGCGCGGGTCGTCAACGAGGTGCAGGGCCGGGTCGGTGACCGGACCCGCAACCCGGTCGAGGTGACGCTGTCCAGCGGCGAGACCTTCACCCTCGACCACGGCGCGGTCACCGTGGCCGCCATCACCTCCTGCACCAACACCTCCAACCCGAGCGTGATGGTCGGGGCGGCGCTGGTGGCGAAGAAGGCCGTGGAGCGCGGGCTCAACCGCAAGCCGTGGGTGAAGACCACGCTGGCGCCGGGCTCGAAGGTGGTCATGGACTACTACGAGAAGGCCGGGCTGACGCCGTACCTGGACAAGATCGGCTTCAACCTCGTCGGCTACGGCTGCACCACCTGCATCGGCAACTCCGGTCCGCTGATCCCCGAGGTCAGCCAGGCCGTCAACGAGCACGACCTCGCCGTGGTCTCGGTGCTGTCGGGCAACCGCAACTTCGAGGGCCGGATCAACCCGGACGTGAAGATGAACTACCTGGCCTCCCCGCCGCTGGTGGTCGTCTACGCGCTGGCCGGCACGATGGACATCGACCTCGACAAGGAGCCGCTGGGCACCGACGAGCAGGGCAACGACGTGTTCCTCAAGGACGTCTGGCCGAGCCAGGCCGAGATCGACGAGGTGCTCTCGGGGGCGATCAACAGCGAGATGTTCTCCGACTCCTACTCCGACGTCTTCGCCGGCGACCAGCAGTGGCAGGCGCTGCCGACGCCCACCGGCGACACCTTCGAGTGGGATCCCGACAGCACCTACGTCCGGCGTCCTCCGTACTTCGACGACATGCCGGCCGAGCCGACCCCGGTCACCGACATCACCGGCGCCCGGGTGCTGCTCAAGCTCGGCGACTCCATCACCACCGACCACATCTCGCCGGCCGGGGCGATCAAGACCGACAGCCCGGCCGGGACGTACCTGGCCGAGCACGGGGTGGAGCGCAAGGACTTCAACTCCTACGGCTCGCGCCGGGGCAACCACGAGGTGATGATCCGCGGCACCTTCGCCAACATCCGGCTCCGCAACCAGCTGGCGCCGGGCACCGAGGGCGGGGTCACCCGCGACTTCACCGCCGGTGGCGAGCAGACCACCGTCTACGAGGCCTCGGTGAACTACCTGTCGCAGGGCATCCCGCTGGTGGTGCTGGCCGGCAAGGAGTACGGCTCGGGCTCCTCGCGCGACTGGGCCGCCAAGGGCACCGCGCTGCTCGGGGTCAAGGCGGTCATCGCGGAGTCCTACGAGCGGATCCACCGCTCCAACCTCATCGGGATGGGTGTCCTGCCGCTGCAGTTCCCCGAGGGTCAGAGCGCGGAGTCGCTCGGGCTGACCGGTGAGGAGAGCTTCGACATCGAGGGCGTCACCGCGCTCAACGACGGCGGCATCCCTGCCACCGTCAAGGTGAGCGCCACCCGCGAGGGCGCCGACCCGGTGACCTTCGACGCGGTCGTCCGCATCGACACCCCCGGTGAGGCCGACTACTACCGCAACGGCGGCATCATGCAGTACGTCCTCCGCTCGCTGCGGAACAAGGGCTGAACCACCCCGCACCATCCCGCACGCCGCGTCCCTCCCCGAGGGGCGCGGCGTGCGCCGTCCCCGGCGTCTGCACCCCAACGCCCTGAGCCCGTCATAGGGCGGGCCTGCGCGCCCAGGCAGCGGACGCAACCCCAAGCGCCCTGAGCCTGTCGAAGGGCGAGACCCGCACTCGTGCAGCCGGCTCAACCCCAACGCCCTGAGCCTGTCGAAGGGCGATCCCTTGCACGGAGAGCCAGCCCCACTCAACCCTGGGCACCCGGCTGTGCTCTGCTCCTGGCCCGAGACAACGCAGGCAACGCATCGAGACGCCCATCGATCAACGCCCGCTTCTTCGCCCGCCGCCATCCCTTGAGCTGCTGCTCGATCGCGTAGGCGTCACCGATGTGCTCGGTCTCGAGCTGCCAGACCAGCCGGACCGGACGGCGGCGCTCGGTGTAGGAGTCGGCGCACCCGGTCGCATGATCGGCCAGCCGTTGGTCCAGATCGCGGGTGCTTCCGACATACAGCGCTCCGTCGGCGCACTCGAGCAGGTAGACCCAGGCCATGCCGGACAGCATCGGCGCGGACGTCCGCCTCGCGCCATGGGGGTTGTGGACAACTCGCTCGCTGCCTCGGCCTTGATCGCCCTTCGACGGGCTCAGGGCGCTTTGGGTTGGGTGGGGTGCTCGGGTGCGGGGCTTTGCCCTTCGACGGGCTCAGGGCGCTTTGGGTTGGGTGGGGTGCTCGGGTGCGGGGGTTCGCCCTTCGACGGGCTCAGGGCGTGGGGTCGGGCGGGTGCCGGGTGTGCGCTCGCACGCCGGCCGGGTCAGGGGGACCGGGGGAGGGCCGCGGCGAGGTCGGCGGCGAGCTGGTCGGCCTCGCCGTCGGCGTAGGACGTCCGAGGCCAGAAGAAGCCGCGCAGGCCGTCCTTGCGGCGGCGGGGGACGACGTGCAGGTGCAGGTGCGGGACGGACTGGCTGACCACGTTGTTGATCGCCACGAAGGTGCCGTGGGCACCGAGCACCTCGGCCTGGGCCCGGGCGACCCGCTGGGCCAGCGTGAGCAGTGGCGCCATCAGCAGGGCGGGCAGCTCGAGCATCGTGTCCACGTGCTCGACCGGGCTGACCAGGACGTGGCCCTTGAACACCGGACGGTGGTCGAGGAAGGCCACCAGCTCCTCGGTCCGGGTGACTACCGCCGCCGACAGGTCACCGGCGACCAGCTGGCAGACGATGTCGGCGGGCGGGACGGGCACGCCCCGATCGTAGGGCGAGCACGCCGCCGCATGGTGCTCCGACGTCCCGGTGGATTGGCCCTACCCAACCCGGATCGCCCGCCACTAGCGTCCGGGGCATGCACACCACACCGCTGCGCGCCCGGCTCGGCGCGGAATTCCTCGGCACCTTCGGCCTCGTCTTCGGAGGCTGCGGCAGCGCCGTCCTGGCCGCCACCTTCCTCAACGACGACGGCGTCCAGCTCGGCATCGGGTTCCTCGGCGTCGCCCTGGCCTTCGGCCTCACCGTCCTCACCGGCGCGTACGCGTTCGGCCACGTCTCCGGCGGGCACTTCAACCCCGCCGTCTCGGTCGGTCTGGCCCTGGCCGGACGTTTCGAGTGGCGCCAGCTGCCGGCCTACGTCATCACCCAGGTGGTGGCCGCCTCGGCCGCCGGCGCCGTCCTGTTCATCATCGCCGTCTCCCGGGAGGGCAGCTCGGTCTCCTCGGTGATGGAGTCCGGGTTCGCCTCGAACGGCTACGGCGAGCAGTCCCCGGGCGGCTACGGCCTGGGCGCGGCGCTGCTGATCGAGATCGTGCTCACCGCGGCCTTCCTCTACGTGATCCTGGGTGCCACCGACGACCGGGCCCCGAAGGGGTTCGCCCCGATCGCGATCGGGCTGGCGCTCACCCTGATCCACCTCATCAGCATCCCGGTCACCAACACCTCGGTGAACCCGGCCCGCTCGCTGGGCGTGGCCTGGTTCGCCGGTGGGGACGCCCTCAGCCAGGTCTGGCTGTTCATCGTCGCCCCGGTGATCGGTGCCGCCATCGCCGGACTCAGCTACGCCTGGCTGACCGGGGCGCGGGGCAAGGCCGTGGACGAGGGCGTGGCCAACAACCCCGAGATCGGGACGGCCCAGCCGGCCAGCTGACCAGGAGCTGCCTTCCGGGGGGCGGACGGTCCGCGCAGCGATCCGGCGATCGACGGCCCGGCCGGGTGAGTCCCGGTCGGGCCGTGGCGCGTCCACGACCGGTGCGCCACCCGTCCGCGCGTCGCGCACCGGGGTGCTGGTCCCGCCGGCTGCCGCGCTCTAGGGTCGCCACCAGCGCCACACCGTCGTGCCGACCAGATGGAGGAGCTCCGATGTCGCACCTGGCCCAGGACCGGCCGTCCACCCTCGCCCCGTCGATGCGTCTGCGGCTGTCGGCGATGATGTTCCTGGAGTTCTTCGTCTGGGGCGCCTGGTTCGTCACCCTCGGCACCTACCTCGCCGCCGAGCTCGGCGCGAGCGGCAGCCAGATCAGCCTGGCCGCCCTCACCCAGTCCCTGGGCGCCATCATCGCCCCGCTGGTCGTCGGGCTGATCGCCGACCGCTACTTCCCGGCCCAGAAGGTGCTCGGGGTGCTGCACCTGCTGGCCGCGGTGCTGATCTTCCTCGCCGGGCGGGCCGGCACCTTCGGCCCGTTCTTCGGCGCCGCGCTGGGCTACATGATCCTCTTCATGCCGACGCTGGCGCTGGTCAACTCCATCTCGTTCAACCAGCTGCGCGACCCCGAGAAGCAGTTCCCGGCGATCCGCGTCTTCGGCACCATCGGCTGGATCGTGGCCGGGCTCATCATCGGCTGGCTGGGCTGGGAGCAGGGCGGACGGCTCGAGCTCACCTTCGTCATGGCCGCGGTCGGCTCGGCGCTGCTCGGCGTGCTGGCCTTCTTCCTCCCCGACACGCCGCCGCGGGGCAAGGGGCAGCGCGGCTCGCTGGGCCAGCTCTTCGGCCTCGACGCGCTGGGACTGCTGAAGAGCCGCTCCTACCTGGTCTTCTTCATCTCCTCGGTGCTCATCTGCATCCCGCTGGCGTTCTACTACAACTTCACCAACCTCTACCTCAACGAGAGCGGCGTGCAGGCCGCGGCGGCGCTGCAGTCGCTGGGGCAGGTGTCGGAGGCGCTGTTCCTGCTCGCGATGCCGTTCCTGCTCAGCCGGTTCGGGTTCAAGAAGACGCTGCTCATCGGGATGCTGGCCTGGGGCCTGCGCTACGTGCTGTTCGGCTTCGGCGACACCGGGTCGCTGTTCTGGATGATCATCGTCGGCCTCGTCCTGCACGGGGTCTGCTACGACTTCTTCTTCGTCGCCGGGCAGATCTACACCGACAAGTTCGCCCCGCCGCAGGTGCGCAGCGCCGCTCAGGGGCTGATCTCGATGGCCACCTACGGTGTCGGCCTGCTGATCGGCTCCTTGATCTCGGGCCCGGTCGTGGACGCCTTCGTCACCGAGGAGGGCGGCCACAGCTGGACCGCGATCTGGCTCATCCCGGCCGGGCTGGCCGTCCTCGTCGCCGTGTTCTTCGCCGTGCTGTTCCGCGAGCAGGCCTCGGTGCGTCCCGAGCAGCCGGTTCGGGTCTGACCCCGGCGGGCCCTCACATCCGGGGGGCGAAGAGCCGCCCGCGCAGCGCCTCCTCGACCAGGAGGACGGCGCGGCGGGTGCGCACCAACCGGGCGGTCTCGCGCTGCCAGCTCTCCGCCGCGGCCTGCACCACCTCGACCGCCACCTGGTCGGCCAGCCGCACCCGGACCCGCGCGAGCCCGTCCCGGCTGGCAGCCAGCTGGCCCTCGACGTACTGGACGGCGAAGGCGGCCAGCACGACCGGGTGCCGGCGCAGCACGGGGTAGCCGCGGTAGTCGGGCGGGCAGGCGTCCAGCAGGAACGCGGTGGCCGTCGTCTCCCACCCCGGGACGCCCGGCGGGCGGACCTGCTCCGGCCAGCCCGGGGGCGCGTAACCGGCTGTGCCCATGTCCCCCTCCTGATCGAACGCGTGTTCGATATCCAGTATGCGTCCGCAGTCCGACCGGCGCCACCGCGAGGTCGGACCGGGGTGCCTGGGCCGGCGGCTGCTGGCACCTAGACTCGGGCCCATGTCGTACCTGGACACCATCCGCGAGCCCGCTGACGTGCGTCGTCTCAACCGGACGCAGCTGCAGCAGCTCGCCGAGGAGATCCGGGAGTTCCTCATCACCAGCGTCAGCCGGACCGGCGGGCACCTCGGGCCCAACCTCGGCGTGGTCGAGCTGACGCTGGCCCTGCACCGGGTCTTCGACTCGCCCCGCGACCCCATCGTCTTCGACACCGGGCACCAGTCCTACGTGCACAAGCTGCTGACCGGACGGGCCGACCGCTTCGACACGCTGCGCCAGTCCGGCGGGCTGTCGGGCTACCCGAGCCGGGAGGAGTCCGAGCACGACTGGGTGGAGAACAGCCACGCCTCCACCTCGCTGTCCTGGGCCGACGGGATGGCCAAGGCCCTCAAGCTGCGCGGCAGCGACGGCACCGTGGTGGCCGTGGTCGGCGACGGCGCGCTCACCGGCGGGATGGCCTGGGAGGCGCTCAACAACATCGCCTACCAGCCCGACCTGCCGGTGGTCATCGTCGTCAACGACAACGGCCGCTCCTACACCCCGACGGTCGGTGGGATCGCCAACCAGCTGGCCAGCCTGCGCACCGACCGGCGCTACGAGCAGGTGCTCGACCTGATCCGGCGCAGCGTCAGCTCGACGCCCCTGGTCGGGCGCACGGCCTACGACCTGCTGCACGGCATCAAGATCGGCCTCAAGGACGTCCTCGCTCCGCAGGGCATGTTCGCCGACCTCGGGCTGAAGTACGTCGGACCGATCGACGGCCACGACGTCGAGGCGGTCGAGCGCGCGCTGCGTCAGGCCAAGCGGTTCGGCGGCCCGGTGCTGGTGCACTGCCTGACGGTCAAGGGCAAGGGGTTCTCCGCCGCGGAGGCCCACGAGGAGGACCGCTTCCACGCGGTGGGCCAGATCGACGCCCACACCGGCGAGCCGCTGTCCAGCATCGTCCCGCATATCTGGACCAGCGTCTTCGCCGACGCGATGGTGCAGCTCGGTGAGGAGCGGGAGGACGTGGTGGCGATCACCGCGGCGATGCTGCACCCGACCGGGCTCAACCGGTTCGCCGCGGCACACCCCGAGCGCACCTTCGACGTCGGCATCGCCGAGCAGCACGCGCTGACCTCGGCGGCCGGTCTGGCCAGCCAGGGCCTGCACCCGGTGGTCGCGGTCTACTCCACCTTCCTCAACCGCGCCTTCGACCAGCTGCTGATGGACGTCGCCCTGCACCGCCAGGGCGTCACGGTCGTCCTCGACCGGGCCGGGGTGACCGGCACCGACGGGGCCAGCCACAACGGCATGTGGGACCACTCCGTGTGCGGCATGGTGCCCGGGCTGCAGCTGGCCGCCCCGCGCGACGCCCCCCGGCTGCGGGACGCGCTGGCCCGGGCCGTCACCGTGGACGACGCACCCACGGTGATCCGCTTCTCCAAGGAGAAGGTGCCCGACGACATCGAGGCGGTGACGCACCGCGACGGCCTGGACGTGCTGCACGCCGACCCCGACGCGCGGGTGCTGGTGGTCGGCTACGGCGAGATGGCCGGCACCGCGCTCGACGTGGCCGCCCGGCTGGGCCAGCAGGGGATCGGCGCGCTGGTGGTGGACCCGCTGTGGGCGCTGCCGGTCAACCCCGCCCTGGTCGCAGCCGCCGCCGAGCACGACCTCGTGATCAGCATCGAGGACTGCGGTGTGGTCGGCGGGCTCGGGTCGCGGCTGCTGCAGGAGATGTCGGCCGCCGGGGTCGGCACCCCGGTGCAGGTCGTCGGCATCCCGCAGGAGTTCCTGGCCCACGCCGCCCGCAAGGAGGTGCTGGAGCAGATCGGTCTGACCGGCCACGCGATCGCCCGCAGCGCGGTGGAGGCGGTCGCCCGGCTCGACGGCAACGTCCCCGAGACCGTCGCCGCCCCGCGCAGCTGACCCCAACCGAGCCGCCGCCCACGCCAGCCCGGGCCCCGGGGCCGGCAGACACGGCACGCGCCGGTCCGGTGATGGACATCGCCGACCCGCTGGCCTTGGATGGGCGCGGTAGGTCGGCGTCACCCCGTCGCCGACGGAAGGGCTCCCATGCGTTCGCAGAACCTCCGCCGGTGGCTCGTGGCCGGTGCGGTCGCGCTGGTCGTCGCCGCTGTCGTGGTCGTCGGCGTGGTGGTCGGGCAGGACCGGCTCGGCTCCGGAGAGGTCGCCAGCACCCCGCCCCCGACGACCGCCGGCGCCCCGACACCGAGCCCCACCCCGACGCCGACGCCCACGCCTTCCCCGACTCCGAGCGCGGACCCGGTCGACCACCTCACCGGTGGCGAGCCCGACGACGGCGAGGTGTTCGCGGTGAAGATCGACAACGTCGCCGCGGCCCGGCCGCAGGTCGGCTTGGGCTCGGCCGACATCGTGGTGGTGGAGGAGGTGGAGGCCTCGCTGACCCGGCTGGTCGCGATCTTCCACACCGAGTTCCCCGAGCGGGTCGGCCCGGTCCGCAGCGCCCGCAACACCGACGTCGAGCTGCTCCCGATGCTGGGTGAGCCGGGGCTGGTCTACAGCGGCGCGAACCGGCTGGTGCAGGAGAACGTGCGGGGCTCGGAGCACCTGACGCCGATCGAGCGCAGCGACCGCGACAGCAGCCGTCCAGCCCCGCACAACGTCGTCGTCGACCTCGGCCAGATCGCCGAGGACCAGGAGGTCGGCACCGCGCAGGACATCGGCTGGCGCTTCGGTGAGCGGGACGCGGTCTGGGACGACGCCGAGGAGTACAGCGACCTCGAGGCCGAGGTGGGCCAGGACGGCTACACCTTCACCCGCAAGGGCGAGCGCTACCAGCCGGCCGTCAACGGCGACCCCTACGTCGACGCCGACACCGGCGAGGCGGTGCTGGCCGACAACGTGGTGCGACTCGAGGTCGAGAACCGCAAGGACACCGAGAGCACCGACAGCAAGTCGATCGTCTCCGAGACCACCGGCACCGGGCGGGCCTGGTTCAGCCGGGAGGGCAAGACCATCCGCGGCACCTGGCAGCGCGACGGCATCACCGAGCCGATGACCTTCACCGACGAGGACGGCGAGCCGGTGCTGCTGCGGCCCGGCCGCACCTGGGTGCTGCTGCAGGGCTGACCTCTCGCGGCCGTCGGCTCAGGTGGTGGCTGCGGCGGGTGCGCCGACGGTGGCGGCCTCCAGCCGGCGGACCAGCTCGGTCAGGCTCGCGCCGAGCGGGGCCCACACGTGCAGCGTGGCCTCGCCGTCACCGCGGGTGCGGCCCTGGTTGACGATGACGACGGGGTAGCCGTGCTTGGCGGCGTGGCGGACGAAGCGGTAGCCCGACATCACGGTCAACGACGAGCCGAGCACCAGCAGCGCCCCCGCCTCGTCGAGCCGGCGGTAGCACTCGGCCACCCGAGGCCGGGGCACGCTCTCGCCGAAGAAGACGACGTCGGGCTTGAGCCGACCGGTGGTGCAGGCCCGGCAGCCCACCAGCTCGAACCCGACCACCACGTCGTCGTCGAGGTCGACGTCCCCGTCGGGGTTGACCCGACCCACCTCGCTGACCAGCGCGTCGAAGCCGGGGTTGGCGGCCTGCAGCCGGGTCTCCAGGTCGCTGCGGGAGCACCGTCGGCCGCAGTCGAGGCAGACGACCACGTCGAGCGTCCCGTGCAGGTCGAGGACGTCCGTGGCCCCGCCCGCCTGGTGCAACCGGTCGACGTTCTGGGTGACCACCGGCCCGACCACGCCGAGCTGCTGCAGCGCCGCGACCGCCCGGTGGCCGGCGTTCGGGGCGGCGGTCGCAATCCGGCGCCAGCCCAGGTGGCTGCGGGCCCAGTAGCGGCGTCGTCCCTCCGCGGACCGGGAGAACTCGGCGAAGGTCATCGGGTCCTGCGAGCGGCGGATGCCGTCGGGACCGCGGTAGTCCGGGATGCCGGACTCGGTGCTGATGCCGGCGCCGCTCAGCACCATCCAGCCCGAGCGCGCGCCGACCGTGGCGACCAGCTCGTCGACGGGGGAGGTCTGCACATCCCGACCCTAGTCAGCCGCCCAAGACCGCCGCCCGATCGCACGCCGCTACCGGCGCCGACCCGGCGCGACGCGCCGGGGGAGGGGCAGCACAGGTGTCTTGACGTCAAGATAGGTTGGTCGGGTGGAGGAGCACCGAAGACCCGCCCGCGAGGTGCTGCGCGGTCTCGTCCTCCCCGTCTTCGTCCCGAGCTTCCTGTTCAGCCTCGGCACCGGCGCCTCGACCCCGGTCATCCTCGTCGCCGCGCTGACCCTCGGCTACGGCCAGGCCGCGGCCGCAGCGCTGGTGGCCTCCCTGGCCCTGGCCGCAGTCCTGGGGTCCGGACCGTCCGGCCTGATCATCGCCCGCACCGGAGAGGTGCGCAGCATGCTGGGCGCGACCGCACTGGCCGTGGTCGGACTGGTGACCTGCCTGGTCACCCTGGCCGCCGGCGGCGACCACCCCGCGAGCCGGCCCGCCTTCGCGGTGGCGGTGGTGCTCATCGCGCTCGCGGAGATCTTCTTCGGCCTGGCCCGGCAGACCCTGGTGGCCGAGCACGTCCCGCCGCACGTCCGCGCCCGGGCGATGAGCACGTTCGGCGGCGTGCACCGGGCCGGGCGGCTGGTGGGGCCGGTGGTGGGCTCCGGCGTCATCGCGCTCACCTCGGTGGCCGGCGGCTTCTGGGTGCAGCTGGTCGCGGTGCTGCTCGCGGCCGCGGTGGTGGTCGCCGTCGGTCGGAGCCCCCGCGGTCGGCTGGCCCCGCACACCACCGCGGGCGACGCGGCGGCCGTGCAGCGGGTGGCCTACCGCTCGGTGGCGCTGGTGCTGGTCGGCGTCCTGGCGCTGGCACTGGCGCGCGCGAACCGGGACGTCCTGCTGCCACTGTGGGGGACCGAGCTGGGGCTGGACGCCTCGCTCATCTCGCTGGTGTTCGCCGCGGTCACCGCGGTGGAGCTGGTGATGTTCGTGCCCGCCGGGACGGTCATGGACCGCTTCGGCCGGGCCGCGGTGGCGGTGCCCTGCCTGCTCGGGATGGCCGTCGGGTTCTGGGTGCTGCCGCTGGGCGGCACACCGGGCTACCTCGTCGGCTCGCTGCTGGTCGGGCTGGGCAACGGGTTGGGTGCCGGCATCGTCATGACGCTCGGCGCCGATCTCTCACCCGAGGGCGGCCGGGCCCGCTTCCTCGGCTGGTGGACCGGGCTGGTCCAGATCGGCCGGGTGGCCGGCCCCGGCATGGTCAGCCTCGGCACCCTCGTCGGCGGGCTCGCGGCCACCGTCCAGCTGACCGGCGCCATCGCCCTGGTCGGAGCGGTCTGGTTCGTGGGGCTGCGGCTGCGCCGCGTCATCCGCTGATCCCGCCGTCGCTGTGGGGCGCTCGCCCTTCGACAGGCTCAGGGCGCTGCGATGGCTTGACCCGCAGAGGGGCCCGCCAGCGCGGACGAGTGTGGCCGACACGCCGCTCCACAGGAGGTGCCAACGGCGTGTCGGCCACAGTCGATCCGTCTCAGGCGGGCAGCGAGGCGACGCCCGGGGGCAGGAAGCGGCGGCCGTTGACCCGCTCGGAGACCCCGTTGCGGTCCAGGTAGGGCGTGATCCCGCCGTCGTGGAAGGGCCAGCCGGCGCCGAGCACGAGGCAGAGGTCGACGTCCATCGGGGCGGCCACGACCCCCTCGGCCAGCATCAGCCCGATCTCCTCGGCCAGCGCGTCCTCCACCCGGCGCCGCACCTCCTCGGTGTCGCTGGGGGAGTCGCCGGCGACGAGCAGCGCACGGGTCTCCTCGGACACGTAGGGCTTGCCGTCGGAGCCCCAGTCGTAGAGGCCGGGACGTCCAGCCTCGACGAGGTTGCGCAGGCTCTGCGAGACGTGGAAGCGCTCGCCGAACTCGGCGTTGAGCACCTCGGCCACGTGCAGGGCGACCGCCGGGCCGACCAGCTGCAGCAGCACGAAGGGCGACATCGGCAGCCCGAGCGGGGCGACCGCGCCGTCGGCCACCTCAGCCGGTGTGCCCTCGTCCAGCGCCCGGGTGATCTCGCCCATCATCCGCAGCAGCACCCGGTTGACGACGAACCCGCGGGTGTCGGTCACCAGGACCGAGTTCTTCTTCAGCTGCTTGGAGGTCGCGAAGGCGGTCGCCAGCGTCGCGTCGTCGGTGCGCTCGCCGCGGATGATCTCCAGCAGCGGCAGCACCGCCACCGGGTTGAAGAAGTGGAAGCCCACCACCCGCTCGGGGTGCTGCAGGTCGGC
This sequence comes from Desertihabitans brevis, assembly GCF_003327535.1. Lineage (NCBI taxonomy): Bacteria > Bacillati > Actinomycetota > Actinomycetes > Propionibacteriales > Propionibacteriaceae > Desertihabitans > Desertihabitans brevis. Next base: position 554,158 of record NZ_QOUI01000001.1, on the reverse strand, counting down.
GGACATCGCGCTCACCGACAGCGAGGAGGTGTTGGTGGCCAGCACGGTCTCGGGCGCGACGTGCTGCTCGAGCTCGGCGAACACCGTCTTCTTGACCTCGAGCTCCTCGAAGACGGCCTCGATGACGAAGGAGCAGTCGGCGAAGTCGGCGACGTCGGTGGTGCCGCGGACCAGCGCCCGGTAGCGGTTGAGCTGGTCGGCGCTGATCCGGCCCTTGCCGTGCAGCTTCTCCAGCTCGGCGTGCACGCCGGCGACGCCGCGCTGCACCCGCTCGGCGTCGAGGTCCGACATCGTCACCGGGACCTCCAGGCGGCGCACGAAGAGCAGCGCGAGCTGGGAGGCCATCAGCCCGGCCCCGACCACGCCGACCGCGGTGACCGGACGCGCCAGGTCCTTCGACGGGGCGCCGGCGGGCTTGCGGGCCCGCTTCTGGACGAGCTCGAAGGCGTACAGGCTGGCACGCAGCTCCTCGCTCATGATGAGGTCGGTGAGCGCGGCGTCCTCGGCGGCGAACGCCTCGTCGCGGCTGCGGTGCCGGGCGGCGTCGAGGAGGTCGAGAGCCCGGTAGGGCGCGGGGGCGGTGCCGTGCACCTTCTGGTCGGCGACCGCACGGCCGCGGGCAACGGCGGCGTCCCAGGCCTCCCCGGTGTCGGGCTCGGGGCGCTCCACCTTCACCTCGCCGGTGACGACCCGGGCGGCCCAGTCCAGCGAGCGCTCGAGGAAGTCGGCGGCCTCGAAGGTGGCGTCGACGATGCCCAGCGGCTGCAGGTCGGCGCCCTTGAGCATCCGGTTCTGGTTCATCGCGTTCTCGATGATGACCTTGACCGCCCGGTCGGCCCCGATCAGCCGGGGCAGCAGGTAGGCCCCGCCCCAGCCGGGCACCAGCCCGAGGAAGACCTCGGGGAAGGCGATCGCCGGCGCGCTGGCGCTGACGGTGCGGTACTGGCAGTTGAGCGCGATCTCCAGGCCGCCGCCCAGGGTCAGCCCGTTCATGAAGCAGAAGGTCGGGATGCGTGCGTCGGCGAGCTTGGCGAAGACGCCGTGCCCGATCCGGGCGATCGCGGTCGCCTGCTCCGGCGCGGTCAGCTTGGCCACCCCGCTGAGGTCGGCACCGGCGGCGAGGATGAAGGGCTTGCCGGTGATCGCCAGCATGGCGACGTCGGGACGGGCCAGCGCCGCGTCGACCGCGCGGTTCAGCGCGCCCAGGCTCTGCGGGCCGAGCGTGTTGGGACGCTCGTGGTCCAGCCCGTTGTCCAGGGTGATGAGGACACCGGTGCCGGCGCCGTGCGGCAGCGCGATGTCGCGGCTGAGGGCCCGGGTGACCACCTCGTCGTCGGCGGTCAGCGCGGAGGCGGTGGCGATCAGCTGCTCGAGCTCGGCGTCGTCGAGGTAGGTGGTCACTTGGCGTCTCCTTCGCCGGCGAAGTGCGGGTTCTCCCAGATGACGGTGCCGCCCATGCCGAGGCCGATGCACATGGTGGTGATGCCGTAGCGGACGTCGGGACGGTCGCGGAAGGTGCGGGCCAGGTGGATCATCAGCCGCACCCCGGAGCTGGCCAGCGGGTGGCCCAGCGCGATGGCGCCGCCGTAGGGGTTGACCTTGGTGTCCTCGGCGTCGATGCCGAAGTGGTCGAGGTAGGCCAGCACCTGCACGGCGAAGGCCTCGTTGATCTCGAAGGCGCCGATGTCGTCGATGGTCAGCCCGGTGCGGGCCAGCGCCTTCTCCGTCGACGGGATCGGCCCGACGCCCATCGTCTCGGGGTCGACGCCGGCGAAGCCGAACCCGACCATCCGCATCGCGGTGGGCAGGCCGAGCTCGGCGGCGGTGCCGGCGTCGGCCAGCAGGCAGGCGGTGGCGCCGTCGTTGAGCCCGGCGGCGTTGCCGGCGGTGACCCGTCCGTGCGGACGGAACGGGGTGCGCAGCCCCGACAGCGTCTCGACCGTGGTGCCGGGGCGCGGGTGCTCGTCGGTGGTGGCCAGGCCGTAGCCGTGCTCGACCGAGCGGGTGGCGACCGGCACCAGCGACTCCTGGATGATGCCGTCGGCGTAGGCCTGCTGCACCCGCTGCTGGCTCAGCGCCGCGTAGGCGTCGGCCCGCTCGCGGGTGATGTCGGGGAACCGGTCGTGCAGGTTCTCCGCGGTGGCACCCATCACCAGTGCGGACGGGTCGACCAGCTTCTCGGCCAGGAACCGCGGGTTCGGGTCGGTGCCCGATCCCATCGGGTGGTGCGTCATGTGCTCCACGCCGCCGGCGATGGCGACGTCGTAGCCGCCGAAGGCGATGCCCGAGGCGGTGGTGGTGACCGCGGTCATCGCCCCGGCGCACATCCGGTCGATGGCGAAGCCGGGCACCGACTTCGGCAGCCCGGACAGCAACGCGGTGGTGCGCCCGATGGTCAGGCCCTGGTCGCCGGTCTGGGTGGTCGCGGCGATGGCGACCTCGTCCACCCGCTCCGGTGGCAGCTCGGGATGGCGGCGCAGCAGGTCGCGGACGCAGTTGACGACGAGGTCGTCGGCGCGGGTCTCGGCGTACAGCGACTTCGCCTTGCCGAACGGGGTGCGCACGCCGTCGACGAAGACGACGTCTCGGGATTCACCAGGCATGGGCACATATTACTCACCGGTAACTTGCGGCTGGCAAGGGTGTGCCCGGTCCTGCTGGTTCAGTCGCGACGGCGCCGCGAGCGGCCACCCGGCTCTGCGGGCCGCTCCAGCACCTCCGGGTCGGTCAGCGCGTCGTCGAGCAGCGGTGTCACGACCGGCACCACCAGCTCGCGCTGCCAGGGCCGGGCGCCGCCCTCGGCGAGCAGCGCGTCGACGGCCGCCGCGTCCAGCGGGGACGGCGGGCGCCAGGCCAGCTCGCGGAGCAGGGCCGGGGTCAGCAGGTTCTCCACCGGCAGCTCGTGGCTCTCGGCCAGCGCCAGCACGGCCGGCCGGACCCGCTCCCAGCGGGCGGCGGCGGCCGGGTCGCGGCGGTCCCAGGTGCGCGGCGGCGGGGGAGCGTCGCTGGGCAGGTGCAGCGGCGGCAGCTGGCGCCGGGTCAGTGCGCGGGCCCGCTCCAGCGCCTCCACCCAGGTGCTGCGGTGGCGTACCGCGGTCCGTCGGCGGAATCCGGCGATGCGGTCGACGTCGGCAGGCTCGGGGTGCTCCCGGGCGGCCAGCTCGGCGATCGCGGCGTCGGGCAGCACCCGGCCGGGTGCGCGGTCGGTCCGCTGGGCGATCTCGTCGCGGGCCAGCCACAGCTCGCGCACCACAGCCATCCCGGTCGGCGTCCGCACCCCGTGGATGCCCGAGGTCCGGCGCCACGGGTCGACCCGCACCGGCGCCGGGGTGGCGGCCGCGGCGGCCAGTGCGGCGAACTCCTGCTCGGCCCAGCCGGCCTTGCCGGCCTCCTCCAGGTGGCGTCCCATCACCTCGCGCAGCTCCAGCAGCAGCTCGACGTCGAGGGCGGCGTAGTTGAGCCACTCCTCGGGGATCGGCCGGCGCGACCAGTCCGCCGCCGAGTGCTCCTTGAGCAGCCGGTGCCCGAGCTCGACCTCCACCAGCGCCCCCAGACCCACCCGGGGCCGGTTGAGCAGCCGTCCGGCGAGCTCGGTGTCGAACAGCCGGGTCGGCACCATCTGCACCGCGGCCAGGCAGGGCAGGTCCTGGGAGGCGGCGTGGATGACCCACTCGGCGTCGGCGATCGGGGCGGCCAGCGCGGACAGGTCGACCACACCGTCGACGGCGAAGGCACGCGGGTCGACCAGGTGGGTGCCCGAGCCGGCCCGGCGCAGCTGGATCAGGTAGGCCTCGGCGCCGTAGCGGTAGCCCTGGGCCCGTTCGGCGTCGACGGCGACCGGGCCGTGGCCCGCGGCCAGCGCGGCGATGGTGGCGGCCAGGGCGTCCGGGGTGTCGACCACCGGCGGGACGCCGTCGGCCGGCGCGGTGAGCACCGGCGGGGCCTCGGCCTCGGGCGCGTCCGAGACCGGCCGGTCGACCTCGCTCAACGCGTCGGTCCGGTGGGCCGGCGCTTCGGCATCGCGACCACGCCCTCGGGCAGCGCCGGCAGCCCGGCGGCGGTGCAGAGCAGGTCGCCCCAGGCCAGGCAGTGCGCGGCCAGCCCCTGCCCGGGGCCGACCAGCGGCGTCCAGGAGGCGCGGATCTCGACCTCGGCCCGGGCGCTGCTGGTGTCGGTGGCCAGCGCGCCGAAGGAGTGGCTGGCCACCGAGGTGACCGTGCCGCTGGGTTCGGTGTAGGCCGCGCCGCGCTCGGCCAGCGCTTCCACCAGCCAGCTCCAGCCGACCTCGGCGAGCACCGGGTCGGTGACCATCTCGGGGTCGACCTCGGCGCGGGCGAAGGTCACCAGTCGGAAGGTGCCCTGCCAGGCCGCGTTCCCGGCGGGGTCGTGCAGCAGCACGAGCCGTCCGGTGCCGATCTCGTCCTCGCCCTGGGTGACGTCGGCCGTGACCGCGGCCGAGTGCGGGGCGATCCGCTGCGGGGCCGGCATCTGCTCCACCGCGAGCTCGGGACGCCAACGGACCGAGAGGAGCTCGCGGACCGCCTCGGTGAACTCCACCGGCGCCGGAGCGGGATCAGTGCGTGCAGCCACCGGACCACCGTAATTCAGCCGCCCGCGGGCTGCCGCGCAGACTCGCCGGGTCGGGGCTCGTCCGGCCTCTCACGCCGGTCCTGCGGGAGCGGAGCGCCTAGCATGCTGTTATGGCAGGCACCGGCGGGAGGCCACGGCGCAGCGGGGTCGTCAGCAGCGGTCCCCGGGAGGAGATCCTCACCGTCGCGGCCGCGCTCTTCGCCGAGAAGGGCTTCAGCGCGACGCGGATGTCCGAGATCGCCGAGGCGTCGGGGCTCCGGCAGTCTTCCATCTACTACTGGTTCTCCTCCAAGGACCAGCTGCTGCGCGCCATCATGGAGCAGAACCGCGTGTCGCTGTCGGCGGCCCGGGTGCTCGTCGACCGGGCGGAGCCGGCCGCCGCGAGGCTGTACGTGGTGCTCTACCACGACGTCGTCCAGATGTGCCTGGCACCGCTCAACTTCTACGCCCTCGAGCAGACGGCGCACGAGCAGCCCGAGGAGTTCGCCGACTTCGGGCTGGACTACGCCGAGCTGGTCCGACTGCTGCGGGACGTGGTGGCGCAGGGCGTCGCCGCGGGGGAGTTCGTGGACGTCGACGAGGAGGACGTGGTGCGCACCGCGCTCAGCCTGACCGAGGGCACCCAGCATCGTTTCCATGCCGGCCGTGGCGACGTGGCCGACGTGGCGCGGCGTGCCGATGCCGCCGCCACGATGGCGGTCAGCTCGCTCCTGCGGGAACCGGGGTCGCTGCCCGCGGTGGTGGCGGCGGCGCGGGCGGGTATCGCGGGCTTCGCCGCGACCGGGCCCTGAGCACGCCGAAGGGCCCCGACCGGCGATGCCGTCCGGGGCCCCGGGATCCGACGCGTCCTCGGGTCAGCTCGTGGCGAACAGCGCCTCGAGGTCGTCGGGCACGCTCTGGATGATGCCGTACTCGGCGGAGGCGTCGGCGTAGCGCCGCAACGCGTCGAGGCCGTCGTCGTTGGGGAAGCCGGGCACGTTGACCCGGGCCATCGTCTCGGCGTCGTAGCCCATCTCCTCGACCGCCGCCTCGCGCAGCCGCTCGGGCTCGGCCTCGGCGAGCTCGTTGACCTCGGTCATCGCTGCGGAGAAGGCCGAGACCACCTCGGGGTTGGCAGCGGCGAAGCTGTCGGAGGTGGAGTAGTAGCCGCTGACCTCGCCCGAGAACGACTGCACACCGGGGGACAGGACGCGCTCGAAACCGGCGTCCAGTCCCGGGGTGAGGAACGGCTCGGAGACCCAGATGGCGTCGACGTCCCCGCGCTCGAGGGCAGCGGTCATGTCGGAGAACGGCAGCTGGGTCCAGGTGAGGGTCGAGTCGTCGAGGCCGAGGTCGGCGAAGGCGAGGCGGATGTGCACCTCGCCGATGTTGTGCAGCGTGTTGACGGCGATGTTGGCGCCCTCGAGGTCGGCAGGCTCGGTGATCCCGCTGTCGGGTCGCACGAGCACGCCGTGGTCGTCCTCGTCGAAGGAGCAGCACGGCGCCCAGGCGCTGTGCACGAAGGTCAGTGGCAGTCCGCCGTCGATGGCGGCGAGCTGGCTGACGGTGTTGGAGTAGCCGAACTCGTTGTCCCCGCTCAGCACGCTCGGGATGACGGCGGCCCCGCCGTCGGCGAAGTTCACCTCGAGGTCGAGGCCGTGCTCGGCGAAGATGCCCTCCTCGATGCCGAGGAAGAGCGGTGCGCTGAGGATGGCGTTGATGGTGCCGACACTGACCGGGGTCAGTCCGTCGGGCCCTTCGGCGGCGGCGTCGGGTTCGGTGCTCTGGCACCCCGGGAGCAGGGTGAGGGTCAGCGCCGCGGCGCTGGCGATGGCGAGGCGGATGGCGCGGCTGGGCATGGGCGGTTCTCCTGTCGGTCGTGCGGCGGAAGGTCGGGAGCTCCCGGAGGTGGTCTCAGGCGTCGGCCAGCGCGGCGTCGTGCACCATCTCGCGGATCCGCCCGAACACCTGCGCGCGCAGCTCGGCGAACTCGGGCAACGACTTGGTGACGATCTGGTCGCGCGGGTGCGGCAGCGGGATCGAGACGATGCGGTCGATCCGGCTGGGCGAGCGGGTGACGATGGCGACGCGGTCGCTGAGGTAGACCGACTCGTCGACGTCGTGGGTGACGAAGACGATGGTGGTGCCGGTCTCCTCGCGCACCTTGAGCAGCAGGTCCTCCAGGTCGGCGCGGGTCTGGGCGTCGACGGAGGCGAAGGGCTCGTCCATGATGAGCACCTTCGGCCGGTAGGCGATGGCCCGGGCGATCGCGACCCGCTGCTGCATCCCGCCGGAGAGCTGGAAGGGCTTCTTGTGGGCGGCATCGGCCAGGCCCACCTCGGCCAGCGCCTGCTCCACCGCACGCCTGCGCGACCGGGCGTCGCTGCCGTGCTTGACCAGGGGCAGCTCGACGTTCTTGGCCACGCTCATCCAGGGCATCAGCGAGCGGGCGTAGTCCTGGAAGACCACCGCGAACTCGCGCGGCGGGCCGTCGATCGGCACGCCGTCGATGCTGATGGTCCCGGCGGTCGGCGCGCTGAGCCCGGCGACGCAGCGCAGCAGGGTCGTCTTGCCCGCGCCGGAGGGGCCGACGATGGTGAACATCTCGCCGTCCTGGACGGCGAACGACATCCCGCGTACCGCGGTGAAGCCGCCGTTCGGGCCCGGGTAGGTCTTCTCGAGATCGGTGATGAGGAGCACGTGGTTCTCCCGCTGGAGGTCGGTTGCGTCGCAGTATCGAGTAGGTATTGAAACGGTACGGAGAAGGCGTCTCGGACGGGTGTCGTCCCTATTACCGCTGCGTTTCTTCGGGCGGTTCAGGACGAGACACGCTTGGGGTCGCACCAGCGCAGCAGCAGGCGCTCGAGCGCGGAGTAGGCGGTCGTGAGCAGGAAGCCGAGCACGCCGAGGACGACGATCCCCGACCACATCGTCAGCAGCTGGAAGGTGGCCTGGGCCTGGGTGATGACGTACCCGAGACCCCGCTGCGCCCCGACCATCTCGCTGGTGACCATCAGGATGAGGCTGAGCGGCACCGCGATCCGCACCCCGACGAGGACCCGCGGGAGGACTGCCGGCACCACCACGCCCAGCGCGCGCCGCAGGCCGGTGACGTGGAAGACCCTGGCAGTGTCGAGCAGGGTGGCGTCCAGCCCGCGGGCCCCGTCGGCGGTGTTGAGCAGGATGGGCCACACGCACCCCAGCGCGATGAGGAAGACCTTCATCTCGTCCCCGACGCCGAACAGCATCATCGCGAACGGGACCAGGGCGGTGGCGGGGATCGCACGGACGAACTCCAGCGCCGGCGAGACCGTCTGCGCCACCACCGGCACCTGCCCGATCAGGAGGCCCGCGGCCACCCCGACCAGGACGGCCAGGCCCAGTCCGGCACCGAGCGTGCGCAGGCTCGCGGTGAGGTTGTCGACGCCCTCCGGCGTCGGCCAGTAGGTGGCGGTGCGTTCGAGGATCTCCAGCAGCGACGGGAAGTAGATGTTCTCGCTGCTCCCCGAGACCGCCGACCAGGCGAGGACGGCCACGAGGGCACCCAGGACGCCGAGCGCCACGCGCCCCCGCCCGCCGTCGGCCAGCCGCCGCAGCTCAGTCGTCCGTGTCACGCTCATGCCTGTGCTCCGATCCCGTGGCTGACGAACAGGGCGCGCTCCAGGCGCTTGACGACGGCGTTGATGACGATGCCGGCGACCCCGCTGACGACGATGTAGGCGTACATGCGGGCCGGGTTGCCGACGCTGCGCGACATCGTGATCTCGTGGCCGAGCCCGGGGATGCCGATGATGATCTCGGCCGTCACGACGAGGATCAGCGAGGTGGAGGTGGCCAGCCGGGTCGCCGTCGCGAGGTGCGGCAGCATCGCCGCCAGCTGCACCCAGCGCAGCCGCTGCCACAGCGTGAAGCTGTAGGAGCGGGCGGTGTCCAGCGCGATCGGGTGCGCCGACCGCACGCCCGCGATCGCGGGCACCAGCACCTGCCAGAACGAGGCGAACACGGCCAGGAACAGGGCCGACCGCGCGCTCGTGCCGATGGTCAGCACCACGAGCGGGATGAGCGCGACCGACGGGATCGGACGGAGGAACTCCACGACCGGCCGCAGGAACGCCTCCACGGGTCGGACGAGACCGAGCACGGTGCCCACCGCGGTGCCGAGCGGGACCGCGATCAGCAGGGCGAGCAGCCAGGTGGAGACCGTGCTGCCCAGGGTCTGCCACAACGTGGCGCCGCCCAGCTCGACCAGCAGGGCCGCGGCGGTCTGGCTGGCGGGCGGGAAGTAGGACCCCGGCAGCACACCGGTGCGGGTCAGCGCCTCCTGCAGGGCGACGGCGACGGCGAGGGCCGCCAGCGGGAGGAGGACCGCGCCGCCCCGCAGTCGGCCGCGGGCGGGGCGTCGGCGGGGCACCCGCGGGGCGGGCCGGGCGAGGGTGGGCAGGACCATCATTCGAACTCCAGGTAGCGCTGGATCTGCAGGTTGCCCCGGCCCGCGGCGTACTCCTCGCGGGTGCGGGTGTAGTCGAAGTGCAGGCGCGAGTAGTCGACCATCTTGTTCGCGACCGGGAGCCGCTCGCGTTCGAAGGCGGCCACCGCGGTCGGCACGTCGGGGTGCTCGCGCAGGCACCGCGCCAGGGTCTGGCCGTCGATCAGGGCCTGGTTGGCGCCCTGGGCCATGCCCGGGAACATCGGGTGCGCGGAGTCGCCCACCAGCAGCGCGCGCCCGTCCGACCACCGCGGCAGGTGGCTGCGGTAGTGGGTGATCTCCCGCCCGATCAGGCTGGCGGGCTCGCTCGCGGCGATGATGGCGGGGACGGGCGTGCCGCTCCAGGAGGAGTACACCTCCGAGACCTGCTCGAGCGTCGTCAGTCCGTCGAGGGTGCCGTACCAGTAGGCGTGCGTCGCGTCGATCGGGATCCACCCGAAGTGCCCGGTCGGTCCGAAGACGTCGGCCTGCACGTCGGTGGGCACGCCCGCCTCGGCACAGGCGAACACCCCCCGCCAGCGGTAGAGCCCCGGGTCGGTGAACGCGGGCCGCGCCCCGAGCACCCGGGTGCGGATGCGCGACCCGATGCCGTCGGTGCCCAGCAGCAGGTCTCCGGTGGCGCGGCGGCCGTCGGCGAGGTGCAGGGTGATCTGCTCACCGTCCTGCTGGTAGGTCTCCGCGGTCGCGCCGAAGACGATCTCCTCGGTGTCGAGCCCGGCGGCCAGCATGGCGTTGAGCCGTCGGCGACGGGCACCGGTGATGGGAGCGCCGAGCTCGTCGGGCCAGGACGACACGTCGGTGTCGCTGGTCCTCGTGCCGTCGCTGTCGAGGGTCCACCAGCGGTTCATCGACGCCGCCTCGGCGAGGAAGCACTCGCCCAGGCCGAGCCCCTGCAGCACCCGCACGCCGTTCGGCCAGATGTTCAACCCGACCCCGGCGGTGCGCAGCTCGGCGTCCTTCTCGAACAGCCTCACCCGCCAGCCGTCGCGCTTGAGGTGCAGGGCGCTGGAGAGGCCGGCGACCCCGCCGCCGCAGATCAGTGCGGTGGGCATCTCAACCCCTTCCCGGCGTGCCGTGCGGGGCGCCCGACGGCCCGACGGCCCCGCCCGTGACGGGGAGACCGCTCAGCCGCTCGATCGCGCGGACCAGAGCCGCGTGGTCGAGGGACCCGTCGCCGGCGGCCCGCAGCCCCAGCACCAGCTGGGTCACCGTGCCGGTCAGCGGCAGTCCGACACCGGCGCGTTCGGCCGCTCCCAGCGCGATCTTGAGGTCCTTGTGGTGCAGGTCGAGCCGGAACCCGGGGGCCAGGTCGCCTGCCAGCATCTTGGGCGCCTTGAGCTCGAGCACCCGGCTCGCTGCCAGCCCGCCGCCGAGGACGGCGAGGGCGGCGTCGAGGTCGACACCGGTGCGGCGCAGCAGCGAGAGCGCCTCGGCCAACACCGCGATGTTGCCGGCGACGAGGACCTGGTTGGCTGCCTTCACCAGCTGTCCCGAGCCGACCGGCCCGACGTGTGCCGTCGACCCGGCGAAGGGAGCCACCACCTCCTCCGCTGCGGCGACGTCGTCCGCGGTGCCGCCCATCATCACCGCGAGGGTGCCTGCCACCGCGCCGGACTCGCCGCCGCTGACCGGGGCGTCGACGTAGCGCACCCCGCGCCGGCCCAACCGCGCGGCTGCCGACCGGGCGGTCTCGGGTGCGATGGTGCTGCAGTCGACGACGAGCGTGCCGGGCCGCAGGTGGTCTGCCACACCGTCCGCCGCCGTACCTCCCGGGTCGACCGAGCCGTCGCCGAAGAGGACGGCCTCCACGTCGGGGCCGTCGGGCAGCACGAGGACGAGGGCGTCGCTGGTGGCGGCGAGCTCGTCCGGGGCGGCGGCCAGGCCTCCGGCGGCGACGAACGCCTCGACGGCGGGCGCCGACCGGTTGTGCCCGACGACCTCGTGCCCGGCTGCGACGAGATGGCGGGCCATGGGGGCGCCCATGATGCCCAGTCCGATGAATCCGATCCGCACGATGGACCTCCTCAGTATCCGCGGGACAGGTCGACGAGGTTGCGCAGCGGCCGTCCCTGCGACAACCGGCTGAGGTTGTCGACGAACAGGTCGACCTGCCGGTCGCCGAGCAGCTGGGAGGCGTGCGAGTCGTGCGGGAGCACCGTCGCTCCCGGAGCGGCCCACAGCGGGTCGTCGGCCGGCAGCGGCTCGGTCACGTGGCAGTCGATGAGGGCGCCGCGCAGGTGGCCGTCGTGCAGGGCGGCGGCGAGCGCGTCCGCGTCGTGGATGGCCCCGCGGGCGACGTTGGCCACCCAGCCGCCGGGCTTCATCGCCGCCAGGGCCGTCGCGTCGACCAGCCCCCGGGTGGCCGGCGTCAGGGGCGCCGCGATGACGAAGTGGTCCGCCCGGGCGAGGGCGTCGTGCAGGTGCTCGGTGGTGGTCGTCTCGTCGAACCCGTCGACGGGCTGACCGGTCCGGTTGACCCCGATCGTCCGGATGCCGAGGACCCGGGCGATCCGGGCGGTGCTGGCGCCGATGTTGCCCGTGCCGAGGACCACCAGCACCGTGTCGGAGAGCTCGCGTGCGGGCAGCTCGACCCATGCCCGGGCGGCCTGGTGCCGCCACCGTTCCCGGAGCATCTTCGCGTCGGCGAGCAGCCCCGCGATGACGGTCTCGGCGATCGCTGGCGCCGAGACGCCCGAGGCGTTCGCGAAGGCGACGCCATCGGGTACGACGCCGACGAGGTGCTCGGCCCCGGCGCTCATCGACTGGAGGAGCCGGAGCTCAGGACCCAGCAGCACGTCGAGGCCGGAGCGGGTCAGGATGCCCTGCTCGACATCCAGCGACGGCTTGGAGCCGCTGGTCTCGACCATGATCGCGTGCGGCGCGCGCTCGGGGCCGCGGCCCGCGTTGAGCTGGGAGACGGGCAGGTGCTCCAGCCGGACGTCCGGCGCGGCACCCAGCACGCGGGCGCGTTGCTCGTCGGTCAGCCACAGGCCCTCGTCGGGGTCCTGCGCGTGCTGGACGGCCTTGGGCAGTCCGGCGACGACGACGTTCAGTGCCACGGGTGGGTTCCTCTCGTTGGGTCGGTACGGGTCAGGCGGTGCGGGCCTGGTGGGCTCAGGAGGCAGGGTCGTCGAGGAGGTCGCGGAGGGCCCGGTCGACGACCTGCTGCTCGGCGGCGCGGACGCCGGGACGTCCCGCGACGTGCCCGAGGGGGGACTCGAGCACCCGCAGCTCGCCACGACGCAGGGCGCCGACCTCGCGCTCGTTCTCGCCGACGGTGAAGTACTGGTCGGTGGAGGCGGGCATCAGCAGGGTGCGGGCGGTGATGGTGGCCAGGGCGGCCAGGGTGCCGCCGCGGCCGCGGCCGACGTCGGCCCGCAGCCACATCCGCAGGCTCGCCAGCAGGTCGTCGGCGTGGTGATCCTCGTGGTCGCGGCCCCAGGAGGACAGCACGTCTGCGGGATCCCGGTAGCCGAACTCGCGGTAGAGCCCCTCGGCGAAGAACTCCTCGCTGTAGGCCCAGCCGGCGTAGACCCGGCCGAAGGCGTTGCGCCCGACCCGCGCCCCGGGCTCCGGGTCGGCTCCGAGGGCGGCCGCCACCGACCCGAGGAACACCTCGTTCACCTCGCTGCAGCGCGCGGCCGAGCACAGGGCGAGGACCGCCTCGACCGACGACGGGTGGCGTACCGCCAGCTCCAACGCCTGCATCCCGCCGAGCGACCACCCCGCTGCCAGCCGCAGCCGTCGCACGCCGAGGCTGGCGAGCACCAGCCTCGCTGCCTCCACGCAGTCGCCGGTGGTGAGCTCGGGGACGACGTCGAGGCCGTGCGAGGGCGAGGTCGAGACGCCTCCGCCCAGGTGGTCGACCACGACGACGAGGTGGCGGTCGGGGTCGAGCGGGCGGCCCGGGCCGATCCAGGGGTCATAGCTGTCGTGGTTGCCGGTGTAGTAGCTGAACAGCAGCACCGCGTTGTCGCCGGTCTCGGCGAGCCGGCCGTAGGTGCGGTACCCGATGACCGCCCCCTGCAGCAGCTCCCCGGACTCGAGCCTGAGCTCGTCGACGTGCAGCAGCACGGTGTGCTCCCTCCGGTGTGTGGTGCGGTGAGGCGGGTCAGAAGAACTTCAGGTAGCGGTTGGTCTCCCAGTCGCTGACCGCGGTGGCGTAGGAGCCCCACTCCTCGCGCTTGTAGTCGACGAAGGCCCGCCAGGCCGTCTCGCCGAGCACCTCGCGGACGAAGGGGTCGGCCTCGAAGGCGTCGACGGCCTCCTCCAGCGTTCGGGGGAGCAGCGTCAGCCCGCGCGCGGCGTACTCCGAGGGCGCGACGTCGTAGAGGTTCTCGGTGTGGAAGTGCTCCAGCGGCAGCTCCTCGCGGATGCCCTCCAGACCCGCCGCCAGCAGCAGGGCGGCCGCCAGGTGGGGGTTGCAGGCGGCGTCCACCGCCCGGCACTCGACCCGGCCGCCCCCGAGCGGGATGCGCAGCATGTTGGTGCGGTTGTTGTTGCCGCAGCTGGCGAAGATCGGGGCCCACGTCGAACCGGACATCGCACCGCCACGGACGAGGCGCTTGTAGCTGTTCACGGTCGGGGCGATCACCGCGCAGATGGCGGCGGCGTGCCGGACGATGCCGGCGGCGAAGTGATAGCCGATTTCGCTGAGCCCCGCGCCGCGCGGGTCGGCGTCCGCCGCGAAGAGGTTGCGACCGGAGACGGGGTCGGCCAGGGACATGTTGTAGTGCGCGCCCGACCCGGTGCGGTCGGCGAACGGCTTGGGCATGAAGGAGGCGAACAAGCCGTGCTTGCGGGCGATCTCGCCGGCCATCAGGCGGAAGAAGACGACCCGGTCGGCCATCGTGAGGCCGTCGGCGTAGGCGAAGTCGATCTCGAACTGACCCTGCGCGTCCTCGTGGTCGAAGGAGTAGACGTCCCAGCCGAGGTCGTTCATCGACTCGACCAGCTCGGGGAGCCAGCCGAAGTTGTCCAGCAGGGCCGGGACCGTGTAGCAGGCCTTCTCGAGCACGTCGCGGTCGCTGACGTTCTGCGGGCCGTCGGGCCCGTCCCTGAGCACGAAGAACTCCGTCTCCACGCCGAGGTTGAAGCGGTAGCCGAGCTTCTCCGCCGCGCAGATCTGGCGGCCCAGGATGTTGCGCGAGGCGGCGTCGAAGGGCTGTCCGCCCACGTACAGGTCGGACTGGAAGAGGGCGGTGTCCGGTCGCCACGGAAGGACGATCCCGCGCTCCAGGTCGGGGTGGGCCGACAGCTCCTCGTCGTTCACGTCCTGCGGCAGCCCGTCGACCGCAGCCCCGGTGAAGAGCTCCGAGCCGCCGGCCATGTCGACCAGGTGGTCGATGGGCACGACCTTGCCCTTGAGGTTGCCGTGCAGGTCGGTGTAACCGGCGATCGCGTACCGGACGCCCTCGCTCTCGAGCCGCTGCTTGATCTGTGCTGCCACCGCCACCATCGCGATGCCCTCCCTCTGTTCCGATGCTGTATCGAAACCCTAGGGAGCGCTGATGTCGCTCCTCCTGCGAACGCGTTACGGTCGTGTTCCGTCGCTGCGGACGTGGTGCCCGCCCTCGCGCTGCCGGTTGCGGGCGGGCCGGGCGTGCTCGCCCGACTAGGGTGACCGGGTGACGCACCGCGCAGAGCCCCCGACCGGCGACGAGCCCCCGCTGCTGGCAGCGGCGAGGGGGGTGGAGCCGAGCCGGGTGCCGGTGTGGTTCATGCGGCAGGCCGGGCGCTCGCTGCCGGAGTACCGGCGGGTGCGCGAGGGCATCTCGATGCTCGACAGCTGCGCCCGCCCCGACCTGGTCACCGAGATCACGCTGCAGCCGGTGCGCCGTTACGACGTCGACGCGGCCATCTTCTACTCCGACATCATGGTGCCGCTGAAGGCGATCGGGGTGGACCTCGACATCGTCCCCGGCACCGGGCCGGTGATCGCCTCCCCGATCCGCTCCGACGCCGACCTGGCCCAGCTGCGCGACCCCCAGCCCGGTGAGCTCGACCACGTCGCCGAGGCGGTTCGGCTGCTGGTGGCCGAGCTCGGCGACGTCCCGCTGATCGGCTTCTGCGGGGCGCCGTTCACGCTGGCCAGCTACCTGGTCGAGGGCGGGCCGAGCAAGGACTACAGCCGCACCAAGGCGATGATGGTCGGCGCGCCGGAGCTGTGGCGGGAGCTGATGGAGCGGCTGGCGCGGATCTCGGCCGCCTTCCTCACCACCCAGGTGCGGGCCGGCGCCCGGCTGGTGCAGGTCTTCGACTCCTGGGCCGGCGCCCTGGCCCCGGCCGACTACCGCGCCTCGGTGCAGCCGCACACCGCGACGGTGCTGGCGGCGGTGGGTGAGCTCGGGGTGCCGCGGATCCACTTCGGGGTGGGCACGGGGGAGCTGCTCGGTGACCTGGTCGCCGCCGGAGCCGACGTGCTCGGGGTCGACTGGCGGGTGCCGCTGGACGAGGCCTGGCGCCGGGTCGGCGGCGGCGTGGCGGTGCAGGGCAACCTCGACCCGGCCCTGCTCGGCGCCCCCTGGCCGGTGCTGGCCGAGCGGGTCCGCGAGG
Source organism: Desertihabitans brevis (assembly GCF_003327535.1). Taxonomy (NCBI): domain Bacteria; kingdom Bacillati; phylum Actinomycetota; class Actinomycetes; order Propionibacteriales; family Propionibacteriaceae; genus Desertihabitans; species Desertihabitans brevis. The sequence continues at coordinate 538,548 of NZ_QOUI01000001.1, read as the reverse complement.
TGCTGCGGGCCGGCGGACGGGTCCCGGGCCACATCTTCAACCTCGGCCACGGCGTCCCACCCGCGGCCGATCCCGACGTGCTGGCCCGCGTCGTCGAGCTGGTGCACGCCGAGGGGCTGGCCCTGCGCGAGGCGGGGGCCGAGCGGGTGGCCGACGAGGCCGCCCCGGTGCGGTGAGCACGCCGCCGGACGTCCCGGCCGGGACGGGAGCCGGGCTCCGGGTCGCCGTGGTCGGCGGCGGGGTGTCCGGTCTGGCGGCGGCCTCCGCGCTGCTCGGCGCGGGTACCGAGGTCGTCGTGCTCGAGCAGGCGGAGCGCTGCGGCGGGAAGGTGCTCGGTGGCGAGCTGGACGGGCTGCGGCTCGACCTCGGTGCGGAGTCCATGCTGCTGCGCGGACGTCCCCGGGTGGCGGAGCTGCTCAGCCGGCTGGGGCTCGACGACCGCCTGACCACCCCGACCGCCGAGCGCTCGGCCCTGCTCTCCGACGGGCGCGCGGTGCCGGTGCCGCCGTCGCTGCTCGGGGTGCCGAGCGACCTGGAGCCGCTGCGCGGGCTGCTCAGCGAGGACGGCTGGCGGCGGGCGGCCGAGGAGCCGGACCGGCCGTTCGAGGTCCCGGCCGGCGACGTCGCGATCGGGACGCTGGTGGCCGACCGGTTCGGCGCGGAGGTCGCCGACCGGCTGCTCGAACCGCTGCTCGGCGGCGTCTACGCCGGACGCTCCCGCGAGCTGTCGGCCGCCGCGGTCAACCCCCGGCTGTGGTCCGCCCTGCGCACCGGCACGTCGTTGCTCCGCACGGCCGCCGCGCTGATGCCTCCACCGGGCACCAGCACCGGCTCCCCCTTCACCGGGGTGGTCGGCGGGGTGCACCAGGTGGTGCGGGCCCTGGTCGAGGAGCTGGGGGAGCGGGTCCGCACCGGGGTGACGGTGCGCGGGCTCGAGCCGCAGCAGCACGGCTGGCGGCTGGAGCTCGCCTCCCGCCGGCACGAGGACGGCGCGGTGCGCGCCGACGAGCGGGCAGACGCGTCCGAGCAGCTCGAGGTGGACGCGGTCGTGCTCGCCGTCCCGGCCCCGGCTGCCGCCCGGCTGCTGACCGGCACCGCCGCAGCGACACCGCTGGAGAGCATCCGCTACGCCTCGCCGGCGGTGCTCGCCCTGCACGTCGAGGGCGTCCGGCCGCAGGGCTCGGGGCTCCTCGTCCCGCCCGGCGGCTCACCGACCATCAAGGCCATCACCCACAGCGACCGCAAGTGGGCTTGGCTCGCCGAGCGCGTGCGGGAGCGGTGGGGCGACGGGCACCACCTGGTGCGGGTGAGCCTCGGCCGCGCCGGCGAGGAGGCGGTGGTGCAGCGTCCGGACGCCGAGCTGGCCGCCGCCACCGTGGCCGAGCTGCGCGAGCTGCCCCGCTGGGACGGCGTCACGGTCCACGGCTGGCGGCTGCAGCGCTGGGGCGGGGGACTGCCGCAGTACGCGGTCGGCCACGTCGACCGGGTCGAGCAGGTCGAGCAGGCGGTGGCCGGGCTGCCCGGCCTGGAGGTGTGCGGGGCCGCCTACCGGGGGGTCGGCGTCGGGCCCTGCCTGGAGTCCGGGCTGGAGGCCGCCGATCGCGTGCTGGCCATGGCCGGCTGAGGGGGCTCGTCCTTCGACAGGCTCAGGACGCTGGTTCGGGTTGGGCGGTCGGGTGTGGAGGGGCTCGTCCTTCGACAGGCTCAGGACGCTGGAGTGGGGTTGCGCGGTCGGGTGCCGACGGGCTCGTCCTTCGACAGGCTCAGGACGCTGGGGTCGAACCGCACCGTGGGCACCGACCCCACGACAACGCCCTGAGCCTGTCGAAGGGCGATCATCTCCCCGGCGGCGCGACGGTTTCGCCGCAGGTCACCCCCGGTGGCACAGTGGGCACGCGCCCGCACCCGGCGGGTCGGGAGAAGGAGGACGCTCCGGTGTCGGTGCCGATCGAGCAGGCCGAGGAGATCAACGCCACCATCCGCTACGTCATGTACTCGGTGTTCCGCCGCGAGGCCGGCGCCACCGGGGACGCGCAGGCGGCGCTGGAGGCGGTGGCCGCCGCGACCGAGGGCGGCGACCTGACGATCCGCGGCTGGTACGACCTGGCCGGGCTGCGTGCCGACGCCGACCTGATGGTGTGGTGGCACGCGCCGTCGTCGGACACCCTGCAGGACGCCTACCTGGCCTTCCGCGGCAGCGAGCTGGGCCGGGGGCTCACCCCGGTCTGGTCGCAGATGGGGCTGCACCGGCCGGCGGAGTTCAACCGCGGCCACGTGCCCGCCTTCCTCTCCGGGCACCCTGCGGGGGAGTACCTGTCGGTCTACCCCTTCGTCCGCTCCTACGAGTGGTACCTGCTGCCGGAGGAGGAGCGCCGGGCGATGTTGCGCGAGCACGGCGAGCTGGCCCGTCCCTACCCCGACGTGCTGGCCAACACCGTCTCCTCCTTCGCCCTCGGTGACTACGAGTGGCTGCTGGCCTTCGAGGCCGGCGAGCTGCACCGCATCGTCGACCTGATGCGGGCGCTGCGCGCGGCCGGTGCGCGGCGCCACACCCGCGAAGAGGTGCCGTTCTACACCGGACGGCGCCGCGAGCTGGCCGAGGTCGTCGCCTCCTGGTGACGGCTGGGGCGGGCGGGTACCGTCCCCGACACGCCCGGACGGCGGCGGGGAATCTGTGACGGTGCCCACCGCGTTGTACCGAGGCTGCACGACCACCAGACCAGGAGGACGACCATGACCCAGAGCTCCGACCAGCAGACCACCGACGTCGCGGCCGGCGTCGGCAAGGTGGTCCGGTCCGAGGCCGAGTGGCGCGCCATGCTGAGCCCGCAGGAGTACCACGTCCTGCGCGAGGCCGGCACCGAGCGCCCGTTCACCGGCGAGTACACCGACACCACGACCGAGGGCGTGTACCGCTGCCGGGCCTGCGACGCCGAGCTGTTCCGCTCCACGACGAAGTTCGACTCCCACTGCGGGTGGCCGTCCTTCTTCTCCCCGCTGGCCGAGGACCGCGTCCGCTACATCGACGACACCTCCCTCGGGATGACCCGCACCGAGGTCCGCTGCGCCACCTGCGACTCCCACCTGGGGCACGTCTTCTCCGGTGAGGGCTACGCGACGCCGACCGACCTGCGCTACTGCATCAACTCCGTGGCGCTGTCGCTGCAGCCGGTCGAGGGGGCCTGATCGTCTAGACTCCCACTCCGGGTCACCGGGGCCCAGGACCGAATGATGGGGATTGCACGGGAGATGACGGTGGCCCAGGACGAGCTGCAGCCGGACCTGCACCGCGTGGGCGCACGGCCCCCGCTGTGGTCCTACCTGCGCGAGGCCTGGCACCGCCGCGACTTCGCCTACGCGATGGCGCGCTACAAGGTGCAGGCCAGCAACGAGCGCAACCGTCTGGGGATGCTCTGGATCGTCCTGCAGCCGATGCTCAACGCCGCCATCTACGGCACCATCTTCGGCATCCTGCAGGGCGACAACGCACCGGAGGACTTCGTCCCCTTCGTCGTCATCGGGGTCTTCCTCTTCAGCTTCTTCACCGGATGCATGACCAGCGGGGCGAAGTCGATCACCGGCAACGCCTCGCTGGTGCAGTCGTTGTCGTTCCCCCGCGTCACCCTGCCGATCTCCATCGTGCTGCAGCAGCTGCTCAACCTCGTGCCGACGCTCGGCGTCATGGTCGTGCTGCTGCTGGTTCTCGGGCACTTCCCGCGGGTGGAGTGGCTGCTGATGCTCCCGCTGCTCGTGCTCTACGTCCTCTTCTGCACCGGCGTCGCGTTGATCGGGGCCCGGCTGACGGTGCACGTCCGCGACCTCACCCAGTTCCTGCCCTACATCAGCCGGATCTTCTTCTACACCTCCGGCGTGCTCTTCGATCCCGAGCGCATCCTGTCGAGCCTGCCGTGGCTCCGCGCCATCTACGACTACCACCCGATCCACGAGGTGCTCAGCCTGGCCCGGAGCTTCCTGATGGGCTACGAGGGCGCCCAGCCGATCTACTGGGCCTACTTCGCCGCCTGGTCGGTCGGGATGCTGGTGGTGGGGCTGCTGTTCTTCTGGGCGGCCGAGGAGCGGTACGGCCGTGGCGACTGAGCGACGATCCGGTCGGCGGCGGGGAACCCCGCGCCGAGGTCGTCGCTCGGTGGCGGCGGCCGTCAGCGCCGCGCTGCTGGGCGTCCTCGGGCTGTCCTGGACGGCCGTCCCGGCGGTGGCCGAGGAGGTCGAGTTCACCCTCGACGACCCCGACGTCGAACGCTCCGCCGGACTGGCCAGCGACCCCGCCAACGACCGTTACTGGACGGTCAACGACTCGTCGGAGGAGGCCGAGGCCTTCGCGGTCGCCGAGGACGGCGAGGTCGAGGGCCGGGTGGTGTTCGGCGCCGAGGTCTCCGACCTGGAGGCCGCCGCGTACACCGACGCCGGGCTGTACCTGGCCGACATCGGCGACGACGAGCAGGAGCGCGACTTCGTCACCGTCTACCGGCTCGCCAGCCCCGAGGTCGGCGGCAACAGCTTCTACAACGCCTGGGACCTGCAGTACGAGGACGGGGAGTCCCACGACGCCGAGGCGATCGTCGTCACCGAGGACGAGGAGCTGCTCGTCATCACCAAGGAGGAGGACGGCGGCATCTGGGCCCCCACCGCCGAGCTCACCGGCCAGGCGATGAACACCCTCGAGCGGGTCGGCGACGCACCCTCCTTCGTCACGGACGCCACCGCGCTGCCCGACGGCACCCTCGCGCTGCGCGACTACGGCGCCGTCACCGTGGTCGACCCCGACGACGACTACGCCGAGGTGGCCAGCGCCGTCCTGCCCGAGCAGGAGCAGGGCGAGACGATCACCACCAGCCTGGACGGTGAGGACCTGCTGGTCGGCTCCACCGGCGCCGGGGCGGACGTGCTCCGCGTACCGGTCCCGACCGAGCTGGACCCGGCCGTCCCGGCCGGCGGGCCCACCCCTGTCCCGCCCACTCCCACGCCGAGCGGCGGGGGCACCCCCACCGACGAGACCACCCAGGCCCCGCCCACCGAGGGTGACGCCGGCGCCGCCGGTGGGCTGCCCGCCGTGGGCGACGTGCTGCGGATCGGCGTGCCGGTGCTGCTGGTGCTGGCGGCCGCGGGCGTCGGCGTCGTCCTGCTCCGCCGGCGGTCACGGCCGCAGCCGCGGCGGGTCTCCGGCCCGCAGCACGGCTCACCGGCGGAGGACACCCAACGGCTGCCGGCCGTCCCGGCGGGGGAGCCCGCGACAGGCCGGTTCGCCATCGTCGACCGTCCCGGGCGCGACGACCGCGACCCGGGCTCGCCGCGGCGCGCGCTCGAGCCGGCGCCGGCGGACGCGGCCACCGGGAACGGCACGCTGCTGCCGATCCCCAGCGACATGGGCTCGGCGGCGGTGATCGTCGACGACGTGCACGTGGAGTACAAGGTGTACGCCAGCGGCAAGGCGCTCGACAAGGCCGGCCGCAAGCTGCTCACCCGCACCCGCGGGGTGCGGACCGTGCACGCGCTCAAGGGCGTCTCCTTCACCGCCGAGAAGGGGGAGTCGATCGGGATCATCGGCTCCAACGGCTCGGGCAAGTCGACGCTGATGCGAGCCATCACCGGTCTCACCCCGCCCAGCCGCGGCGCGATCTACGCCTCGGCCCGGCCCAACCTGCTCGGTGTCGGCGCCGCGCTGCTGCCCGACCTCTCCGGTGAGCGCAACATCGTGCTCGGCGGGCTCGCGCTCGGCTTCAGCAAGGAGGAGATCGCCGAGATGCGCGACGACATCGTCGCCTTCGCCGAGCTGGAGGACTTCATCGAGCTGCCGATGCGGACCTACTCCTCGGGCATGCAGCAGCGGCTGAAGTTCGCGATCGCCGCGGCCAAGCAGCACGAGATCCTCATCGTGGACGAGGCGCTGGCGGTGGGGGACAAGAAGTTCCGCGAGCGCAGCGAGAGCCGGATCCGCGAGATCCGCGAGCAGGCCGGCACGGTGTTCCTGGTCTCGCACTCGATGGGCTCGATCCGCGACACCTGCAACCGGGTGATCTGGCTGGAGAAGGGCGTCCTGCGCGAGGACGGCGACCCCGACGAGGTCATCAAGGCCTACGAGGGCTGGAAGAAGTAGCCCCGTCCGGCGCGCCGCGGTGCAGACTGACCCGCATGACCGCCGACGAGACCGCCTACCAGCCGCCCGAGACCCCGCTCAGCCAGGTGCTGCGCCTGCCCGACGGCCCGGTCGACCTCGCCAGCCACGACCCCCGCGCCACGCCCGGCTACCCGGGCCAGGGCAAGAAGGACGCCGACGCGGTGCGGCTGGCGATCGAGCCGGAGCTGTCGGAGCTGCAGGAGCGGCTGTACGCCAGCGGCCGGTCGGGGGTGGAGGGGACGCCGTCGGTGCTGGTGGTGCTGCAGGGGATGGACACCTCCGGCAAGGGCGGGATCATCCGGCACGCGATCGGCATGGTCGACCCGCAGGGCGTGCAGCTCAAGGCGTTCAAGGCGCCGACCGAGGAGGAGCGCGCTCACCACTACCTGTGGCGGATCCGCACGGCGCTGCCGCAGCCCGGGATGATCGGCATCTTCGACCGCTCGCACTACGAGGACGTCCTGGTGCCGCGGGTGCGGGGCGAGCTGGACGAGGACGCGGTGGGCCGGCGGCTGGCCGAGATCGCGCAGTTCGAGCAGGAGCTGGTCTCCGGCGGCACCCGGCTGGTCAAGTGCTTCCTGCACATCTCGGCCGACAAGCAGCTGGAGCGGCTGATGGAGCGGCTGGACAGCCCCGACAAGCACTGGAAGTACAACCCCGGCGACGTCGACTCCCGCCGCGACTGGCCGGCCTACCAGCGGGCCTACACCGAGGTGCTGGGCGCGACGTCGACCGCGACCGCGCCCTGGTACGTCATCCCGGCCGACCGCAAGTGGTACCGCAACTGGGCGGTCGCGCAGCTGCTGCTGGAGCAGCTGCGCGCCCTCGACCTGCAGTGGCCCCGTGCCGACTTCGACGTGGCCGTCGAGAAGGAGCGGCTCGCCGCCACCCGTGACGTCGCCGGGGTCTGGACCGCCGTGCTCAGGCGCCGACGACGCTGAGCCGCGGACGCTCCTCGGTCGCGGCCGCGGGGCGGGTGTCCTCCTCGAAGGTCACCAGCTCCATCGCCGCCACCACGTAGCGGGCCAGGGCGAGGTCGAGCAGCTCGGGCTGGTCGCCGAAGGGCAGGCTGACCGCACGGACGCCCAGCGCGCGGGCGGCCTCGGCCTGGGCCTGCCAGACGTCGTCACCCACCAGGTGCCAGGAGCCGACGGCGATGTGGCGACGTCCCTGGGCCCGCAGGTTGTTCACCGCGGCCACCAGCGCGCCGGCGCCCTCGGTGTCCTGGGCGACCACGCACGGCAGGCGGTGGTGCTGCGACCACTGCCGCGCCCGGCGGCCGAGGATGGCGGTGCTGCGGACCTCGTCGGTGCTCGAGGCGGCCAGCACCAGGCCGTCCAGCTCGGTGGCGTGCACGCGGCGCAGGGCCTCACGCAGCTGCCGGTCGACCAGGGTGAGCAGCTGCGCGCCCGGTCCGAGCGGCTCCGAGGCGGTCACGGCCAGCCCGGGGTGGGCGGCGCGGACCTTGGCCAGCAGCGCCTCCACGCGGTCGTCGACGCCGAAGGCCCGGCAGATGTCGAGGGGGACGAACACGATCTCCTGCACGCCGGCCCGCGCCAGCTGGCCCACGACCTGCGGACCGCTCGGCGGGCAGTGGTCGAGGAAGGCCACGTGCACGTCGAGCGCCGGGCGCATCGCCTTGATCCCCTTGCGCATGCAGTGGGTGACCTGGGCGACACCCGGGTCAGAGCTACCGCTGGCGAGCAGGACGAGGGCAGGGGCCGACATGACAGTCCTTCCTGGAACAGGGTCTTGCGTGCTGAGACAGCGCCGCTGCCGCACACTCTTGTGCTGGCGCTCCTGACTGGCAAATCCAAATCCCAACATGTGGGAAGCCATATCAAGATGCGGACGAATCGGACACCTGTCGATCTGGGGCGGCGCCATCGTGAAGTCCCGAGAGGTGCGGCCACACCTTGTCCACCGCCGCGTTGAGGGCCGCGCCGAGCAGCACGGCGATGGACACCAGGTACAACCACAGAAGCACCGCGATGGGTGCCGCCAGCGGCCCGTAGACCGAGGCGGTGCCGGTGGTGCGGCCCAGGACGGCCCGGAGCAGCGCGCTGCCGCCCAGCCACAGCAGCACGGTCAGCCCGGCTCCGGGCAGGTCGCTGCGCCACCGGCTGCGGTGCGGCACCGCGAGGTGGAAGACGGTCGCGAGCATGCAGACCGAGAGCAGCAGCACCACCGGCCAGTAGAGCAGCCCGACCGCGCCGAGGGCGTCGGGTAGTGCGAGGTCGATCAGCGAGGGCCCGGCCAGGATCAGCGGCAGCACCACCACGCCGACCAGCAGGAACACGAGGTAGGCCAGCACCGACAGCAGCCGGGTGCGGACGATCCCGCGCTCGCCGGCCATCCCGTACATGATGGTGATGGTCTCGATGAAGACGTTGGTCGAGCGCGACCCGGCCCACAGCGCGAGCAGGAAGCCGACCGAGACGACGTCGGCGCGGCCGCTGGCCAGGACGTCGTCGAGGGTGGGTGCGATGACGGTGCTCACCGCGTCGCCCGTGAGCGCGGCCGAGGCCAGCCGGAGCAGGTCGGCGCGGAAGGTGCTGACGGCGTCCACCTCGAAGACGCCGGCCACGAAGCCGACCGCACCGGCCAGCCCGAACAGCATCGGCGGCAGCGACAGGATCGCGAAGAAGGCGGCTTCGGCGGCCAGCCCGGTGAGCCGGTGGGTGAAGGCGACGGCCAGCGTCTGCCAGACGACCCGGAGCGCTCCGGAGGCCTCGCCGACCCGCTGCACCAGCGACCGCACCAGCCGGGCCCGGGCACGGAGGCGCCCGAGCAGCGTGCGACGGCGCTGCCGCACGGGGTCGGGCACGGAGTGCGGCACGTCTGCAGCGTAGGGCCGTGCCCGCGCCGAGGCACGGTGCCGGGCCGGTCAGGGGCGGATCAGCACCTTGACCCGGGCCGGGTCGGCGCTGGCGGCCAGCTGGTAGGCCCGCGGCACCTCGTCCAGGCCGAGGACGTGGGTCACCACCGGGGCGAGCGTGTCGGCGTGGCGGCGGACGTGCTCGACGCCGGCGGCGAGGAAGCGGGTCCAGTGCTGGGTGGTGCCGGTGTGCAGCACGACGTTGCGTCGGAAGACGGTGCGCAGCGGGAAGGGGTAGTCGTCGGTGTCGGGGACGCCGAAGACGACGAGCCGGCCGTCCATCCCCACCAGGTGGCAGGCGTCGACGAAGGTCTGGGTCTGGTGCCCGACGGCCTCGAAGACGAGGTCGAAGCGGGCCCCGTCGGCGACCAGCACGTCGGAGGTCGTCCGCACCACCTCGGCCACGCCGAGCCGGGCCGGCAGGTCGCCCCGGTCCAGCGGGTCGACGCCGGTGACCCGGGCCCCCTGGCTGGCCAGCACCGAGGCGGCCAGCAGCCCGGTGCTGCCCAGTCCGATGACGCAGACGCTGCGGCCCTCGACCGGCCCGACCCCGCGGAGCGCGCTGAGGACGGTGCCGGTGGGCTGGGCCAGCACGGCCACCTCGTCGGGCAGCTCCTCGGGCAGCGGGACGGCGTGCGCGGCCGGCAGCACCTGGCGCTGCCGGAGCCCGGTGTGCGTGGTCGACATGGCGAGCACCCGGGTGCCGACCGGCAAGCGGTCCGAGCCGCTGGCCAGCACCCGTCCGACCAGCTCGTGGCAGGGGAACGCGGCCGCCGGCAGGGTCTCGGGGACGTCGGCGTCACCGGTGTAGCGCGGGATGTCGGAGCCGCAGATCCCGGCCAGCAGCAGCTCGATGAGCACCTGGTCGCGGCCCACCGCGGCGGGGTCGGGGTCGGGGACGCTGCCGCGTTCCATCGTCCTGGGGGCGGTCAGGTCCCAGCTCCAGCAGCGTTCCGGCATGCGGCCCACTGTGGCAGCCCGGGCGCGGCGGTGCCCGGTGGGGTCACTTCAGCGGGTCGTGGCCCCAGTTCATCAGCGAGTACCGCCACCTGGTGTCGGTGACGTCGCCGTCGGGGCGCTGGGCCAGGTGGCGTTTGACGTAGCCGTTGACCTTGCGCATGTGGTCGAAGTCGTCGTCGGTCAGGTCGCCCTTCCTGGTCCGCAGCAGCTCGACGATCCGGCGGCCGCTGCGGTGCCCGGTCGACTCGCCGCCCTCGGACTGGCCGACGCTCTTCGACTCCTCGGTCTCCAGCCACTCCTCGAGCTCCTTGGGCGTCATGTTGACCGCCTCGTCGAACCCGTCGCGGGTCTCCTCGTCGTCCTCGTTCATGGCCCTGCTGTTCCCCCGGACGGCGCGCCCACACCCGGACGTCCGCGGCTGCCGGTTGTCGGTGGGGTGGCCCATACTCGGGTCCGTGACCGAGGTGACCCCCCGCACCCGCCGCACGACCTGGCTCGACGTGCGCGCCTGGCTGGCCGGCAGCGTCCAGGAGCACAGCCTTCTGGTCTCCACCCTCACGATCGGGCTGGCCTGGGTGGGCTCGGTGATCGGCATCGCGCTCTCGGAGGAGGTCGGGCCCCGGCCGTGGCTGATCGCCGCCGTGGTGGTGCTGGGGCTGGGTGTCGCCGTGCTGGAGGTGCTCAACGCCTGGGCCAAGCGCCGGGCCGACGAGGCCCAGCGGGGAGCGGCGGCCCGTCTCGGGGTGGCGGTGAAGGACGCCCTGCGCCCGGTGGCCGAGCTGATGGCCCAGATGCCCGGGGCCGGCGCGGAGGACCGGGAGCGGCTGCTCTACCAGGTCTCCCAGCAGGCGGCCTCGGGGCTGTACCTGCTGTTCGAGGTCGACGGGGTGCGGTCGGTGGTCTACCGGCTCGACCCCTCCGGTGACGTGCTCACCCACCTGGCCTACCACGGCCGGGGTGAGACGCCGGGCTCGTTCGAGCGCCGCGACGACCCGCCGGATCCGGCCTTCGAGGCGCTGGTGCAGAACCGGACCCGGGTGGTGCACGACACCGGCGCCGAGCCGGGGGAGCGCGGCCGCGAGCGTGGCTATCGGACCTACATCGCGGTGCCGGTGGTCACCGGCGCGACGCCCTACGGGATGCTCACGGTGGACGCGCCCGAGCCGCACTCCTTCACCGAGACCGACGTCGCGGTAGCCGAGTTCACCGCCGAGATGCTGGCGGTGGCCTTCGCCACCGCGGCGCCGCAGCCGTAGCTGTCGGATGCCTCTGGCAGCATCGGCGTAGCATGGACGAGCAGCAGGAGGAGGTCCGATGTCCTTCACGGTGAAGAACCCCAAGGTGGTGGCTCCGCGGAGCCTGTCCGAGGCCGAGGTCCGGCGCATCCGCCGCGAGGCGCGCGAGCAGGTCCGCGCTGAGGAGCGCACCCTGATCCGGCGCCAGATGCAGGTTCGCCCGGCGTCCTGACGCCTCAGTCCCCGTCGGGCTCCCAGCGCAGCAGGTCGCCGGGCTGGCAGCCCAGCACCTCGCACAGCGCGGCCAGGGTGGTGAAGCGGACGGCCTTGGCCCGTCCGTTCTTCAGCACCGCCAGGTTCGCCGGCGTGATGCCGACCCGCTCGGCCAGCTCGCCCACCGCCATCTTGCGCCGGGCCAGCATGACGTCGATGTCCACGACGATCGGCATCAGATCACCTCGTCCAGCTCCGAGCGCAGGTGCTCGGCCTCGGTCCGGGTGCTGACGGCCTGGGCGAGCAGCGCGCGCATCACCCACACCAGCATGGCCACCGCCGCCACCGAGGCGGCCAGCCCGCCGATCACCAGCACGATCCCCGGCGCCACCTCGGTCGGGGCCAGCACCGCCCCGAGGGCGAGCAGCAGCCCCGCGGCGACCGCGAAGGCGACGATGATGACGTGCACGTAGCGGAACGCGGCGGAGGTGAAGACCGTGCCGCGGCGCACCAGCGTCAGGAGCTGCCACACGCACACGACGACCACCTGCCCGCAGAGCACCCCGAGCACGAGGATCGTCACCACCGCCGTCCGCAGCCAGCCCGGCGCGCCGGCCTCGGCCATGTCCACCCCGAGCAGCGGGGCGAGCACCCCCTGCAGGTACAGCGACCCGCCCAGCAGCAGCACCGCCAGCACCCGCAGCACCACGATGGTTCCCTTGCCCATGATCGTCCTCTCGATCGAATGTCGGCTGAAATCTATCGAGAAACGAGAGGTGGGGCAAGAGCCGTCGCTGGGACGAGAACCGGGAGGGGAGACGACGAGGGCCCCGATCCGGCGTCTGCCGGTCGGGGCCCTCGTCGAGCTGGTGGGCGATACTGGGTTTGAACCAGTGACCTCTTCCGTGTCAGGGAAGCGCGCTACCGCTGCGCCAATCGCCCTCGTGTGGAGTCGTCCTCCGAGGTGGTGAGGTGGGTACGGGATTCGAACCCGTGTACACGGATTTGCAGTCCGTTGCCTCGCCTCTCGGCCAACCCACCGAAAGTGGTAGACCTCCAGTGGAGACCACTCCGAGCGGACGACGGGATTCGAACCCGCGACCCTCACCTTGGCAAGGTGATGCTCTACCAGCTGAGCCACGTCCGCATGTTCCCCGCTCCAGCCCGTCCTGCCGGCCTCGTCGAGGTGCGGGTAGAACCATACCGACATCGCTGGTGTTTGCCAAAACGTCACCGGCGGCGCGGCATGATGGCCGTCATGACCGTGCCCGGCGAGCCCGACCAGACCCTTCCCGACACCAGCCCAGCACCCCGTCGGGTCTGGGTGGACGACCGGCTGCTCGAGGCCGACGAGGCCAGCGTCTCGGCGGTCGACCACGGCCTGGTGGTCGGTGACGGGGTCTTCGAGTCGCTCAAGGTGACCGCGGCCGGGGCGTTCGCGCTCGGCCGGCACCTGGCGCGGATGTCGCGCTCGGCCGAGGCGCTCGGTCTGCCGGCCCCCGATCCCGACCGGGTCCGCGAGGCGGCCGATGCGGTGCTGGCCGACCGGCCCTACGAGCTGGGGCTGCTGCGGATCACCTGGACCGGGGGAGCGGGGCCGCTGGGGTCCCAGCGCGCCTACGGTCCGCCCACCCTGGTGCTGGCCGACACGCCGGTCGAGCCGGCACCGGCCTCGACCTCCGTCGTCACCGTGCCGTGGACCCGCAACGAGCACGGGGCGATGACCGGGGTGAAGACCACCAGCTACGCCGAGAACGTCCGGGCGCTGCGGCACGCCTACGACCGCGACGCCACGGAGGGCCTGTTCCTCAACACCGTCGGGCACGTCTGCGAGGGGACCGGGTCGAACCTGTTCTGCGTGCTCGACGGCGAGGTGGTGACCAGCCCGCTGGCCTCGGGCGCGCTGGCCGGGATCACCCGCGAGCTGCTGCTGGAGTGGGCCGACGTCACCGAGCGCGACCTCACCCTGGCCGAGGCGCAGCGTGCCGACGAGGTCTTCCTCACCTCCTCACTGCGCGACGTGCAGGGCGTCCATCGCTGGGACGAGGTGACCTTCGACGCCCCGGGTCCGGTGACGCGGCGTCTGCAGCAGGTCTTCGCCGAGCGCTCGGCGGCCGATCCGGACCCGCGCTGAGCGGGCCCTGACGTCGATTGGCGTCGGCCCCGGAGCTCATGTACCTTTGGGCGTCGCAAGGGCGATTGGCGCAGTGGTAGCGCGCTTCGTTCACACCGAAGAGGTCACTGGTTCGAACCCAGTATCGCCCACCAGCACCAGCTGCGGCCCGACCGGGACCACCGGTCGGGCCGTTGTCGTGTACCCGACGGTGGGAGGCAGGCAGATGCGCGTCGTGCAGGTGGGTCTGGGCGGTTTCGGCCGCAACTGGGCCCGTGAGGTCGTCCCGAGGGTCCCCGAGGTCGAGGTGGTCGCGACCGCGGACGTCTTCGAGGGGTCGCGCGCCGCGGCGCTGGCCGAGGGGCTGACCACCGAGGACCGCTGCTTCGCGACGACGGAGGAGGCGGTGGCGGCCACCCGTCCCGATGCGGTGCTGGTGACGGCCAGCCTGGTCGGCCACGTCCCCGCCACCCGGGCCGCCCTGGAGGCGGGCTGCCACGTGCTGGTGGAGAAGCCGTTCGCGCCCAGCGTCGCCGAGGCCGAGGAGCTGGTGGCCCTGGCCGAACGGCAGGGACGGGTGCTGGCGGTCAGCCAGAACTACCGCTTCTTCCCCGCGCCGCAGACGGTGCGCGAGATCGTCGCCGACGGGCGCTACGGCCCGCTGCACGGCATCACCATCGACTTCCGCCAGTTCTCCGGCGCGAACGGGGTGGCCACGCCGCACCACGCCCTGGACGAGCCGCTCCTGGTGGACATGTCGATCCACCACCTCGACCTGCTGCGGACCGTGCTCGGGCGCGACATCACGGCCATCAGCTGTCGTACCTGGGACCCGGAGTGGTCGATGTTCTCCGGCCCGTCGGAGGGGGTGGCGCTGATCGAGAGCGGGGACCTGGTCACCAGCTACCGCGGCAGCTGGGTGAGCAGCGGCGAGCGGACCACCTGGGCGGGGGAGTGGCGGATGGACTTCGCCCAGGCCGAGGTCTGGTGGACCAGCCGGGGCGACGGGCCGGAGGGCTGGCGCCGCGACGAGGTCCGGGTCCGTCGGCTGGGCGAGGTGGAGACGCTCACCCTGCCGCGGGTGGAGCGGACCGACCGCACCGGCTCGCTCACCGAGTTCGCCACGGCGATCGCCGAGGGCCGGGAGCCCCACATCTCCGGTCGGGACAACCTCGGGACGCTGGCGGCCACCTACGCCGCCGTCGAGGCCGCCCGCACCGGCGAGACGGTCCGGGTCGCTGCTCGTACCTGAGCCGGTCCGGCGTCGAGCGATCACCCCGGTGCGTCGCCGCGCTCCCGGGCGGCTCAGCTCCTCGGGTCGCGGACGTCCTTCCCCTGCTCGGCGAAGGCCTTGAAGTCCTCCAGGTGCTGCTGGGACTGCCGGCGGAAGGTGCCGCGCAGCAGACCGCTCGCCAGCCGCATCAGCAGGTGGTCGAACCGGTACTCGCTCTCGCTCTCCCACAGCGTCGTCCCCGGACCGGTCTCGGTCAGCCGGTCGCGGGCGGCGTTCCACATCCCGCGGCCGACGATCTCGCGCTCGAAGCGCACGACGGCGCCGGCGGGGATGTCGTGCAGGTTCGCCGGTTCCCGGTGGGTGACCGTCTCGGTGGCCTCCATCGTCTGCGTCCCCGACCGCAGCACGACCCGGGACCTGGTGCCGACCGCGCCGTGCACCCCGGTCACGGGCTCGTGCACCACCAGTCCCCGCAGCCAGCTCGGCAGGTGGATCGGGTCGGCCAGCAGCTGCGCCACCCTCTCCCGCGGCAGGGCGATCTCGATCGAGTTCGTGTACTTCACGGCACACCTTCCTCCGGTGCGGTCCGGATCACTCCGGGTCGGGCACGTAGAAGCGGGTGGTCGCCTCGACCGCGGCGGCGACCTGCTCCGGCTCGCCACCGGCGGCCAGGTGCGCCTCGCCCCAGGCCGCCGCGCTGCGCCGGGCGAACTCACGTCCCTCGGGAGACGTCTCGAACTCCTCGTGGTCGACGACGTCGCCGCCGGCCAGCAGCCGGGACAGTCCGAGGAGGGCCAGGTCCCAGCCGACGCCACCGGCGCCGGGACCGTAGGTCGGGAAGGAGGGGTCGGCGAGGACCGCCGCGTGCACCAGCTCGAGCTCGGTGCCGCCGTCCGGGCTGGCGGACAGCCGCACCTCCACCTCGCTCGTGCCGGGCCAGGCGTCGGCCTCGGGGCCGTAGAGCCAGGACACCGTGAGCACCTGCGGCGGCTCGCACCGGAGGATCTCGCCGTGCTCACCGCCGTCCAGCTCGTACCTCCCGCCGGGTCGCAGGTCGCCGGAGACGGGCTTGAGCCAGCGACGCAACCGCTCGGGGTTGGTGACGGCGTCCCAGACTTCGTCGACCGGTGACCGGTAGTGGCGCCGCAGCTCGACGGTGTAGGCCTCGCCGGCGGGCACGCTGCCCTGGCCCATCACCCGGCGCGCAGCCCTCAGCTCCTCCAGTACGTCCCTCATGTCAGCTTCCCTTCTCGGTCGACAGGTCCGGCCCGGGCCCGGGCTGGTCAGGTGCCGGCTGCGTCCGGGCGGCACGTCTGCCCCGGGCCAGCTCGGTCTCCAGGGCGTCGAGGTGCTGGTCCCAGATCCGGCGGAACCGGTCCAGCCACGCGTCGACCTCGCCCAGCGGCGCCGGCTCGACGGCGTAGACCCGGCGGGCGCCGTCCGCCTTCACCGAAGCGAACCCGCTGTCCCGCAGCACCCGCAGGTGCTGCGAGACCGCCGGCTGGGAGATCCCGAACTCGGCCCGGATCACCTCGGTGATCGCGCCGGAGGTCTGCTCGCCCTCGGCGAGCAGCTCCAGGATCCGCCGGCGTCGCGGATCACCGAGGACGTCGAACGCGTGCACGAGCACGAGGGTACCGGCGCCTACTTATATAAGTCCAGAGCAATGCTCGCGGTGGTGTCGGACGGCTGTGGTTGGCTGCTGCCGTGCCTACCCAGCGGGACGTCCAGCCCGTCCGGACCATCCCCGACGCCGAGCGCCGGGCCCGCCTCGCCCGCCGGCACGGCGTCGATCCCGCCGCCCGGCTCCCCGACCCGGTCGCGGCGACCGAGGCGATGACGGTGCTGCACGCCACCGAGCCGGCCACCGTCCACCTCTCGGTGCACGCCCGGGTGCAGGACGTCACCGTCGACGACATCGAGCACGCGCTGTACACCGAACGCAGCCTGGTCAAGCAGCTGGCGATGCGACGCACCCTGTTCGTCTTCCCCCGCGACCTGCTGCCCGCGGCCTGGGGGAGTGCGAGCGCGCGGGTCGCCGTCCAGCACCGATCGCGGCTGGTCAAGGACGTCGAGCAGGGCGGGATCGCCGTCGACGGCGCTGCCTGGCTGGTCGCCGCCGAGCGGGCCGTCCTGGCCCGGCTGGCCGACGGCTCGGCCCACGGGGCGAAGGAGCTGCGCGAGGCCCTGCCCGAGCTGGCCGGGCGGATCGGCGGGCAGACCGACAAGAAGTACGACATCTCGATCGCCATCGCCCCGCGGGTGCTCACCCAGCTCGCGGTCGAGGGACGGATCGTCCGCGGCGTCAACGGCGGGCACTGGCGCACCTCCCGCCCACGGTGGACGTCCATGGCCTCCTGGCTGGGTGAGGTGCCGCCGCCGTGGCCGGCGGCCGACGGCTACCGCGAGCTGGTCCGACGCTGGCTGCGCACCTTCGGCCCCGGCACCGAGGCCGACCTGGTGTGGTGGCTGGGCAGCACCAAGGCCGCGGTCCGCACCGCACTGGTCGAGGTCGGCGCGGTGACCGTCGCGCTCGAGGACGGGCGCCCCGCCTTCCTGCTCCCCGACGACGTGGACCCGGTCGGCCCGGTCGAGCCCTGGGCCGCGCTGCTGCCCGTCCTCGACCCCACGGTGATGGGCTGGAAGGAGCGCGCCTGGTACCTCGGCGACCACGGCCCGGCGCTGTTCGACACCAACGGCAACGCCGGCACCACGGCCTGGTGGGACGGCCGGGTCGTCGGCTGCTGGGTGCAGGACGAGGACGGCGCGGTGCGGGTGGTCGCCCTGGAGCCGCTCCCGGCCGAGGCCACCGCCGCCCTGCAGGCGGAGGCCGACCGGCTCACCGCCTGGCTGGCCGGCGTCCGCGTGCTCACCGTCTACCCCTCACCCGCCATGGTCGCCGCGCGCTGAGGCGGGGCCCGCCCCGGCGACCCGCGGGGCGGGTGCGGCGATATCGGCTCCGGCGACCGTGCCGGGTGCGGCAAGATGGTCGCTGCCCACCGGCGCCCGCCGGGAGCCCACCGAACGGAAGGTCGAAGCAGTGTCTGGACGTCTCATCCTGGTCCGCGACGGAGAGCGCAGCGAGCAGGAGCTGGGGACGACCACCACCGGGCTCGACCTCTTCGGCGACGACCGCGCCGTGGTCGCGATGCGCGTCGGCGGGCAGACGGTCGACCTGGCCACCGAGCTCGCCGACGGCGACGAGGTGGAGCCGGTCCTCGTCGGCTCGGAGGAGGGGTTGTCGATCCTGCGCCACTCCGCGGCCCACGTCACCGCCCAGGCCGTCCAGGCGCTGTTCGCCGAGGCCCGCCTCGGCATCGGCCCGCCGATCACCGACGGCTACTACTACGACATCGACATCCCCACGCCGTTCACCCCCGACGACCTGCAGGCGATCGGCAAGGAGATGACGAAGATCGTCAAGGAGCGCCAGCGCTTCGTCCGCCGCGAGGTCAGCGACGCCGAGGCCGCCGAGGAGCTGGCCGGCGAGCCGCACAAGCTCGAGCTCATCCAGCTCAAGGGCAGCGCCAGCGACGACGACGGCTCCAGCGTCGAGGTCGGCGCCGGCGGGCTGACGATCTACGACAACGTCCGCCGCGACGGCAGCGTGGCCTGGAAGGACCTGTGCCGCGGCCCGCACGTGCCGCACACCGGCTACCTCGGCAACGGCTGGGCCGTCACCCGCAGCTCGGCCGCCTACTGGCGCGGCGACCAGGCCAACGCCCAGCTGCAGCGGGTCTACGGCACCGCGTGGCCGTCGAAGGAGGAGCTGAGGGCCTACCAGACCCGGCTGGAGGAGGCGGCCAAGCGCGACCACCGCAAGCTGGGCCGCGACCTCGACCTGTTCTCCTTCCCCGACGAGATCGGCTCGGGTCTGGCGGTCTTCCACCCCAAGGGCGGCATCCTGCGCCGGGAGATGGAGGACTACTCCCGGCGCCGCCACGCCGAGGCCGGCTACGAGTTCGTCAACACCCCCCACGTCACCAAGGGCGAGCTGTTCGAGATCTCGGGCCACCTCGGCTTCTACGCCGACGGGATGTTCCCCCCGATGCACCTCGACGAGGAGCGCCACCCCGACGGCAGCATCCGGCGGCAGGGCCAGGACTACTACCTCAAGCCGATGAACTGCCCGATGCACTGCCTGATCTTCCGCTCCCGCGGCCGCTCCTACCGGGAGCTGCCGCTGCGGATGTTCGAGTTCGGCAGCGTCTACCGCTACGAGATGTCCGGCGTGGTGCACGGGCTCACCCGGGTGCGGGGGATGACCCAGGACGACGCCCACATCTACTGCACCGAGGAGCAGATGCAGGGCGAGCTGATCTCGCTGCTGCAGTTCGTGCTCAACCTGCTGGCCGACTACGGCCTGGAGGACTTCTACCTCGAGCTGTCCACCCGCGACCCGGAGAAGTCGATCGGCACCGACGAGGAGTGGGAGCGGGCCACCCAGGCGCTGCGCAACGCCGCCGAGGCGTCCGGGCTGGAGCTCGTGCTCGACCCGGGCGGTGCGGCGTTCTACGCGCCGAAGATCAGCGTCCAGGCCCGGGACGCGATCGGGCGCAGCTGGCAGCTGTCCACCATCCAGGTCGACCTCATGCTGCCCGAGCGGTTCGGGCTGGAGGTGACCGGCTCCGACGGCACCCGGCAGCGTCCGGTGATGATCCACCGCGCCCTGTTCGGCTCCATCGAGCGCTTCCTCGGGGTGCTGGTCGAGCACTACGCCGGCGCCTTCCCGCCGTGGCTGGCCCCGGTCCAGGTGGTCGCGATCCCGGTGGCGGCCGAGTTCGACGGCTACCTCGGCGAGATCGCCGACCGGCTGCGCGCGCAGGGGATCCGGGTCGAGCTGGACACCTCCGACGACCGGTTCCCCAAGAAGATCCGCAACGCGCAGAAGGAGAAGGTGCCCTACATGCTCATCGCGGGCGGGGACGACCGCGACGCCGGTGCGGTCTCCTTCCGCTACCGCGACGGCACCCAGAAGAACCAGGTGCCGGTCGACGACGCGGTGGCCGAGATCGTCGACGCGGTCCGCCAGCGGGTGCAGGTCTGACGGCGGGGGTGCGGAGGGTGGTGGTGCGGCGTCTGCCTGCCCTGCCGCTGGTGGCGGTGCTGCTCTGCCTGCTGGCCGGGTGCGGGGTCGGCATCCCGTCCGACCCCGACCAGTCGCTGGAGCGGATCCGCAGCACCGGCCAGCTGCGGGTGGGGGTCTCCCCGCACCCGCCGTTCACCGACTTCCCCGACGGCCTGGACGCCCCGCCCACCGGCACCGAGGTCGACCTGGTCACCGGCTTCGCCGAGCAGCAGGGCGCCCGCCCGGTGTGGACCCCGGGCGGGGAGGAGCACCTGGTCGAGCTGATGAAGGACCAGCAGCTCGACATCATCATCGGTGGCCTGACGTCGCAGACGCCGTACTCCACCGACGTCGGGGTCACCCGTTCCTACCTCACCCGCGAGGAGCCCACCTCCGACGGCGGCACCGGCAAGCGGTCCTACGTGATGGCGGTGACGATGGGGGAGAACGCCCTGCTCACCGAGCTCGAGCACTACCTGGACGAGGTGCAGCCGTGAGTCGGCACGACCTCGGTCACCCGGCCCTGCCCGAGGAGCGCCGGCGCGACGTGCGCCGCGCCGTCCGGCTGGAGGTGGTCAGCCTCGGCTACCTGCTCACCTGCGTCGCCGTCGTCGCCGCCACCATGGGCAACTCCCAGGCGATGAAGGCCGCCTGGATCGAGGACCTGCTGTCGCTGATCCCGCCGACCGCCTTCCTCGTCGCCGTCCGGGTGGCCCGCAAGCCGCCCGATCCTGAGCACCCCTACGGCCACCACCGGTCGGTCGCCACGGGGCACCTGGTGGCCGCGGTCGCGCTGCTGACGATGGGGCTGTACCTGCTCTACGACAACGTCACCAAGCTGGTCACCGCCGAGCACCCCTCGATCGGCACCGTCCAGCTGCTCGGGGTCACGTTCTGGCAGGGGTGGCTGATGGTGGCCGCGATGGTCTACACCGGCGTCGGGCCCGTCATCCTCGGCCGGCTCAAGCTGCCGCTGGCCGAGCGGCTGCACGACAAGGTGCTGCACGCCGACGCCGACATGAACAAGGCCGACTGGATGACCGCCGGCGGCGCCGTCCTCGGCGTCATCGGCATCGGGCTCGGGCTGTGGTGGGCCGACGCCGTGGCCGCCCTGGCCATCTCGGTCAGCGTGCTGCGCGACGGCTGGCGCAACGTCCGCCACGCCGTCGACGCCCTGGTCGACGCCCGCGCGCACACCGTCGACGACACCGAGCCGCACCCGCTCAACGAGGCGGCGCGGCAGCGGCTGGCCGAGCTGGACTGGGTCCGCGAGGTCGGCATCCGGGTGCGCGACCAGGGTCACGTCTTCCACCTCGAGGCGTTCGTGGTGCCGCACCAGGAGCAGGTCGGCGTCGCGCAGCTGGAGGGCGCGGCCCACCTGCTGGAGGAGCTGGACTGGAAGATCCACGACGTGGTCGTCACCGTGGTCAGCGAGCTGCCCGAGGGCAAGGTGTTCGTCACCCGGGGCGACAACCGCTCCTGAGCCGGCGACCAGGCGCGGCCGCCGAGGACGCCGACTCCAGTCCGCGTGTCGGTCCGGGCGGCGCGGCGCGTCTAGGATCGGTCGACATGAGCGAGACCGGTGCCGACGACCGCGCCGTCGGGGTGCCGGACGCCTTCCAGCGGCTGTGGACCCCGCACCGGATGGTCTACATCGGCGGGGAGAACAAGCCCGCCGACGACTCCGCCGAGCAGTGCCCCTTCTGCCTGGGCGGGGAGTCCGACGACGAGGCCGCCCTGGTGGTGCACCGGGGCGAGCACGCCTTCGTGGTGCTCAACCTGTACCCGTACTCGCCGGGCCACCTGCTGGTCTGCCCGTACCGCCACGTCTCGGACTGGACCGAGGTGACCGACGCCGAGCGCGACGAGACCAGCCGGCTCACCCAGACCGCGATGCGGACCGTGCGCCGGGTCAGCGCCCCGCACGGGTTCAACCTCGGCATGAACCAGGGCGCGGTGGCCGGGGCCGGGATCGCGGCGCACCTGCACGCCCACGTGGTGCCGCGCTGGGCCGGTGACGCCAACTTCCTGCCCGTCGTCGGCCGCACCAAGGCGGTGCCGCAGCTGCTGGGTGACACCTGGCGGCTGCTCCGCTCCGCCTGGGGCGATCTCGACCCGCGCCCCGACGCCACCTGATGCTGCAGCACCTCCGCTCGGGCTGGGCGGCGGCGATGCGCCCGCCGGCGACCCTGCTGCTGCGTCTGGGCGTGCACCCCGACGTCGTCACCTGGACCGGCACCACCCTCACCGTGGCGGTGGCCTGGACGTTCCTGCCCCTGGGCTGGCTCTGGCAGGGCGCGCTGCTGCTGGCGCTGCTGGTGCTGTCGGACGGCGTCGACGGCCAGATGGCACGGATGTCGGGACGTTCGACCGCCTGGGGCGCCTTCCTCGACTCGACCCTGGACCGGATCGCCGACGGCGCCCTGCTCGGCGCCGTCGCGCTGGTGCTGGCGCTGCGCTCCTCGCCCGGCTGGGCCGCGCTGGCGATCTGGGCGCTGGTGGCCGCCCAGGTGACCTCCTACATCGCCGCCCGCGCGCCGTCGGTCGGGCTCACCACCTCCGCCGGGCTGGCCTCGCGCGCCGAACGGCTGGTGCTGCTGCTGGCCGCCCTGCTGCTCGACGGCCTCGGGGTGCCCGGCGCGCTGCCGGTCGGGGTGGCCCTGCTGGCGGTGCTCAGCACCATCACCGTCGGGCAGCGGCTGCACGCGGTCCAGCGATCGGTCGCCGCGGCCGGCACCGGGACCGAGCCGGGGGACCGCGCCGGTGGCTGAGCTGCGCGACGCCGTCAACCGGACCCTGCTCGCCGGTGGCTGGCGGGCCGGCCCGCTGCTCGGCCGCCGCGGCCGGGCCGCCGTCGCCGCCACGGGTGGACGGGTGGTGGCCCGGCTGGCCGGGACGCCGGTGGAGACCCTGCGGCACAACCTGTCGGTGGTCACCGGGGCGCCGGCCCCCGACGCGCTGGTGGAGCGGGCGCTGGCCTCCTACACCCGGATGTGGACCGAGGTGCTGGCGCTGGCGTCCTGGACGCCGAACCAGGTGCGCAGCCTGGTGCTCACCGACCCGGTGGGGGAGTCGGTGCTCCGGGCCGCGCACCGCGGTCGCGGGGCGGTGGTGGCGCTGCCGCACCTGGCGAACTGGGACCTGGTCGGCGCCTGGGCCTGCCTCAGCGGTCTGCCGGTGACCACCGTGGCCGAGCAGCTGGCCGAGGCCGAGTTCGGCGCCTTCACCCGGTTGCGCACCGCGCTGGGGATGGAGGTGCTGTCCCACCGGGACCCCCGGGCGCTGGCCCGCCTCACCGCCGCGGTGTCCGAGGGCCGCGTGGTGTGCCTGATGGCCGACCGGCTGATGGCCGGTGCCGGGATCGCCGTCGACTGGCCCACCCCCGACGGACCGCGGCCCGTCCGGCTGCCGCCGGGGCCCGCGCTGGTCGCCCGCCGCTCCGGCGCGCTGCTGATCGGGCTGGCCTGCCACTACGAGGGCGGGCGGATGCGGATGCGGTTCAGCGAGCCGGTCGAGCCGCACCCCGGGCGCGACGGGTTGACCCGGATGACCCAGCAGCTGGCCGACTTCTTCGGTCGCGAGATCACCGCGCACCCCGAGGACTGGCACATGCTGCAGCCCTACTTCGGGCGATGAGCCCGCCTCCTGGCCGCGACGGCCTGCGGGTCGGTCTGGTGTGCCCCTACGCCCTCGACACCCCCGGTGGGGTGCAGAACCACGTGCTCGGCCTGGCCGCCTGGCTGCAGTCGGAGGGCCACCGTCCCACCGTGCTCGCCCCGGGGGAGGTCCCGCCCGAGCTGCACCGTCGGTACGGCAGCCCACCGGTGACCTCCACCGGCCCCGCCCGCTCGGTGCGCTGGAACGGCTCGGTCGCCCGCGTCGGCCTCGACCCGGGCACGGCCCGCGCCGTCCGGCGCTGGGTCGCCGGCGCCGCGGTCGACCTGCTGCACCTGCACGAGCCGCTCGCCCCGTTGGTGTCGTGGACCGCACTGGCGGCAGCCCGCACCCCGGTGGTGGCCACCGTGCACACCTCCACCCCGCGCTCGCGCAGCATGCTCTGGGCCCGCCGGACGTCCAGCCGGCGGCTGCGCCGGCTGGACGCCGTGGTGGCGGTCTCCGAGGCCGCCCGCCGGGTGGTCGTCGAGCACCTCGGCGTGGACGCCACGGTGATCCCCAACGGGCTCGACCTCGGCACGGTCCCCGGCCGGCGCAGCACCGCCTGGCGTCCGCGTCCCGGCGCGGGCGGCCGACCGCGGCTCGCCTTCGTCGGGCGGCTGGACGAGCCCCGCAAGGGCCTGGACGTGCTCATCGCCGCCTGGCCCGGGATCCGGGCGCGCTGGCCGGACGCGCAGGTGGCGGTGGCCGGCGCGGGCACCCGGCGGCTGCCGGCGGGATGGACGTCCCTGGGCCGGGTCAGCGACGCGGCCCGTGGCGAGCTGCTGGCCTGGTGCGACGTCTTCATCGCCCCGCACCGGGAGCGGGAGAGCTTCGGACTGGTGCTGCTGGAGGCGCTGGCCTCCGGCGCGGAGGTGGTGGCCGCCGACCTGCCCGCCTTCGTCGACGTGCTCGGCGACGGGCCCGGGCGGCACGCCCACCTGTTCCGCACCGGCGACCCGCACGACCTGGTGCGGGTCCTCGGCTCCGCCCTCAGCGGCGGGCGGACGGACGGTGCGGTCGCCCCGCCGGAGCGGCGGGTGGCGGCGGTGCGGGCCCGCTACGACTGGTCGGTGGTCGGCCCGCAGGTCGTGGACGTCTACCGCGCGGTGCTGGCGTCCGGGTCGCGCTGAACCGCGCGTGCCGGACCGCCCGCACCGGCGGACCAGGCGACTACCCTGGGTCGGTGGCCGCACCCAGCGACCGGCCGGACCGCAGCATGGACCTGCTCAACCAGGTCCTCGCCGAGCCGATGGACCCCGACTACCGGCGCGTCTCCGCGCGCCCGGGCCCGGTGCCGCGCTCGCGCCTGCTGCTGCTGGTCGTCGCCATCGGCTGCGGGATGCTGTTCGCCGCCGGCTCGGTGCAGAGCACCCGCGGGGCGCCGGCCGCGGCCGTGGAGCGCCAGCAGCTGCTGGACCGGATCGCGGCGGAGGAGCAGCGCCACGACGAGCTGCACGCCCGGATCGAGCAGACCGCCGGCGAGGTGGGGGCGCTGCGCGACGCCGCGCTCGGTGACGACGCGCAGGCCCGGGCGCTGGAGCGTGAGATCGAGGCCGCCGCCGAGCAGGCCGCGGCCCGTCCGGTGCGCGGACCGGGGGTGGTCGTGGTGGCCGACGACGCGCCGGGCTCGAGCGGGCCGTCCGACGGCCGGCTGATCGACCTCGACCTGCAGCAGCTGGTCAACGGGATGTGGACGGCCGGGGCGGAGGCGATCGCCATCAACGGCCACCGGCTCAGCCCGCTCACCCCGATCCGCAACGCCGGCGACGCCATCACCGTCGACTACCGTTCGCTCAGCCCGCCCTACACCGTCGAGGTGGTCGGCGACCCGCGCACCCTGCCGGCCCGCTTCGCCGAGTCCATCGGCGGCCGCTGGTGGGACCATGTCCGCCAGAACTACGGGGTGAGCATGACCACGACGTCGTCGGACGAGCTGGAGCTGCCCGCCGACCCGACCCTGCGCGTCCGGCACGCCCGGGCCCGAGAGGAGTGAGCGCGCCGTGCTGGCCATCCTCGGACTGATCCTCGGCATCGTGCTGGGTCTCGTGCTGGAGCCCACCCTGCCCGGTGCGCTGCAGCCGTACCTGCCGATCGCCATCGTGGCTGCCCTGGACGCGCTGTTCGGCGGGGCCCGGGCGTGGTTGGAGGGCACCTTCACCGACAAGGTGTTCGTGGTCTCCTTCGTCTCCAACGTGCTCATCGCCGCGGTGATCGTGTGGATCGGCGACCAGATCGGGGTCGGCTCGCAGCTGTCGACCGGGGTGGTGGTCGTCCTCGGCATCCGCATCTTCACCAACGCGGCCGCCATCCGCAGGCAGCTGTTCCATGCCTGAGCCCCGCGCCCGCCGGGCCGTCCCCGGCGTCTCCGACCCGATGGCCCGCCGGTCCAAACGGCGGCGCGAGCGGCAGGCCGCCCGCGAGGGCGACCCGGTGGAGACCGAGCAGGAGGCCCGCCACGCCGCCCCGGCCGGGTCGGCGTCCGGCGCCGACGGCCCGGGCGACCCAGCGGCCGCCGGCCGCGCCGCCCGCCTGCGGGGGTTGCTGACCGCGCTGCTGCGCCCCAGCCGGCACCAGCTGGTGCTGGGCGTCGTGCTCGGGCTGGTGGCGATGGGCGTGGTCGTGCAGCTGCGGGCCCAGGGTGAGCAGGAGGGCTTCACCAACGCCCGCCGCGCCGACCTCATCCAGCTGCTCGACGGGCTGTCGGCCGAGACCCGGCGGCTGGAGGACGAGCTCAGCGCCCTGGAGAACACCCGCCAGGAGCTGGAGTCGGGTGCCGGGGCCGAGCAGGCGGCCCGCGAGGAGGCCGCCCGGCGGCGCGACGAGCTGGCCATCCTGGCTGGCACCGCACCCGCCGAGGGGCCGGGCATCCGGCTGCGGATCACCGACCCCGAGGGCAAGGTCGGCTCCCAGGTGATGCTCAACGCGGTGGAGGAGCTGCGCGACGGGGGCGCGGAGGTGATCGAGATCAACGACTCGATCCGCGTGGGCGGGTCGACCTGGTTCGCCGACGGCCCCGACGGGCTGCTGGTCGACGGCCAGGTGGTCACCACCCCGATCACCGTCGAGGTGGTCGGCGACCCCATCGCGCTGGAGGGGGCGGTGCGGTTCCGCGGCGGGCTGGTCAGCCAGATCAGCGGCCCGCAGGTGGGCGGCGACGTCCGGGTCACCCAGTCCGACCTGCTGGAGATCGACAGCGTCCGGCCGGCCGAGGACTTCCAGTACGCCGAACCGGTCGAGCCGCCGGGCTGAGCCCCTCCCGACGGGCCCGTCCCGACGGCCCGCGTGGCGCGGCGTGGTCGGTGGCTTCGATCTCGACGTGACGGTTAGGGTGATCGGTGAGCGTGGCTCCGCCCCGGAGCGGGGGTCGGCCACGACGACCGCCGACCGAAGGAGCGCAGATGCCCGGCTTCCCCGAGGACCTGAAGTACACCGCCGAGCACGAGTGGGTGCGGACCGGCAACGCCGGCGTCGTCCGGGTGGGCATCACCAGCTACGCCGCCGAGCAGCTCGGCGACATCGTCTACGTCTCCCTGCCCGAGGTGGGTGAGGCGGTCGCGGTCGGCGACGCGGTCGGCGAGCTCGAGTCGACCAAGAGCGTCTCCGACGTCTTCGCGCCGCTGCCCGGCGTCGTCTCGGCGGTCAACCCCCAGCTCGACGAGGCACCCGAGACGGTCGGCGGCGACCCCTACGGCGACGGATGGCTGTTCGAGCTGGAGCTCGACGAGGACGCCGACCTCGACACGCTGCTGGACGCCGACGGGTACGCCGCCGAGACGGGAGCCTGACCACGATGGTCTACTGCCACCACTGCGGACACCAGAACCCGCGCGACGCGAACTTCTGCGCCCGGTGTGGCGAGAGACTGAGCAAGCTCGAGCCGGAGCCGGGCCGGGAGTCGCCGGTGGACGGCGACACCACCACCGTCATCGGCATGGTCGGCGAGGAACCGGACGCCCCCGAGCTCGACCCCGAGCAGCAGGCCGCCCTGCAGGCGCTGCCGCAGGGGTCGGCGCTGCTCATCGTGCAGTGGGGGCCGGGGGCCGGCTCGCGCTACCTCATCGACTCCGACACCCAGACCATCGGACGCCATCCGCGCTCCGACGTCTTCCTCGACGACATCACCGTCTCCCGCCACCACGTCACCCTGCAGCGCTCGGAGGGTCGGGTGGTGGTGACCGACCAGGGCAGCCTCAACGGCACCTACGTCAACCGCAAGCTGATCGAGGGGCCGACCCCGCTCAACCCCGGCGACGTCCTGCAGATCGGCAAGTTCCGGATGGTCTACCACGTCAGCCCCCGGGGGCTCTCCTGACCGTGCCCGAGGCCACGGACTGATGGCCGCCCAACGCAGCATCGGCCAGGTGCTCGCCGTGCTCAAGGCCCAGTTCCCCGACGTCTCCATCTCCAAGATCCGGTTCCTGGAGTCGGAGGGGCTGGTCGCCCCCGAGCGCGCCCCCTCGGGCTACCGCAAGTACTCCGAGGCCGACATCGAGCGGCTGCGCTACATCCTGCGCGTGCAGAAGGACCACTACCTGCCGCTCAAGGTGATCCGGGAGCACCTGGAGCAGATGGACCGCGGGCTCGCACCGCCCCCGATCCCCGACCCGCGGCCGGCCGGTCCACCCCCCGGGCCCGGGGCCGCCCAGCCCGCCGCGGAGACCCGTCCGGGGGCGGCCGGCCATCAGTCGGCCCAGCCCCGCGCGTCGCAAGGACCGGTGCGGCTCTCCCGGGCGGAGCTGCTGCGGCGCAGCGGGCTGAGCGAGGCCGTCCTGGTGGAGCTGGAGCGGCAGATGATCGTCACCCCCCGTCGCGGTACCGGGTTCTACGACCGTGACGCGCTCACCATCGCGGTGGTCGCCCGCAAGCTGTCCGACTACGGCATGGACGCCCGGCACCTGAGGGCGTTCAAGATCGCCGCCGACCGGGAGGCCGGTCTGGTCGAGCAGGCGGTGGCCCCCTTCCAGCGCCGCGGGGCGGCCGGGCGGGAGGCGGTGGTCGAGGTGGTGAAGCTGGTCAGCGTCGCGCACTGCGCCCTGCTGCGCAGTGCGATGGAGCGCTGAAGGGGCCATGGAACGCTGAGCGGTCGGGATCGGCCGGGGCCGGGGCGTAGGGTTGCCGCATGCGCGAGCTCGACGTGGTCGGAGTACGGGTGGAGATGCCGCAGAACCTGCCGATGGTGCTGCTGCGCGAGGTCGGTGGGCACCGCTACCTGCCGATCTGGATCGGGGCCGGTGAGGCATCGGCGATCGCGAACGCGCAGGAGGGTGTGGTGCCGCCCCGGCCGCTCACCCACGACCTGTTCGCCGACGCGTTGAAGGCGCTCGGGCACCGGCTGGTCGCGGTGCACATCACCGAGCTCACCGACCGCACCTTCTACGCGGTGCTGAAGTTCGAGGGCACCGACGTCAGCGCGCGGCCCTCGGACGCCATCGCGCTCGCCCTGCGCACCGGCGCGGAGATCCACTGCGCCGACGCGGTGCTCGACGAGGCCGGGATCGAGGTGCCCGAGGAGGAGGATGACGAGGTCGAGAAGTTCCGCGAGTTCCTCGACCAGGTCAGCCCCGAGGACTTCGAGACCGAGGGCGGGCCCGGGGCACCGGGGGAGCGGCCGCCGTCCTGACCCACCCTCGACCCGTGCCTGAGGGTTCGGGTCCCGGTGCCGCCCGGTCGCGTGTCGGGACGGGTCCGCCTCTGGCGGCTGGCTAGCGTCCGACGTACTGTTCGACTGGATCAGCACTGGGAAGTGAGGCACCGTGAGCAAGACTCCCGAGCGTGACACCCCGACGCCCACCCCCGAGGTGGGTGCTCAGGAGCACCTGTTCGACGGCAACTTCTCCCCGCTGCCCGAGGACGAGGGTTTCCGCGGTCCCGCCGCCTGCAAGGCCGCCGGGATCACCTACCGCCAGCTCGACTACTGGGCCCGCACCGGTCTGGTCACCCCCGAGGTGCGCGCGGCCAGCGGGTCGGGCAGCCAGCGGCTGTACAGCTTCCGCGACATCCTCATCCTCAAGGTCATCAAGAACCTCATCGACGCCGGCATCTCCCTGCAGCAGATCCGCAAGGCCATCGAGCACCTGCGGGCCCGGGGGGTGGAGGACCTGACCGAGGTCACCCTGATGAGCGACGGCGTCACCATCTACGAGGCGGTCTCGCCGACCGAGGTGGTCGACCTGCTGCGCGGCGGCCAGGGCATGTTCGCGATCGCCCTCGGTGGCGTCTGGCGCGACCTCGAGGGCACCCTGCTCGAGCTGCCGAGCGAGCACATCCAGGAGGGTGCCCGCCAGCACGAGGGCGACGAGCTCGCCGCCCGCCGCCGCGCCCGCGCGGCTGGCTGAGCACGCGCCGCGCCCGCGCGGCTGACCCTCGCGGCCGACGGGCACCCGGCCGTCGGCGTGCCCGCTGCCGGCCCGCCGTCTAGGGTGGTCGGGCCACGGGAGGGGAGAGCCAGCCGCTGACCCGCGGGACCCCGACGGTGGCAGGGAGAGCGAGATGGCCATCGTGACCGACAGCCCCGCCCCGTCCGCCACCGCGGACGCCGGGGACGTCCTGACCGCCACCGCCGACGGCTTCGCCGCCCGGCACATCGGGGTGGGCCCGCAGGACCGGCAGCGGATGCTCGACGTGCTGGGGCTGTCCTCGGTGCAGGAGCTGGTCGACCGGGTGCTGCCCGAGCAGATCCGCACCCGCGCGCCGCTGGCGCTGCCGCAGCCGCTCAGCGAGGACGGCGCCCGCGTCGCCCTGGCCGAGCTGGCCGCCCGCAACCGACCGTGCACCGCGATGATCGGCCTGGGCTACCACGGCACCCTCACCCCGGCGGTGATCCGGCGCAACGTGCTGGAGGACCCGTCCTGGTACACCGCCTACACCCCCTACCAGCCCGAGATCAGCCAGGGCCGGCTGGAGGCGCTGCTGAACTTCCAGACCGTGGTCTCCGACCTCACCGGGCTGCCGGTCGCCGGGGCGAGCCTGCTGGACGAGCCGACCGCGGCAGCGGAGGCGATGGCGCTGGCCCGCCGCTCGGTGAAGAAGGGCCAGGTGTTCCTGATGGACGCCGACACCCTGCCGCAGACCATCGCGGTGGTGCAGACCCGCGCCCGCGCGCTCGGGATCGAGGCGGTGGTGGCCGAGGGCGACCTGGTCACCGCGTTGCAGACGACCGACGCGTTCGCGGTGCTCGTGCAGACGCCGGGGGCCAGCGGTGCGCTGCGCGGGTTCGAGGAGCTGTCGGCGGTCGCGCAGAAGGCCCACGACAACGGCGCCCTGGTGGTGGCCGCCTGCGACCTGCTGGCGCTGACCATCACCGCCGACGTCGCCTCCTGGGGCGCCGACATCGCCGTCGGCAGCAGCCAGCGCTTCGGCGTCCCGCTGTTCTACGGCGGCCCGCACGCCGCCTTCATGTCGGTGCGCGAGGGGCTGCAGCGCTCCCTGCCCGGACGGCTCGTCGGGGTGTCGGTGGACGCCGACGGCACCTCCGCCTACCGGCTCGCCCTGCAGACCCGCGAGCAGCACATCCGTCGGGAGAAGGCGACCTCCAACATCTGCACCGCCCAGGTGCTGCTGGCCGTGACGGCCGCCATGTACGCCGTCTACCACGGCCCGGACGGGCTGCGCCGGATCGCGACCCGGCTGCACACCGACGCCACCCGGGTGGCCGCCGCGCTGCAGCAGGCCGGGTTCGAGCTGGCCCACACCAGCTTCTTCGACACCCTGCAGGTGCGGGTCCCGCACCGCGGACGCCAGGTGGTGGCGGCCGCCCGGCAGGCCGGGCTGCACCTGCGTCCGGTCGACCCCGACACCGTCGGCATCAGCATCGGCGAGGACACCGGGGAGCACGAGCTGCAGGCGCTCTGCGAGGTCTTCGGCGCCACCTTGTCCGAGCGCACGAGCGGCGACCTCGCCGGGCAGGTGCGCGAGCGGGAGTTCCTCACCCACCCCGTCTTCCGCACCCACCGCTCCGAGACGCAGATGCTGCGCTACCTGCGCTCGCTGTCCGACCGCGACTTCGCCCTCGACCGGGGGATGATCCCGCTCGGCTCGTGCACCATGAAGCTCAACGCCACCACCGAGATGGAGCCCATCTCGCTGCCCGGGTTCGCCGACCTGCACCCCTTCGCCCCGGTCGAGGACGCCGGCGGCTACCGCGACCTGGTGGCCACCCTGGAGGAGTGGCTGGCCGAGGTCACCGGCTACGCCCGGGTCTCGGTGCAGCCCAACGCCGGCAGCCAGGGCGAGCTGGCCGGGCTGCTGGCCATCCGCGCCTACCACCGCTCGCGCGGCGAGCACGAGCGGGTGGTCTGCCTGATCCCGTCCTCGGCGCACGGCACCAACGCCGCCTCGGCGGTGATGGCCGGCATGTCGGTGGTGGTGGTCCGCTCGACCGCCGAGGGCACCGTCGACCTGGACGACCTGCGCGCCAAGATCGAGGCCCACCGCGACCGGCTGGCCGCGATCATGGTCACCTACCCCTCCACCCACGGGGTGTTCGAGGAGACCATCACCGAGCTGTGCGCGGCGGTGCACGAGGCCGGCGGCCAGGTCTACGTCGACGGCGCCAACCTCAACGCGCTGCTCGGGCTGGCCAAGCCGGGTGAGATCGGCGCCGACGTCAGCCACCTCAACCTGCACAAGACCTTCTGCATCCCGCACGGCGGCGGCGGTCCGGGGGTGGGGCCGGTCGGCGTCCGGGAGCACCTGGCGCCCTTCCTGCCCACCCATCCGATGACGGACGTCCCCTCCCTCGACGGGCACGCGGGTGACGGGGCGGCGCCCGCCGTCGGGCCCGTCTCGGGGGCGCCGTACGGCTCGGCGGGGATCCTGCCGATCTCGTGGGCCTACATCGCCATGATGGGCGCCGACGGCCTGCGCGCGGCCACCGAGCAGGCGGTGCTGTCGGCCAACTACGTCGCCGCCCGGCTGGCCCAGCACTACCCGGTGCTCTACGCCGGCCGCGGCGGGCTGGTGGCCCACGAGTGCATCCTCGACCTGCGGCCGCTGACCAGGTCCAGCGGGATCACCGTCGACGACGTCGCCAAGCGGCTGGTCGACTACGGCTTCCACGCCCCCACGATGAGCTTCCCGGTGGCCGGCACGCTGATGGTCGAGCCCACCGAGTCGGAGGACCTGGCCGAGATCGACCGGTTCTGCGAGGCGATGATCGGCATCCGCCGCGAGATCGCGCGGGTGGAGACGGGGGAGTGGAGCCGGGAGGACAACCCCCTGGTCAACGCCCCGCACACCCTGGCCCGGGTGACCGCCGACGAGTGGACCCACGCCTACTCCCGCACCGTCGCCGGCTACCCGACCGGGCGCCGCAGCGGCCCGGTGGCCGAGGGCCGCGGCGACAAGTACTGGCCGCCGGTGGCCCGGATCGACCAGGCCTACGGCGACCGCAACCTGGTCTGCTCCTGCCCGCCGCCGGAGGCCTTCGAGAGCTGATCTCCCCCGACCGCTACGGTCGGGGGGCATGACGACGACGTCCCCACCCACCATCGCCATCATCGGAGCCGGCGGCTTCGTGTTCCCCTTCCGCCTGGTCGGTGACCTGCTGAGCTTCCCCGCGCTGCGCTCGGCCCGGCTGCACCTGATGGACATCGACGCCGGCCGGCTGGCCCCGGTGGCCGCGGCCGCCCGCGAGCTGGTCGACCACCACGGCCTGGACGCCACGGTGGTGGAGACCACCGACCTGCGTCAGGCGCTGGGCGGGGCCGACTTCGTCATCATCACCTTCCAGGTGGGCGGGGTGGAGGCCTACCGCCACGACGTGGAGATCCCGCGCCGTTACGGGGTCGACCAGACCGTCGGCGACACCCTCGGCCCGGGCGGGGTGTTCCGGTTCCTGCGCTCGGTGCGGGCCTACGACGAGATCGTCGAGGCGGCCGGCGAGCTGTGCCCGGACGCCACCGTCATCAACTACGCCAACCCGATGGCGATGGCGACCGGCTACCTCAACGCCCGCGGGCTGCGGACCGTGGGGCTCTGCCACAGCGTGCAGGGGACCACCCGGATGCTGGCCCGCACCCTGGGGGTGCCCTACGAGGAGGTCTCCTACCGCTGCGCCGGGATCAACCACCAGTCCTGGGTGCTGGAGTTCCGCCGCGGCGCGGAGGACCTGTACCCGCGGCTGCGCGAGACGATGCTGGTTCGGCACCGGCCCGGACGCGACGCCGGTCAGCTGCGCGCCGACGCCGGGAACCACTCGGGCGCGGCGGAGGCGGCCAGCACCTACGAGGGCGGCAACGAGCAGGTCCGCACCGCGCTGATGGAGACCTTCGGCTACTTCCAGACCGAGTCCAGCCACCACGCCTCGGAGTACGTGCCGTGGTTCCGCAAGGACCCGGCGGTGGTCGCCGACTACATCCCGCAGCGCTGGGACTACTACGAGATCTGCGCCGCCCACGACGGCGGCGGGGAGGTGCAGCAGCAGCTGGCGCGGCTCAAGGACGAGCTGGCCCCGTCGGTGGAGTACGGCGCCGCCATCGTCAACGCGGTGGTCACCGGCACCCCGACGGTCGTCTACGGCAACGTCCCCAACGGCACCGGGCTGATCTCCAACCTGCCGCCGGAGGCGTGCGTCGAGGTGCCCTGCCTGGTCGACGCCGGCGGCGTCCAGCCCACCGCGCAGGGGGCGCTGCCGCTGCAGCTGGCCGCGCTCAACCGCAGCAACATCGCCGTGCAGACGCTGGCCTTGCAGGCGGCGCTGGAGGGTGACCGGGAGGCGGTGCTGCACGCCGTCGCGCTGGACCCGCTGGCCGGGGCGCTGTGCACCCTGCCGCAGCTGCGCGCGATGACCGAGGAGCTGCTGCAGGCCCACGCGGCCTACCTGCCGCCCGCGCTCCAGCCGGCCGGCTGAGACGGCGCCCGGACGCCGGTCAGCGGCGGCGGCGTCCCAGCCGGGAGGCCACCAGCGAGCCGAGCCCGATCCCGGAGGCGGCGCCGAACACCCAGCCGACCGCCGAGGCGATCCGGGTGGAGCGCACGGCCACCGTCTGGGGCACCTTGACGTCCTCGGAGGGGTAGCTGACGTCGAGCTGCTCCGGCCCGATCTGCACCCGCTCCCGGCGGGCCCAGTCGACCCGGGCGGCGTAGGGGTTGCGCCCGCGCCCGCCCGGGGCGGCGTGCGCCGGCTCGGGCATCGGCTGCACCACCGGTTCGAGCTCGATCTCGGGGTCCGCCTCCAGCGGGGCGTCGGCGTCGGAGCGCTCACCGGCGAGCGCGCGCTGCTCCGAGGTGGCCACCCAGGCGGCCAGGAAGAGGATGAGCCGGGCGAAGAGGTTGAGGAAGAGCATCAGCAGGATCACCGGGCCGAAGACGCTGAACGCGGCGTTACGGGTGAAGAGCCCCACGATGGTGCTCGACAGGTACGTCAGCACGGCCAGCCCGACCGAGCCGAAGACGCACCCCTTGAGCACGGCCGGGGTGCGCACCCGGGTCTGCGGCAGCACCCGGAAGAGGAAGGCGAACAGCACCAGCCCCAGCACCAGCGAGCCGAGCAGCGGCACCAGCCGGAGCAGCACCGTGATGCCGGGGACGCCGTCCAGCGCGAGCCAGCCGATGACGGCGTCGGCCAGCCAGGTGGCGACCGAGGAGAGCGCGATGGTGGCCGTCACCATCACGATCAGCCCGACGAGGATCGCGATGTTGACCAGCGTCTCGAGGACGATCATCCGCTTGGCCTCGAGGTCGCCGAAGCGCGGCCGCCACTGGGCGCGCACGGCCGTCTTGAGCTGGGCCACCCAGTTCACGCCGGCGTACAGGGCGGTGGCGCCGCCGACCCCGACGATCGCTCCGGCCCCCG
Source organism: Desertihabitans brevis (assembly GCF_003327535.1). Lineage (NCBI taxonomy): Bacteria > Bacillati > Actinomycetota > Actinomycetes > Propionibacteriales > Propionibacteriaceae > Desertihabitans > Desertihabitans brevis. The sequence continues at coordinate 503,260 of NZ_QOUI01000001.1, read as the reverse complement.
CCAGGCCCTCGTCCAGCACCGGGCGGAGGGCCTCGGTGAGCCGCGGCCCGAAACCGGAGAGGATGTCGTCCAGCGCGGCCCGCAGCTCGTCGGCGAAGAGCAGCCCGATCAGCCCGAACGCGATGGCGACCACCGGCACCAGCGCCAGCACCGAGTAGTAGGTGATCGAGCCGGCGAAGGCGCTGCCCATCCGGGCGGTGAAGCGGGTGTTGGCCCGGATCAGGTGCGCCACCCAGGGCTGGGAGGTGATCTTCTTCAGCAGCTCGCCCATGCCGCCGACCCTATCGACGCGCGCTGGACCGACGGGGGGCCGAGGCGGTGCCGGACGCGCTCAGTGCCCGGCGGCCGGCGCGGGGGTCGGTGCGGGCTGGCCGATCGAGGCGAGCATGGCGGTGAACCAGCCGGTGGTGATGTCGAAGGGCTTGCCGCCCTTGATCCGCTCGAACTCGATCGCCCGCAGCTCCTCGCCGCGCTCCTCGTCCTGGCCGATCACCCCGGACTCCCCACGCAGGGCGCAGTCGACGGCGAGGTCGGTCATCGAGCGGATCAGCTCCAGGTCGGCCTGGTTGGCCGCGGCCGAGCGCGAGTAGTAGCCCGACTTCTGCACCATCACCTTCTCCGCGCCGAGCTTGGCCGCGAACTGCTCGGAGAACCAGGCGCCCGGGTTGATCTTGTCCAGCTTGACGTGGCCGAACGGGTCGCGGGCGACCTCCTGGCCGGCGGCCTCCAGCTGGGCCACGATCGACTCCAGCCCGGCACCCTCGGAGAGGAAGATGGTGACGTTGCCGACCGTGTCCATCACCGAGCGCAGCCGCTCGGCCTCGGCGTCGACGTCGACCTCCGCCTCGGGCACGTAGACGGCGTGGACGTCCCACGCCTCACGGCTCAGCCCGATCTCGGGCAGCCACTCCCGGCCGTCCAGCCACTCCCGGTAGGCCTGCGCGGTGGCGGCGGTGAGCCACCCGCAGTTGCGGCCCATCACCTCGTGCACGATGAGCATCCGCGAACCGGAGTTGTGCTCGGCCACGATGTTCTGGGCGAACCGGGCGCCCATCGAGGCGGCGGTCCAGGCGCCCAGGGACTGCTTGATCGGGACGACGTCGTTGTCGATCGTCTTGGGCAGCCCGACCACGGTCAGCCCGTAGTCGTGCGCGGCCAGGTAGGCGGCCAGGTCGGCGGCGGTGGTGTTGGTGTCGTCACCGCCGATGGTGTGCAGCACGTCGACGCCGTCGGCGGCGAGCCGGTCGGCGGCCACCTTGAGCGGGTCCTCGCCCTCGGCGACCAGACCGCGCTTGACGAGGTCCTTCGCGTTGGTCAGCTTGACCCGGCTGTTGCCGATCGGGGAGCCGCCGTACTCGTGCAGCAGACCGGCCTTGGCCCGGACGGAGTCGGTGACGGTGATCGAGTCGCCGGAGAGCAGGCCCTGGTAGCCGTGCTTGTAGGCGATGATCTCGACCTCTGGGGCGATCTCGGTGTAGCGCTGCACCAGCCCGCCGATGGCGGAGGAGAGGCAGGGGGCGAACCCGCCGGCGGTGAGCAGAGCGACCTTCGTGACCATGGAAATCGTGACCCTTCGTCCGTGGTGTGCGACCAGCCAGCACCCTAGTGCCTGTCGGCGGCCCGTCCGCGCCCCGTGGCCTCCAGCCGGACCGCACCCGGACCCTGGTCGGCGAGTGCGTCGTCGGGGTTGCTCAGCGCGCAGGAGTCCAGGCTGAGGCAGCCGCAGCCGATGCAGCCGTCGAGCTGGTCCCGCAGCCGCTCCAGCCGCTCGATCTGCTCGTCCAACCGGCTCCGCCAGGCCTGCGACAGCCGGGCCCAGTCGGCCCGGGTGGGGGTGCGGGAGGCGGGCAGTGTCGCCAGCGCCTCGCCGATCTCCTCCAGGGTGAGCCCGACCCGCCGGGCCGAGCGGATGAAGGCGATCCGGCGCAGCGTGGTGCGCCGGTAGCGGCGCTGGTTGCCGGTGTTGCGGGTGCTCTCGATCAGCCCGCGCTCCTCGTAGAAGCGCAGGGCGGTGGGGGCGACACCGGAGCGTTCGGCGACCTCACCGATGGTGAGCTCGTCCCTCGGGCTGCGCATGGGCATCACGCTAGCCGTCCACAGACCCGGCCGGTGCCCCTCGCGCACCGCGCCCGAGGACGGCAGACTGCGGGCATGCGGACGGACGAGCGCGGCCAGTCGGTCTCGCTGCTCGTCCTGGTCGTGCTGGCCGGGCTGTTCCTGGTCGCCGGCCTGGTCGTCGACGGCGGCCAGCAGGTGGCCGCCACCCGGCGCGCGGAGGGGGTGGCCGCGGCGGCCGCCCGGGTCGGCGTCGATGCCGGCGCCGGCCCGCTGGTGGCCTCGGCCGACCGGTCCGCCTCGGCCGCCCGGGCCCGCGCCGCGGCGACGGCCTACCTCGCCGACAGCCCCGGCGTCAGTGGGCGGGTGGTCGTCCGCGGCGGCACCGTCGAGGTGCGCACCACCAGCACCGAGCCCACCGTCTTCCTGTCGCTGATCGGGGTGGACGAGGTCTCCGGCGAGGGGGCGGCCACCGCCCGGCTGTTCACCGTGGGCCGCTGACCGAGCGTCCCATCCGGGTGACCGCCTCGGTGATGATCGCGGGGGAGGTCGCGAGGTTGATCCGCGCGAACCCCGCCGTCCGCGGGCCGAAGGCGGCGCCGTCGTTGAGCGCCACCCGGGCCTCGTCGAGGAAGTGGCGCGCCGGGTTGGCCAGCCCCAGCTCCCGGCAGTCCAGCCAGGCCAGGTAGGTGCCCCGGCTCAGCCGGTGGCGTACCGCGGGCAGGTGGTCGGCCAGCAGCCGGTCCAGCAGCTCCCGGTTGGCCTGCAGCTCGGTGCGCAGCTGCACCAGCCAGTCCCGGGCCCCGGTGAGAGCGGCGGTGTGCGCCCGCAGCGCGACGTGGCTGGCGGCCCCGCGGGTGCTCTCGTAGGACAGCGCCCGCAGCTGCTCCAGCTGCTCGGGGCCGGCGATGATCAGCGCCCCCTTCAGCCCGGCCAGGTTCCAGGCCTTGGACGCCGACACCAGGCTGATCGCGTGCTCGCCGCCGGGGACGTCGAGCAGCGGCACGAACCGCTCCCCGGGCCCGACCAGCGGTGAGTGGATCTCGTCGGCGAGCAGCAGCACGTCGTGGCGGCGGGCCAGCTCGGCCAGCCGGGTCAGCTCCTCGCGGGTGTGCACGACGCCGGTGGGGTTGTGCGGGCTGCTCAGCAGGTGCACCGCCACGCCCTGCGCGTAGGCGGCCTCGTGGGCGTCCAGGTCGAGGCGGCCCTCCTCGGTCAGCGGGACGTCCACCAGCTCGGCCCCGGCGTTGCGCACCACCGCCCAGAACGGGGCGTAGACCGGGGAGTTGATCACCACCCGCTCGCCCGGACGGACCGCCTGGGCGAGGAGCATCGCGATGCCCTGCATGACGTCGGGGGAGAGCACCGCCTGCCGCGCCGGGTCGAAGGTCCAGCCCCACTCCTCGGCGGCGAAGACGGCGAAGGCCTCGGCGTAGGCGTTGCCCTCGGGGTAGCCCGTGTCGCCCTCGGTGACGACCCGCAGCAGCTCCTCCCGCACGGCCGGCGCCAGCGGGGTGTCCATCTCGGCCACCCACAGCGGCAGCACGTCCTCGGGGTAGCGGCGCCACTTCATCGAGGTGCGGCGGTGCAACGTCGTCAGGTCGAGGGAGAGGATCGGTTCCACCCGCCCGACAATAGGGGCCGGGCCCAGCCCCGACCCTGGACTTCCGTCGGTCGGGCACGCGACGATGACCGGCATGGCCCGCTACTTCGACGTCCACCCCGACAACCCCCAGCCCCGGGCCATCGGCCAGGTGGCCGACCTGATCCGCGGTGGCGGTCTCGTCGCCTACCCGACCGACTCCTGCTTCGCCCTGGGCTGCCAGCTCGGCAACCGGGAGGGGCTGGACCGGATCCGCGCCATCCGCCACCTCGACGCCGCCCACCACTTCACGCTGGTGTGCTCGACCTTCGCCCAGCTGGGCCAGTTCGTGCAGATGGACAACGACGTCTTCCGGGCCGTGAAGGCGGCCACGCCGGGGCAGTACACCTTCATCCTGCCGGCCACCAAGGAGGTGCCGCGGCAGATGCTGCACCCGAAGAAGCGCACGGTGGGCGTGCGGATCCCCGCCCACGTCACCACCCAGGCGCTGCTGGACGAGCTGGGCCAGCCACTGATGTCGAGCACCCTGCTGCTGCCCGACCAGGAGGCGCCGATGACCGAGGGCTGGATGATCACCGACGAGCTCGGCGCGCAGCTGGACGCGGTGCTCGACTCCGGCGACTGCGGCACCGAGCCCACCACCGTGGTCGACCTGTCCGGGGACGAGGTGGTGATCGCCCGCCGCGGCGCGGGCGACCCGTCCCCGTTCGAGTGAGCCGGCTGGGCGCTCGTCGGCCGACGGCCTAGGGTCGGCCGGGTGACCGTGCCCACTGAGACCCCCAACCCGCTGCTGACCCCGAGCGAGCTGCCCTACCAGCTGCCGCCCTTCGCCGAGATCACGGTCGCGCACTACCGGCCGGCGCTCGAGCAGGGGATGGCCGAGCAGCGGGCCGAGGTGGCCGCCATCACCGCCGACCCCGAGCCGGCCGGGTTCGACAACACCCTGGAGGCCCTCGAGCGCTCCGGGACGCTGCTGCGCCGGGCCACCGCGGTGTTCTCCAACCACGTCTCCAGCGACGGCGACGAGTCGCTGCGGGCGCTGTCGGAGGAGCTGCAGCCGCTGCTCAGCGAGCACCAGGACGCGATCATGCTCGACCGGGCCCTGTTCGCCCGGGTGGACGCCGTGCACGCCGAGCTCGACGAGCTCGACCTCACCGAGGAGCAGCGCGAGCTGGTCCGCCGCTGGCACCGCGACATGACCGAGGCCGGGGCGGCCCTGGACGAGGACGCCCAGCAGCGGTTGCGGGAGATCAACTCCCGGCTGGCCGTGCTGTCCAGCCGCTTCCAGCAGCGGGTGGTCGCGGCGATGAAGGACGGGGCGGTGCCGGTCACCGACGAGGCCGAGCTGGACGGCCTGGACGAGGGCGCCCGCACCACCGCCGCCCGGGCCGCCGAGGCCGCCGGCCACCCCGGCGGCTGGCTGATCACCTGCACCAACTACACCAACCACCCCTGGCTGGCCCGCCTGCACTCCCGCCCGCTGCGCCAGCGGCTGTTCGAGGCCCAGACCGGACGCGGCGGGCCCGGCCCGCACGACACCGAACCGCTGGTGCTGGAGCTGGTGCGGCTGCGCGCGGAGCGGGCCGCCCTGCTGGGCTTCCCCGACCACGCCTCCGTGGTCACCGCCGCGGGCACCGCCCGGACCCCGCAGGCGGTCCGCGACCGGTTCGACCCGATGGCCCGCGCCGTGGCCGCCAACGTGGCCGCGGAGAAGCAGGCGCTGCAGGAGGAGGTCGAGCGGCACTGCACCGAGACCGAGACCGAGCCGTTCGCGCTGCGTCCCTGGGACTGGGCCTACTACACCGAGCGGCTGCGCCAGCGCCGCTACGCCCTCGACCTGGACGGCCTGCGCCCGTGGTTCGAGGCCGAGCGGGTGCTGACCGAGGGCGTCTTCGCCGCCGCCACGCTGGTCTACGGGCTCACCTTCACCGAGCGCACCGACCTGCGGGGCTACCGCGACGACGTCCGGGTCTTCGAGGTGCACGACTCCGACGGCAGCGGGCTGGGTCTCTACCTGCTCGACCTGCACACCCGCGACACCAAGAACGGTGGCGCCTGGATGAACTCGCTGGTGCTGCAGAACCGACTGCACGACGAGCGTCCGGTGGTGGTCAACAACCTCAACGTCAGCCCGCCAGCACCGGGGCAGCCCACCCTGCTCACCCTGTCGGAGGTCACCACCCTCTTCCACGAGTTCGGCCACGCGCTGCACGCGCTGCTCTCCGACGTCACCTACCCCCGCTTCTCCGGCACCCGGGTGCCGCGGGACTTCGTCGAGTTCCCCAGCCAGGTCAACGAGATGTGGATCCAGCACCCCGACGTGCTGGCCCGCTACGCCCGCCACGTCGAGACCGGGGAGCCGCTGCCCGCCGAGCAGCTGGCGCGGCTGGGAGAGGCCGCCACCTTCAACCAGGGCTTCCTCACCGCGGAGAACCTCGCCAGCGCCCTGCTCGACCAGGAGTGGCACGCCCTGCCCGCCGGCACCGAGATCACCTCGGTGGACGCCTTCGAGGCGGAGGCGCTGGCCCGCATCGAGCTGGACGAGGAGTGCGTCCCGCCGCGCTACCACTCCCGCTACTTCGCCCACGTCTTCGCCAACAGCTATGACGCGCGCTACTACTCCTACCTGTGGTCGGAGGTGCTGGACGCCGACACGGTGGCCTGGTTCGACGAGCACGGCGGGCTGAGCCGCGAGAACGGCGACCACTTCCGCCGCGAGCTGCTGTCCCGCGGCTCCTCCCGCGACCCGATGGACTCCTACCGCGCCTTCCGCGGCCGCGACCCCGAGCAGGGACCGCTGCTGGCCCGGCGGGGTCTGGCCTGAGCCGCTGGGTACTCTCTGACCGCCGCGGTACGCGCGGCGCTACCCCGAGGGCGAGGAGCTGGGTGATGGTGAGCATCGAGGACCTGCGCGACTGGGTCGACCTGGCGGTGGTCGACCCGGCGGAGTCGAAGATCGGCACCCTGGAGAGCATCTACTTCGACACGGCCACCGACGAGCCGGCCTTCGCTGCGGTCAAGACCGGTCTGCTCGGCGGCAACCGGCTGCTGTTCGTGCCGCTGGACGGGGCCACGGTCTCGCCCAGGCACGTCAAGGTGCGGGTGCTGAAGAAGCTGGCCAAGGACGCTCCGTCGATCCCGCAGGACGGCCCGCTCGAGGCGAGCATGGAGCCCGAGATCTACGCCCACTACGACATGCCCTACGCCACCGGCGCGGGCGGGGAGCGCAAGCTCGGCCGACGCTGAGCCCGCCGCTGCGCCGCCGCTCGGGAACGGCTAGCGTCACCCGCGACAGGTCGTCGAGCAGGGGGTTGTCATGGCGGGTGCAGCGGAGTACGACGTGGTCGTGGTCGGGGCGGGCTCGACCGGGGAGAACGTGGCCGGGCAGGCCGTCGCCGGCGGCCTGAGCGCGGTGGTGGTCGAGGCGGAGCGGGTCGGCGGTGACTGCTCCTACTGGGCCTGCATGCCGTCCAAGGCGCTGCTGCGCAGCGGGTCGGCGGCCCGGGCGGCGCGCCGGGCCCCCGGGCTGGAGGTGCACGGGCCGGCGGTGACCGACGTGCTGGCCCACCGCGACCAGATCGTCTCGCACTACGACGACACCTCCCAGGTGCAGTGGCTGGACTCCGCCGGGATCGACCTGGTCCGCGGGCACGGCCGGCTGACCGGTGAGCGGGAGGTCACCGTCACCACCGCCGACGGCGAGGAGCAGGTGCTGCGGGCCCGGCACGCGGTGGCCCTGTGCACCGGCAGCGCCGCGCTGGTGCCGCCGCTGCCCGGTCTGGCCGAGTCCGAGCCGTGGACCAGCCGGGACGCCACCTCGGCCCGTGAGGTGCCCGGACGCCTGCTGGTGGTCGGCGGGGGAGTGGTGGCGTGTGAGATGGCGCAGGCCTGGAACGACCTCGGCGCCGAGGTGACGGTGGTGGCGCGCTCGGAGCTGCTGTCCTCGATGGAGGACGTCGCCGGCCGGCTGGTGCGCGAGGCGCTGACCGAGTACGGCGTGGACGTCCGCACCGGGGTCGACGTCAGCGAGGTGCGCAGCGGCCCCGACGGCATCCAGGTGCACCTGGGCGACGGCTCCGTCGTGGCCACCGACCGGGTGCTGGTGGCCACCGGGCGCCGGCCGCGCACCGACGACCTCGGGCTGGAGACGGTCGGGCTGGAGCCCGGCTCCTGGCTCGACACCGACGACACCCTGCGCGTGCTCGGCGCGGACGGGCCGCTGCCGTGGCTGTACGCCGTGGGCGATCTCAACCACCGCGCGCTGCTGACCCACCAGGGCAAGTACCAGGCCCGCGCCGCCGGCGACGTCATCGTGGCCCGGGCCACCGGCGCGACGGTGCAGGAGCAGCGCTGGGGCGCCCACGCCGCCACCGCCGACTCCGTGGCCGTGCCGCAGGTGGTCTTCACCGACCCCGAGGTGGCCAGCGTGGGACTCACCTCCGCGGCCGCAGCCCGGGAGGGGATCGAGGTCCGGCTCGTCGACTACGACCTGGCCTCGGTGGCCGGCTCGGTGGTGCACGCGCAGGGCTACCAGGGCTGGGCCCGGCTGGTGGTGGACCCGCAGCGCCAGGTGCTGCTCGGGGCGACCTTCGTCGGCCAGGACGTCGCCGAGCTGCTGCAGTCGGCCACCATCGCGGTGGTGGGCGAGGTCCCGCTGCACCGGCTGTGGCACGCCGTCCCGGCGTACCCGACGATCAGCGAGGTGTGGCTGCGGCTGCTGGACGGGCTGGGGCGGGACACCGCGCTGGCCTGAGCCCGCGCACGAGGCCCCGTCCGGTCGAGAAGCCGACCAGGGTCACGTCGCGCAGGTCGAGCTCGGGGAGCAGGCCGTGCAGGTCGTCGGCCAGGATGTCGTCGTCGTATCCCGGCGTCCGCCGGGATACGGCAGACTGGGGCGATGCCACAGACACGTCCCGGGCAGCGCGCGCTGACCCGTCGCACCCTGTTCGGAGTCGGAGCCGTCGGCGTGGCGGGCGTCGCGGTCGGCGCGGTCGGCGTGGACGTCGCCCACGGCGGACCGGTCGGCCGGGGGATCGCCGCCACCACCGAGCCGCTGCGCAAGCGGCTGGCCGGCCCGATGAAGGTCATCACCTCCCGCGACGGCCTGGCCGAGGGCGACCTCTTCGTCACCGACATGGGCGAGAACGCGCGGCTGCTCATCCTGGACGACGCCGGCGAGGTGCTGTGGGAGCGCTCCGGCGCCGGTTCCTACGCCGACTTCCGGATGCAGCGCTACCAGGGACGCGACGTGCTCACCTGGTGGGAGTCCTACGAGGTGGAGGGGGCGCGTCCGTACGCCAACGGCGACTGCATCATCGCCGAGCTGGACGGCACCGAGGTCGCCCGGATCGGGGCCCATGGCGGGCTGGCGCCGGACGAGCACGAGTTCTTCCTCACCGACCGCGACACCGCCCTCATCGTCAGCTACGTCGAGCACCCCGCCGACCTCACCCGCTGGGGCGGGCTGGACGACGACCTCATCGTCAGCGGCGTGGTCGAGGAGATCGACCCGGCCACCGGGGAGGTGCTGTTCCACTGGGACTCCGTCGACCACGTCGGCTTCGGGGAGAGCTTCGCCGGCGTGCCGCACGAGCCGGAGCAGCCGTGGGACTACTTCCACATCAACTCCGTCGAGCCCACCCCCGACGGCCACCTGGTGGTCTCGGCCCGCCACACCTGGGCCATCTACAAGATCGACCGGCAGAGCGGAGAGGTGATCTGGCGGCTGGGGGGCAAGGAGAGCGACTTCGACGTCCCCGACGAGGCCACGTTCGCCTGGCAGCACCAGGCCACCTACGAGGACGAGTCGCTGCTGCGGCTGTTCGACAACGGCAGCGACGGCACCGCGCTGCGCCACCCCTACAGCCAGGTGCTGTGGCTGCGGCTGGACGAGGAGGACCGCGCCCTGCGGCTGGAGCGGGCGCTGCGCCACCCCGAGGGGCTGCAGGCCCCCTCGATGGCCAGCGCGCAGACGCTGCCGAACGGCAACGTGCTGGTCGGCTGGGGATCGGCGCAGCGGCTCACCGAGTTCTCCCCGACCGACGAGGTGCTGCTCGACGCCACCCTGACCGAGCGCTCCTACCGGGTGTACCGCCACGTCCGTCCCTGAGCCGCGGCCGGCCGGCACTCTTGCCCGACGCGGCTAGCCTCCGTCAGGACGGCGGAGGGGAGCGCGTATGTCGCGTCGGATCGTCCTGGTGGTGGGAGGGGTCGTGCTGGCGACCGCCCTGGTGGTGCTCGCCGCCGTCCTCGCCGACCGGGACGACACCGCCGGCGCCCCGCCGCCGACCCCGGGTCCGTCCGCCGCTGCTCCAGGAACCCCTCGGCCGTCACCGACCCCCACCCCGAGCCCGACGCCGACGCCCGAGCCGGGTGCGGAGGCGGTCGTCACCAACGACGCCGCCGCCACCGGGGCGGCGATGGACGTGCTGGCCGACGGTGGGACGGCCGCCGACGCCGCGGTCGCCGCGGCCGCGGTGCTCAGCGTGGTCGAGCCCTACTACTCCAACGTCATCGCCGGCGAGACCGCCGCGCTGTGGTACGACGCCGAGCAGGGGTCGGTCAGCAGCCTGCAGGGGGTGGGCTGGGTGGGGGAGGACTTCGACCGCGGGGAGTACCGCAACCGCGGCGTGAGCGGGTTCGGCATGCACCAGGCGCTGGTGCCCGGCTCCTGGGACCTGTGGATGAGGCTGCTCGCCGAGCAGGGCGAGCTCGGGCTGGACCGGGTGCTGGCGCCCGCGATCGAGCTGGCCGGAGAGGGGTTCGAGGCCTCCAGCAGCCTGGCCGCCCAGGCCCGGGTCTACCGCGCGGCCGGCGGCATGAACAACCCGGCCGAGGCGGTCTACGCCCCCGGCGGCACCCTGGTGGACGAGGGCGACACGGTCGTCCAGGAGGACTTCGCGGCGACCCTGCGCTCGCTGGCCGAGGCCTACACCGCCGCCGGGGACCGCGCGTCCGGGATCGAGGCGGCCCGGGCGCTCGTCTACGAGGGCGAGCTGGGGGAGCGGCTGGTCGCGGAGGTGCGCAAGGGCGGCGGCTGGATCACCGAGGGCGACCTCCAGCGCTACCAGGCGGTGGCGGGGGAGTCGATCACCCTGGACTGGGACGACGAGACGACCGTGCACCAGGTGCCGCCGGGCAGCCAGGGGCTCACCATGCTGATGGCGCTCAACACGCTGCGCACGGCCGACCTCTCCGAGCGGGACGAGGCCGACGCCACGCACCTGCAGATCGAGGCCCTCAAGCTGGCCCTGGCCGACCGGGAGGAGTTCGTGGGCGACCCCGGGTTCACCGACGTCCCGGTGGAGGAGCTGCTCGACCCGGCCTACGGCGAGCGGCAGCTGGAGCGGATCGACCTCGGTTCCTCCCTCGACGCGCCGGTCGAGCCCGGCCTGGACAACACCACGACCTTCCAGGTGGTCGACGGGGACGGGAACGCCGCCGCCGTCACCAGCAGCACCGGCTACCAGTTCCTGCAGGCCGGCGGCACCGGGATCATGATGAACAACCGGATGCGCTACATGACCGACCGCGACCCCTCCAGCCCGAACTACATCGAGCCCGGCAAGCGGGTCCGCTACACCGGCAACCCGTGGATGGTCACCACGCCGGACGGGCTGTCGCTGCTGGGCGGCAACATCGGCGGCGACACCCAGGCCCAGGTGCAGACCCAGCACTTCATCGACGTCGTCGAGCTGGGGATGAGCCCGCAGGAGGCGGTCGCCGCCCCGCGGTTCGTCACCCAGTCCCAGCCGAACAGCGTCGTCCCGCACGGGATCGCCGACCGGGTGCGGATCGACCAGAGCACCGACGCCGAGGTGCTGTCCAGCCTGCGCTCCCGCGGGCAGCGGCTGCAGGTGACGTCGGGCCCGGGGCCCTTCGGCACCGGCTCGCTGATCCGGCTGAGCGGGGACCGCCGCGAGGCCGAGCTCGGCGTCGACCCGCGGTCGTGGACCGCCGACGGACGCACCCGGCCACCACCCTGAGCCGGCGCGGCGGTTTGATGATCAACATCGCGGGTACCCCAGGGGAGTAGCAGCGCTGCGAAAGGAGGCACCCCATGACGCTCCAGGACGTTCCTGGAAGTCAGACTCCGGAGGACCCGCGCGCCGACGAGGTCGCCGAGCTGTTGTGGGTCCCGTTCACCCGCTGGGAGTTCGTGGCCGAGCGGGAGAACCTCGACGTCGAGCTCGGTCCGCCCGAGCCGTGGGAGGACCGGTCCGCGCTCGAGGACGACCCGGACACCTTCACCTGGTGACGCTCAGACGTTCAGCGCGTCGCTGAGCGGCGCCCCGCTGAGCCGGATCAGCAGCCGTCCCAGCACCGCGCAGGCGACGGTGACGGCCAGCACGACCCAGCTCGGTGACGTGCCGTGGGCCAGCAGCCACACCGCCGCGGCGACGAACAGCAGGGTCATGCTGAGACCGAACCAGAACAGCAGCGCGCCCAGCAGGGCCAGGACCCGGCGACCTCTTCCCACCCGCTCGACCCTAGCGGCCGACCCGGTCGTCCCGGCCTGGCCGCGGGCTCAGCCGTCCAGCTCGGCGGGGGAGCGCAGCACGCAGAACTGGTTGCCCTCGGGGTCGGCCAGCGTCACCCAGCCGGTGCCGGGGCCGTGGATGCCGCGGTGGTCGGCCACCTCGGTGGCGCCCTGGGCGAGCAGCCAGTCCACCTCCTCGTCGCGGGTGCGCTCGCGGGGACGGACGTCGAGGTGGATCCGCTTGGCCGGCAGCTCGGCGTCGGGCACCTCGATGAAGAGCAGCCGGTGCCCGGTGCCGGGGTCGAGGATCATGCACTCCTCGTGACCCGGCGCGTTCGGGTCGTCGGGGAGGTCGGAGTAGTCGAGCACCCGCTTCCACCACTCCGACAGGGTGTAGGCGTCGTGGCAGTCGATGGTGGTGTGGGAGAGGACGACGGTCATGCGGCGAGGATGCCGCGTCGCACGCTGGCGAGGGAAGCAGTTTCCGGGCCGACCCGGTGGTGCACGTGGCTCAGGGATGTCTGCCGCCTCACGAGGTCGGTTCGGGACCAGCCGGTACAAGACGCGGGTGGGTGGGTACGGCAGAGGTCATCGCCGGGAGACACCGGCGCACGGTGAGAGAGCAGGCACGGCCATGAACGAAGCCATGGGGACCGGTGACCGGAGCACCGAGGGGAGTCACGACCCCGACCGCACCACGGCGACGGGGCGTCGGGCCGTCGTCGACCGGGAGAAGGAGCAGTACGGGGGGATGAAGTTCGGCGCCTGCTTCTTCGGCTGGCTCACCGCCACCGGGACCGCCGTGCTGCTCACCGCGCTTCTCACGGCAGCCGGGGCCGCCGTCGGGCTCGCCCAAGAGGTGGACCCGGCCGCGGCCGCCCAGGACCCTCAGACGGTGGGTCTGGTCGGTGGCATCGCGCTGCTGGTCGTCGTGGTGGTGTCCTACTTCGCGGGTGGCTACGTCGCCGGCCGGATGGCCCGGTTCGACGGCGCCAAGCAGGGGCTGGGGGTGTGGCTCTGGGCGCTGATCATCGCGGTCCTGGTGGCGGTCCTGGGGCTCATCGCCGGCAACCAGTTCGACGTGCTGGCCAACCTCAACGGGTTCCCGCGGCTGCCGGTCAACGAAGGCAGTCTGACCGTCGCCGGCATCGTCACCGCGGTGGCGTTGGCGCTCGCTGCGCTGCTGGGAGCTGTGCTCGGCGGGTTGGCGGGGATGCGGTTCCACCGCAAGGTCGACAGGGTCGGCCTGGGCGCCTGACCACCGCCCGCTCGTCCTGCGGTACCGAATGACCACGGTGCAGGGGATGGGCGCCCGAACGACCTCTCACGACTCACGACCACCGATTGTCATAATGTCGCTTATCGGACAGGCATCAGTCGAGCAGGGACACCGTGCGCAGCCCGCAGTGGACGGCGAGGACCTCGAAGTCCCGGTCCCGGTGCAGCACCGGCACATCGAGGCGGATCGCGGTGGCGGCGACCAGGCAGTCACCCAGGCTGCGCACCGTGTCGCCGGCGCGACGGCAGGTGCGCTGCAGGGCTGCGGCCCGCAGGCTGTCGACCACCGGCACGGCCGGTTCGAGCTCGAAGGCCTCCAGCATCCGCCGCCGTGCCGCGGCGTCCGCCTCGTTCGTCGGACCACTGAGCAGCTCGAGCAGGACCGTCTCGGTCACGACGATCCGGTCGCCCGTCCGGATCATGTGCTCCAGGTGGTCTCCGGCGGTCGACGGGCCGGGACGCAGGAACTCGATCCAGACCGACGTGTCGACGATCACCCGTCGACCACCCAGCCTGCTTCGACCTCGTCGTTGGAGAGCTCGACGCCGCTGCCGCGCATCGCCAGCACCTGCTCCCGGGTCAACGGCGTGGCCACCAGCTGCCGCAGCGCGAAGTCGACCGCGCTCTTCTTCGAGTCCAACCGGTAGCGCTGCATCACCGCGGCGACCAGGTCGTCGTCCAGGTCGATGTTCGTCCGGGTCATGACACCACCGTACACCTCAAGGTGTATACGTCAGAGGTCGAGGGCGGTGTAGATCGAGTCGCCGTGCACCGGGTCGGCGTCGACCCGGCCGGTCTCGACGAAGCCCAGCTTGGCCAGCACCCGTCGGGAGGCGGTGTTCCACTCCCGCACGGTCGCCCAGACACGGCGCGGCTCGTGCTCGCGTACCCAGTCCAGCACGGCCCGGGCGGCCTCGGTCGCCAGGCCCTGGCCGTGCACCCGGCGCAGCAGCTCGAACGCCAGCTCGGGCTGACCCTGGAGGTCGCCGCGGCCGGCCACCAGCCCGCAGTAGCCGACCACCTCGCCGCTCCCCCTGGTCTCCAGCGCCAGCAGCCCCGGACGCGGCAGCCCGCGGTCCTCGCGGATCCACCGCTCGAGGTCGGTCAGGCTGGGTCGGCCCTCGGCGTCGATCCGCCGGGACGCCGGCACGCGCGGGTCGCGCTCGGCCCACAGCTCGCGCTGCACCCGCGCCTCCTCCGGCCGCCACGGCCGCAGCAGCAGCCGCTCCGTCTCCAGCCGCACCCGTCCCGTCTCCTGGTCCACCGCTGCCTCGCTCTCCCCGGCCAGTCTCTCCCAGCGTCCGCCGCAGCTCGACCGAGGCCTGGACACACCACGCCGCTGCGGGCTTTCGCGCACCGGAGCTGTCGCCGGTGTCACGCGGAGTCACGAGGTAGCGCTCCCGCACGTCCGGACACCGTCAGTGCGTTCCTCACCACAACACCGCTCCGGTCTGGACCCTCTCCCGGGGGGAGACTCCAGTGGTTGACTCCCCCGTCGCGCGAGAGACCAGGCTCGGGGACATGGAGACCAACACCACCATCGACCAGCTGCCCACCACGATCCGTGCCTTCCTGCAGGCCCAGGAGGCTCGTGACGCCGACACCGCGCTCGCCCTGCTGACCCCGGGAGCGGTGATCACCGACGTGGGTGAGTCCTTCAGCGGCGAGGACTCCCTCCGGCGCTTCGTGAGCGAGGCGGGAGCGGAGTTCACCTACACCAGCACGATCACCAAGGTGGTTCGCGACGGAGCGACCTGGGTGGTCGGTCACCACCTCGAGGGCAACTTCCCGGGCGGTACGGCGGACCTGGACTACAGGTTCGCCCTCGACGGTGAGCGGGTCGAGCGGCTCGACATCGTCGCCGGCTGACCGGCCTTCTACAGGAGAGCGAGGGAAGACATGTCACTGGCAGAGCGCGACCGTCTCGACCGTCGCACAGCGTTGGTCACCGGAGGCTCGAGGGGCTCCGGCAAGGCCGTGGTCGACAGGCTCCGGGCGATGGGCGCCGACGTCTGGGCGACGGCCCGGACGATGCCCGAGGGGTACGACCGCGCCGACCGCTTCATCGAGGCAGACACGTCGACGACCGCGGGTGTCGAGGCGGTGGCGGCTCGCATCGCCGAGGCCGGCGCGCTCGACATCCTGGTCCACGTGGTCGGCGGTTCGTCGACGCCGGCGGGTGGGTTCGCGGTCATCACCGAGGACCAGTGGCTCGCCGAGCTGAACCTCAACCTCCTCGGGGCGGTGCGCCTGGATCGAGCGCTCCTCCCGGCCATGATCGAGTCGGGTCGGGGGGTGGTCGTGCACTTCGGATCCATCCAGCGCGACATGCCCCTCTACGACGCCTCGTTGGCCTACGCGTCGGCGAAGGCTGCGCTACGCACGTACAGCAAGGGCCTCGCGAACGAGCTGGCGCCCCGCGGGGTACGGGTCAACACGATCAGCCCGGGCGGGATCCAGACCGAGGCCTACGAGAACTTCGTGGACACCATCGCGGACGGGAACCAGATGACGCGCGAGGAGGCGAGGCAGCACATCTTCGACTCCCTCGGCGGGGTCCCGCTGGGCCGGTTCGCGAGCACCGAGGAGATCGCCGACCTGGTCGGCTTCCTGGTCTCGGACCGGGCCTCTGCGATCGTGGGCGCGGAGTACGTGATCGATGGCGGGACGGTCCCGACCGTCTGAGTCGTCGACGTCGGGGTGCTGGAGCTGGGGCGGGGCCTCGATGCTCGGGCGTGCCGGGTTGCTGCTGGGACCTGGGCGCGCCGAGGTCCTGCACCGGCTCGCGGCACAGGACCAGGGCTCGGACGGGCGGGACTCACCCCGTCCGGCGGCGGTACGTCACGACGGCGAGGACGTAGGCCAGCACCAGCAGCCCGACGCACCAGGCCAGCGCCACCCACAGGTCTCCCCCGACCGGCTGCCCCTCCAGCAGGGCGCGGATCGAGTTGACGATGGAGGTCACCGGCTGGTTCTCGGCGAACCAGCGCACCGGCCCGGGCATCGTCGCGGTCGGCACGAAGGCCGAGCTGATGAAGGGCAGGAAGATCAGCGGGTAGCTGAACGCGCTCGCCCCGTCGACGCTCTTGGCCGACAGCCCGGCGATGACGGCGATCCAGGTCAGCGTCAGGATGAAGAGCGCGAGGATCCCCGCCACCCCCAACCACTCCAGCGGGCCCGCCGGGGAGCGGAAGCCCATCACCAGGGCGACCGCCACCACGACGGCCAGCGAGATGAGGTTGGCCACCACCGAGGTGAGGACGTGGGCCCACAGCACGCTCGACCGGGCGATCGGCATGGAACGGAACCGCTCGACGATCCCGCCCTGCAGGTCGAGGAACAGCCGGTAGGAGGTGTAGGCCACCCCCGAGGCGACGGTGATGAGCAGGATCCCGGGCAGCAGGTAGTTGACGTAGGGGACGCCGCCGGTGTCGATGGCGCCGCCGAAGACGTAGACGAAGAGCAGCATCAGCGCGATCGGCATCACGGCGGTGGTGACGATGGTGTCGGGGCTGCGGGCGATGTGGCGCAGCGAGCGTCCGGTGAGGGCGCTGGTGTCGCTGAGGGCGTGGCTGGTCATGACGGGTCCTCCGTCCCGGGAGTGGTGCCGACGCCGCGCGGGGCGCCGGAGCCGGTGATGGCGAGGAAGATCTCCTCGAGGGTGGGCTGCTTCTCGACGTACTCGACCTTCGGTGCGGGCAGCAGCCGCTTGAGGTCGGCCAGGGTGCCGTCGGCGATGATGCGGCCCTCGTGCAGGATCGCGATCCGGTCGGCCAGCTGCTCGGCCTCGTCGAGGTACTGGGTGGTGAGCAGCACGGTGGTGCCGCCGGCGGCGAGCTCGCGGACCGCGTCCCAGGCCTCGATCCGCGCCTGCGGGTCCAGGCCGGTGGTCGGCTCGTCGAGGAAGATCACCGGCGGGTCGCCGATGAGGCTCATCGCGATGTCGAGCCGCCGCCGCATGCCGCCGGAGTAGGTGGCGGCCCGGCGTCCGCCGGCGTCGGTGAGGGAGAACCGGGCGAGCAGCCGGTCGGCCACCGCACCCGGGTCGGGCAGGTGGCGCAGCCGGGCCACCAGCACCAGGTTCTCCCGGCCGGTCAGCACCTCGTCGACCGCGGCGAACTGCCCGGTGAGGCTGATCGAGCCCCGTACCGCCGACGGGTCGGCCACCACGTCGTCACCGTGGACGGTGACCGTGCCGGCGTCCGGTGTGAGCAGCGTCGACAGGATCCGCACCGCGGTGGTCTTGCCGGCGCCGTTGGAGCCCAGCAGGGCGACGATGCTGCCCCGGGCGACCTCCAGGTCGACCCCGCGCAGCACCTCCAGCTCCTTGAACGACTTGCGCAGACCGCGCACCGAGATCGCGGGAGCCACGGTGCTCATCGGCTCTGCTCCCGCTCCGCCTCGGCGACGACGGCGCTGAGCCGCTCGCGCTCCTTGTCCAGCCACTGCCGGCCGGTGTAGGCGGCGGCGAACTCGTCGGCGAAGCCGGCCGGGTCCTCCCCCACCACGCCGCGGACGGGCGTCTGGTCGGCGACCGCCCGCTCCCAGAGGTCGGCGAAGTCGCTGAACATCGTGACGAGGGTGTCGCCGTCGACGTAGCCCGCCGACTGAAGGAGGTAGCGCTGGTAGGCCTTGGCCGTCCGGCGGTAGGGCTCGGGCAGGGCGTCCATCCGGGCGACGGCCTGCCGGTACTGCTTCTTCTGCTCCAGGGACCCGGTGAGGGTCTCGATCCAGCTCTTCACTGCTGTGTCCTTCCGTGGTGGTGGTGGAACTGCTCGAGACGCTCGGCGAGGAAGGTCCAGGTCTCCCAGAACTCGCTGAGCTGGTCCCGTCCCTTCGCGTTGAGCGTGTAGACCTTGCGCGGCGGGCCCTTGGCCGACGGCACCTTCTCGACGTCGACCAGACCCCGCTGCTCGATGCGCACCAGCAGGGCGTAGATGGTCCCCTCGGCGATGTCGGTGAACCCCTGCTCGCGCAGCCACGAGGTGATCTCGTAGCCGTAGGCGGACCGCTGCTCGAGGACCGCGAGGACGATGCCCTCCAGGACGCCCTTGAGCATCTCCGCGTCACGCCTGCCCATCCGGACCTCCCCCTTCCCCATTACCTAGCGTTGATGACTACCACTAGACAATAACGCTGAGTACTAGTAGGTGTCAACGCTGAGTACCGACCCTTCTGTCAGGGTGCCGATCTACGGTGCCGCCATGACCAGAACCGTGCAGGGAGAGCAGCTCCGCGGGGCGCTCGTGCACCTCGCCGACCTCAGCGGCCTGGAGATCCGCGACTGCGAGGTCAGCGGGCTGCGGGTGGTCGACTGCTACGGCAGCGACGTCTACCTCGGCGGCGACTTCGGGGCGTCTCGTCGTCAACGACGTCGACGTCACCGCCTACGTCGAGTCCGAGCTGGACCGGCAGCACCCGTTGCGGGTGCTGGCCCGCGAGGCCTCCACGCCGGCCGAGCACCGCGCCGCCTGGCAGGCGGTCGAGAGCATGTGGGAGACGACGCTGGCGCGGGCCCGCCGGCTGCCGGCGTCCGCGCTGCACGAGCGGGTGCGCGGCGAGTGGTCCTTCGTCGAGACCCACCGCCACCTGCTCTTCGCCGCCGACGCCTGGATCGGCAACGCCGTGCTGGAGGAGGCTGCGCCCTACCACCGGCTGGGCTACCCCGCCGGTGGCACCCCGCCCGAGGTGTGTGCCGCGCTCGGGCTGACGCTGGACGCGACACCGACGCTGGAGGAGGTGCTGCAGGCGCGCAGGGCGCGGATGGCCAGCGTGCGCCGGCTCGTCGAGGACCTCACCGAGGCCGAGCTCGACCGGGTCTGCACCCGCAAGCCCGCCGACCCCTATCCCGACGGCGAGTACCTGGTGCGCCGCTGCCTGCGGGTGGTGCTCAAGGAGGAGGTGGAGCACCACCGGTACGCGGTCCGCGACCTGGCCGTGCTGGAGGGCTGAGCCCGCTGCGGTGGGCGGGGCCTCAGCAGTCGAAGGCGTCCCAGCACAGGGAGTTGCGCCGGCGCTGGTCGTCGAGCACCAGCTCCCGGACGGCCTCGGGCAGCTGCTCGCGCTGCCAGCGGCACTCCGCCCGGCCGGCGGCCAGGCCATCCTCCCCCGGCACGGTGGCCCGGACGGCCTTGATGGCGTAGGCGGCCGCACCGAGGTCGTGCGCGGCGACGTGGGCGACCGCAGCCGCCTGCCCGGCGGCGTAGGCGGCGTGCCGCGCCGGCCCGCGCAGGTCCCGGGCGGCGCCCATGGCGTGGCCGCCGGCGGCCCGTGAGGCCATCATCCCCACCTCGCCGCGTACCCAGCCCCGCACCTGCTCCAGCGCCTGGCGCGGACGCGGGTCGTCGGGCCGGACGGCCTCGAACAGCGGCAGCACGTGCTCGGCGCAGGTCGCCGCCCAGAGCGCGAGGAGGTGGTGGTGGGCGTCGGTCAGCGTGCCGCCGCGACGGAGGGTGACCAGGCGCAGGTCCTTGTCCGGGGAGAGGATCACCCCCGGCCCCGCTCGCGGTTCACGCGCCCACCTCTGGAGCGCGGGGCTGCACGAGCTGGACGAGGTTGCCGCAGGTGTCGTCGAGGACGGCCACCAGCGCGGTCCCGAGATCGGTTGGCGGCTGGGTGAAGACCACCCCCAGCCCGGTCAGCCGGTCGTGCTCGGCCTGCAGGTCGTCGACGGTCAGCTGCAGCAGCGGGACGCCGTCCTCGGCCAGCGCGTCACGGTAGGGCCCGACCGCCGGGTGCCCGGCCGGCTCCAGCAGCAGCTCGGGGCCCTCGGGAGCCTCCGGCGAGACGACGGTGAGCCAGGAGTCCTCCCCCAGCGGCAGGTCGTGGCGCAGGACGAAGCCCAGCACCTCGGTGTAGAACGCCAGCGCCGCCCGCTGGTCGTCCACGTAGAGGGTGATCAGGTTGAGGCGCACGGGGTGGTCTCCTCGGGCAGGGGCCAGCGGCCGGCGATCTCGGCCAGCGGGGCACGGTCGAAGTGGTGCAGCTTGGTCCGTCCGCGGCGTTCGGTGACGACCAGCCCGGCCGACTCCAGCACGGCCAGGTGCTGCGAGACGGCCTGGCGGGTGAGGGTGCGCTGGTGCCGGGTGGCCAGCGTGGTGCAGATCTCGAACAGCGTCTGGCCGTCACGCACCGCCAGCTCGTCGAGCACGAGCCGCCTGGTCTCGTCGTCCAGGGCGCGGTACACGTCGGCCATGCCGGGCAGCATAGGCAGGCCGGCGCCGCCCAGCCACCGGCCCGCGCTCACGCCCCGATGTAGGCCGCCAGGTGCTGACCGGTCAGCGTCGAGCGGTCGGCGACCAGGTCGGCCGGGGTGCCCTCGAACACCACCCGGCCGCCGTCGTGCCCGGCACCGGGGCCGAGGTCGATGATCCAGTCCGCGTGGGCCATCACCGCCTGGTGGTGCTCGATGACGACCACCGAGCGGCCGCCGTCGACGAGCCGGTCCAGCAGGCCGAGCAGCTGTTCGACATCGGCCAGGTGCAGCCCTGTGGTGGGCTCGTCCAGGACGTACACCTCGCCCTTCTCCCCCATCTGGCTGGCCAGCTTGAGCCGCTGCCGCTCGCCGCCGGAGAGGGTGGTCAGCGGCTGGCCGAGGGTGAGGTAGCCCAGCCCGACGTCGGCGAGCCGCTGCAGGATGGTGTGCGCGGCCGGCGTCCGCGCCTCCCCCGTGGCGAAGAACGGCTCGGCCTCGGCCACCGACATCGCCAGCACCTCGCTGATGTCCTTGCCGCCGAGGCGGTACTCCAGCACCGCCGGCTGGAACCGCTTGCCCTCGCAGACCTCGCACGGGGTGGACACCCCGGCCATCATCGCGAGGTCCAGGTAGATCACCCCGGCGCCGTTGCAGCTCGGGCAGGCTCCCGCGGAGTTGGCGCTGAACAGCGCCGGCTTCACCCCGTTCGCCTTGGCGAAGGCCTTGCGGACCGGCTCCAGCAGCCCGGTGTAGGTGGCGGGGTTGCTCCGCCGGGAGCCCTTGATCGCGCCCTGGTCGATGGTCACCACGCCGTCGCGACGGGCCACCGAGCCCGAGACCAGCGAGCTCTTTCCCGAGCCGGCGACGCCGGTGAGCACGACCAGCACCCCGAGCGGGATGTCGACGTCGACGTCGCGGAGGTTGTGGGTGCTCGCGCCGCGGACCTCCAGCGCGCCGGTGCGGCTGCGGACCGACGGCTTGAGCCGGGCACGGTCGTCGAGGTGCCGGCCGGTCAGCGTGCCGCTGCGGCGCAGCCCGGGGACATCGCCCTGGTAGACGATCTCCCCGCCGGCGGTGCCCGCGCCGGGCCCGAGGTCGACCACGTGGTCGGCGATGGCGATGGTCTCGGGCTTGTGCTCGACCACCAGCACCGTGTTGCCCTTGTCGCGCAGCCGCAGCAGCAGCTCGTTCATCCGCTGGATGTCGTGCGGGTGCAGCCCGATGGTCGGCTCGTCGAAGACGTAGGTGACGTCGGTGAGCGAGGAGCCCAGGTGGCGGATCATCTTCGTGCGCTGGGCCTCACCGCCCGACAGGGTGCCGGCGGGCCGGTCGAGGCTGAGGTAGCCCAGGCCGATCTCGACGAACGAGTCCAGCGTCTCGGTCAGCCCGGCCAGCAGCGGGGCCACCGACGGCTCCTCCAGACCGCGGACCCACTGAGCGAGGTCGCTGATCTGCATCCGGCAGGCGTCGGCGATGCTGATCCCCTTGATCTTGGACGAGCGGGCCCCCTCGTTGAGCCGGGTCCCGTCGCACTCGGGGCAGTCGGTGAAGGTCACCGCGCGGTCGACGAAGGCGCGGATGTGCGGCTGCATCGCCTCGCGGTCCTTGGACAGGAAGGACTTCTGCATCCGCGGGATCAGACCCTCGTAGGTGACGTTGATGCCCTCCACCTTGATCTTGGTGGCGGGCTTGTGCAGCAGCGCGTCCAGCTCCTTCTTCGTGTACCGCCCGATCGGCTTGTCGGGGTCGAGGAAGCCCGACTCCATGAAGATGCGGCCGTACCAGCCGTCCATGCTGTAGCCGGGGATGGTCAGCGCACCCTCGCGCAGCGACTTCGTCTCGTCGTACAGCGCGCTGAGGTCGAAGTCGGTGACCGAGCCCATCCCCTCGCACCGCGGGCACATGCCGCCGGTGATCTCGAAGTCGCGGCGCTCCTTGATCTTCTGCCCGCCCCGCTCGATGGTCACCGCACCGGCCCCGCTGATCGAGGCGACGTTGAACGAGAAGGCCTGGGAGGAGCCGATGTGGGGCTCACCGAGGCGGCTGAACAGGATGCGCAGCATCGCGTTGACGTCGGTGGCGGTGCCCACCGTGGAGCGCACGTTGGCGCCCATCCGCTCCTGGTCGACGATGATCGCGGTGGTCAGCCCCTGCAGCAGGTCGACGTCGGGACGGGCCAGGCTCGGCATGAACCCCTGCACGAAGGCGCTGTAGGTCTCGTTGATCAGCCGCTGCGACTCCGCGGCGATGGTGCCGAACACCAGTGAGCTCTTGCCCGAGCCCGAGACGCCGGTGAAGACGGTGAGCCGGCGCTTGGGCAGGTCGACGCTGACGTCCTTGAGGTTGTTCTCCCGCGCCCCCTGCACCCGGATCAGGTCGTGGCTGTCCGCGGCATGGGGTGCTGTCGGTCGGGCGTCGGTGCGGGTGGCGGTGTCCATCTGTCTCCTCCTGCCAGGCCGACGGGGCGTCGCCGGCGTCGCCTGGGGTGATCTAACCAGTTCGGGCAGCCGGCCGGGGCCCGTTCGAGCGGGTCGAGCGGAGGGTCCGGTGCCGGCCGGTGCGGGCGTGGGTCAGACGAGCCAGCGGCCGTCGCGCATCAGCTCGCGTCCGGGCAGCTCGTCGACCTCCCGCCAGGCCTGGATGCGGCGCGGCCGGACCCGGAACCAGCGGTAGGAGCCGCCCTCCCGGCGCGGGTCGAAGCCGGCGCGGGCGGCGAAGCGGTCGGCCTCCCCGGCCGGCAGCGCGTCGAGGTCGAGCACCTCCACCTCGCCGTCGACGAGGGTGACGTCGCGGGTGGGCCCGAGCCCCAGCCGGGCCACCCCGCGGGCGGCGAGGTTGCGGCCGGTGGCGCTGCCGAGGCTGGTGGCCAGCAGGATCGTCTCCCCGTCCCAGTCGAAGGACAGCGGGACGAGGTGCGGGGTCTGGTCGGCGGAGGCGGTGGCCACCCAGAGGTCGACGTCGGTGCGCAGCCGGTGCTCGGTGTCGCTGCGGCGCCGGGCACCGGGCCGTGGACCGGCCGTCATGCCGGCGAGGCCGGGTCCTGGGCGCGGACCTCGAAGATGCGGATCATGCTGCCGGCCGGGTCGCGGAAGGCGCAGTCGCGCGTGCCCCAGGGCTGGTCGGTGGGCTCCTGGACGACCTCGGCGTCGCCGGCCTGCAACCGCTGGAAGGTGGCGTCAAGGTCAGGGGTGGCCAGGTTGATGCCGGCGTAGGTGCCCTTGGCCATCATCTCGGCCACCACGCGGCGCTCCTCCTCGGTGATCCCGGGGTCGGCGAAGGGCGGGTGCAGCACGATGCTGGTGCCGGGCTGGCCGGGCGGGCCGACGGTGAGCCAGTGCAGACCCTGGTACTCGACGTCGTTGCGCACCTCGAAGCCGAGGGTGTCGCGGTAGAAGGCCAGGGAGGCCTCGTGGTCGGTGTGCGGCAGGAAGGCCTGGTGGATGGTGAGTTCCATGGCCCTCACGCTAGGGCCGTGCCGGCCCGGGTGCTTCTCGATTCCTGACCGGTCGGGTGACCCGCTTGACCAGGCAGGGCGCCATCCCGGCGACGGCGTCGCCGGCGGTGGCCCGGTACACGCTGGGCGGGACGCCGACCAGCTCGGTGAACCGGGTGCTGAAGGTGCCCAGCGAGGAGCACCCGACCGCGAAGCAGACCTCGGTGACGCTGAGGTCGCCGCGGCGGAGCAGCGCCATCGCCCGCTCGATCCGGCGGGTCATCAGGTAGCTGTAGGGCGACTCCCCGTAGGCCGCCTTGAACTGCCGGCTCAGGTGCCCGGCGGACATGTGGACGCCGCGGGCGAGCGCCTCGACGTCCAGCGGCTGGGCGTACTCGCGGTCGATGCGGTCCCGCACCCGCCGGAGCAGGGCCAGGTCGCGCAGCCGCTCGCTGCCGGGCGGAGTGGTGCTCACCCGCCCGATGGTGCCAGGTCGGGCCGTCAGCCCTCGACCGGATCGTCCTTGGCGGCCTGGTCCCCCGGTGCCTGCTGCGGGTCGTCCTCCCGCCGCTCGCCGGTCGGCCGCTCCTCCGGCGGTGCCGTCATCGTCGGCTCGGCGTCCTGGTCCTGCTCCTCGTCGTACTGGCTCACCGCTGCTCCTCCCGTGCCTTGCGCGTGGAACGGTCGTTGGCCTTCTGGATCGCCTCGACCAGCTCGTCCTTGGTCATGTCGGAGCGTCCGGAGACGTCCAGCCGCCGGGCCACGTCCATCAGCTCGTCCTTGGTGGCGTTCGCGTCGACCCCGCCGGCGGTCTCCCGGCCGGTGTCGCGACCGCCCTCGGCCTGGGCGTCCGACGGCCCAGGCTCGTCCTTCGGCTCCCAGTGGTCACCCACCTTGTGGTGGGTGTGCTTGAGCGCGGCGTAGCCGACCTGGTGGGCGCGACGTTCGTCGTCGTACTCCTCGGCGGCGGAGTCGTGGGCCTTGGCGAAGGTCCGCTGGGCCTTGTCCCCCGAGCGCTGCAAGGTGCTCGGCAGCTCGTCCTCGATCGGCTTCCCGTTCTTCCCGGTCTTCGGCACGATGTCCTCCGTTCTGGGCGACGTCACCGGTGGCCTACCCGGGTCCGTCCTCCGGAAACGTCCCGACCCGGCGGGCTGTGGACGGGGGACGCGCCACGGTGCCGTACCCGGCCGGTTCTGGCAGGGTTGGACCGTGCCCCCGCAGATGCCGATCCGGCTCGACCTCGAGCTCCCTGTCGCGCCGACGGACGCCTTCGACGCCTACGTCGACCTGGGCTCGTGGTGGGACCCGCGCTACACCTCCGACGCGACGACCTTCAGCGGCGTCGCGGTCACCCCCGGCCCGGGCGGGGAGATCCGCGAGCTGCACGCCGACGGCTCCTCCCAGCTGTGGGGCACCATCACGCTCTGGCAGCCCGGTACGGCGCTGAGCCACAGCTTCGTGCTGGCCCACGACACCGGGGTGCCCAGCCAGGTGCTGGTCACCTTCACCGCGCGGCCGGGCGGGTCGCTGCTGCGGCTGCAGCACGGCGGCTGGAACGAGGACAACGCGGCCGACCGCGACCGCTTCACCGACTGGGCGAGCGTGCTCGCCGGGCTGCCGGCCCGGGTGCGCCGCGGGCGGAGCCTGCGATGACGACGTCCCCCGGCGCCGGCACCCCGCCACCGGCCGACATGCCGGCGTTCGAGCCGCCGCCTCCGCCGGACCCCGGGCCCGAGCAGCTCGACCTCGTGCCGGACCCACCGGTGCGGCGCGCCCGGCGCGGACGGCGCGGTCTGCTGCTCGGCGGTGGTGGCGTGCTGCTGGTGCTGCTCACCGCGCTCCTGGCCACCTGGTGGCTGACGGTGGGCCGTCCCGGCTCGGCGCTGGACCAGGTCACCGACGTCCCGCCGGCCGAGGCGCCCGGGCCGTCGCACCCGCTGCTGCTCAGCCAGCTGGAGGCGGCCGGGCTGCACTGCGTCCGCGAGCTCGCCGAGCCCGAGGTGCACGGCTGCTACGCGCTGCCGCCGCACGGC
This sequence comes from Desertihabitans brevis, assembly GCF_003327535.1. Classification (NCBI taxonomy): domain Bacteria; kingdom Bacillati; phylum Actinomycetota; class Actinomycetes; order Propionibacteriales; family Propionibacteriaceae; genus Desertihabitans; species Desertihabitans brevis. The sequence continues at coordinate 477,184 of NZ_QOUI01000001.1, read as the reverse complement.
TGGACCTACGTGCAGTGGAGCCACGACGGCGACGAGGCGCAGGGGCTGTCGCTGACCATGCCGCGGGCCGATGTCAGCGGTGACGTCCCACCGCCGCTGCTGGCGGCCGTCGCGCTCGCGGTCGGCCTGAGCAGCACCGAGCTCGACCAGCTCGCCGGGGCCGCGGCCGAGGTGGCCGGCGCCGAGGCGGGCGAGGTCCGTCCGGTGCTGACCCGGCCGGCCGACTTCGAGGTGTGGACGCTCGGGGCCGACCTGCGGATCGCCTTCGCCAACGCCGGTCCCCCGCTGGGCAGCATCCCGGCCGCCGACCTGGGGCTCGACCCGGCGGCCGCGGTGGAGGTGCTGGAACGCGACGGGCTGACCTGCGACCCGGCCACCGACGCGGCGCTGGTCAGCTGCGGGGGTCATGGGGTCGACCTCACCCTGGAGGGCGACGCCGACGGCCGGCTGGTCGCGGTCGGCGCCGGGCCACCCGACGAGGCTCGTCCGTACCTGCGCGCGCTGCTCCGCGAGCTGCCGGCGGACGACCGGGAGGCGGTCGAGGGCCTGCTGGAGGTCGAGGCGCCCGTGGTCGCCGCCGAGCACGGGTGGGTCGTGGTGGCCACCGGGGACTGGCTCTGGCTGCGCGGAGCCAGCTGGTGACGTCGACCCGCTGCTCGTGACCCGACCGGGTCGGCGGGGGCGGTCCGATCCGCTCAGCCCAGGACGCCGGTGAGCCGCCGCACGAGGGGCAGGTCGCCCTCGAGCCAGGGCACCGAGAGCAGCTCCGGTGCCGTCAGCCAGCGCACCTCGTCGTGGTCCGGCCCCGGCGCGACCACCTCGGCGGTGACCGCCCACCACACCCGCAGCAGCGAGCCGTTCGGCAGCGGCCAGCCGCCGTCAGGCCCGGGCAGCTCCGCACCGAAGGTGACGCCGGTGAGGCCGAGCTCCTCGTCGAGCTCGCGGGCCAGCGCCGCCAGCGGCGGCTCGGCGGGCTCCACCTTGCCCCCGGGGAACTCCCACCAGCCGGCGAGCGCGCCGTGGCGCCGCCGGGCGGCGAGCAGCCGGCTGGGTCGGTGGAGGTCGTCGGTGAGTGCGGCCCCGACCACCAGGGGGAACCCGTGGCCGGTCATCGGGACACCCCGTGCGTCACGGTGAGCGCCCGGCTGCGGCGGGTCGTCGACCCGACCAGCAGCACCACCAGCGCGGTCGCCACGGCGGCGGCCAGGCAGGAGGAGTCGGGCAGCGCCGCGGTCACGACGCGGGGGTGCGGGCCGCCTTGGCCGCGGCCTTGACCTGCTTCTTGGTCTCGCGGACCTTCTGCAGGGACGGCTCGTCGACGACATCGGCGACCGAGCGGAACCCGTCCTGGCCGTACTCCCCGGCCGCCTGCTGCCAGCCCTCGGGCCGGATGCCGTACTGCTTGGCCAGCAGCGCGACGAAGATCGACGCCTTCTGCCGCCCGAAGCCCGGCAGCGCCTCGATCCGGCGGCGCAGCTCCGCGCCGTCCTCGACGCCCTCCACCAGGTGCACCGCGCTGCCCTGCCACTCCGCCACCAGCGCCTGGCAGACCTGGTGCACCCGGGCGCCCATCGACCCGGGGAACCGGTGCACGGCGGGACGCTGGGAGCACAGCGCGACGAAGTCCTCCACCGGCATCGCGGCGATCGCGGCGACGTCGAACCGGCCCCCCATCCGCTCCGCGATCACCCGCGGCCCGCTGAACGCCTTCTCCATCGGCACCTGCTGGTCCAGGGTCATCCCGATCAGCAGGGCGTCGAGGTCGTCCGACAGCAGGGCATCGGCCTCGGGGTCCCCGGTCAGCCAGAGTGAGCGCGCCATGGGGTCATCCTGCCCGACCGCACCGGCGGGCGCAGCCGTCCTCACTCGTAGAGGACGTACTCCGGGCGCGGGTCGAGCGCCATCACCTGCTCGGGGGTCATCAGCTCCGAGCCGCCCTCGGTGTCCTCCTCGTAGAACAGCTTGAACCCGGCGTGGACGCCGTCGGGCAGCGTCTCCACGATCGCCTCGTAGGTCTCCACCTTGGCCCCGGGCGGGCCGAGCCCGTCGATGGAGGCGATGGCGACGACGCCGTCGTGGCGGCCCAGCTCCTCGGGGTCCTCGACGATGTCGACCCGCAGCTGGTGGTACAGCATCACCTTCTCGGGCAGCCGGTGCTCGGCCACCAGCTCCGACATCCAGCCGGCGATCTCGTCGAGCTCCTCCCCGCTGGTGGAGCCGTACACCCGGCCCGGCACCTCGTCGTCGTCCACGGCCCACTCCGGGTCGAGGGCGACGCCGACGTCGGGCTCGCGCAGCCACCCCTCGTAGTGGCGGACCTCCTCGGCCATGTCGGCGCGGCCGGGCTGGATGTTGAGCAGCAGCATCGCGTCGTGACGCCGGGCGGCCTCGAGGTGGTCGGCGATGACGTCCTCGTCGATCCGCGTGCGGTAGGAGCCGTCGTCGCCCGGCGTGCTGTGCACCACGGTGGCGATCAGCTCGAGCACCGGGGTGATGCGGCGGTCGTCGCCGTCGTAGTCCTCGCCGATCTCCTTGATGTCCTCGACCCGGTCGTCGAGGTCGCCGACACCGAGCCGGCCCAGCGCCGGGGCGCCGGGATAGCCGGAGAAGCCCACCAGCCGGGTCCCGGGGAACAGGTCGGTGCCGCCGCCGGGCAGCTCCGGTGTGGGCGTCGGGGTGGGCGTGGGCGTCGGGGTGGGCGTCGGGGTGGGGGTGGGAGCGGCGGTTGTCGAGACCGGGCCGGGGTCCGGAACCCGCTCCGCGCCCTCCTGCGCCGGGGGCCCGGTGCAGGAGGTGAGCGCGGTCGACACCGATGCCGCCGTCGCGGCGGCCAGCAGGCCCAGGCGACGGCGGCGCACGTCAGAGGTTGATCATGTGCCCGGCGATGCCCTCGACCGCTTCCTTGAGGGCCTCCGACAGGGTCGGGTGGGCGTGGATGTTGCGGGCCACCTCGTGCGCGGTGAGGTCCCACTGCTGGGCGAGGGTGAGCTCGGGCAGCAGCTCGGTGACGTCCGGGCCGATCATGTGGGCACCCAGCAGCTCGCCGTGGGTGGCGTCGGCCACCACCTTGACGAAGCCGGTGGCGTCGCCCAGGCCGTGGGCCTTGCCGTTGGCCGAGAACGGGAACTTGGCGACCTTGACGTCGTAGCCGAGCTCCTTGGCCTTGGCCTCGGTGTAGCCGAACGATCCGATCTGGGGCTGGCAGTAGGTGGCGCGCGGGACCATGTCGTAGTCGATCGGCATCGTCTCGGCGCCGGCGATCGTCTCGGCGGCGACCACACCCATGGCCTCGGCGGTGTGGGCCAGCATCAGCTTGGCGGTGACGTCGCCGATGGCGTAGATGTGCGGCACGTTGGTGCGCATGAAGTCGTCGATGGCGATGGCGCCGCGCTCGGTCAGCTCGACACCGGTGTTCTCCAGCCCGTAGCCCTTGGTACGGGCGGCGAAGCCGATCGCCTGCAGCACCTTGTCGGCCTCGAGCACCTGCGACTCGCCGCCGTCGGCGGGGCTCACGGTGACCTTGACCTTGTCGCCGGAGTCGTCGATGGCCTCGACCTTGGTCTTGGTCATCACCTTGACGCCGAGCTTCTTGTAGGCCTTGGCCAGCTCGGCGGACACCTCGGGCTCCTCCAGCGGCACCATCCGGTCGAAGAACTCCACGATGGTGACGTCGACGCCGTAGTTGGCCATCACGTAGGCGAACTCGACGCCGATGGCGCCGGCACCGGCGATGACGATCGAGCCGGGCAGCGAGTCGGTGACGATCTGCTCCTCGTAGGTCACCACGCGCTCGCTGAGCTGGGTGCCGGGCAGCAGCCGGGTGGTGGCGCCGGCGGCGATGATCGCGTTGTCGAAGGTCACCGTCTCCTCACCGCTGTCGGTGCGGACGCGGATGGTGTTGGCGTCGGTGAACTCGCCCCAGCCGGTGTACTCGGTGATCTTGTTCTTCTTCATCAGGAAGTGCACACCCTTGACCATCCGGTCGGCGACCCCGCGGCTGCGCTTGAAGGCGGCGCCGTAGTCGAAGGTCACGTCGCCCTGGATGCCGAAGGTCTTCGCGTCCGCGGTGAAGATGTGGGCCAGCTCGGCGTTGCGCAGCAGCGCCTTCGTCGGGATGCAGCCGACGTTCAGGCAGACACCACCCCAGTACTTCTCCTCGATCACGGCGGTCTTCAGCCCGAGCTGCGCGGCCCGGATGGCGGCGACGTACCCACCGGGGCCTCCCCCGAGGACGACGACATCGAAGTGTGCGGTCATGGCCGACACTCTAGCCACGTCCGCGCGGCCTCCCGGACCGCCCGCGGAGGACGTCCGGACGGCGACTCTCCGAGACGGGAGCTTGAGATATATCGCATGTGAGTTACGGTGGCGGACGTGACTGACACCTCGCTGGACCGCATCGGCAGCCTCATCCGCGACGCCCGCAAGCACCGTGGGCTCACCCAGAGCGAGCTGGCCGGTGTGCTCGGCACCAGTCAGAGCGCGGTGCACCGGATCGAGGCGGGCAACCAGAACCTCAGCCTCGAGATGATCAACCGGATCGCCAGCGCCCTGGACCGTGAGCTGATCAGCGTCGGCGGCGGACCGACCCACCTGCGGATCCGTGGCGGCACTCCCCTGTCGGGTTCGATCCCGGTGCGCTCGTCGAAGAACGCCGCGGTCGCCGTGCTCTGCGCCTCGCTGCTCAACCGCGGCACCACCAAGCTCAAGGGGATCGCGCGGATCGAGGAGGTGAACCGGATCCTCGAGGTGCTGACCAGCATCGGGGTGGAGGCCACCTGGTCCGACGACCGGACCGACCTCACCCTGGTGCGGCCCGAGCACCTCGACCTGGCCGCGATGGACGTCGAGGCTGCGCGCCGGACCCGCAGCGTCATCATGTTCCTCGGTCCGCTGCTGCACTTCTACCCGCACTTCGAGCTGCCCTACGCCGGCGGCTGCGACCTGGGGGCCCGCACCATCGAGCCGCACCTGCAGGTGCTGCGGCGTTTCGGGCTGCACGTCAACGCCACCGAGGGCTTCTACCACTGCGACGTCGACCGGACCGCCGGCGACCGCAGCATCGTGCTGACCGAGCGCGGCGACACCGTCACCGAGAACGCGCTGATGGCCGCGGCGATGACCCCCGGCGTCACCGTGCTGCGCAACGCCAGCCCGAACTACATGGTCCAGGACATCTGCGCCTTCCTCACCACCCTCGGGGTGCAGATCGAGGGCATCGGCACCACCACCCTCACGGTGCGCGGGGTCGACTCCATCCACGCCGACGTCGAGTACGCGCCGTCGGAGGACCCGATCGAGGCGATGAGCCTGCTGACCGCGGCGACGGTCACCGACTCCGAGCTGACCATCACCCGGGTGCCGATCGAGTTCCTCGAGATCGAGCTGGCGATCCTGGGCGAGATGGGGCTGCGCTACGACCAGGGGCCCGAGTACCTGTCGGAGAACGGCCTGACCCGGCTGTGCGACCTGACGGTGCACCCGTCGACCCTGCGGGCCCCGATCGACAAGATCCACCCGATGCCCTTCCCCGGGCTGAACATCGACAACCTGCCGTTCTTCGCGGTGATCGCGGCCGAGGGCGAGACGATGATCCACGACTGGGTCTACGAGAACCGCGCGATCCACCTGCTCGAGCTGAACAAGCTCGGGGCCAACGTGCAGCTGCTCGACCCGCACCGGCTGATCGTCAAGGGCCCGACCCGGTGGCGCGGCCAGGAGGTCGTCTGCCCGCCGGCGCTGCGTCCGGCCGTCTGCCTGCTGCTGGGCATGCTGGCCGCGCGTGGGGAGTCGGTGCTCCGCAACACCTACATGATCAACCGGGGCTACGAGGACCTGCCGCTGCGGCTCAACGCGCTGGGTGCCGACGTCCAGGCCTTCAGCGACCAGTACACCCGCTGACCAGCTCCCGCAGGGAGCAGAGGGCCGGGCAGGGAACCTCCTGCCCGGCCCTCGCTCGTCGGCGGTGGGGCCGGGCCCTCAGGTCGCGGGCACCAGCACGGCCTCGTCCGGAGGCAAGGGCGGTCACGGCGATCGCGCCGGCGGGGCGGACGCGTCGGTGCCCTCCAGGAGCGGCGGCGCGACGGAGACGTAGCGGTGCCCGGTGGGTGTGGTGGTCTGCGTGGTGTGCCGCGGCCCCGGTCGCGCCCGGGCGGTGAACCCGGGCGCCTCCTTCGCGTAGTTGCAGGCCTCGCAGAGGCCCTGACCGTTGCTCAGCGAGGTGGGGCCGCCGTCCGCGACCGCCCTGATGTGGTCGGTGGTGCGGATGGGCGCGTCGCACCACGGGGTGCGGCAGCGCTGGTCCCGGAGCCGGACCAGCTGGGCCAGGCGGCGGGGGAACCGACGGGCCCTCGAGTCCGCCGCCACCAGGTGACCCGCCCCGGGCCGGACGTAGAGCCGACGCACCCAGGTCCGCTCCCCCACCAGCTCCCGGGCGAGGTCGCCCGGGATGGGTCCGTACCCGTCGAGGTGGGCACTTCCCGACGCCGTCCCGAGCAGGACGTCGTCGGTGACCACGACGTGCAGGAGCACGTCGACGTCGTCCACCCCGACATCCGGACCGGGCTCGAGGGTGCCACGGTCCTGAGCACTGGCGGCCGGGGTCGTCGGCTGCGACCAGGCGAGGGGCGTCCGGCCGAGCACGCGGTCGACCAGGGTGTCAGCCATGATCTGCCCACGTCCGCGGCCGTCGCCGGTGGCGATGAGGGAGTCGGCCTCGCGGCTGAGCGTGGCGACGACCGCGACACCATCCTTGACCGGCAGCAGCGCGGAGAGCTGGCTCATCAGGTCCGGCGCGGGACGGAGCGACACCCGGCGCTCGGACTCGCCCCGGCGACGCCGCACCACGGCGGACTGGGGATCCAGCCGGTAGGACAGCCGCTGGGCGGTTGCGACCAGCTCGCGGTCTCCCATGCTCTCCAGGCGGTCGGGGTCGGCGGCCAGCTCGGCATCGACCCGTTCGCGGTCCTCGCGGCTCAGACCGCCCGTCTCGCGGGCGACCAGGGTGGCCCGCCACTCCGAGATGCGGCCCCGACGGAACGCCTCCGTGGTGTGCGGGAGCTCGGCAGGCAGAACCTTGGCCAGCCCCAGGTGGTGCCGTCCGCGGGCCGGTGACTCGCGGCGGGCCAGCGCGACCTGGGCGGCCACGCCTCGTCCCTGCCGCTCCTCCGGCAGCCCACGCCGCTGCTCCTCGGCCCGGACCGAGCGGTCCAACGCGAGCGCGGCCCGTCCCTGCAGCGCCTCCGCGGCGCACTTGAGCTCCTCGAGGTGCCGGAGCAGGTCGACCAGCTCGCCGTCGTCCTGCCGGTCCAGCGCGCGGTCGCTGGTGCGTGCCATCGTCTGCACCCAGGCCGCGACGAGCGCCGGACCGGCCGGTGCCTCAGGCGGGAGCGCCATCGGCGGCGCTGGTGCATCATCGAACATGTGATCGATATTACGTCTGGGGAGGCGATGATCGGGAGGCGCCGAGGGCGATCTGTGGACAACGCTCGCGGCATTGGAGCGCCTGTGGACGACCGGACTCCGATCCCTCGTGCGGCTGGTCGGGGGCGGCGGCTCAGCGCAGCCGCTCGACCTCGAAGCGGTGCGTCGGCGCCACCAGCTCGTCCTGGGCGGCCACCAGCTGCAGCTCGCCCTTTCCGGCGGCCGCGGTCTGCTCCAGGACGCCGAACACCCGGGCCGCGGTCGTGCCCAGGGCGGTCGGCAGGTCGTCCCCGGCGAGCAGGCAGGACAGGAACATCGCGCAGGTCAGGTCGCCCGAGCCGGTGAAGACCCGCTGCAGCAGCGGCGTCCGCACCAACCAGGCGCCCTCGCCGTCCACCGCCACCATCTGCAGCTCGTCACCGGGCTGGTCGGGCAGCACCATGCTCGTCACGAGCACCGTCTGGGGGCCCGCAGCGCGCAGCCGGTCCGCGGCGGCCAGCACCTCCTCCAGCGTGGTCGTGGGCTTCCCGCCGCTGAGGAAGTCCAGCTCGTAGTGGTTGGGGGTCACCACGTCGGCCCGCGGCAGCACCCGGTCGCGCATCAGCTCGGGGATGCCCGGACGCACGTACATCCCCCGGCCGACGTCGCCCATGACCGGGTCGCAGCAGTAGATGGCCCGCGGGTTGCGCTCCTTCACGGTGGCGACCACGTCGAGGATGGTCAGCCCCATCTCCTCGGCCCCCTGGTAGCCCGACAGCACCGCGTCGCACTCCGGCAGCACGCCGAGCGCGTCGATGCCCTGCACGACCGCGGCCACGTCCGCCGGGCTCAGCAGCGGGCCCTGCCACGACGGGTAGCCGGTGTGGTTGGAGAAGTGCACGGTCAGCACCGGCCACACCTCCACACCCACCCGCATCAGCGGGAAGGTGGCCGCGCTGTTGCCCACGTGCCCGTAGGCGACGGAGGACTGCACGGAGAGGATCGAGGTCACGGGCCGGCTCGCTGACATGGGAGCCATCATGTCGCAGCACTAGACTCCGCCGCATGCTGGCCGACGCCCAACGCGACTCCGGCGTCGACGAGCCCACGCGGCCCGACCGCTGGGCCTGGCGGGCGCGACTGCGCGAGCGCCGACACACCCGGATCACGTTGCGGGTCTGCGTCGGGGTGCTGGGCACCCTGCTGATCGTGGCCGGCGCGATCACCGGCCCGCTGCCCGGTCCCGGTGGCATCCCGCTGGTGCTGCTCGGTCTGGCGGTCTGGGCGAGTGAGTTCCGGTGGGCGCACCGGCTGATGGCCCGGTTCAAGCAGGTGGTGCGCTACTTCGCCCGCTGGCCCCGCCGGCGCAAGGTGCTCGCGGTGGGCGTCGGCGTGCTGATCGGCTGGTCGGCCCTCTACGGCGGCCTGTGGCTCAACGGCATCCCCGCGTGGCTACCGGAGTGGGTCCGCGAACCGCTGGACCGGCTGCCCGCGATCACCCCCGAGGGCCACCTGCGGTGACCCCGGTGCGCGCCGGGCGACCGGCCAGCCCCTTCCCGCCCGGCGGGTTCGTCGCCATGGCGCACCGCGGTGGCGCGCTGCTCCGGGCCAACCGGGGCCGGGAGAACACCGTGCACGCCTTCACCGAGGCCACCCGGCTGGGCTACCGCCACCTCGAGACCGACGTGCACACCACCGCCGACGGCGTCCTCGTCGCCTTCCACGACACCGTGCTCGACCGGGTCACCGACGCCACCGGCGAGATCGCCGGGCTGCCCTGGGCCGAGGTGCGCCGGGCCCGGGTCGGCGGGCAGGACCCCATCCCCACCCTGGACGAGCTGCTCGAGACCTTCCCCGAGGCCGTCCTCAACCTCGACATCAAGGCGCCCGGCGCCGTCGCCCCCCTGGCCGAGACGCTGCGCCGGCACGCCGCCACCGGCCGGGTCTGCGTCGGCTCCTTCAGCCTCCGCCGGTTGTCGGCCTTCCGCGCCCTCGCCGGGGCGTCGGTGGCCACCTCGGCCACCCAGCTGGAGGTGGTGCTCACCCGCCTCGGGCTCCCCTTCGCCGGCCGCGGCCCCGCCGTCGCACTGCAGGTGCCCGTGCGGCACCGGATCCTCGGTGTGGACGTCCCGGTCGTCACCCGCGGCCTGGTCGAGCGCGCCCACGCCGCCGGACGCCAGGTGCACGTGTGGACCGTCGACGCCGAGGACGAGATGCACCGGCTGGTCGACCTGGGTGTCGACGGTCTGGTCAGCGACGCCATCGATACCTTGAAGCGCGTCCTGACCGCCCGCGGCCTGTGGGCCTGATCCAGGACCCGACCCGAGGAGACGCCGTGACCGAGCCGCCCGACGCCCCCAGCCGCCGCGCCGACGCCCTCACCGCGGGTGCCCGCAGCCTCCTCTCCTCCTCCGTCCCGGTCCGCCGGCTGCTCGCCTGGGCCAGCTTCGACTGGGGTGCGGCCTCGTTCCAGGCGGTCATCACCTCCTTCGTCTTCGCGACCTACCTCGCCGACGCCGTGGCCACCGAGGACGGCGCGGTCTGGATCACCGTCACCAACGCCCTCACCGCAGTGGTCGTCGCGCTCGGCGCGGCGGTGGTCGGCCAGCGAGCCGACCGGCTCGGGCAGCGCCGGCGGACCCTGCTGGTGCTGACCATCGGCGTCTGGATCTGCATGGCGCTGATGGCGCTGGTGCGGCCCGACCCCGGCTACCTCCCGCTGGGGCTGGTGCTGCTCGGCCTGGCCGGGATCTTCTCCGAGATCGGCAACGCCAGCTACTACGCGATGCTCCAGCAGGTCTCGACCCCCCGCAACGTCGGCGCCGTCTCCGGGTTCGGCTGGGCGATGGGCTACGTCGGCGGCATCGTGCTGCTGCTGGTGGGCTACTTCGGCTTCATCGCCCCCGAGGTGGGGTGGTTCGGCGTCACCGGTGAGGACGGCATGGACGTCCGGGCCGTGGTGCTGGTCTCCACCTTGTGGTTCGTCGTGTTCGGGCTGCCCCTGTTCCTCGCCGTGCCCGAGACCACGCCCGACCACACCCTGCCCCGGCTCGGGCTCGTGGGCAGCTACCGGGTGCTGGTCCGCGACCTGATGCAGCTGTGGCGGGTCGACCGCAACGCGGTGCGGTTCCTCCTCGCCAGCGCGCTCTACCGGGACGGCCTCGCCGTCATCTTCAGCATCGGCGCGGTGCTGGCGGTCAGCGTGTACGGCCTGTCCGCCGGCGACGTGCTGATCTTCGGCGTGGCCGCCAACGTGGTGGCGGCCGTCGGGGCGCTGGTCGGCGGCCTGGTCGAGGACCGGGTCGGGCCGCGGCTGGTCATCCTCGTCTCGGTCGCCGCCCTGTGCCTCGTGGGCCTGGTGCTGCTGGTCGTCTCCGGTCCCACCATGTTCTGGGTGTTCGGGCTGGCGCTGACGCTGTGGGTCGGGCCGGCCCAGGCCTCGTCCCGCGCCCTGCTCACCCGGCTGGCGCCGCCCGGTCACGAGGGACAGCTCTTCGGGCTGTACACCAGCACCGGTCGCGCGGTCTCCTTCCTGGCACCCAGCCTGTTCGCCCTCTTCGCGACGATCGGCTCCGAGCGCACCGGCATCCTCGGCATCGTGCTGGTGCTGCTCGCCGGCGGCGCGGTGATGCTCACCGTGCGCAACCCGCGCCGTCCCGCCGAGGCCGCCGACCCGGCTGCCCCGCCCGCCGTGACGACTTCCTGAGCCCCTCCCCACGACACCCCGCGGACGCTGGTTGAGACCTGCCTGAGTGGGCACACTGGAGGTGGCGGGACTCCCCGACCGGTGCGGGACCGGGAACAACCGCGGCCAGCGGGCCGTTGTGAGGGAGACCGACGGGAGGAGCACATCATGGCCGATCGAGCACTGCGGGGTTCGGGGCTGGGAGCCAAGAGCTTCGAGGACGAGTCGGGGATCGAGTTCGCCGCACGCCAGGAGATCGGGTTCGACTGCACCCGCGGCCACCACTTCACGGTGACGTTCGCGGCCGAGGCCGAGCTCCCGACGCTGTGGGAGTGCCCGCGCTGCGGGTCCGAGGCCAAGCGGTCCGACGGTGTCGTGGCCGAGGTCAAGGAGGGCAAGCCGGCCCGCACCCACTGGGACATGCTGCTGGAGCGCCGTTCGATCTCCGAGCTGGAGGACCTGCTGGCCGAACGTCTCGACCTGCTGCGCCAGGACGACGACCAGCGGGCGACCGGGCGTCACAGCGCCTGATCCCCACGCACGCGCGAAGCCCCCGGGACACCCGTCCCGGGGGCTTCGTCGTGCTCAGCCCTCCTCGACCTCGCCGCGGATCACGGTCGGGTCGTCGCGCCGCGGCGGAGGGCCGTCGACGACCTCACCCTCCACCGTGTTGGCGGGGTCCATCCGGGCCCGCACCAGGTCGACGTCGACACCCAGCCGCCGGGCCCGCGCCCGCGCCCAGCGGTCGAGCCAGCGGACGGTCAGCCCCCGGGTCGGCGGCAGCAGCAGCCACAGCCCCACCAGGTCGGTCACCAGCCCCGGCACCACCAGCGCGATGCCGCCGAGCAGGATCAGCCCGCCGGAGGCGATCTCGTCCGAGGGCGGCTGCCCCGACTGCAGCGTCCTGGCCAGCTGCTGCCAGTTCCGCCGTCCCTGCCGGGTCGCGAGCACCACGCCGAGCACCATCCCCAGCAGCACCACCAGCAGCGTCCACCAGCCGCCGATGAGCCCCACCAGCTGGATCAGCAGCCAGACCTCCAGCACCGGCAGACCCAGCACCAGCACGGGCACCAGCACCCGCCACCCGGAGGGGCGGCGGGTCTGCGCGGTCGGGACGCTCATCGCCGGGCCGCCACCCCGGCGCCCCGGCTGCGCCCGGCCAGCGCGCGCAGCTGGCCGGCCCGGTGCCCGATCCCCCACAGCGTGGTGCGCAGCAGGGCCTCGATGACGATCGCCTGGCTCATCTTGGAGTCGCCGCGCTCGCGCTCGACGAAGGTGATCGGCACCTCGCGGACGTCGAACCCGGCCTTGAGCGCCCGCCAGGCGAGGTCGACCTGGAAGCAGTAGCCGGCCGAGGCGACGTCGTCCAGGCCGATCCCCCGCAGGGTGCGGGCGTGGAAGGCGTTGTAGCCACCGGTGGCGTCCCGCAGCGGCACACCCAGGCAGAGCCGCGTCCACAGGTTGCCACCACGGGAGAGGATCTTGCGCGAGAGCGGCCAGTTGACGACCTTCCCTCCGGGGATCCAGCGCGAGCCCTTCACCATGTCGGCGCCGTGCTCCAGGGCCGCGAGCAGCCGCGGCAGCTGCTCGGGCTGGTGCGAGCCGTCGGCGTCCATCTCGACGACGACGTCGTAGCCGTGGTCGAGCGCCCAGCCGAAACCGGCCAGGTAGGCCGCGCCCAGCCCTTCCTTGCCCCGGCGGTGCAGCACGTGCACGTGGTCGTCGTCGGCCGCCAGCGTGTCGGCGATCCGGCCGGTTCCGTCGGGTGAGTTGTCGTCGGCCACCAGCACGTGCACGTCCGGGGTCGCCGCCCGCACCCGCGAGACGATCAGCTCGACGTTGTCGGCCTCGTTGTAGGTCGGGATCACGACCAGCACCCTCGGCTTCTCCGGTGGCGTGGCGGGGTCGGGGCTGTGGTCGGACAACGATCCTCCTCGTCTGGGCTGCGGCCCATCTTCCCTCACCACACCGACCGACCGAAGCCGACGCGGCCCTGAGCGGTCCCTGAGCCCGCCCGTCCGCGGGCGCGGACTGGCGGGTCGCCGTGGTCTCGCTAGGGTGGCGGCCGTGACCGACCTGCTCGCCGTGACCGTGATCGGCTCCGACCGCCCCGGCATCGTCGCCGACGTGACCGCGGCGCTGGCCGGGCTGGAGGCCAACCTCGAGGACTCCACCATGACGCTGCTGCGCGGCCAGTTCGCGATGGTCGTGCTGGTGCACACCTCGGCTCCGGTCGCCGCGGTGGAGCAGGCGCTCGCTCCGGTCATCGCCGACGGCACGCTCGGGGTGGACGTCCGTCCGGTCGCCGACGTCGACTCCCAGCCGGTGCTGGGCGCGGACCACATCCTGCACGTCAACGGGGCGGACCGTCCGGGCATCGTGGCCGGCATCACCGCCTCGCTGGCCGCCCACGGCGTCAACGTGGTGGGGCTCAGCACGCGGCTGGCCGGCGAGCTCTACGTGCTCACCGCCGAGGTGGTGCTGCCCGACGGCGTGGACGAGCTGGCCGTCCGCGCCGACCTGGACCAGGCCGCGCAGGCCTGCGGTGTGCACGTGCGGCTGGTCCCGGTGGAGACGGACGAGCTGTGACGCACGCGGTCGGGCCGGACGAGGACGCCGGGGACGACAGGGTGGCCTGGACCATGCCGGAGCTGCCGCCGGGCACCGTCCGGGAGGTGGTGCGGGCCCCCGCGGAGATCCTCGCCACCGCCGGCGCCGAGGTCGACCCGACCGATCCGGCGACGGTCGCGCTGGCCGCCGACCTGCTCGCCACCCAGGCGGTCTCCCCCGGCTGCGTCGGCCTGGCCGCCCAGCAGGTGGGCGAGGCGCTGCGGGTGTTCTCCGTCGACGTCACCGGGCACCCGAAGACCCGCACCTGCCACGGCGCGTTCGTGCTCTGCAACGCCGAGGTGCTCTCGGCCAGCCGCAAGGGCAAGGGCCGCGAGGGCTGCATGTCGGTCCCCGACCTCACCGGCGACGTCGCCCGGGCCCGCCGGCTGACCGTCCGCGGGCAGCTGCCGGTCACCGGGGAGTGGGTGGAGATCGAGACCGACGCCTTCGAGGCGGTCTGCCTGCAGCACGAGATCGACCACACCGAGGGCCTGCTGTTCCTCGACCGGGTGGTCGGGCCGCAGGCCGTGCACCGGCGCCAGACCTACCTCTGAGCCGGCTCCCCGCGGGCGGCCCGCCGGCGCCACAGCGCCACGGCGATCCCGCCGAGCAGCAGCACGGTCGACGCCACGCCGATCGTCGGGCCCAGCTGCATCGCCGGGGTGGTGGTCGTGCGCAGCGGCATCGTCCAGCTGTGCGAGTCGGCGGTGAACTCCGCCGTCTGCCAGACCACCGAGCCGTCGGCGCCGATGAACCCGGACGCGCTGCTGGTGGTGGCCACCGCGATCTCGCGCCGGCTCTCCATCGCCCGCACCCGCGTCATCGCGAACTGCTGGGGCACCTCGACCGTGCCGCCGTAGGTGGCCTGGTTGCTCTGCACCACCAGCAGCTGCGCACCCGAGCCGACCGTCTCGGCGACGGTGCCGTCGTAGGCCACCTCGAAGCAGATCAGCGTGCCCACCCCGACCGGCTCCCCCGCCACCGGGACGGTCATCAGCCCGTCGGAGGTGCCGGCCACCGACTGGGCACCGACCATCTGCAGCATCGGCACCAGCGGCAGCAGCACGTCGCGGAAGGGGATGTACTCCCCGAACGGCACCAGGTCGCGCTTCTCCATCCGGTCCAGCACCCCCTGCTCGGGGTCGTACCAGAGCGCGGAGGTCTGCCGCTCGTCCGGCCCCGGCCCCTGCAGCACCGCCCCGACCTGCACCGGGCGGTCGGCGATCTGCACCGACAGCTCCACCGTGCGCCGGGTGGTCGGGTCGACCAGCGGGTCGATGTCGGTGGAGTTCTCCGGCCACAGCACCATGTCGGGCATCGCGATGGTGCCGGTGCGGGCCCGGGCCATCAGCGTGATCGTCTCGCTGAGGTGGTTGTTGGTGACGGTCCGGGCGCGCCCGAGCGCGGCCACGCCGACGCCGTCGACGTTGCCCTGCACCAGCCCGACGGTCACCTGGCGCCCGCCGGCCGGGGCTGCCGGCACCCAGCCGCGGAGCAGCTGCCCGGCCAGGCCGAGGACCAGCGCGGCCGCGAGCACCACCGCCACCGGACGCCATCGCCCCCGCCCCCGCCGGCCGGACGGTCGCCGCAGCCGCAGCACCAGCCAGGCCAGCGCCTGCCCGCCGAGCGCGGTGAGGAAGGACACCCCGGCCACCCCGACCAGCGGGTACAGCCCGGCCAGCGGTGCATCGACCATCGTGTAGCCGAGCCGGCTCCAGCCGAAGCCGTCGAAGGGCACCGAGGAGTAGACCCACTCCACCACGACCCACGCGGCCGCGGCGACCGCGGGCCAGCCCGGGACGGACCGCAGCCGGTGCACCAGCACCGCCAGCAGCCCGTAGAAGGCGGACTCGAAGGCGACCAGGGCGACCGCGACCGGCACCGCGATCACCGACACCCAGCCGACGCTGAGCCCGAGGAAGACCACCCCGAAGAGGTAGCCCAGCCAGAACCGGCGCCGTGGGGCGGTCTGCACCACCACGGTGAGCAGCGCCACCCCGACCAGGGTCAGCGGCCACCAGCCGAGCGGGGCGAACCCGGCGGCGGCCAGGGCGCCGGCGCCCAGCGCGGCCGGCACCCGCCACCACGGGACGTGGGGGCGTCGTGGGGCGGGCGGGGCGTCGTCGGCGGCATCGGGCGTCCCCGGTCGCAGGCTGGTCGGGGCGGTCCCCGTCGCGGTCATGGTGCGTCCCTCACTCGACGACGACGGTGCCGGTGGCGCGCATGACGACCAGCGGCTCCTCCAGCACCCGGGCCGCGGTCGAGGTCGTCGCGTGCCGGCGCAGCTCCTCCGGCGCCACCGCGCGGCAGACCACCCGTGCCTCGAGCGCGATGGCCCGGCTGGTGTTGCCGATCCGGGTCAGCGTGGCCTCGGCCTCGAGCACGTCGCCGGGGTGCACCGGCTCGAGGAGGTCGACCCCGGAGTAGCCCACCAGCTGGCCCTCGTCGCCGTCGGTGCGGATGCACATCTCGATCACCGCGTCCTCGAACATCCGCAGCGTGTAGGAGGCGTCGAGGACGCCGCCGGCCGCGTAGCCGGCGCCGCGGGGCACGTAGCGGCGGTGCACCACCGACATGCCCAACCGCGGGTCGGTCGTCGACTGCTGCTGCACCGCCACGTCCATCCTCCGGCTCCCTCGCTCCGTCCGGCCGAGCCTACCCGGCGGCACCGGCCGTCCGGACGCACGCGAATTCTCCCGTGCCATCGTGCGCGGACCGCAGATGCTGGCGTAGTGTCGCATCGACACCGCAGATCATCGAAGCGAGGCGGCATCCGACATGACGACTTCCAGCGCCGGCGACCGAGCCGGGCTCGCGCAGCCGTACGAGTACCGGCGGGTCGAGCTGGTCGAACCCGACTGGCGCCGCCTGCCGGGCTGGCGGGAGGTGACCACGCAGCAGTGGCGCGACCCGCAGTGGCAGCGGGCCCACTGCGTCAAGAACGTCGCCCAGCTGCGCCAGGTGATGGGCGACCTGCTCGACGACCGGGTGTACGACGACCTCGCCCGCGACCAGCGTGAGCGGGCCACCATGTCGATGCTGCTCCCCCCGCAGATGCTCAACACCGTCGTCCCCGACCGCCAGCCCGACGCCGAGGCGTTCCTGGCCGACCCGGTGCGGCGCTACATGCTGCCCGTGTTCTCCGACCGGCGCAGCGACTGGCCCTCGCACCCGATGGCCAGCCGGGACAGCCTGCACGAGCACGAGATGTGGGCCGCGGAGGGGCTCACCCACCGCTACCCCACCAAGGTGCTGGCCGAGGTGCTGCCGACCTGCCCGCAGTACTGCGGGCACTGCACCCGGATGGACCTGGTCGGCAACTCCACCGAGCAGGTCACCAAGCTGAAGTTCCTGACCCGTCCGCAGCAGCGCCTCGACGCGATGCTGGACTACCTGCGCCGCACGCCCCAGGTGCGCGACGTGGTGGTCTCCGGGGGCGATGTGGCGAACATGCCCTGGCCGCGCCTGGAGGCGTTCCTGGGCGCCCTGCTCGAGATCGACACCATCCGCGACATCCGGCTGGCGACGAAGGCGCTGATGGGGCTGCCGCAGCACTGGCTGGCCGACGACGTCCGCGCCGGGGTCGAGCGGGTCAGCCGGACCGCCCGGGAGCGTGGCGTGATGCTCGCGGTGCACACCCACGTCAACGCGGCCCAGTCGGTCACCCCGCTGGTGGCCGAGGCGGCCCGCGGCCTGCTCGCGGCGGGCGTCCGCGACGTCCGCAACCAGGGGGTGCTGATGGCGGAGGTCAACGACGACGCCGGCGCGCTGCTCGACCTCTGCTTCGCCCTGCTCGACGGGGCCTCGGTGACGCCCTACTACTTCTACATGTGCGACATGATCCCGTTCGCCGAGCACTGGCGGGTGCCGCTGGCGCGGGCCCAGGAGCTGCAGCACAACCTGCTCGGCTACCTGCCCGGGTTCGCCACCCCGCGGATCGTCTGCGACGTCCCCTTCGTCGGCAAGCGGTGGGTGCACCAGGTGGCCGAGTACGACACGACGCGCGGGATCAGCCTGTGGCGCAAGAACTACCGCACCGGGCTGGAGGCCGACGACGCCGCCGCCCTCAGCCGCGAGTACGCCTACTACGACCCGATCCACACGCTGCCGGAGGAGGGGCGGCGGTGGTGGCGCGAGCACAGCGCCCTCGACCTCGAGGCCGAACGCCGGGCGGCGCGCAGCTCCCGCGACCTGGCCCTGCTGCAGTCCTCCTGAGCGGGCTCCCCGAGCCCCGGCTCAGCCCTCGAGGGGTCGCTCCTCGTAGGGGATCGACAGCACCAGGGTGGTGTGGGTGGTGACGTTGCCGGTGGTGCGCAGGCGGAGCAGCAGGTGCTCCAGCTCCAGTGGCGTGCCGACCTGCACCTTGAGCAGGTAGTTGGCGTCGCCGGCGATGGAGTAGCACGAGACCACCTCGCTGATCGGCGCCAGCCGCTCGGGGATGTCGTCGGGCTGACCCGGGTCGAGCGGGGTCACCTCGACGAAGGCGGTCAGGGTGCGGCCGAGCGCCTCGGGGTTGATCCGTGCGGTGTAGCCGGAGATCACCCCGCGCTGCTCCAGCCGCCGCACCCGCTGCTGGGCCGCGGAGGTCGACAGCCCGGTCGCCCGGCCGATGTCGGTGTAGGACATGCGGCCGTCACCCGAGAGCAACGAGAGGATCTGCCGGTCGATCTTCTCCATCCGCGCACTCCTCCACCGCCGTCGTCGGCACCACAAGTCCGCACATCGTGCCAGTATCTGGGCGTGGCCGAGCCCAGGATCCTGCTGATGGACACCGCATCGTTGTACTTCCGTGCCTTCTACGGCCTGCCCTCCTCGCTGACCGACGCCTCCGGGCAGCCGGTCAACGCCGTCCGCGGTCTGCTCGACTTCATCGCGAAGTTCGTCACCGACTACCGCCCGACCCACCTGGTCTGCTGCTGGGACAACGACTGGCGTCCGCGCTGGCGGGTCGAGCTGCTCCCCTCCTACAAGACGCACCGGGTGGCGGAGGCCACCACGACGGTGGTCGGGGCCGGCGGGCAGGGAGCGGAGTCCGGGGTGGCCGAGGAGTCGCCGGACGAGCTGACCCCGCAGGTGCCGGCGATCCTCGACGTGCTGGCCGCGCTCGGCATCGCCGTGGTCGGCAGGGACGGCTACGAGGCCGACGACGTCATCGGCACCCTGGCCACCACCGCCGCCCGGGACGGGTTCGCCGTCGACGTCGTCACCGGCGACCGCGACCTGTTCCAGCTGGTCGACGACCAGCAGGGCATCCGCGTGCTCTACGTCGCCCGCGGGGTGGCCAGGCACGAGCGGGTGGACGACGCCTGGGTGCGGGCCAAGTACTCGGTGTCCCCGCAGGCCTACGCCGACCTGGCCGTGCTGCGCGGGGACACCTCCGACGGCATCCCCGGCGTGGCCGGCATCGGGGAGAAGACCGCGGCCCAGCTGCTGGCCCGCCACGGCACCCTCGACCAGGTGCTCGCCGCCGCCAGCACCCCGGACGGCGGGGTGACCGCCGGCGTCCGTGCCAAGCTGGGTGCGGCCATCGACTACCTGGCGGTGGCGCCCGACGTGGTCCGCGTCGTCCGCGACCTCGATCTCGGGGTCGGCTGGGACGACCTGCGGCTGCCGGCGGGCCCGGTCGAGCCGGAGCGCTTCGCCGAGCTGACCGAGCGGTGGTCGCTCGGTGGCAGCGCCGAGCGGATCACCCGGGCGCTGGGCTGAGGGTCCCCGGCCGGACACCCACCCGACACCGACCTGTTACCGATATGACGGTGACACGGGCGGTGCGCCTGCTTACTCTGTCCCCAGCAGACCACGACACGCGCGAGCGCGGGGCGACAGCACGGGAGGAGGGCAGGCCGATGGAGACGACCTCTCAGCACGCCAGCATCCTCCCCGGTCTCGAGGCCCGGGTCCGCAGCTGCGACGGATGTCTGGGCTGATCCCCGTGATCGCCCTCCCCTGCCGTCCTGCGTCGTCGCCGGGCGGCTTTTTCTTTCTCGGAGGGAGGCGGCCATGAGCGGGGTGCTCGTCCTCAACACCGACAACACGGCCCTGCACACCGTGTCGGTCAAGCACGCCATCGGCATGCTGGTGCGTGAGGTCGCCGTGGTCGAGGAGGCCCGCGAGAACCACCTGATCGGGCCCTACCCGTGGCCGCTGGTGCTGCGGCTGGTCCGTTACGTCAAGACCGCTTTCATGTACGCCCGCGGGCCCGGCTGGACCAAGCGGGGTGTGCTGCGCCGCGACCGGCGCACCTGCGCCTACTGCGGCGGCTTCGCCGACACCGTCGACCACCTGGTCCCGCAGTCCCGTGGCGGGCCGAACAGCTGGCTCAACACGGTGGCGGCCTGCGGCGCCTGCAACGCGCTCAAGGCCGACCGGACGCCGGGCGAGGCCGGGATGGCGCTGCGGTTCCGGCCCTACGCGCCGTCGCGGGCCGAGCTGGCGCGGCTCTGAGGATCAGGACGTCCGCGCGAGCAGGTAGACCGCGGCGCCCGACAGCAGGTTGGCCAGCGCCGGCGGGTAGCCCGCCACCCGCCCGGCCTCGTCCAGCAGCACCCGCGACTCCACGGCGAACCCCAGGCCGGCCAGGAACTCCTCCAGGTCGACCAGCGTGGCGTTGTGGATGTTCGGCGTGTCGTGCCAGTCGTAGGGCATCTGCCGCGACATCGGCATCCGACCGCGCAGCAGCCGCCACCGGTGGCTCCACAGCCCGAAGTTCGGCACCGCCACGATGCAGCGCGGGGCGATCCGGCTCATCTGGGCCAGCACCTCGGCCGGACGCCGGGTGGCCTGCAGCACCTTCGACAGCACCACCACGTCGTAGGAGTCGTCGCCGAACTCCCCCAGCTGCTCGTCGACGTCCAGCTCGATCACCGACACCCCGGAGCGGATCGCCCGACGCACCGCACCGGGGTCGACGTCGACCCCGGTGCCGGTGCAGCCGTGCCGGCGCTGCAGGTGGCCGAGCAGCTCACCGTCGCCGCAACCGAGGTCGAGCACCCGGCTGCCGTCGGCGATGAGGTCGGCCACCACCGCGAGCTCGTCGCGCAGGTGCAGGTGCCGCGACGGGCCGCGGCGGCGTCCGGGGGTGCGCGTCGGGATGGTCACCGCGACCCCCGCAGCGTCCCGCTGGTCCGCACCGTCTCGTGGGTGCGCTCCAGGGCCCGGTCGACGAAGGCGCGCACCGTCTCGTGGTAGTCCTCGATCTCCAGCAGGAAGGAGTC
Organism: Desertihabitans brevis; assembly: GCF_003327535.1. Taxonomy (NCBI): domain Bacteria; kingdom Bacillati; phylum Actinomycetota; class Actinomycetes; order Propionibacteriales; family Propionibacteriaceae; genus Desertihabitans; species Desertihabitans brevis. The sequence continues at coordinate 456,274 of NZ_QOUI01000001.1, read as the reverse complement.
GTGGCCCCACACCGAGGCGATCTCGCGGAAGCTCACCGGCACCCGGGCCGACTCCAGCCGGCGGACGATCTCGCGGGAGTGCTCGGTGGCGAAGCGCCAGTCGGTGTCGAAGGAGACCACCAGCGCGCGGGTGCCGGCCTCGGCCACCGCCCGTGGGTCGTGCTCGCCGAACGGCTCGAACCAGTCCATCACCCGGGTCAGGTAGAGGTAGCTGAGCGCGTCGAAGCGGGTGAGGAAGGTGTCGCCCTGGTGGCGCAGGTAGCTCTCCACCGCGAAGTCGACCCCGAACCCCGGTCCGGTGGTCTCCGGGTCCTGGATGCGACGGCCGAACTTCGCCGCCATCGCCTCCTCCGACAGGTAGGTGATGTGGGCCAGCATCCGGGCGATCGACAGCCCGGCGGCGGGGTTCGTCCCGTGCTCGGTGTAGCGGCCGTCGTGGAAGTCGGGGTCGCGCATGATCGCCTCGCGACCCACCGCGGAGAAGCCGATGTTCTGCGCGCTGAGCCGGCTGGAGGCGGCGATGATCACCGCGTTGTCCAGCTGCTCGGGGTGGCTGAGGGCCCACTGCAGCACCTGCATCCCGCCCAGCGAGCCGCCCACCGCGGCCAGCAGCCGTTCGATCCCCAGGTGGGCCAGCAGGGCCCGGTGCACGGTGACGAAGTCGGCCATCTGGAGCAGCGGGAAGTCCAGGCCGTAGGGCTCGCCGGTGGCCGGGTTGGTCGAGGCGGGCCCGGTGGTGCCCTGGCAGCCGCCGAGCAGGTTGGCGCACACCACGAACAGCCGGTCGGTGTCGAGCGGCTTGCCCGGTCCGATCATCGTGTCCCACCAGCCCGGGCGGCGGTCGCCCTCGCGCCAGCCGGCGGCGTGGGCGTCCCCGGTGAGGGCGTGGCAGATGAAGACGGCGTTGTCGCGCTGCTCCGACAGGGTGCCGTAGGTCTCGTAGCTGACGTCGACCTCGAGCAGCTGCTCCCCGCCGGCCAGCACGAGCGGGTGGTCGCGGTCGAACAGCCGGACCTGCTCGGTCCGCACCTGCCCGATCTGCCGCTGCATCCCTGCTCCTCCTGCCCCCGACGTCTGGGACGACCGTCGACCCCGTGACCCTAGGCGGGCCTCCCAGACCGCCTCGGCTCTTCCACCATCCGGTCAGGACGGCCCGGTGCTGGCGCTCTGGAACACTGTCGAGGTGGCTGAGAGGGTGACGACCGCACGGGACCTGCGGCGGTGGCGCCGCTACCTCGCCGAGGAGCAGGCCGAGGCACGGGTGTACCGCCGGCTGGCGCGTCGGCGCCACGGTGAGGACCGGCGGATCCTGCTGGAGATCGCCGAGGCGGAGGGGCGTCACGAGACGCACTGGCGGGCGCTGCTGGGCGACCGGGTGGGACGCCCGGTCCGGGCCGGGCTGCGCACCCGGATGCTGGGCTGGCTGGCCTCCCACGTCGGCTCGGTGTTCGTGCTCGCGCTGATGCAGCGGGCCGAGCAGCGCTCCCCCTACGAGACCGACGAGCACGCCACCGAGCAGATGGTCGCCGACGAGCACATCCACGCCGAGGTGGTGCGGGGGCTGGCGGTGCGGGGCCGCCAGCGGATCTCCGGCACCTTCCGGGCGGCGGTGTTCGGGGCCAACGACGGGCTGGTCTCCAACCTGGCGCTGGTGCTCGGCATGGGGGCCACCGGCGTGGGGCCGGGGGTCGTGCTGGCTGCCGGGGTGGCCGGTCTGCTGGCCGGTGCGCTGTCGATGGGTGCCGGGGAGTTCGTCTCGGTGCGCTCCCAACGCGAGCTGCTGGCAGCCTCCACGCCCAACCCCGACACGACCCGGCACCTGCCCGGCCTCGACGTCGACGCCAACGAGCTCTCGCTGGTCTACCAGGCCCGCGGCGTCCCGGCCGCCGAGGCCGATCAGCACGCCGCGGAGGTGCTGGCCGGTCTGCGCTCGCTGGAGGTCGGCGAGGAGGCCTCCCACGAGGAGATCGGCAGCGCGCTGGGTGCGGCGGTCTCCAGCTTCTGCTTCTTCGCCTCCGGCGCGCTGGTCCCGGTGCTGCCCTGGCTGATCGGCGCCACCGGCTGGGTGGCGGTGGCCTGGTCGGCGGGGCTGGTCGGGCTCGCGCTGCTGCTCACCGGCTCCGTCGTCGGGCTCCTGTCGGGGGTCTCGCCGCTGAAGCGGGCGCTGCGCCAGCTCGCGATCGGCTGGGGCGCCGCCGCGGCGACCTACCTGCTCGGGCTGGCGTTCGGGACCTCGGTGGCCTGACGGCCGGCTGGCCTAGGCGTCCAGCCGGGCGGCCACGTCGGCGGGGAACCCGCCGGTGGCGATCGGCCCCCACCGGGCCGGGGTGATCCGGATCAGCGACTTGTCCTGCACCCGCATCGCGGCCCGGTACTCGTCCCAGTCGGGGTGCTCGCCGCTGATGCAGCGGAAGTACTCGACCAGGGCGTCCTCGGCGTCGGGCATGTGCAGCACCTCGGCCTCGCCGTCCACCTGCACCCAGGCGCCGCCGAAGTCGTCGGAGAGGACGCAGACGCTGACGCGTGGGTCGCGGGCGGCGTTGACCACCTTGGCCCGGCCCGGGTAGGAGGAGATGACGATCCGGCCCTGGGCATCCACCCCGCCGCTGACGGGGGACAGCTGGGGCTCGCCGTCGCGGCGGCGGGTCACCAGCAGCATGTGGTGGCGGGGACGCACGAAGTCGAGCATCTCCTCGCGGCTGGCGGTGGTGCTGGTGGCGATGGTGCGGCTCATGGCGCGACCCTACGCCGCACCAGGTGGACGCCGACGCCCACACCCAGCACGAGCAGCCCGGCGAGCACGGACGTCCACGGCAGCGAGACGGCCAGTGCGACGCACCCGACGGCACCGACGGCCGCGGTGACCCGGGTCACCGGGTGCGGGCCCAGCGTCCAGGCCGAGAGGTTGGCCAGCAGGTAGTACACGAGGATGGCGAAGGAGGAGAAGCCGATCGCCTCGCGCAGGTCGACCAGCAGCACCAGCACCACCACCACGGCCCCCACCGCCAGCTGCGCGCGGACCGGCACCTGGCGGCGCGGCTCCACCCGCGCCAGCGCCCGGGGCAGGTCGCCGTTGCGGGCCATCGCCAGGGTGGTCCGTGAGATGCCGAGCACGACGGTGAGCAGCGCGCCGGCCGCGGCCAGCACCGCCACCACCCGCACCACCGGCACCCAGGCGGCCAGGTCGAGGGCACGGACGGCGTCGGCGACGGCGTCGGTGCTGCCGGCCAGCCCGTCGACACCGAGGGTGCGCACCAGCGCCCAGGCCAGCGCCGCGTACACGGCGACCGTGACCAGCAGCGCGATCGCCACGGCACGCGGGATGGTGCGCCCGGGGTCGCGCACCTCCTCCCCCAGGGTGGCCAGCCGGGCGTAGCCGGCGAAGGCGAAGAAGAGCAGCCCCGCACCGCCGAGGACGCCGAGCGGCCCGGGCCCGTCCGCCGGATCGCCCGCGGACGGGTCGCCACCGGCCGCGAGCGGGGTGAGGGCGGCCGCCAGCACCACCGCGACGAGCACCGCGAGGACGACCAGCACCCCGGCCAGCGCCACCCGGGCCGAGCGCTGGACGCCGACCACGTCGAGGGCGACCACCACCACGGTGGCCAGCAGGGCGACCTCGCGCTGGTGCTCGGGCCAGGCGTAGGCGCCGACGGTCCAGGCCATCGCAGCGCAGGAGGCGGTCTTGCCGACCACGAACCCCCACCCGGCCAGGAACCCCCACAGCGGTCCGAGCTGGGCGCCGGCGTAGACGTAGGTGCCACCGGAGCGCGGGTGGTGCACCGCCAGCCGGGCCGAGGAGAACGCGTTGCACCAGGCCACCAGCGCGGCCAGCAGCAGCGCCAGCCAGAGCAGGCTCCCGCTGGCGGCGGCCGCGGGCGGGAACGCCGCGAACACGCCGGCGCCGACCATGGCGGCGAGTCCGACGCCCACCGACTCGAGCAACCCGAGCCGGCGGGCCAGCACCGTCGATGCGCTCACCGGCGGCCTCCTGCGACGGCTCGGGCGGTGCTGGGGTCGCTGACGGCCTGGACGGGGTCGGGCGGCACGAGCACGAAGGTACGCCATCGCGGGGACGTACCGGCCCGCGGCCCGACCGCATGCCGCTGCGGCGGTGGTGGTCGCGGGTCCAGATCCGGGGCGCCGTCGCACCGCCCCGGGCGTCCGGGGCTACCGTGAGGCATGCCCTCGACCCCGCGGACGCCGCCTCCTCCCCGGGCGCGGTGGTGGCGGTGACGGCGACGACACGCGCGGACGCGGGCCGCAGGTCCGGCTCGGTGCTGCGGATGGTCGTCACCGACCGCTTCTACCTGGCCGCGGTGGCGAGCCTCTTCTTCGCCGGGGTGGGTCTGTCGGTCGCGATGCCGCAGCTGTCGCTGTTCCTGGTCCAGGAGCTGCACACCTCGCTGGAGGTGGCGGGGCTGTTCTTCCTCACCCAGCTCGGCGCCCCGGTGCTGGGCTGGGTGGTCGGGGCCTGGTCGGACCGGCTCACCGACCGCCTGTGGCTGTTCCGGCTCGGGGCCGTGGTCGGGCTGGTCGGCTGGGTGGCGCTGGCGCTCAGCACCTCGGCGTGGATGGCCTTCGTGCTCAACCTCACCGTGCTCGGGTTCTCCGGGGCGACCGGCTCGCTGATCTTCGCCGCGGTCCGCGACCAGCTCACCCACCACCCGACCGGCGTGGACAACCGGGTGATGTCGACGGTGCGGCTCGGGTTCAGCCTCGGCTTCATGACCGGGCCGGTGCTGGGCAGTGTCCTCGGCAGCGCGCTCGGGCTGCGGGCCTCGATGCTGGCCGCCGGCGTCTTCACGCTGCTGCAGGTCGTGCCGATGCTGGGGCTGAAGGTCGCCCGGGCCACGGTCGCCGCCGATCCGGCGCCCGCCCCGGCGACCGGGCCCGGACCGGCCACCCGTCCGACCCGGGCCCGTCTCCGTCGTCGGCGCAGCGGCAGCACCGGGCTGGGTCCGCTGCTGGCCTTCCTCGGCCTGGGTGTGCTGGCGATGAGCGGGGACACCGTGAAGTTCGCCTACCTGCCGATCTACATGGAGCTGCAGCTCGGCACCCCGGACTGGCTGCGCGGGCTGGTCATCTCGATGCAGTCGGTGGGCATGCTGTTCTTCATCCCCCTGATGGGGGTGCTCGCCGACCGGTTCGGCGCCCACCGGCTGGTGGTGGTCAACGTGCTGCTCGGCGTGCTGGCCAACCTGGGCTTCATGCTCGGTGGGCACGAGCTGGTGCTCATCGCCGCCACCCTGCTCAACTCCGCGATGTGGGCCACCCTCGGCGGCATCGGCATCAGCGTCGCGCAGGAGCTCTACCCCACCGGCGTCGGCATGGCCTCCTCGCTCTACTTCTCCGCCATGCGCTTCGCCGCCGCGATCGGCGGCATCGCCGGCGGGCTGGGGGTCGGCTGGTTCGGGGTGCCTGGGGTGTTCGTGGTGCCGGCGGCGCTGTGCGTGGTCTCGGCCGCGGGCCTGGCGGTGCAGGCGGTGCTGACCTCCCGCGCCGCGCGGCAGGGCGCCCCCGTGACGGCCTGAGCCGGCCCCGGACCGGGGCCGGGCCGGTCCGAGGCCGCCGCCTACGATCGGGGACGTGGAGCGCGAGGCGAAGGTCGGTGACCTCACCCTGGTCTACGAGACGTTCGGCGAGCCGGAGCACCCGCCGCTGCTGCTGCTCTTCGGCCTCGGCGGGCAGATGGTCGGCTGGCCCGACGCGTTCTGCCAGCGGCTGGCCGACCGCGGGTTCCACGTCATCCGCTTCGACCACCGCGACATCGGCGGCTCCGAGGTCGTCCCCGGCGACCCGGTCCGACCGCTGCGCACGCTGCTCGGCCTGGACGAGCTGCCCTACACGCTGGAGGACCTCGCCGACGACGCCGTCGAGCTGCTGCGGGTGCTCGGCCACGGCTCCGCCCACGTCGTCGGGGTGTCGATGGGCGGCATGATCGCCCAGCTGGTGGCGATCCGGCACCCCGGGCGCACCTGCTCCCTCACCTCGATCATGTCCACCACCGGACGCCGCACCGTCGGCTTCCCCACCCGGCTGGACCTCGTCCGCGGGGCCGGCCAGACCGCCCCGGACGACCTCGAGGAGTACCTCACTCGCTCGGTGGCGCGGCTGCGGGTGCTCGCCGCGAAGGGCTTCCCCTTCGACGAGGAGGAGATCCGCGACATGCTCACCCGCAGCTTCGAGCGCGGGCTGCGCCCCGAGGCCGCCGTCCGCCAGCTGATGGCGATCCTCCGCGCCGGCGACCGGACGTCCGCGCTGCGCGAGCTGGACGTCCCCACCCTGGTGGTGCACGGCACCGCCGACCCGCTGGTGCACGTCTCCGGTGGACGGGCCACCGCCCGCGCCGTGCCGGGGGCGGAGTACCTGCCGATCGAGGGGATGGGCCACAGCCTGCCCGTCGGCACCTGGGACGCCGTCGTCGACGCCATCGCCCGGACCGCCGCCCGCAGCGCCCGACCGCCCGCCCGCGACGCCGGCCGGCAGCCCTCGGTCTCCTGAGGCCCGGGCGGCACGGTCAGAGCAGGAACGCGTGCAGCCGCGTCGCCACGCAGAGCACCAGCATGCCGGTGGCGTTGACGAGGAGGTTGCGACCGAGGTCGCGGGCCCGCACGTGCATCGTGATCGCGACGACGAAGGAGAGCACCAGCGCGACGGTGGTGACCAGACCCGGGTACGGCACCCAGATGCCGGTCACCAGACCGCGCGCTGCGGCCGTCTTCAGCGGCGCCAGCACCCACCACCAGCGGCGTGGGAAGGCCACGTCGTCCAGGCAACGGGCGACGAACGGCACCGGTCGCAGGCACATCCCCGCGTCGCCGAGCTGGACCAGGGTCAGCACCACACCGGCCACACCGGGTCGGGCAGCACGCTCACGGACCCGACGCCACGCCGGGGGGCGCACTAGGCCAGGAAGCGGGTCACCGGGGTGTCCGGCGGCAGGTGGGTGACGTGGATCGGGCTGGCCTCCATCCGGGCCAGCAGCGCCGCCAGCTCGGCCGGGTCGCCCAGCTCGATTCCGACCAGGGCCGGGCCGACCTCGCGGTTGTTCCGCTTGACGTACTCGAACAGGGTGATGTCGTCGTCGGGGCCGAGCACCTCGTCGAGGAAGAGCCGCAGCGCCCCGGCCTGCTGGGGGAAGTCGACCATGAAGTAGTGCTTGCGGCCCTCGTGCAGCAGCGCCCGCTCCTCGATCTCGGCGTAGCGGCTGAGGTCGTTGTTGCCGCCGCTGACCAGGCACACCACGCTCTCCCCCGGCTCCAGCCCGAGGGGGGTGCGCAGGGCGGCGGTGGCGAGCGCGCCGGCGGGCTCGGCGATGATCCCGTCCTCGGAGTAGAGGTCGATCATCTCCACGCAGACCAGTCCCTCCGGCACCGTCACCACCCGGTCCAGCCGGTCGCGGACGAGGTCGAGGCACAGCTCACCCACCCGGGCGACCGAGGCGCCGTCGACGAAGGTGTCCACCTCGGCCAGGGTGGTCGGGTGCCCGGCCCCCAGCGCCGCGGAGAGGCTGGCCGCACCGTGCGGCTCGACCGCGACCACCCGCGTCCCGGGGTGGTGCTCGGCCAGCCAGACGACGCTGCCCGCGACCAGCCCGCCACCGCCGACCGGTACCACCAGGACGTCCGGCGCCCGGCCCAGCTGGTCCACCACCTCGCGCACGACGGTGCCCTGCCCGGCGACCACCCGGGCGTCGTCGAAGGGCGGCACCAGCACCGCGCCGTCGCGGGCGGCGTCCAGGCGGGCGGCCTCGGCAGCCTCGTCGAAGTAGCCGCCGGAGACGATGATCTCGACCCACTCCCCGCCGATCGCGGCCACCCGGCGGCGCTTCTGCCGCGGGGTGGTGCGGGGCAGGTGGATCCGGGCGCGGACGCCGAGGGCGGCGCAGGCGAAGGCCACCCCCTGGGCGTGGTTGCCGGCCGAGGCGCAGACCACGCCGCGGCCCACCTCCTCGGCGTCCAGCTGGGCGATGAGGTTGTAGGCGCCGCGGACCTTGTAGGAACGTCCGGCCTGCAGGTCCTCCCGCTTGAGGAGCACCTCGCAGCCGGTCAGCGCCGACAGCCGCGGGTGCGGCTGCAGCGGGGTGCGGAGGACGGTCCCCTCCAGCCGGGCGGCGGCGTCGTCGACGTCGGCGGCGGTGACGGAGGGGCGGCGGAGCTCGGGCACGACCGGCATCATCTCGCGGGCGTGCCCGGACGCCGCACCGGGACCGAGATCCGGCGCCTGCTCCGGCCGGGCTCGGGAGCGGCGGCCGGAGATCTTGCGCAGCACCTGCGTGAGCCGGGCCTGGTTCGCCGGCTTCTGCAGCTCCCGCCGTCCGCGCTCGACGGCCCGCCGGCCCTGCGGCGGGCTCAGGAGACGTCGGATCTGGTCGGGAGCGCCATGGTCGGGATCCTCTCCACGGCCGGGCGGGCTCAGTTGACGGTGAGGACCGTCCCGGAGCCGTCCAGGTACTCCACCCAGCCGAGGTAGGGGCTGGTGCCGTCGACCCGGTTCCAGCGGGCGGTGACGGTGATGGGCTCGCCCACCTCGGCGGTCGGGTCGGCCGGGGTGACCCGGAGCCGTCCGTCGGCCGAGTCCTCGGTCACCACCGCGCCGCGGTGGGTGAAGGCGGTCGAGCTGGTGCCCGGCGCGTTGGCGAAGTTGACCACCTGGCTGATGTAGCGGCCGGGCGCCGGTGCGGACAGCACCACCGTCTCGTCCGCGGCCGCGGTGGCCGACCGCGCCACCAGGGTGGCCGTGCTGCCCTGCACGCGGTACACGTACAGGTCCAGGTCAGCGCGTTGGGCCGGGGTGCGGGTGGTGAACTGCGCCACCTTGGCGCCCTCGGCGACCGTGGTCTCGTACTGCGACGCCGCCCCGGCCGGCAGCGTGCCGTTGCTCGCCGCGCCCTGGGCCAGGCCGTAGGCGCGGATCGGGAAGCGGCCCTCGACGCCGGGCTGCACCTCGAACCGCAGCTGACCGTTGCGCCCGCTGCCGGCCACCGACTCCGGCGCCAGCAGGGCCCGCGGGGTCACCGCGATCGGGCTGCGGATCGTCGTCCCGGCCCCCGACCAGGTCAACGAGCCGGTGGCGGCCTCGTCGAAGTCGACCGAGTGGTTGGTGAGGGTGACCGTGAAGGTCTTGGTCTGCCCGGCGCTGTCGAAGTTGAGGATCGACGGGGTGACCTCGACGTCCAGCCCGGGCACCGAGGCCTGGGCGCGGTAGAGCCCGGGCTCGACCGCGGTGACGCGGCGGGTGACGGTCTGGGTCCTCAGCAGCGAGCCGACCGCGATCGACGGGGTGTTGTAGTCGCTCGGGTCGACCGCCTCCACCCCGGTGCCGGTGCGGACGCCGATGCCCTCGAGGAAGGCCAGCCAGTCCTCGTCGGCGGAGTCGTAGACCAGACCGGGCTCGAACATCCTCGTCGGGGTCAGCTCCCCCGCGCCCTGGACGAACGGGTCCGTGACCGGCTGGTCCTCGGCGTCCACCAGGTCCTCGGCGGTGGTCATCAGCGCCGACTTCACCTGCATCGGCGACCAGGTGGGGTGCACACCGTCGCCGTAGTGCAGCGCCGCGGCGCCGGCGACGTGCGGGGCGGCCATCGAGGTGCCGGAGTAGAAGTCGAAGTCGCGTCCGGAGTTCGACGGCGGGGCGACCGCGGCGAGGATGCTCACACCGGGGGCGGCGAGGTCGGGCTTGACCAGGTCGCCTCCGGTCGCGGTGGACGGCCCGCGGCTGGAGAAGCCGGCGATCTGCGGGTGGGGCATCGTGTCGCCGGCGAGGTTGCCCGGCTCGAGCGTCGCGGTGGCGCCCGCGGTGGCGGCGTAGGCCTTCACGTCGGCCGAGGCGGGCGGGTTGAGGTGCACGGTGGGCACGCTGTGCAGGTCGCCGTCGAGGCTGAGCTCGGTGAGGTTGACCAGCACCATGCCGATGCCGCCGACCCGCTCGACCTCGGCCGACTTGGCCACCCGGTCGACGACGCCGCGGTCGCACACGACGATCGTGCCGGTCGCCTTGGCCGGGTCGAGGGTGCCCGGCGCGCACAGCGCGGCGTCGGCGTCGGTGGCGGCCGCGGTCTTCACCTCGACGGCCACCTCCAGCGGGGCCGGCCCGGTGGGCTGGTCGACGGTGGTGCTGATGCCGCTGAACCGCTGGCCGTCGCCGAGGACGACGGTGCCCTCGTAGGGGGCGACCGTGCTCGCCGCGACGGTGGTCACCCAGGGGGCGGTGTTGTCGAGGGTGGACGCCCCCGGGCCGCTGTTGCCGGCCGAGGCTGAGACGAAGATGCCGGCCGAGGCCGCGGAGAGGAAGGCCAGGCTGATGGGGTTGTCCACCGCCGACTCCGAGCCGCTGCCGATGGAGTAGTTGATGACGTCCACCCCGTCGGCCACGGCCGCGTCGATGGCCTCGACGATGTCGGAGGTCCACCCGCCGGTGGTCTCCTCGGTGGTGCCCTCCCACAGCACCTTGTAGCTGGCGATCGCCGCACCGGGGGCCACCCCGGAGACGGTGCCGAAGTCGTTGCCCTCCACAGTGGCCGGGACGTCGGCGTTGCCGGCGGCGGTGGAGGCGGTGTGCGAGCCGTGACCGCCGCCGTCGCGCGGGGAGAGGTAGTCGTTGCGGTACGCCTCGGGGACCGCGGCCTCCCAGCCGTCGGAGAAGGAGCGGGCGCCGACCAGCTTGGTGCTGCAGAGGTCGGCGGTGAACTCCTCGCCGGTCTCGCACTCGCCGGTGAAGGTGCTGCCGTCGGACTTCGCCATGACGATGTCCTCGCCGTCGCGGTAGGCGCGGTACGGGTCGTCGTCGCCGGGCTCGGTGGCGCTGAGCTCGTCACCGGCGAAGGACGGGTTCTCCGGCCAGATGCCGGTGTCGAGGACGCCGACCACGACACCGCGACCGGCGGCGTCGGTGCCGCCGAGGCTCTCCCACACCCCGCCCGGGCCCGAGAGCCGCAGGTAGTCCACCGAGTTCTTGTCGTCGGTGGGCTTGTGCAGCTGGTCCTTGCTCACCGCCAGCACGCCCGGGGTGGTCTCGAGCTCGCGGGCCTGGTCGGCGGTCATGGTGGCCGCGAAGCCGTTGAGGCTGACCGCGTAGCGACGGGTCGGCTCGACGCCGACCCGCTCGGCGGCCTCGTCCTGGCGCTCCTCGAGGTGGCGGCGGTACTCCCGCGCTGCGGAGGAGGTGGTGTCGACCCGGCGGCCCTCGGTCGGGCGGGTGCGGGCGATGCCGTCGGTGCCGCCGTCGTAGGTGGCCAGCGGCTCGTCGGTCAGGGTGACGATGTAGCGCCCCGACGCCGGGACCGGCAGGTCGGAGGGCGGCACCGCGGCCGCGGGCGAGCCCGTCAGCACGACGGCGGCGGCGCAGGTGGCGGCCGTCAGCCCGAGCAGGCGACGGCGGGGTGAGGTTGGCACAGGCTCTCCAGGGGGGTGGCAGGAGGTGGGTGCCCGGTCGGGGTCCGGCCGGGAAATAGGGTGAACATCATCGCGTCCGGCGCCCGTGGGAAGACCATCTCTCCGGCGTGGCGACCGGGACGCCCCAGATCTGAGGAGGGACTCGTGCGCATCCACCCCTGGCGGATCGGCCTGCTGGTGCTGCTCGTGGTCGCCGCCTGCGTTCCGGGCGCGCCCGGGCCGGCGCCGCAGGCCACCCCGTCGGCGCAGGCGTCGGACAGCCCGAAGCCGTCTCCCCCGCCGCCCACCGTCGAGCCCACCCCGACGCCCGGCGGGGGCGCGGACGAGCTGGTGGTGCAGGTGGACGACGGCAGCGGGCAGGTGACCACCTGGACGTTGCGCTGCGACCCGCCGGGCGGGGACCACCCCGACCCGGAGGCGGCCTGCGCCGCGCTGGAGCAGCACGCCGACGCGCTGCAGCCGGTGCCCGCCGACCGCCAGTGCACGATGCAGTACGGCGGCCCGCAGACCGCCACCGTCACCGGCAGCTGGCGCGGCCAGCCGGTCTCCAGCCGCTTCGCACTGACCGACGGCTGCGAGATCGCCCGGTGGACGGCGCTGACCGGGCTGCTGCCGCCCGCCGGCTCCTGAGCGCGGCGGGCGGCGACCCGTCCCGGCTCAGCCCCGGTTGGAGAGGTCCCGGGCCTGGTTCTGCGCGGTGATGGCGATCTCGATCGCCTTGAACGCGTGGGCCTGGCCCATGGCGTCCTCGGTCCGGTTGAGGCAGTCCAGCACCAGCCGGCCGAAGAACGGGTAGCCCACCGTCCCGGTGACGTTGAAGTGCCGCTCCTGCTCGCCGTTGGCCAGGAACAGGTGCCCGGGGCCGTCGGAGGTGGCGAGGTTCATGTACTTGCGCTGCTCGATGTAGCCCTCCGTACCGAGGATGAAGGTGCGCCCGTCGCCCCAGGTCTGCAGGCCGTCCGGGGTGAACCAGTCGCAGCGCAGATAGCCCACGGCCCCGGTGTCGGTGACCAGGTGGGCGTCGCCGAAGTCGTCGAGCTCGGGGTGCTCGGGGTGGGCGTGGTTGGCGATCGTGCTGCTGACCACCTCGGCGTCGGTGGAGCCGGTGTAGTGCAGGATCTGGTCGACGTTGTGGCTGCCGATGTCGGTGAGGATGCCGCCGTAGCGGGCACGCTCGAAGAACCACGCCGGACGGCTGGGCGCGTTGAGCCGGTGCGGGCCGAGCCCGATCACCTGGATGACCTTGCCGATGGCGCCCTGCTCGATGAGCTGCTCGGCGAACACGGCCGTCTCGACGTGGACGCGCTCGGAGTAGTAGACGGCGTACTTGCGCCCCGTGCGGGCCACCGCCTCGCGGGCGGCGGCCAGCTGCTCGAGGGTGGTCAGCGGCGCCTTGTCGGTGAAGTAGTCCTTGCCCGCCTCCATCACCCGCAGACCCAGCGCGCAGCGCTCGCTGGTCACCGCGGCACCGGCCACCAGACCCACCTCGGCGTCGCCGAGCACCTCCTCCTCCGAGCGGGCCACCCGCACGTCGGGGAACCGCTCGCGGAACTGCTCCACCTTGGCCGGGTCGGGGTCGTAGACCCACTTCAGCCCGGCGCCGGCGCCGATCAGGCCCTGGCACATGCCGTAGATGTGGCCGTGGTCCAGCCCGATCGCGGCGAAGGTGAAGTCGCCCGGCTCGACGACGGCGGCGGGGACGGGGGCGGGTGCGTAGGTCCCGCCGTCTGAGGCGCTCATCGGCTCTCCTTGTCGTTGTCCTGGGTGTCTGCGGTGGGGGCGCCGGAGACGCTGATCGCCCCGGCCTGCTCGGCGACCGAGGCCGTCTTGGTGAAGAAGCGCGGGGCCCGCTCGGTGAGGGTGCCGGGCAGCGACCAGGGGTCGTCGGCGGCCAGCGGCAGGTCGACCGTGCGGCGCTCCACCCCGGCGCGGTAGATGGCGGTGATGAGCTCGATGGTGCGACGGCCGTCGTGCCCGTCGACCACCGGCCGGCGGCCCTGCTCGATCGCGGTGAGGACGTCGTCGACCTGACCCGTGTGACCGGTGTGGGCCAGCGGCGGCTGCTCGGCGGCCAGCGTCCGCAGCCGCTCGACCAGGGCGGGGTCGCCACCCGGCACCGGGAACCCGTTGGGCTGGGTGACGTCGGCGACCACGTCGCCGTCGAGGGCGATGCTGGCCGCGCGGCCCTGGACCACCATCTGCTGGCGCTCGCCGTGGTCGACCACCGAGCTGGTGACGGTGGCCAGTGCCCGCTGGTAGGACAGCACCGCGACCGACAGGTCCTCGATCTCGGCGTTCTCGTGGGCGGCGTTGGTGAGCACCGCGGTGACGGCCTGCGGGGCGCCCATCAGCCACAGCAGCAGGTCGATGTGGTGGACGGCGTGGTTGAGGGTGCAGCCGCCGCCCTCCTGCTCCCAGGTGCCGCGCCACCACAGGTCGTAGTAGGGCAGCCCGCGCCACCACGCCGAGGTCACCTCGACCCGGGAGACGGGCCCGGCCAGCCCCGAGTCGAGCGCCGCCTTGAACCGGACCACGTCGTCGCGGAAGCGGTTCTGCGCCACCGAGGAGAAGAGGGCGCCGCCGGCCTGCTCGGCGGCGAGGATCGCGTCGCAGGCGGCCAGCGAGGGCGCCATCGGCTTCTCGCACAGCACGTGGACGCCCGCGCTCAGCGCGTCGACGCTGATCTGCTCGTGGGTGGACGGCGGCGTGCAGACGCTCACCAGGTCGACGTCGCCACGTTCGAGCAGCTCGGTGTGCGAGGCGTGCACCCGGGCATCGGTCAGCCCGAAGCGCTCGCGGGCCGCCTCGGCCTTCTGCGGGACGATGTCGGCCAGGGCGACCACCTGGCAGCGGTCGGGGAAGGACCGGTAGGCCTCGAGGTGGGCTGGGGAGATGTTGCCGGTGCCGATGACGGCGACCTTGATCACGCTGCGACTCCTGCTCTTCGTCGTGCGGGGGCGGGCGGGCCCGGCCTGCACCGAGCGGCGCGGACCGGCGCGCCCACGCTAGTGGACCGGTGGCTGCCGCCGTGCCAGGCCCGCCCGGCGAGACCCAGGGCGCGGTCGAGTGCGGGCCCGCGGGCGGAGCGCGTGCGGCAGCCACAGCGGGACGGCCGCGCGGTAGTCCTCGAACTGCTCGCCGAAGCAGGAGCGCAGGAAGCGCTCCTCCGACGGACGGACCAGCCGGTGCCAGGCCACCGCACCGACTGGCGGCACCAGCAGGTAGCTCGGCGAGCCGACCGCCAGCGCGACGCCGAGCGCCTGGGCGACCCCGCTCACCGCCATCGGGTTGCGCACCCAGCGGTAGGGGCCGTCGGCCACCAGCCGGGCGGCGGCGTCGAAGGGCACCGGCGTGCCGCCACCCCCGGCCATCGCCACCGCGGACCGGATCCCGAGCGCGCTCGCCGCCAGCAGCAGCCCACCGCCCAGCACCCGTCCTCCCGGCACCCGCACCCGGCCGATCCCGGCAGCACGTTCCAGCCGGCGCAGCACCGCGGGCAGCGCGACCAGGGCGAGGAACCACACGAGCACCATCCACGCCAGCGTCCTGACCAGGTGCCGCCGGGCCGATGCCGGTCGCGCCGTCCGGTAGACCCTCACGTGGTCTCCACCTCCCGTCGGGCGACCACCCGCAGGCAGACCGCGGTGGCCGCGGTGGCCGCGGCCATGGCGAGCAGCCCGAGCCAGCCCTGGCCGCCGCCGAGGACCTGCCCGACCGTCATCGCCGTGCCGTACCCGACGGCGCCGAGGACGAGCCCGGTCAGCACCGGGGCCGCCGGGTGGGCGGTGGTGACCAGCCGGGCGGCGGCCAGCGAGGCGAGGCCGAGGACGACGTCGGGCGGCAGGTAGGCGTCCAGCAGCGCCGGGTCGCCCAGCTCGAAGAGGGCGCGGACGTCGGGCCGGAGCGCGAGCAGCGCCCACCACAGTCCGACGGCGACGCCCTGGGCCGCGAGGTAGGCGGCGGCGAGGCGGCGGGCGGTCACCGGCCCATGATGGCGTGCCGACCCGCCCTGGCGCCCGCGCGACCTCCCGGGGGTCAGTCGCGCCCGCCGCACGAGCCCACCGTCCCGGGTCAGCGGTGCCGGGGAGCCCGGGCCCAGCCGAAGCAGTACAGCCCGTAGGCGGCCAGCCCGAGGGCGACCAGCGTCAGCAGCACCCCACCGTGCACCTGGGCCCGCACCGCCCGCAGGGCCAGGTCGAGCCCGCCGGCGCGTTCGGCGTCGGAGGTCAGCACGGCCGCCACCAGCAGGCTGGCGACCACCAGGTAGGCCACCCCCTTGGTGACGTGGCCGACCACACCCAGCAGGAGGCCGACCGGGCCGGGCTCGCGGCTGAGGTCCTCGCGGAAGGTGCGTCGCAGGCCCTTGATCCCGGCGGCCACGCCGAAGCCGGCCACGCCCGCGGCCACCAGCAGCACCAGCCCCACCCCGACCGGGTGGTCCAGCAGCCGGGCGGCGAGGTCCTGGCCCCGCTCGCGGGCGGTGCCGGGACGCGCACCGGCGGCGACCCGGACCGCGGTGGCGGCCAGCACCAGGTAGAGCAGGGCCGTGCCGAGCGCGGAGGCCTTGCGACGGACCCGGGTGAAGCCGTGCGCCTCGCGGTGGCCGAGCAGGGCCTCGAGCACCTTCCACAGCGCCAGCGTGACCAGACCGACCGCGATGGCCCCGAGCAGGACGACCCCCAGCGGCTGGGTCGCCACCTCGGCCATCGCACCCGTGCTGGAGGCCTCCTGCCGACCGACGCCGAGCGCCAGCTGCAGCGCCACCACCGCGACCAGCAGGTGCACGACGCCGTAGGCCACCAGCCCGATCCGCACCATCGCGCGGTAGACCTGCACCTGCCGCAACGCCCGGGCGGCCTGCTCGGCCCGCTCCCCGGCGTGCCCGAGGCGGTCGCCGACGCCGGCGGCGCGGCGTCCGTCGTCAGCCACCGCGCCGCCCGGGCCGTCGCTCAACCGCGGTCACCAGCCGGCGTGGCCGCCAGCGAGCCGAGCAGCCGCAGTGCCGCGGCGCTGCCGGAGCCGGGAGCGGCGGAGTAGACGACGAGCTCCTGGCCGGGGCTGGCGCGGACGTCGAAGGTCTGCAGGGTCAGGGTGAGCGCACCGACGTCGCGGTGGCGGAACCGCTTGCGCTGCAGGGTCTTGCCGCGGGCGTCGTGGTCGGCCCACCGCCGGGCGAACTCCGGGCTGGCCTTGAGCAGCTCGGCCAGCACCTGCTGCACCCGCGGGTCGTCGGGGGCCTCACCGTGGCTGAGCCGGAACGCGGCCACCGAGCCACGGACCACCTCGTCCCAGTCGACGTAGAACGTGCGTGCGGCGGGATCGGTGAAGACCAGGTGCAGCAGGTTGCGGGTGGAGCTCCAGGAGTGGAACAGCGCGTCGGCGATGGCGTTGGAGGCCAGCACGTCGTAGGCCCGGTTGTAGACCACGGCCGGGTTGTCCGGCCAGCCGGCGACCAGCTCCTGCAGGGACTCCTCGACCCGGTCGGTGACCGCCGCACGCGCCCGCGGGGCCAGCCCGGCCACCCGGAACAGGTGCAGGCGGGCGTCCTCGTCGAGCCGCAGCGCCGAGGCCAGGGCGTCGACCACCTGCGCGGACGGGGTGCGTTCGCGGCCCTGCTCCAGGCGGACGTAGTAGTCGACGCTGACACCGGCCAGCAGCGCCACCTCCTCCCGGCGCAGTCCCGGGACGCGGCGCCGCCCGGTCGGGGGCAGCCCGACGGCGTCGGGGGTCACCTGGGCACGACGGGAGACCAGGTAGCGACCGAGCTCGGAGACCATGAACGCAGCGTAGGACGCGAGCGCACCCCGAGGGTGGGTGCGGTGCTCCCCCGAACAGCGCGGCCTCCCGCCGCGCCGTCGGGGCGACCACGGTGGAGCCATGGACACGAACCAGACCCCGACCCCCGCTCCCGCTCCCAAGGTGGTGCTCGTCACCGGGGCCAGCAGCGGCATCGGCGAGGCCGTCGCCGCCGGGCTCGCCGGACGCGGGCACCACGTGGTCGCCGGCGCCCGCCGCACCGACCGCCTCGACGCCCTGGCCGACCGGGTCGCCGAGCCGGCCGCCAGGGCCGGCGGCAGCCTGCACACCGCCCGCCTCGACGTCACCGACCGCGAGGACGTGGCCTCCTTCGTCGCCGACGCCCGCGCCCGCCACGGGCGGGTCGACGTCTTCGTCAACAACGCCGGCGTGATGCCGTTGTCCCGGCTGGACGCGCTGCTGGTCCCGGAGTGGGACCAGATGATCGACGTCAACGTGCGCGGGCTGCTGCACGGGATCGCCGCGGTGCTGCCGGTCTTCACCGAGCAGGGCGGCGGGCACCTGCTCACCGTGGCCAGTGTCGGCGCCCACGAGGTGGTGCCCACGAGCGCGGTCTACTCGGCCACCAAGCACGCCGCGTGGGCGATCACCGAGGGGCTCCGCCAGGAGTCCGACCCGAGCCTGCGGGTGACCACCATCTGCCCCGGCGTGGTGACCTCGGAGCTGGCCGGCACGATCACCGACCCGACGGCCGCCGAGGCGATGCGCACCTACCGGACCCACGCCATCGAGCCGGGCGCCATCGAGGCCGCCATCGCCTACGCGATGGACCAGCCCGACGACGTCGACGTCAACGAGATCATCGTCCGCCCCACCCGTCAGCGCTGATCGCGCGATCCGCCCCGGACGCACCGCGGGCCGCCCCCGACGCGAGGTCGGGGACGGCCCGCGGGTCGTCTCAGCGGGTGCGGGTGCGTCGGCTGAAGTCGGCCGCGCTGTGGCCGCCGGCGTGCGCCGCCGGGCTGGCCCCGTCACGGCCGCCGCCGGAGCGGGGACGCCGACGGCGACGCGAGCCGCCCTGCGCCGAGCCACCCTGGGCGGAGGTGCCGCCGGAGCGTCCCGCCGGGGTGGGGCCGGAGGTGCCGCGCTCCCCCGCGGGCCGGCTTCCGCCACCGCGGCGCGACCGACCGCCACCCGAGCGGCGTCCGGACGGCTGCTGAGGCTGCTCCTCGGGGGTGGGCAGCACCAGCCCGCCGGGCACCAGGGACCGCTCCCCCGGCGCCAGCTCCTGCAGGATCGGGTGCGTCGGACCGGGCACCTTCGTGGTGGTCGGGCGGATCTTCGCCGCGCGGGTGAGCGCGCGGACGTCGGCGACCTGGGCGTCGGTCATCAGGGTGACGACCACGCCCTCCGCGCCCGCCCGGGCGGTGCGCCCCGAGCGGTGCAGGTAGGCCTTGTGCTCGGCCGGCGGGTCGGCGTGCACCACCAGCGCGACGTCGTCGACGTGGATGCCGCGGGCGGCGATGTCGGTGGCCACCAGCGTCTGGGCCCGTCCGGAGTGGAAGGCGTCCATGTTGCGGGTGCGGGCGTTCTGGCTGAGGTTGCCGTGCAGCTCGACCGCGGGCACGCCGTTGCGGTTGAGCTGGCGGGCCAGCGCCTTGGCGCCGTGCTTGGTGCGGGCGAAGACGACGGTGCGTCCGGGGGCGCTGGCGAGGTCGGTGAGCACCGGCAGCCGCTGCTCGCGCGGCAGGTGCAGCACGTGGTGGCTGATCGCCGGCGCCGCGGTGGCCGGGCCGTCGGTGGAGTGGGTCACCGGATCGGTGAGGAACCGCTTGACCAGCACGTCGACGCCGCCGTCGAGGGTGGCGGAGAAGAGCAGCCGCTGCGCGTCGCGCGGGGTCTGGTCGAGCAGCCGGCGGACCGCCGGCAGGAACCCGAGGTCGGCCATGTGGTCGGCCTCGTCGAGGACGGTGATCTCCGCCTCGGCCAGGCTGCAGGCGCGCTGGGAGATGAGGTCCTCCAGCCGGCCGGGGCAGGCGAGCACGACGTCGACGCCGTTGCGCAGGCCGGTGACCTGCGGGTTCTGCCCGACGCCGCCGAAGACGGTCAGCGTGCGCAGCCCGGCCACGTCGGCCAGCGGCTGCAGGGCGGCCTGGATCTGGCCGACCAGCTCGCGGGTGGGAGCGAGCACGAGGGCCCGGGGCGCCTTCGGCTTGCGGCGCGTGCCGGAGGCCATCAGCCGAGCCACCAGCGGCAACAGGAAGGCGTAGGTCTTGCCCGACCCGGTGGGACCGCGGCCCAGGACGTCGCGTCCGGCCAGCGAGTCGGCCAGCGTGGCGGCCTGGATCGGGGTGGGGGTGGTGATGCCGCGGCCGGCCAGGACGGCGTCCAGGGACGCGGGCAGGCCGAGGCGGGTGAAGGCAGTGGTCACAGGTTTCGCATTCTGCGTCCCGCCAGACGGTACGAACGACACCGCACGGTTCGCGCGGGAGTGAAGCTCTGGGAGCGGAGGAGCAGGGAGCTCGACGTCACCGGACGTCCGGGGCGAGACTGGCCGGACGACCGCAGACCAGTCTAGCCGCTCCTCCCGCCGACCGTGCGTGACCACGCCGACGACCGGTCGCGGGGTTCCCGCTTCGCCCCTGCAGACCTCGCCGTTCCGTCCCCAGCTCCTTGTAGAGGATGCGGTCGCGGGCGTCACCGCGTTCCAGACCGGTCTCGTACAGGACGCCGAGGTGCGTGTCGTCGACCATCACCAGGTCGGAGTACCCGGACCGGTCGGAGGTCACCTCGGCCCGTCGCTCACAGCTGCGGCCGCCGTCGGTGGAGACGAAGACCGACAGGCACTTGCGGGCGCGCGGGTGGGTGGGCGCGGCGTAGAGCAGCGTGTTGCCGGCCGCCCGGTAGAGGGGGTTCGACGTGCGGGCCATCGCCCGTGGGACGGGGATCCCCCAGATCCGGCCGTTGAACACGCAGCCACGCCACAGGTCGGGGCTCAGGTTCGCCAGCGCGGGGTACTCCGCCACCGCGTCGCCTGACAACAGCTCGGTCAGGTCGTGGAACTTGGCCTCCATCAGCCGGGGCAGCTGGGCGACGTCGGTCGGCACGTAGACGACGTCGGGCAGGTCGCCGCCGGCCACGGTGGTGTCGAACTTTGTCGGCATAGCTGTCGGAGGTCGGTGACAGCTGCAGCTCCGAGCCCACCCGTGCGTTCATCTCCTGCCAGGACGCGTTCTGCTCCAGCCCCGGCGGGATGGCGGTGGGGATGCTGCTCATGAACGAGATCGGCTGGCCGTCCCCCGGCGGGCCGTCACTGATCCGGGTCGGGTCGGCCGGGTAGCGCAGGAACCCGTCGAGCAGGATGTCGTCGCCGGGCAGGTCGGGCTGGACCGAGCCGAGCCTCGTGCAGGGTCGGGAGCTCGACCTGCTCGTTCAGCTGCTGCTGCTGACCGGCGTCCTGCTCCTGCTGGCAACCACTCGTCAGACCGCTGACGGCGGCCAGCCCGAGCGCGCCGGCGGTGAGGGCGGATCTGCGGCTCAGGCGGAAGCTCACGGGGATCTCCTTCGATCCGGCGTCGTTGCCGTCACTCCCGCACCCTGACATAGTACGTCCCATGTCAGCAGACATCCCATGTCCGCGATCCTCTGGAGCGACCGCGGCGCCGAGCGAGGAGTCGTCCCGATGAGCCAAGAACCGGTCCGCGGAGTCGTGGTCCCCGTCATCACCCCGCTCGACCCGGATGGTGAGGTCGACGAGGCGTCGATGGCCAGCCAGGTGGAGCGCCTGGTCGACGCCGGCGTCCACGGCGTCTTCGTGCTCGGCACCACCGGGGAGTTCCCGTTCCTCACCGACGCCCAACGGGCGCTCGCCGTCCGGGCAGCCCTGGGTGCGGCCGCCGGCCGGATCCCGGTCCTGGTCGGCGTGGCCGACACCGCGACCCCCCGGGTGCTCGACCACGTGGCGGCGGTCGCCGACCTCCCCATCGCCGGTGTGGTGGTGACCGCGCCGTTCTACGCCGCGACCTCCTCACCGGAGATCCGTCAGCACTTCCGCCTGATCCACCGTGAGGTGCCGCGGCTGGCCGTCTACGCCTACGAGAACCCGCCGCGGGTCAACGGCGCTTCGCTCAGCACCGCCGACGTGATGGCCCTCGCCGAGGAGGGGGCTATCGTCGGGTTGAAGGACTCCTCCGGATCCGACGCGCGGTTGCGGCAGCACGTGCTCGAGCGTCGGCGCCGCAGCCTGGACGACTTCGTCATCCTGACCGGATCGGAGCTCACCGTGGACTGTGCGCTGCTGATCGGCGTCGACGGGGTGGTGCCCGGGCTGGGCAACGTCGACCCCGCCGGCTTCGTCCGGCTCTACGACGCCGCGCGGGCCGGCGACCTCCTCGCCGCGCGGGCCGAGCAGGAGCGCCTGTTCGAGCTCTTCGACATCGTCACGATCGGCACCGAGCAGCCGATGGGTGGCAGCTCCCGGGCGCTGGGCGCCTTCAAGGCGGCCGTTCAGGCCCTGGGCGGGATCGCGCACCGGTGCACCGCCGCACCCGCCGTCCAGCTGGGCGATGCCGACGTCGCCTCGGTCGTCGCGGTCCTCCGGCGGGCCGGGCTGGAACCGTCGCCCCATGCCGCTCCGACGGCCGTCACCGACCCAGCCGGGCTGCTGGCGGCGCGATGAGCACGACCCAGAGCACCTCGCGGTCGAGCGCGGCGAGCAACCAGCGTCGCATCCAGGACCGGATCAAGCAGTACGTGCTCGACCACGGGCTCGCCGCCGGTGACCCGATGCCCACCGAGCCCGTGCTGATGGAGGTGCTCGGGGTCTCCCGCAACGCCCTGCGGGAGGCGATGAAGGCGCTGCAGGCCCTCGGCTTCATCGACATCCGCCACGGTTTCGGCACCTATGTCGGCCAGCCGGGTCTGGACCCGCTCCGCGAGAGCCTCACCTTCCGGATGACCCGCTCCCTCGAGGGTGACCTGGCCGAGGTGCGCAACCTGCTCGACGTCCGGCAGGCCCTGGAGGTCGGGTTCGCCGAGGAGGTCGTCGGCTACTACCGCGACCACCCGACCGACGAGCTCGACCGCCTGGTCAGCGTGATGGAGGCTGTCGGCGCGGTCGGCGGCGACTTCCTGCGGGCGGACCTCGACTTCCACCTCGCCCTCTACGCACCCCTGGACAACCCGCTCAGCACCGACCTCCTCACGGTGTTCTGGCGCGCGTTCCACGAGGTGAACCCGCGACTCCCCCAGCCCGACTACTCCCAGAGCGAGAGTGCCCACTGGCACCGCATGCTGCTCGACGCGCTGGTCGCCGGCGACCCGATGCTGTACATGCAGCGCATGCGCAATCACTTCTCCGGCATCCGCGCCCGGCTCCCGGCAGATCCCCGCGCCGACGGTGCATCCGCAGGCTGACGGCGGCGGGCGGCCGGGAGCGGGCGGGGCTCACCCGAGCCGTTCGGCCGGCATCCCGAGGGCGCTCTGCTCGAAGCTGGTGAAGCGGATCTCGTCGCGGAACCGGACCTCGCCGGCCTCGTGGAGCACCCCGATCCCGCGGCGGGTGCTGACCATGTCGGAGTACCCGGCGTGGTCGGGGTCGATCTCGACGCCGACGGGATCCTCCGACCCGTCCCAGGCCTGCCATGTCCGCCCGTCGGCGTAGGAGCTGCGGACGAACCTCCCCTTCGCGTGGTTGTCGATCTTCGGTCTCGCCGGCCCGGCCAGCAGCGGGCTGAAGCCCTGACGCTCGTAGCGGTGCCGCAGGAGCGGACGTGGATCGAGGGTGCCTGGGCGGTGGAGCGGGTGAAGGCGAACGGTGCCTCCACGTCGTCGTCGGCGAAGCCGTCGCCGTCGGCGTCCTCGGGGTCGGTACCGACGAAGGACAGCTCGCCGTCGACACTGACCGCCTGCACCAGGTCGGACACCGAGGTCTCGGGGTCGTCGTAGGGGCCCGAGCGGGCCACCATCGTGACGTGGCCGTCGTCGTCCTCGGCGATCGTCGGTTCGACCAGCGGGATGTCCTGCAGCTGGTACTTCACCGATGCGCCGCTGCGCCAGGTGGTGCCGTGGTCGTCGCTGTAGACGATGCGCGCGCCCTGGATGTCGTTCTCGGTCTTGTAGGTCACGGGCACGAGCGGACGGCCGGCGTGCGGCCCACGGGTCAGCTCGATCCCGTGGCCGGGACCCGTCGCGTACCAGTCCTCGGGCCCGGTCGGCGGTTTGACCTCCTCCGACAGGTCCCGCGGGGCCGACCACGTGCGCCCGTCGTCGGTGCTCACCTGCACCTGCGGGGTGCGGGGTCGGATCGTGCTCGCGGTGGGCTGGGAGGGGTCGTGAACAGGAAGACCGGTCCGGTGGAGTCCGCGACGACGGTCGCGTTGCCGACGCTGCGCGCCCCCTCGGCGTTCCGGAGCACCACCTCGGAGTCGCTCCAGCTCCGCCCGCCGTCGACCGAGCGCCGCACGCCACGTCGAAGACGCCCGAGTCCGCGCAGCTGAGGTTGCGGCGCTCGGCGAAGGCGAGCAACGTGCCCTCGCTCGTGCTGGTGACCGCCGGGAGCCGGAAGCAGGTGTCGTCGTCGGGAACACCCTGGGTGCTGACCCACAACGGCTCGGTGCGGAACTCCCCGGTCGGTGGTCCCGCTGTCTCGGCCCGGGCCGTCGGAGGGTCGCCGAGGGCGTGCCCGACGGCCAGGACGACCAGGGAGAGGAGGACCGCGGCGCTGCGGGGGATGCGTGATCTCATGCTTCTTCCATCTGTGTGGGGTGGTCGAGCCCACGCGGGCAGCGCGCGGACCCGTCTGGCGCCTGCAAGGGCAGCGGCACCCGTCCGGGGCCGTGGCCGGTGTCGGAGGTCCCAGCGATCGCCTCGCCTCCGTTGGCGAGGGGCCGGAAGGTCGACAGGACAGGACCGGGACGCGACGGCGTGCCGCAGCTGCGGGGTGGTGGATCGGGCGTTACCGGTGGGACGGGTCCTCAGCCGGCGTCACCCTCAAGCGGTGGCGCTGACATAGGACGTCCCATGTCTGCAGGGATGTGCGTGGGATCACCCTGCAGCAGGCCCCAGCCGCGCGCTCAGCCGACGGGAGCGGTGCCGACCACCGACAGCAGCTGCAGCCGCTCGGCGCTCTCGCTGCCCGGGACGGCGGTGTAGACCAGCAGCAGGTGCGACTGCTCCGGGTCGACCAGGGTCTGGCAGGTGAGCTCCAGCAGCCCGACCTCGGGGTGGACGAAGCGTTTGACCTCCTGGGGGCGCACCCCGACCTCGTGGAGGTCCCACAGCCGGCGGAACTCCTCGCTCTCGGCCAGGAGCCGCTCGGCGTACCAGGCTGCCCGGGACCGCGGCCCGCGGTGGGTCACCCGCTCCCGCAGCCCGGCGGCGTAGACCCGGGAGAGGTGGTCGTGGTCCTGCGGCGCGTAGCGCGCCCGGGTCGCCGGGTCGGTGAACCAGCGGTAGCCGAGGCTGCGGTCCGGCCCGGTGCGCAGGGCGGCGTCGCCGGTGAGGGCGGCGGCCAGCGGGGTCTGGCGCAGCGTCTCGCCGAGCTCGGTGACGATCTCGGCCGGGGTGTCGGTCAGCCGGTCGAGGATGCGCTGCAGCCCGGGGCTGATGTGCTCGCTGTCCGCGCCGCGGGCCGGCGGGTGCTGCCCGGCCAGCCGGAACAGGTGGTCGCGCTCGGCCAGCGAGAGGTGCAGGCCCTGGGCGATCGCGGCCAGCATCTGCTCCGAGGGCTGCGGCCCGCGCTCCTGCTCGATCCGGGCGTAGTAGTCGGTCGACATGTGGCACAGCACCGCGACCTCCTCCCGGCGCAGCCCGGTGGTGCGCCGGCGCAGCCCGCGGGGCAGGCCGACGTCCTCTGGTTGCAGGGACTCCCGCCGTCGGCGCAGGAACGCGGCCAGGCCGCTCCGGTCCATCACGTGGCACCTCCTTCCCCCCGTTCCTACCGGACGGCGGGCCCGCGAACCACGGATCGTCACTCCCCCTCTCCGCCGGACGCCCGACGCCGCGGCCCTCCTGGCCGGCAGGACGCGGAGCGGGGACCCGCGGACCAGCAGTCCCTGGATGCCTCCCCGCCGGGGCGGCAGCGTGGACCACGTCCCTGGGCGCCCGTCACCGGACGGACGTCCCGAACGAAGGAGTCCCCATGTCCCGCACCCCGCTCGACCTCACCGTCCCCGACCTGTCCGGCCGCCGCGCCGTCGTCACCGGCGCCAGCGACGGCGTCGGACTCGTCCTCGCCACCCGGCTGGCCGCCGCCGGTGCCGAGGTGGTGATGCCCGTGCGCAACCGGCGCAAGGGCGAGGCCGCCGTCACCCGCATCCGCGAGCAGCAGCCCGACGCGCGGCTGGTGCTGCGCGAGCTCGACCTGTCCTCCCTCGCCTCGGTCGCCGCGCTGACCCGCGCGATGGTGGCCGAGGGTGAGCCCGTGCACGTGCTCATCAACAACGCGGGCGTGATGACCCCGCCGGAGCGGCAGACCACCGTGGACGGCCACGAGCTGCAGCTGGGCACCAACCACCTCGGCCACGTCGCGCTCACCACCGGCCTGCTGCCGCTGCTGCGCGCGGGCCGGGCCCACGTCACCACCCAGATCAGCGTGGCGGCCCGCTCGAACGGCATCCACTGGGAGGACCTGGACTGGGAGCGCTCCTACTCCGGCTTCCGCGCCTACAGCTCCTCCAAGATCGCGGTCGGGATGTTCGGCCTGGAGCTGGCCCGCCGCAGCGAGGCCAGCGACTGGGGCATCACCAGCAACCTCTCCCACCCCGGCGTCGCGCCGACCGGGCTGCTGTCGGCCCGGCCCGAGGTCGGTCGTCCGCGCGACACCCCGCAGGTGCGTCTGATCCGGCTGCTGTCCCGTCTGGGCGTCGCCGGCACCCCGCAGACGGCGGCCCAGCCGGCCCTCTACGCGGCCACCTCCCCGCAGGCCCGCTCCGGAGCCCTCTACGGTCCGAGCCGGTTCGGCGGGGTCAGCGGTCCGCCGACCGAGCAGGCGCTCTACCCCACGCTGACCGACGTCGGCGAGGCCCGCCGGGTCTGGGAGACCTCGGCGGACCTCGTCGCGCGGGCGGGCGTCAGGACGTCATGACCCGGGTGTGCAGCGCCTGCACGGCGTAGCGCGCGGCCCAGAACGCGCCGTGCTGCCAGGCCGAGATCTCCGACATCCAGTCCCCGGCGAAGTAGACCTGCCCCTCCCCCTGCTGCAGCTTCTTGAAGCCGGCGGAGGTGGTGTTGGGGAAGGCCCAGGCGCCCTCGATGTAGGGCACCTTGTGCCAGGCGATGGAGAAGGAGGTGTCGAGCTCGGTGCGGTACTTCGTGCCGTGGATCTTGACCCCCTGCTCGACCGCCCGGCGGGCCCGCGCGGACGGGCTGAGGTCGCCGTAGGCGCGGGCGTTGGTGCCGGTGTTGTAGTAGCCGACGATGAGCCCCTTGCGCTCGCCGTAGCCGTAGGAGGGGTACCAGACGTGGGCCAGGTCCATGTCGGTCTCGGTGATGCCGCCGTAGATGCGGTGGTCGTCCTCCCACCAGCGCGAGCGGTACTGCAGGCCGATCTTGCCCGCCGGGGAGCCGGTGGCGAACTCGCCGAGGGCGGCGTCCACGGTGCTGCCCCAGTTGGTGTCCCACGTCCGCATCAGCCCGGCCGGGGCGGTGACGACGGCGAAGTCGGCCTCGATCCGGCGCTCCTTGCCCTTGCTGGTGTACGTGACCCGGACGCCGTCGGCGGTGTTCTGCACCCCGGTGACCGGGGAGCTGAGCTGGACGTTCTCCTTGCCGATGGCCTTGACGAAGTACTGGTAGGTGACGTCCATGCCGCCCTTGGGCTGGAACATCAGCATCGACTGCTCCCAGTTGATCTCGAAGGGGAAGTACGAGCCCACCTTCGAGGCCAGCACCTCCGACAGCGAGCCCGGCCCGGCCAGCGGGGTGCCGTGCTCGTTCCAGGCCGAGGGGTAGACCTCGTAGCCGCGGTTGGCGCCACCGGTGTAGGTGCCCTGCGGGGTGAGGGAGCCCCAGCTGCGCAGGAAGGCGCGCAGGTTCTCCTTGTCGGCGGCGGTGAGCTTCTGGTCCAGCGCGCCGGAGTCGGTGGCGTAGGTGAGCAGCTCGGAGGTGTAGCCGAAGACGTCGGCCTTGGCGGTGCGGTAGCGGACCGGGTTGCCGGGGGTGGCGCCGGTGCGCTCGTTGTAGATGTAGGCGTCGGCGTTGGCGTTGGTGAACACCTCGAACGGGACGCCCAGCTCGCGCAGGTAGTCCATCGTCACCATCCACTGCGCGATCCGGCCGGCGCCGGCGTTGAGGTAGATGCCGTCGTCGAAGCGGGCGACCTGGCGCACGCCGTCGGTGTCGGTCTCGGCGTCGCCGCCGCGGATGGTGAGGGTGCGCCCGCCGACCCGGTGCCGGGCCTCGAGGACGGTGACGGCGTAGCCGGCCTTGCGCAGCTCGTAGGCGGTGGCCAGACCGGCCGGGCCGGCGCCGACCACGACGACCTTCTTCGCCTTGCGCCCGGTGGTGCTGAGGTCGCCCTTGCGCGGGGGCGTCCAGGACTCGTTGCGCGGCTGCGCGGCCGCGGTGGGGGCCAGACCGAGGGCGCCCATCGCAGCGAACATCACCCCCGCGCTGGTGGTGGCGCCGACCGCCTGCAGCAGCTGGCGGCGGGAGACGGCGGGGATCAGCTCATCGGTGCTCATGGGGACCTTTCCGGGGCGGGCCTGGCGGTCGACGTCCCGGGCGTCCGTGCCGGGTCGCCGCCAGTGCTGGCCCGGACGCTAGGGAGGCCCTGTGTCGATCAGCGTCCGCGGTGTTCCGGCTGGGTCACCGTTCGGCGGTCCCGGTAACCGTCGTGTGACGCCGCCGGGACGCGCCTGCTCGAGCGCCGTGGACGGACCCGGGATCGTCACCTGGCGTCACGGCCGCGAAACGCGGCGTGGCTAGCGTCCCGGGCACCCGGACGCCTCTTGCGTCCGGCTCCCTCGCCCGGACGCCACGGCGGCGTCCGCGACCCGCCTGGAGGCACCCATGAAGACCCCCACCAAGATCGCCCTCGCCGTCGCGCTCACCGCGGCCGTGGCCGTCCCCGCCACCGCCGCCGCCGACGGCCGGCTGTTCAAGCCGCGCCCCACCGAGGCGCACTCCTTCGTCACCGGAGACACCCCCTCGATCGCCGACGGGGTCGCGATCGGGCGGATGACCGACTGGTACAAGTCGTCCGGGCTGGGGCCGCGGGCGATGAACACCACCGCCGGGGCGAGCGCCGAGGAGCGCTACATCCCGACCGACGTCTTCCCCGGCGGCGAGCTGCCCGCCGGCGTCACCCTCACCGAGGCCCAGGGCATCAACGTGCTGATGCGGATCGGGGAGAACCTCGAGCGGGCCGGGCTGGACTACGACGACGTCATCTCGATGCGGGTGTTCCTGCAGAACCCCGACGGTGAGGAGGCGATGGACTTCGCCGGCTGGAACCGGGCCTACCGCCAGTTCTTCGCAAACACCAACCTCTCCACCGGCAAGACGATGGACGTGCAGCTGGGCACGAAGACGGTCAAGCCGATGGTGGTCAACGAGGCCCGGCCGTCGCGGTTCGCCCTCGAGATCGAGAACCTGCCGGTGGACGGGTGGCTGGTCGAGGTCGAGGTGGACGCGGTCTACCCGCGCTGACCCCCGCCCCGACCAACACGGTCGCACGAGCAGCTGCGACGGGGCCGGCCCCCGTGCAGGGCCGGCCCGTCGTCGCTCACTCCTCGGAGTAGTCGTGGGCCACCCACGAGGTGGGGCGGATGACGAAGGCCACCAGCCCTTCCCGCATCGGGTACGGCTCACCGGTGTAGGCCTTGGAGATCTGGTCGACGACCTCTAGACCGCGCTCGCCCTCGAGGCGCTCGACCACCTCGCCGCGGACGCTCGCGTGGCTCAGCGGGTTGCCCGGCACGGTGACCGACAGCGCCACCCGCGGGTCGCGGGCGATGTTGCGGTCCTTGACCGAGCCCTCCTCGGTGAAGATCACCAGGTCGCTCTCGCCGTGGCGGTCGACCCACAGCGGCACCGTGCGCGGGCCGCCGTCCTTGCCGATGGTGGCCAGGTGCGCCACGGCGTCGGTGGTGAAGTACCCCGCCGCCTCGGACCAGTCCGTCATCGTCCTCTCCTCCTGCTCGTCGGTACCACCCGCCTGAGGCGACGGGTCCTGCAGCGACGAACCGCCGCGCCGGGCGGGTTCTTCCCCGGGCTGCGCGACCCGGACCACGGGGCGGGTTCACCGTGGCGCGCGGGCACCGGGGGCCACGAGGCGGGGAACACCGGTGGTGGAGACGAGGACGGCCGCGGCGGCGAAGGGGATGGCGCCCAGCGCGAGCCCGGCCGCGCCGGTGCCACCGACGAGGTGGACGGCCTCGTGCGTGAGGACGAGCTGTGATCCGGTCTGGAACGCGGTGTGGAAGCCGATGGGCATCCACACCGACCCGGTGGTCGCGCGGAGGTAGCCCAGACCGATCCCCATCGCGAGGAAGAGGGAGAGGTCGGCGGGGTGCCAGGTCTGCCGGAGGACCCCGGCGAACACCGTGAACAGCACGGCCTGGGCGATGATGACCCACCAGCCCCGGGTGACCGCGGCCACCGTGGTGGTGACGTGGCCGCGGAAGACCGCTTCCTCCGGGAGCGCCTCGGTGAGCAGCACCGCAAGGAGCAGCAACGGCACGGTCCGGGCGAGCTCGGCGGCGGGGACGGTGACGGTCAATGGCGTGCCGAGGAGCGCGAGGACGACGAACGTCGCGGCGGCGGGGACGACCCAGACGAGGGCGCCCCAGACGGCGAGCCGCCAGCCCGCCCGGATGCTCGTCAGCCCGGCATCGCCCAGGGGCTTCCCCTCCCTGCGGGTCGCCACCAGGACCGCGGCGAGGGCGACGGCACTGATCACGACACCGGCGACGATCCTGGTCGCCAGCGTTCTCGGGTCGGAGGGGCCCTGCGGGGCGGGCAGCAGCCCCGCCAGGATCGTGAGGGCAGCTCCGAGAGGCAGCACGGTGAGGGCGATCCGCCCCGCGACGGAGGCGAACCGGTGGGACGGCGGTCGGGACGAGGTGGTCATGTGCTGCTCCCCCGGTACCGGTGGGCGAGTGCGTGGTAGGCGCGTTTGGGCGTCCAGGTGCCGTCGGCATGGGCGGAGACGACGCCGTAGCTGGCGAGGTCGAGGTCTCGTCCGGGCTGGTCGGAGGTGGTGAGGGCCGGCTCGCTGAAGCCCCAGACGAAGGTCCCGTCCACCTCGCAGCGGTCGAAGGTGTCGAGGAGCTCGGTGAGGTAGTCGGCCTGCTCCTGCTCGTCGCGGCGCAGGTGCCGGGGCACGGTCGGCTCGCCGCGCCCGCGGAGCACCCCGGCCGCCGTGGAGGCGCGGGCCGCGGCGCCCCGGTAGGTGCAGGAGCCGAACTCGAAGACGTACACGGGTCGGCCGTGCCGGTGCGCGTGCTGCACCAGGGCCCGGGTGTCGTCCTCGAACCGCCAGGCGTTGCGTGCGTCCCGGTAGCGGTCGGCGCCGACGACGTCGAAGACGGACCAGTCGGGGCGCTCCCAGTCACCCGCGCCGTAGGAGACGGGCCCGGCGAAGCGCTCCCGGGCGTCGCCGACGAGGTCGCCGAGCAGGCGCCGGAGCCGCCGGTTCGCGATCGGCAGCAACGGCGACGTCACCGCCATCAGCATCGCCCTGGTCCAGAAGGTGGGCCCGGGGAGCAGGCCCGGCGTCGACAGCGTGAGCTCGCAGCCCACCACCAGCCCGGCCGCGGCGCCCGCCGCGCGGAGCCCCTCGGCGGTCGTGGCGGCAGCCTGCACCGCCTCGCGCAGCTCCTCGACAGGTCGGTCGAACGGGCGCGGCTGGAGCCAGACCTCCAACCCCTCCTCCGCCGCGATGCCGGCGGCCACGCGGAGCCGTCCGGGATCGCTGGCCATGACCAGCACGGCGTCGCAGCCGAGCTCTCGCCGGATGGCCCGGAGGTCGCGGCGGGCACCCTGCTCGGTGAAGCGCGGGTTGCTGTCGAAGACCGTCTCGTAGAGCACACCGGCGTCGTAGCCGATGCCTCGTAGCGGCTCAGTCATCCTGGGCCCGCAGTGCCCTGAGCAGGTACGGCACCACCTGCGCCCGCAGCTCGCCCAGGTCGGCGCCGGGGTGGCGTTGGACCAGGGTGATCGCGTGGTCCAGCACGCTCTCCGTCAGGCCCGTCGCGACCTCGATCGGCATCGACCGGAAGGTGCCCTCGTCCATCCCGGCACGCAGGATGCTGCGCAGCAGGGCGGTGTCCGCGTCGTCGGCGACGAGGTAGAGGGGCGTCCCCTCGGCGGTGCGGTGCGACACCGCGATCTCCACCGCCGCGGCGACCGCCTGACGGTGGACGTCGACGTGCGCGAGGTAGGCATCGGCGTACGCCTGCAGCCGCGCGGCGGGCTCCGAGACCCCGTCGACCGCTGCCACCACCTGCTCGTCGAGCGCGGCGAAGACCGTCTCGACGAGCTCGAGCAGCAGCGCCTCCTTCGCGGAGAAGTAGTAGACCACCGCGCTCTTGGCGATCCGGGCGCGCTTGGCGATCTCGGCCAGCGAGGCGCGGTGGTAGCCGAGCTCGTTCACGGTGGCGACCGCCGCGTCGATCAGCTGCTGACGACGAGCCGTCTCGATGAAGGTCCGCGAGTTCGCGGAGCCGGGCACCGATCCCTCGAATCTAGAACGCATGGACTGATATTAGAACGCTCGGTCTGATCGCGGTAGACCCTTCTCCACGGCCGGCGCCGCCTCGGACCAGTCGCCCCTCCTCTTCTCCTCCCGTCGTCTGCTGCCCATCGGAACGGGCCCTCGCCTGGGCGAACCGTCCGTCCGGTTCTTCCCCGACGGTCGGGACGCCCGACCCTGGTGACCCGGGAACGGCCGCGGCGACGCTGCCGGCATGACCTCAGCCACGCTCCCCTCGCCCGCCGCGTCCTCCGCCGCACCGTCGTCCCGGCCCGCCGTCCTCGCCGGCTCGGTCGGCATCGTCGCCTTCGTCGCCGGCCAGGCGCTGTTCCCCGTCCTCGGACCCGACGTCGAGAGCGCCTTCGCCGCGATGCTCGCGCTCCGCGAGCAGCTCCTCCTCTCCCGGCTGCTGACCGCGGCCGGGGCCTTCCTGCTGGTCGCGAGCGTGCCCCCGCTGCTCGCGCTCGCCCCGGTGCGTGGCCGTCGGCTGCTGCTGGTCGGGCTGGCGCTGCTCGCCACCGGCACCTTCTTCAACGCGGTCAGCCACACCGTCCAGGGCTACGCCGCGTGGGCCACCACCGCGCCGGGGGTCGACGCGGCCGCCGCGATGCCGGCGCTGCTGCACCTCGACGCCGGACTGGCCGGGCTGCCGGTGTCGTACTGGTCGGTGCCGGTCTTCGGCCTCGGTGTCGTGCTCACCGGCGTCGCACTGCTGGTGGCCCGCACGGTGCCGCTCTGGATGCCGGTGCTCCTGCTCCTCGGCGCCGTGCTCGCCTTCGCCACCGCCGGCCTGGGACCGGTGGTCGCGCTCACCCAGGCCCCGCTGGCCGTCGCCCTCGTCGCGCTGCTCCTCACCTCCGGGCGCCGGAGCGGCCGGTCGGGCCTTGTGGTCGCTCCGTCCAGCGTCCACGCTCAGGGGTGATGGGCACCGCCGCAGACCGGGGAGGCCACGCCGTCGGGGCGTCGGTCCTCGCCGGCGCGTGCGCGGCGGCTGCCCTGGGTGCGCTCGTCCTCGGGCCGCCGTCTCCGCGTTCCGCGCCCTCGACTCCCACCTCGCCGAGGACGCCGCGAACGCGGTGGCCTGGTCGGTGGTTGGCGGCGTGCTGGCCCGCCGGGCGCCCGGGGCCGGCATCCTCCCGCTGGTGCTGCTCGTGGCCGCCGTCTCCGCCTCCGCCGCGGTGGGCACCGGCTGGGAGCTGACCGGGGCGCCCGGGGCGCAGGTCGGCGCCTGGTGGAGCGGCTGGACGTGGCTGGTCGGGGTGGTGCTGCCGCTGACCCTGGTGCTGCTGCGGGCCAGCCGCGACGGGCCGCTCACGCGCGTCGAACGGGTGGTCACCGTGGTCGTGCTGGCCGGGTTGGCGGTCGCCTGCACCGGGATCGCCCTCGGCTGGGCGCCGCCCACGGCGCCGCTCCCGACAGAGCAGGTGGTCACCGGCCCGGCCGCCCTCGCCCCGGTCCTCGTCCCGACCGGGATGGTCGGCCTCGCGGTGGCCGCGGTGGCCTCGGTGACGGTGCTCGCCGTCCGGCTGCGACGGGCCGAGCCGTCCCGGCGGCGCCAGCTGGCGCCGGTGCTCGTCGGCGCCGCGGTCACCCTGCTCGGGCTGGTCCTCGGCGCTCTGGTGCCCGCGGTCGCCCCGCTGGTGCAGGTCGTCACCACGCCGGCCCTGCCGCTGTCGGTCGGCCTGGCGGTGCTGGGGTTCCGGCTCTACGACGCCGAGGGCGTGCTGAGGCGTTCGGTCGTCCTCGCCGGCTCGCTGACGCTGCTCATCGGCGGCTACGCCGTCGCGGTGGCCGGGCTCACCGCGGTGGTGGGTGGGCGGGCCGGCGCCGGGGTGGCGGTCGTCCTGGCGGTCGCGCTCGCACTGGCCTTCCTGCCGTTGCTGTCCGGGCTGCAGCGGGTGGTCTCCCGCGCGCTGTACGGCGACCGGGACGTCCCGCAGCGCGCCCTCCGTGCGTTGTCGGCCGGGCTCGAGGGGGCCGCCGACCCCGCCACCGCGGTCCGCGGCGCGGTCGAGGCGCTGCTGCCGGCGCTGCGCGTGCCGTGGGCGGCGGTGGTGGTCGACGGCGCCACCGTCGTCGAGGCCGGGGTCCGTGGCCCCGGAGCACCGGCCGCGCAGGAGGTGCCGCTGGTGCACCTCGGCCACCGCGAGGGCGCGCTGCTCGTCGCCGCCCGCTCCGCGGTCGACCCGCTCGGCCCCCGCGACCTGGACCTGCTCACCGACCTGGCCCGCCCGGTCGCGGCCGTGCTCGCCTCGGCCCGGCTGCTGGCCGATCTCCGCCGCTCGCACCGGGCCCTGCTGCTCGCCCGGGAGGAGGAGCGGAGGCGGGTGCGCCGCGACCTCCACGACGACGTCGGGCCGCTGCTGTCGGCGATCCTCACCCAGGCCGACGTGGCGGTGCTGGCCCTCGACCGCACCCCGGAGGCCACCCGCGACCGGCTGCTGCGGCTGCACGCGGTGGGACGTCAGGCGCTGGCCTCGCTGCGTCGGGTGACCCAGGACCTCGGGCCGCTGGCCGTGGACGACCTCGGCCTCGGTGGCGCGCTGCAGGAGGTGGCGGCCGACCTCTCCGGCGACACCCTGCGGGTGGTCGTGGAGGCCGACCCCGACCTCGAGCTGCCGGCGGCCACCGAGCTCGCCGCCTACCGGATCGCGGCCGAGGCGATGGGCAACGCCGCCCGCCACGCCGGCGCGACCGAGGTCCGGGTGGGCGTGCGCGGGGAGGACCGGACGCTGCGGGTCACCGTGGTCGACGACGGGCACGGCTTCGACCCCGCGGCCGCGGCCCCAGGTGTCGGGCTGGTCTCGATGCGCGAGCGGGCCACCGACCTCGGCGGCGTGCTCGAGGTCACCAGCGGAGCCACCGGTACCCGCGTGGAGGCCGCGCTCCCCCTGCCCGAGGTGGTGCTGACGTGAGGGTGCTGCTCTGCGACGACCACCCGGTGTTCCGTGACGGGCTCCGGCTGCTGCTGGAGGAGCTGGGGGTCGAGACGGTCGCCGAGGCCGGCACCGGGGAGGAGGCGCTGGAGGCGGTGGCCCGGACCGCGCCCGACGTCGTCGTGATGGACCTGCACCTGCCCGGCATGGGTGGCCTGGAGGCGATCCGGGTGCTGTCGCGGCGGCACCCGCAGGTGCGGGTGCTCGCCCTCACCATGCTGGAGGAGGACGCCACCGTCCTGGCCGCGCTGCGCGCCGGCGCCTCGGGCTACCTGCTCAAGGGGGCGGGGCACGCCGAGATCCGGCTCGCCCTCGACGCGGTGGTCGGCGGCAGCCTGGTGGTGGGCGCGCCCGTCGTCGACCGCGTGCGGGCGAGCCTGGGGGCCGGTGCGGCCCCGGTGCTGCCGCAGCTGACCGGGCGTGAGCGGGAGGTGCTGGAGCTGATGAGCCGGGGACGCTCCAACGAGCACATCGCGGAGGTGCTGGTGCTGTCGGTCAAGACCGTCCGCAACCTGGTGTCGAACATCCTGGCCAAGCTCGGGGCGGCCAGCCGCGCGCAGGCGGTCGCGATCGCCCGCGACGCGGGTCTCGGACGGCCGCCCGGCTGAGACCCCACGCAGCGGCGTCCCGCCGGAGCCGCGCTCAGCCCAGCTCTGCCAGCCGGGCACCCAGGTAGGCGGTCTCGGCGCTGTTGCCGGCCAGCTCGAGGGCCCGGCGGTAGGCCGCCCGCGCCGGCCCGGTCCGGCCGAGCCGGCGGAGCAGGTCGGCGCGCGTGGCGTGGTAGGCGTGGTAGCCGTCGAGGGCGTCCCCGAGCCGGTCGACGACCGGCAGCGCCGCCCCGGCACCGTCCACCTCGGCGAGGGCGACCGCGCGGTTGAGGGCGACCACCGGGGACGGGTCGAGCCGGACCAGCTGGTCGTAGAGGGCGAGCACCTGCGACCAGTCCGTGCTCGCGGCGTCCGGGGCGGAGGTGTGCACGGCGTTGATCGCGGCCAGCAGCTGGTAGCGGCCCGGGGCGACCCCGCTGGCCAGCCGTTCGCGGACCAGCCGGTGGCCCTCGGCGACCAGGGCGGCGTCCCAGCGTCCGCGGTCCTGCTCGGCCAGGACCACCAGCCGGCCGTCGGCGGCCACCCGGGCCGGGCGGCGGGCCTCGGTGAGGAGCATCAGCGCCAGCAGGCCGGCCACCTCGCCGTCCTCGGGCAGCAGGGCCCGCAGCAGGCGGGTCAGGCGGATCGCCTCGCCGGTGAGTGCGGGACGCACCGGGTCGGTGTCCGGGCCGGTGGCCAGGTAGCCCTCGTTGAAGACGAGGTAGAGGACGGCGAGCACCCCGGAGACGCGCGCGGGCAGGTCGTCGGCTGAGGGCACCCGGTACGGAATCCCCGCCCCTCTGATCTTCGCCTTGGCCCGGGTGATCCGCCGGGCCGTCGCGCTCTCGGTGAGCAGGAAGGCCCGGGCGATCTCGGCGACGGTCAGCCCGCCGAGCATCCGCAGCGTCAGCGCCACCCGGGTCTCTCTCGCCAGCGCCGGGTGGCAGCAGGTGAAGACCAGCCGGAGCCGGTCGTCCTCGACCGCCCCGACGGGCTCGGCGGCGTCCTGGGAGCACATCGGGGCCTCCCTGTGCTTCTCCTCGCGCCGCTGCTCACGGCGGATCCGGTCGATCGCCTTGCGGGTGGCGGTGGTGGTCAGCCAGGCGCCGGGGCGGTCCGGGACGCCGTCGGCCGGCCAGCGCTCGACGGCGGTCGCGAAGGCCTCGGCCGCGGCCTCCTCGGCGACGTCGAGGTCGCCGAAGCGCCGGGTGAGGGCGGCGACCACCCGCGCCCACTCCTCGTGGTGGGCGCGGGCGACGGCCGCCCTCGGGTCGCTCCCGCTCACAGGAAGGGCCGCACCTCGATGCGGCGCCGGCAGGCCCGGGACGCCTCGGCGGCGAGCCCCAGGGCGCCGTCGAGGTCGGGCGCCTCGATGACCCAGAAGCCGCCGAGGTGCTCCTTGGACTCCAGGAACGGCCCGTCGGTGACCACCGTCTCCTCCCCGCGGCGGTCCACCACCGTGGCGGTGCCGGGGGCGTCGAGCCCGCCGGCGAAGACCCAGTAGCCGCCGGCGCGCAGCCGTTCGTCGAAGGCGTCGATCGCGGCCGCCTCGGAGGAGGTGGCCGAACCGGCCGGGTCCGCGCGGAGACCGCCGGGCAGGAACTCCTCGACCACGGTCATCAGGTACTGCACGAGGCCATCCTCTCCCGCTGCGGGGCGCCCGGCGAGAGCCCGTTCACGCGGCGTAGCGGGGACGGCCCGCCGGCCGGTACACGTGCAGGGTGATGCCGTTGGAGACCGGACCGGCCTCCACCAGCTCGAGGGCGGCGTCCGGGCCGTCGGCGGGGAACAGCCGGGTGCCCTGGCCCACCACCACGGGGTAGGTCAGCAGGACCATCTCGTCGACCAGCTGGTGCTCGAGCAGCCAGCGCAGCAGCGTGCCGCTGCCGTGCACCTGCAGCTCGCCACCGGGGCGTGCGCGCAGCTCTGCCACCGCGGCGGCGAGGTCGCCCGACAGCACCGTGGTGCCCGCCCACGACGGCTCGGGGAGGGTGCGGGAGACGACGTACTTGGGTCGCTCGTTGAGGGCCCGCCCGATGGGGCTGGCGGCCATCTCCGGCACCACGCCCCACGAGGTGGCGAAGATGTCGTAGGTGCGTCGGCCGAAGAGGAACGCCTCGGCCCGCTGGTAGATCCCGCCGAGGAGCTCCTCGGCCCGGGCGTCGAACAGCGGCAGCGCCCAGCCCCCGCGCCGGAACCCGTCCCGGCGGTCCTCCTCGGGCCCGCCGAGGCCCTGCATCACCCCGTCGACCGAGATGTTGGTGATCGTCGTCAGCTTCATGGTGGTCGTCCTCCCGGGGCCCGGGCCCCTCGGTAGCCACCCCCGTCGGGCGGCCGCTCACCCTGTCGACGAACGGCCTCGCCCGGATCGGACACCCGATGTCACGACGGAGGGGATCCCGGTGGTGGAGACCAGGACGGCCGCGACGGTGAAGGGGACGGCCCCCAGGGCGAGCACCGCCGCGCCCGAGCCGCCGACGAGATGGAGGGCCTCGTGGGTGAGGACGAGCTGTGATCCGGTCTGGAAGGCGGTGTGGAAGCCGATCGGCATCCACACCGACCCGGTGGCGGAACGCAGGTAGCCCAGCACGACCCCCATCGCCAGGAAGAGCGAGAGATCCACCGGGTTCCAGCTCTGCCGCAGGAGCGCTGCGAACACCGTGAACGACCCCGCCTGGACGATCGTCCCCCACCAGCCCTGCAGGACCGCACCCAGCGCGGTGGTGACGTAGCCCCGGAAGACCGCCTCCTCCGGGAGCGCCTCGGTGAGCAGCACGGCGAGGAGCAGCAGCAGCACGGTCCGGAGGAGCTCGCCGCCGGGGACGGTGACGGTCAAGGGCATGCCGAGGAGCGCGAGGACGACGAACGTGGCGGCGGCGGGGACGGCCCAGGTGAGCGCGCCCCAGACGGCGAGCCGCCAGCCGGTCCGGAGGCTCGTCAGGCCGGCGTCCCGCACCGGGCTGCCGTCCACCCGGGTGATCGCCAGCAGGACCGTGGTGAGGGCGACGGCACTGATCACGACACCGGCGGCGATCCTGGTGATGAGCGTGATCGGGTCGGAGGGATCTTGCGGAGCGGGAAGCAGCACCGTCATGGTCGTCAGGGCTGCACCGAGCGGGAGCACGACGAGGGCGACCCTTCCCGCGACGGGGACGAGCCGGTGCGGCGGGGCGGGTGAGGAGGTCGTCACGCGTCGCCACCCCGGACCGCTGGGCGAGCGCGTGGAAGGCGCGTTTGCGGGTCCACGTGCCGTCGGCGGAGGCGGCGACGATGCCATAGCTGGCCAGGTCGAGGTCTTGTCCGGGTTGGTCGGAGGTGGTGAGGGCGGGCTCGCTGAAACCCCAGACGAACGTCGCATCGACCCCGGAGCGGTCGAAGGTGTCGAGGAGCTCGGTGAGGTAGTCGGCCTGCTCCTGCTCGTCGCGCACGAGGTGCCGGGGCACGCTCGGCTTCCCGCGGCCGCGGAGCACCCCGGCCGCGGTGGAGGCCCTGGCGGCGGCGCCGCGGTAGGTGCAGGTGCCGAACTCGAACACGTAGACGGGTTTCCCGTGCTCGTGCGCCCGCTGGACCAGGGCCCGGGTGTCGTCCTCGAAGCGCGAGGCGTTGCGCGCGTCGCGGTAGCGGTCGGTGCCGACGACGTCGAAGATCGACCAGTCGGGGCGCTCCCACTCCCCGGCGCCGTAGGAGACGGGTCCGGCGAACCGCTCCCGCGCGTCGCGGACGAGGTCGCCGAGCAGGCGCTGCAGCCTCCGGTTCGCGATCGGCAGCAGCGGGAACGTCACCGCCATCAGCATCCCCCTGGTCCAGAAGGTGGGCCCGGGAAGCAGGCCGGGCGTCGACAGGGTCAGCTCGCAGCCCACCACCAGTCCGGTCGCGGCTCCGGCCGTGCGGAGCTCCTCGGCGGTGGTGGCGGCGGCGCGCACCGTCTCGCGCAGCTCCTCGACGGGCCGGTCGAAGGGGCGCGGCTGGAGCCAGACCTGCAGCCCCTCCTCCGCCGCGATGCCGGCCGCTGCTGCGAGCCGCTCGGGGTGGCTGGCCATGACCAGCACGGCGTCGCAGCCGAGATCGACCCGGATGGCCCGGAAGTCGCGTCGTGCCCGTTGCTCGGTGAAGCCGGGGTGGTTGTCGAAGAACTTCTCGTACACCACACCGGCGTCGTAGCCGATGCCTCTGAGCGGCTCAGACATCCTGGGCCCCCAGGGCGCGGAGGAGGAAGGGGACCGCCTCGGCGCGTAGTGCAGCCAGGTCGGCGTCCGGGTCACGCTGGACGAGGGTGATCGAGCGGTCCAGGACGCTCTCGACCAACCCGGTGGCGACCTCCAGCGGCATCGACCGGAAGGTGCCGTCGTCCATGCCGGCGCGCAGGATGCTGCGCAGCAGGGCGGTGTCCGCCTCGTCGTCGAGGAGGTAGAGCGGTCTGCCCTCGGCGGTCCGGTGCGAGACCGCGATCTCCACCGCCGCAGCGACCGCCCGGCGTCGGGTGTCGACGTGCGCGAGGTAGGCATCGGCATATCTCCCCAGTCGCGCCGCAGGTCCCTCCACCCGCTCGACCGCCGCCGCCACCTCACCACCGAGTGCGCCGAAGACCGTCTGCAGGACCTCGAGCAGCAGCGCCTCCTTCGAGGAGAAGTAGTAGACCACCGCGCTCTTGGCGATCCGTGCGCGCTTGCCGATCTCGGCCAGCGAGGCACGGTGGTAGCCGAGCTCGTTCACGGTGGCGATCGCCGCGTCGACCAGCTGCTGACGACGAGCCGTCTCGATGAAGGTGCGCGCGCCGCGTGGCTCCTGCGCGGCACCGGCGTCAGAACGCATGGACTGATTCTAGAACAGTCGGTCTGACACCCCGCCCGGCTGTTCGTCCGAGTGGAGGAAGTCATGCCTGTTCTGGTCGTGGACGCCAGCGGTGCTGTCGGCGGTGCTGTCGTCGCCGGCTTGCTGGAGCGAGGCGCAGCGGTGCGGGCGAACAGCCGCACGCCCGAGAAGTTGTCGCTCCCGGAGCAGGTCCAGGTGTTCGGAGCGGATCTGGACGATCCGACGTCCTTCGCTGCGGCGCTGGAGTCCGTCGACCGGGTGTTCCTGTACGCCGATCTCGCAGAGCCGGAGGCGCTGCTCGCCGTCATCGCCCTGACCGCCGAGACCCTCATCGGCGAGAAACCCGTGCTGACCGGTCCCGCACGGCTGACGTTGCGTGAGCAGGTGACCACGATCGGCGAGGTGATCGGGCGGCGGGTGTCGGTGATCGAGCAGACCGAGGCGGAGTCCTCGGCGCTGCTCTCGCGGCACGCGCCCGACGAGTGGGTTCGTCAGATCATCAAGGACTGGCGCGAAGCCGTCGGGGCCACCCCGGTCATCTCGGACGAGTAGATCCGCATCACCGGCCGGCCCTCGCGCACGTTCCGCGCCTGGGTCGCAGACCACATCGACCTGTTCCGCTGGGCTGCGGACGCCGTCGAGTGCTCGAGACCAGGCAGACGGGTCCCTGCTCGGGTCCGCAGCGATCGCCACCGGCACAGGACTCGAAGAGGGCCTGGAGACCACCGTCCGTACGGATCCGGGGGCATCCCGATGCCCCACAGCGCGGATGCGTCGAAGCACGGCCGCTGTCCTGGTGGTCTCTCACGCCCCGGAGTCCCCTCGAGGCTGCCCGATGCCCACCACGACCTTGCCGTGGACTCCGCCGGACTCGAGTGCGGCGTGGGCGTCGGCGATCTGCTCCAAGGGGTAGACGCTGTCGACGACCGGGCGCAGGTGTCGCGCCTCCGCGATCTCCCTCAGCTCTCCGAAGAGTGCGCCGGTGGGATGGCCGAGGAAGAAGCGGATGCGCCGAGGTCCGAAGATCCCCGACGCGGCGATCGCGCCGAGGCTGCGCCATGGGCGGTCGAGGTCGAAGGCGATCGTGACCATCCGGCCGCCGGGCGCGAGGCGCCTGCGCAGCCGCCAGAGGTTCGTGCCGCGGGTGTCGAAGATGACGTCGAACCTGCCGAGATCCTCGATCGGCGTCCGGTAGTCGATGACCTCCTCGGCGCCCAGCGAGCGGACGAAGTCGGCACTGGCCGGGTGCGCCAGAGCCGTCACGCGCGCGCCGAGCATCACACCGATCTGGACGGCGATGCTCCCGACGCCACCGGCGGCGCCACGGACCAGCAGCTGTTCCCCGGCTTGCAGGCGCACCTTGTTCCGGAGGCCGACGAGAGCGGTGGCGCCACCGGCCAGCAGGGTGACGGCCTCGGTCGACGTCAGGTGCGGCGGCCTGCGAGCGAGGCGCCACCTCTCGACCACGAGGTACTCCGCCGCCGAGCCGACCGGCCCGCGCTCGTCGACGGTGCCCCAGACCCGATCCCCGAGGGCGACATCGGTGACCCCGTCCCCGAGAGCGACGATCTCGCCCGCGAAGTCGATGCCCGGGAACGACGGGAACCTGGTGCGAGCGATCCGCTGGAGTCTGCCTTGGCGCTGCGCGATCTCACCACCGTTGACGGAGGTCGCCTCGACGCGGATGAGCACCTGTCCCCGCGCGGGCACGGGCCGTGGCACCTCCACGACCTCGAGCACCTCGGGTGGGCCGAACCGGCGGAACACCGCCGTCCTCATCGTCACCGGTGTCGGCTTCGTCATGCGTGGTCCTTCCGTGTCCGGATCTGGGGATGACGCGACGCTATGACCCGGAGCGGCCCCACGTGACCCTCCTACGATCAAGTGAGGGGCAGCGACCAGGAGGTCTCTCGGATCGGAGGCGACGATGACCGCATCCCGCCCGCGCAGGGACGCCCAGCGGAACAGGACGAACCTCCTCGGGGCAGCCCGTGCCGCGTTCGTCCGCGACGGGTTGGACGCCTCCGCCGCCGCGATCGCCCGGGCGGCAGGAGTCGGCACCGCGACGCTGTATCGGCACTTCCCCACCCGCAGTGACCTCGTCGACGCTGTCTTCGGGGAGGAGGTGCGGCACTGCCTCGCGCTGTGCGAGGAGGCGACGGCTGCACCCGACCCCTGGCGGGGGCTCACCCGTGCGCTGGAAGCAGTCGTCGCCCTCGAGCTCGCCTCGCCCGGCTTCGCCGGAACCCTGCTGGCCGAGCGCCGCTCCACCCCGCTCCTCGAGTCGTTCGACCGGGAGGTGCGGCGGGGGTTCGTGACGCTCGCTGCGCGGTTGCGGAACGAGGGAGCGGCCAGGGCCGATCTCACGGGCGCCGACCTGCTCATGGTGCTCACGGCGGTGCGCGCGATCGTCCTGACCGACCGGGCGACCGCCACGCGCAGCGCGACGCGGTTCATCGCCATCGCGACGGCGGGCTTGCGTGAGGCCCGCCCCGCCCCGCGGACGGCCGCGAGCAGGACCAGAGAGAGGCCGTGATCAACTGACAGCCGACGGCGAAGAGTCCGCAGCACCACCACGGCCGGGCGAGCGGGTGGCCGTCATCATCGGCAGCACCCGACCATCTCGGACCTGCCCCGACATCGCCCGCTCGGTCCTCGACACCGCGCAGGTTGGCAGCCCCGTGCACCCGGGCCTGATCGATCGTGCCGATGTGCACCTGCCCTTCCTCGATGAGCCGCTGAGGCCCGCGCTCGGCATGTACCAGTACGAGCACACCCGCACCTGGGGCGACAAGCCGACCAGCGACGTCTGGAGGCCCTGCGCGCGCTGACGGAAACGACTTGCGGGCAGTGAGAGATTCAGCACGATGGCGATCGAGAGCGAGCACCGCGGGTCGGACTCCCCGTACGTCGCGCGCGTGTGGCGCGGCCGGACGACCGGGGCCGGGGTGATGACCTCGATCGCGACCTCGACCTCAGAGCTGGTCTTCTGGGAGGACCACGGCGTCGTCCACGCGGCGGTGCGAGGGCCCGAGACGGTTCCGACCTCGGTGCCCATCGAGGCCGGGTCGGATTCGTTCGGCATCACCTTCGCGCACGGTGCGTCGTTGTCGCACCTGTCTGCCGCGGCCCTCGTCGACTCCGGCGCGGCGGCCGAGCACGTGGCCGGTCGCAGGTTCGTGCTGGCCGGCGAGGAGTGGGAGATTCCCGGGTTCGACGACGCCGAGCAGCTCGTGCAGAAGCTGGTGCGGTCCGGTGTGCTGACCCGCGACCCGCTCGTCGACGACGTGGTGTGGGGCGGTGCCGCGAGGGTCGGGACGCGTTCGGTGCAGCGCCGTGTCGCCGCCTCGACGGGCCTCACCGTCGGCGCGATCCGGCAGATCGAGCGCGCACGCGGTGCCGCGGCCCTGCTCCGGGAAGGGGTCCAGATCCCGGAGGTGGTGCACCGCCTGGGCTTCTACGACCAGGCGCACCTGGCGAGGGCTCTCCAGCGGTTCATCGGCCGCACCGCCACCCAGCTGCGACGCGGTGGCGCGGAGGACGTCCTGTCGCTTCTGTACAAGACCGACCAGCAGGCGCGTCCCTAGCGTGGTGGTCATGCGGCAGACAGCCGCACGTGACACTCTCCGGAAGGAACCACCACCATGGTCGACGGCACTGTCCGCTCCGCCGACGGCACCACGATCGCCTACTCGGCGTGGGGCGACGGCGATCCGGTCGTCATCATCGACGGGGCCACCGCCTACCGGGCCACCACGCCGGAGAACGCGGCGACGGCGGAGCTCCTGGCCGACCGGTACCGCGTGATCAACTACGACCGCCGAGGTCGGGGTGGCAGCGGCGACACCACGCCGTACGCGGTCGAGCGGGAGTTCGAGGACCTCGCGGCGGTTCTCGAGCAGGCCGGCGAGGGTCGGCCGGCGACCGTGTTCGGCTGGTCGTCGGGGGCGCTGCTCGCCCTCAACGCCGTTCACGCCGGGGTGCCGGTGGCGCGGCTGGCCCTGTTCGAACCGCCCGTCGTCGTGGACGGCTCGCGACCGCCGCTGCCCGCGGACTACGTCGAGCGCCTGGACACGGCCGTCGCCGACGGCCGCCCGGGTGACGCCGTCACGCTGTTTCTGACCGCCGCGATCGGCCTGCCCGAGGAGGTGGCCGCCGGCATGCGCGCGGACCAGGACACCTGGTCGCGGCTGGAAGCCATCGCGCCGACGATCGCCTACGACGGCCGCCAGCTCGGCGACACCGTGTCGGGCCGCCCCCTGCCCGCCGGCCTGTGGGACCGGGTCGATGTGCCCGTCCTGGTGCTGCACGGTGATGCCACCTGGCCCTTCCTCACCGCCGGCGCCCGGGCCGTCGCCGGCATCCTCCCCACGGCGACCCTCCGGGCGATCCCGGGAGAGAACCACAGCACCACCCCCGCCGTCCTCGCCGAGGCGCTGCGCGACTTCATCGGGAAGAGCTGACATGG
The DNA here is from genome assembly GCF_003327535.1 of Desertihabitans brevis. Classification (NCBI taxonomy): domain Bacteria; kingdom Bacillati; phylum Actinomycetota; class Actinomycetes; order Propionibacteriales; family Propionibacteriaceae; genus Desertihabitans; species Desertihabitans brevis. The sequence continues at coordinate 411,626 of NZ_QOUI01000001.1, read as the reverse complement.
GGACCATCGTGGTGACGGAGTTCATCTCCCTCGACGGCGTCGTGGAGGCCCCCGGCGGTGAGCAGTTCAGGTACCCGAACTGGAGCTTCGAGTTCGATCGCGGGCCTGAGGGCGAGCGCTTCAAGGAGACGGAGGCGCTCCAGTCGTCGGCCCTGCTGCTCGGGCGGGTCACGTACGAGGGCTTCGCGCAGGCCTGGCCCCAGTACACGGGCGAGCTCGCCGACAAGTACAACAGCATGCCGAAGTACGTCGTGTCCCGCACGCTCCGCGACCCCGGATGGACGAACACGACCGTGCTCGGCGGAGACCTCGCCGAGGAGGTCGCCCGGCTCAAGGCGGAGGTGGACGGCGAGATCTCGGTCCCCGGCAGCATCCAGCTCGTCCAGGCCTTGCTCGCACACGACCTCGTCGACGAGATCCATCTGATGGTGTTCCCCGTGGTGCTGGGGTACGGCCGCAGCCTGTGGGGACCGACGCCCGACAAGACCGCGTGGCGGCTGAGCGAGGCGGTCACCTACGGGGAGGGCGTGCTCGTGACGGTCTACCAGCGCGTACCCTCCGGCTCGGCATCGCAGTGACACCGGACGACGGACCGCCCTCGCCGACACGTCGGCGAGGGCGGTCCGTCCTGCTCTGACCAGCGCTTGCGCCAGTCGATCGGTCGGGCTGACAGGATTCGAACCTGCGACCCCTTGACCCCCAGGCGCCTGGACGGCGTCGTCGAAGCCGAAGTCCGCGTGATTCCGGGCCTCAGATCATGCAGAGCACGTCACGAGATGCATGGTTTGCATGATTCTGGTCCCCTTTTGGTCCCCGTGCGAAAGACTACGGGCGAGGCTGAAATGGGCTCCATCCATCGTGCTGACCATCGGTGACACCACTGCGTCCGACCCAATCAGTTGACCCGGACAAGCGGTCCTGACCATCTCGACGCGGCGCGCTCACGAGCTCGATGCCTGCTCCTGCATGTGTGCAACGCGTTCATCCGCATTCTCAAAATCGTCCTCGATGTCGGCAATGACAACCGCTGTGCCATAGACGACTGCAGCATCGGTGCCGGGTGTGGCCGCCTGGTTCGCATCAAGCAGTAGCGGGCTTTGCAAACTCGCGATCTCTTCCCACCCCGACCGGCCTTGGTCGGCCGCGTCCTTTGCGGTGGACAGGTCATCGGTGATCGCCGCGCCGATGGTCGTCAAGATGTTGCTGAGCGCGGCGACGTATTCGGTTCCCGCATGAGCGGAGGTGAGTTCGTCGAGTTGCGTTCTGACGGCAACAAGACCGTCCCAGGAATCTCCGAGAACCTGGCCTTCCTCGTCGGGGATCAGGGTGAGCCCACGAATCGCAATGATCGCAGCAATCGATGAGAGACGACGACCTTGCTGGAGATAAGTCCCATAAGGGCCGGAAATTGGTGTCGCAGCGATCTCGCCTGCAAACGCGGAAGGCGCTTCGCGATCCCCGAGCGGCAGCACCCCCTGATGTGCAACTTGGAAGATCGAGGCGGGAAGGTACCCGTGGTCTGTGCGCAGTCCAATCCAGATACGGCGGTCGGGTTGTTCGGCAGCATCGCGTGCTGCATCCGTGAGGGCCGCAAGAGCGTTTAGGTGAGTGAGGAGGGTCGCTCCTTCCACAGTTATCGCTAGATCTCCGGGTGGCCAACTCATCATCGTGCGGTCGGAGGGGCTTGGGTCTACGGTGACCTCGAACCCTGCGTTGGCGAGTGCGTGTCGCAGTCGTTCAGCCTCGTCCTTCAATGCTGTGAACGAGCGTTCGGTCGCGGCAATAGCTGCGGCGGAGATCCGAGTTGTTCCCGTGTGTCGCCCAGCAGCCGCCCGCATGGACGCGCGGATCGATGTATCCGCTCCTGCACTGGCAGACGCGACTATGCGCAGCTGGCGAAGAGAGTCGAGTAGCTGAGCGCAGTCCGGCGGATCGGGGAGGTAACGGTACCGGTCGAGTTCGATCAACGCTTCGACCTTGGGCATCAAGCTGTCGAGAAGCCCGGCTGCCGGAACGGGTCGTCGCTCGGCTATAGCGGCTCGCGCGAGGTCCGGGATAACGTACTGAAGCAGCGACCGTGCGACGGTAACTGCAGCGCTTTCATCGGGATAGTCGCCAAGAGCGCCCGGCACCTCATCGGTGTAGGCCTCTGCTGCAGGCGCATCCATCTCCGCAAGCAGTGCCGTCGCTGCCTCGAATCGACGAACGGTCGCTTGTGGGACGGCCCGATCACCTAGGTGGGCGATGGTGGCTTCAGGGAGAAGATCGATCAGCGCCCGGAGCGCATCAGCCTCGGCCGCGAGTTTGGCGGTTAGTGTCCTGGCGCCATATTGCCGAGCCAAGGCCCGAGCCTGTGCTCTGTTGTCCGAGACTTCGAGCGTGTGCGGCAGGTTTTCCCGCGGAATCGCTTTGTCGACCAGTGGGTAGTCACCGACTTTGATCAGACGCCCGAAGGCATCGACGGCGCTGACCCTTGCAATCATCGCCGTAGGTGCGAGAGCAAGAGCGAGTCGGCAAACTTCGACGATCGCCGCATTCTGGTCTGGCTGCAACTCTTCATCGATGAAGATCCACTTACCATCGACGCCGTCTTCGACGCGTTCCAGCGATGCCAGCCACGGCTTCTCTGTTGCGATTCGATGCAAGAGAAGCTGCTCGCCACCGGCTACGGTGACAGCGCGTTCGGCGAGTTCAGGCGCCAGGCGGCGTAGTGCTTCCGTCATATCCGCTGCTTGATGCAACGGCCATACCTTCAGTCGTTCACCGATTGCATCTGTTGCGGCCTCTAGAACCGTCGTGTCAGAACCGCGAAGCACCGTGAGCGCCTGTAGGAGGAGCGGCCCTGCGTCATCATCCTCAACCGCGGCCGTCACGAGTTCACCGACCAGCTTCGGGTCGAGTGTTCGCCAGAGAGGTTGCAAATCCGGATCGGTCGCGACACTGCGAAGCCGCTCGACCGCAGTGGCGATCTCGGGTTTGAAGAGCTCTTCGGTGCCGGGGCGTCGCTGGGTGCGAGACATCGTGAACGCGGTGACGGCATTGCCTGCATCGACGCCACATTCATCGAGAATGTGTTTCCAATCGCCTGCCCGCCGCCGCAGTCCATCGGCGCGGAATGCAGAGGCAACTGCGATGAGCACCGGAAGGGCGCGGTCGCGTGAGACGCGGGCCGTTGCCGCTTGAATCATCGTGACCGAGTCGGCCCCCGAGTCGAGTGCCCGCCGAAGGAATCGCGCAAGTTCAGCACTCGACACGAGCGCGACTAGACGCTCAAGTGTCTCGCGTTGCCCGAAGGGATGACTGGCCTGCGCGAGCGCGCCGGAGCGGATTTCGTGCAGCGGCCGCAGGAGATTGCCGGAGTCCTCAACGACGAGATGCTCGTCGATTAGCCGACGGGTGGCGGCTGTGAACACGCCATCGCTAACCTCCAGCGCAGACTGGATCGCATTCGCAGGAACGGCCACTCCGTACTGGTTGGCGCATGATGCAATCCGGAGGATCTCAAGCTCGAGATGCCTGTCCTGGTCAGCCTCGCGCGCTCGGACTTGCGCAGCGACCACGGTGGCGAGGTTCTCGCCTTCGGTGAGCAAAGTGACGTACTCGAGAAGAAGGCCGCCTGCCCGCTCGGCTGGCTCCCGCCAGCCGACCCACGAGGTGAGGCCGTCGGCCCGATAGTCACGCCAGAGCAGCTCTGCGAAAGCGTCATCAAGCATCGGCGTAACCGCAGCGACGGTCGACAGCAGAGGAACCGGAAAACGATCCTCTTCACGGATCGAAACTATAGTGACCACGTTCGGCAGATCTGCAAGCCGCCGCAGCAGGCGGTCAAGTAGCCCTGGGTCATGGCGCCCCGCGTCATCAATCAGGATGCCGATCGGAGCATAGACGCTCGGTTGCAGGGACTCGATGCGCGCAACTAGTAGCGCAACCGCATCACGACCGGTGCGTCCCACGGGCACCAACGAGTGGACCTGCTGCCAACGATACGACCTACGGGTACCGTGCACTGCGGCGTAAGCAAGCGCGCTCTTACCGCTACCGCTCGGCCCCGCGATGACTGCCAAGCGACGGGCCTCGGCCATTTCTATCACCCGCTGAGTGAGGTCAGGACGAGGAACAAGCAGGCCGGCAGCAACATGAGGAGCTCCCACGTGCGCGCCCTGACGTAAGTCCGATCCGTCCGCTGACGTTTCCCAATCGATCGCCTCGCAAACCCCCAAGGCCCTTGCCTCATCGAGCAGCTGGAGATCGACGGTCGCCAGCACATGATCAACGATGCTGTCAACACCTGCTATGCCTACGACCGCGCGGTTCGCTATGTCCCCATCAGCGTTGGCGTCGCTCGCCCGGCCAATCTGAGTGCAAATCGTCGCCACGATGATCTCCGCGACCGACTCCGGGACATCCCTCGCCCCGGTGACGAGACTAACCGCTCGCTGGTGTGGGTCAGGACAGACAGCGACAGAGAGCGAGGCTGCAAACGCTGCGTTGGCCTCAGCGTCTCCCAAGGAGATATTGGCCAACTCGCCGGATAGTTCGAGCCCTGCAGCTTGGCCCGCCTTCAGGAGCTCACCCTCCCACCCGGCCACAGGAATACCGGTTACCGGCCGCTCAATGAGGAGTGTTGTTGCAGTCGACAGTCCGGCGTCTCTGCGCTTCGCCCACGCCTCCGCAACAGAGCGGAGGTTCTTACGCAGATCTGCCGCGGAGAAGTTGCCGGCGCTTTCGCGCCGAGACTTGACTTGAATGAACAATGACCGGCCCGCGCATTGGACCGAAATATCGTCGTACCCCTCCGGAACTACCTCCGCGGTCGCCTCGCCTTCGCACCACAGCGTCAGTACGACCAGCGCAGCAACGAGATCCTGATAGCGAAACCCGCGACCGGCGCGAGCGCCGGAACGAGAGGCGGCCCACAAATCAGCCGGTTGTTCTGTCTCCGCCTCGGCCGACGACGGTGTGACAAGTGCTGATCGCGCGCGGTGATCTCCCAGGCGTTGCTGTGCGTCGCTGCGTCGACGCGCCTCAGCGCTCGCGCGGTCCGAGCGTCGACGAGTCATGCCTTGATGGTATTGGCGACCTCCGACTCGCCTCCTTTGGGAGACGGTCGGGTCAAGTCCCTGGTGGTGGTGTAGCGCTGCGTGTTCCTTGGGGTGTCAGGCGGTCAGCGCGGGTAGGTCATTGGCGTCGATGTTGGGTTCGGTGGTGGGCACGATGTTCACGCGGGAGCGGGTCAGGACGTCGAGTCCGAGGTAGCGGCGGCCTTCGGCCCACTCGTCTGTCTGCTCGGCGAGGACGGCACCGACGAGCCGGACGATGGCTTCGCGGTTGGGGAAGATCCCGACCGCGTCGGTCCGCCGGCGGATCTCCTTGTTCAGCCGTTCAGTGGGGTTGTTCGACCAGATCTGGGTCCAGATCTCCTTGGGGAACGCTGTGAAGGACAGCAGATCGGCTCGAGCGCGGTCGAGGTGTTCGAACACGGCGGGCAGCTTCTGCTCGACGTAGTCGAGAAGGCGGTCGAACTGGGCGTCGACGGCGGTGGCGTCGGGCTGGTCGTAGACACTGTGCAGCATCGCCTTGACCGCGGGCCACATGCTCTTGGGGGCGACGCCCATCAGGTTGAACGCGTAGTGGGTGCGGCAGCGCTGCCAGGCCGCACCGGGCAGGTTCGCTGAGATCGCCTCGCGCAGCCCGGTGTGGGCATCAGAGGTGATGAGCCGGACACCGGCCAGGCCGCGAGCGACGAGGTCGGCGAAGAACTCGTTCCACGCCGCCCCTGTCTCGGCGGTGGCGACCCGCATTCCGAGGACTTCGCGGTGACCGTCGCCGTGACGCCGGTGGCCAGCAAGACGACGGCGTTGATCACGCGGCCACCTTCGCGGACCTTCATCGTGAGGGCGTCGGCGGTGACGAACGTGAACGGTCCGGCCTCGCCCAGGGGCCGGTGGCGGAAGTCTTCGACGACGGAGTCGAGATCGGCGGCCATCCGAGAGACCTGCGACTTCGACAAGCCATCGATACCGAGCTGCTTGACCAGCTTGTCCATCCGGCGCGTGCTGACCCCGGCGAGGTCGCAGTCCGCGACGACGGTGATCAGCGCTGACTCTGAACGCTTACGCCGTTCGAGGAGCCACTCGGGAAAGTAGGTGCCCTTGCGCAGCTTCGGGATCGCGACATCGATCGTGCCGACGCGGGTGTCGAGGTCGCGATGGCGGTAGCCGTTGCGCTGTGCGGCACGGCCTGGGCTGGGCCGTCCCCACTCCGCACCAACGACCGCGTCGGCATCGGCGGACAACAGCGCGTTGATGATCGACTGCAGCAGCGATCGCATCAGATCAGGGCTGGCCTCAGCCAGGGCTTCGCCAAGCAGGCCAGCGGGGTCGACAATGTGAGGAGCGGTCATCGTGATGGTTCCGTTCGAGAGAGCTGTGAGAGGTGAACTCGAAGGATCACGCGGTGGCCGCGCCCACGTCCACGCCAGGGGACGATTTCGGCGACCGCGCTACACCACTATCGGGGACTCAACTGACGGTCGAGGAACACCCTCGCGGGCACGTGCTCGACTGTCCTCTCCTCGATGCTTATGAAGCAACCGCACGAATAGCACCAGGACTCAAGCCGCTGATCCATAGCGGGCACCTGTTGTCGAACCGCGTGGTCTTCCGTCAGCCAAGTCTGCGAGTGCACGGTTCCTTAGCTCTCGTCGCCGTCGGGAACTTCAGCGCTCTCCCCGACTCCGTCGAGTCCGACAAGGGGGTCTTCGTCAGTTCGAGTTGTCAGGAAGGCACCGAGTATCTGGGCCCGTCTTTCGAGGGCCTTTCCGTCGTTCGTGGACTGAACGAACACGTTGTACTCCCGAAGGCGGACATTGGCCGGTCGCGGGTACCCAGCCGCGTCTTCGGCGAGGCGAGAGGCCTCACGCCGGAGGTCTTCAAACTCCTGAAGCTTCTCTCGATCCGCGGCTGCCGCAACCACTGGATCCCGGAAGACGAGGTAATAGACGACGACCGTGCCGATCGATGCGAGGAGCGGGTCGTTGTCCACGAAGGCAGGAAGCATGCGATCAAGCGTTGCCGTCGCGGCCGTCTGGTACTCGCGCATCTTGGTCTTGCTGATGCTCGGATTGTCTCCATGCGTCGCTACGAACAGTCTGTGGAGGGTGTCAGCCTTCGTATCAGAGAGGCGATTCCTCGTATCTAGCTGATGCTCGATCGCTAGGAACTTCGCCCCGAGCTCACGGTACTTGTATCGTGCGTTCTTGATCGGGGAACGGCTGAGAAGAAGACCGTGACGGGCGAGCTCGTTCGCCGATTCGCGAGTTGCCCCGGAGATCGCGTTACGGCGCTCGGCAGCGTTCAAAGAGGATGACGCGTTGAGTCTCTGGAACATCTCCTCGATCAGGTCGCCGCTGTCAGATGTGACGCTGACGATCGGGAGCTCGTAGTCAAGGAAGCGCTGCGCGACCGTGGGATACCGTTCCTGAAGCTCGGTGAGAGTCAGCCGTTCGGCTCGTACGTTTTCATCCTCGAAGTATCGGAAGTCATCGGCCAGCCTCAGCTCGCCGGACAGAAAACTGGTGATGGCTTCGAGACGTTGCTTGCCATCGATCACCGCGTACTGGTACGTGAGGCCGGCCGGTGTAAGACGGCGGCTGGACTCCTTCTCGAAATAGAGCTTGGGAACATCGAGTCCGTTGAGGATCGAGTCGATCAGCCCTGCACGAGTATCGATTCCCCAGATGCCGCCTTCGCGTTGATACGGCGGGTTGAGGTCGACTACGTCCTTCATGCGCCGGAACTTTGCGACCGTGAGCTCCGGAATCAGTGCGGTGCGAATCTTCATGCGGCGTTCCTGCCGTAGACGGCCTTGATGCGCTTCGCGATCCGGTCGAGGTCCCTATAGATCGAGACTTCGTTGAAGCCGAGCACACCGAGCTGCTCTCGGAGAGCCGCCTTGCTGGCCGTCGGAACGATGAAGGATTGAAGCGACCGAGCCTTCCGCAGAGGTTCTTGATCGGCTCCGGGCGACGGCAGCTGAGTCAACGTGAATGTTCCCGTCTGGAATCGAATCCGGTCGAAGATCAGCGGAGCAACGACGGCTCTCGGCTTCCGCCTGTTCTCGCTGTCGCGACCAGGCAGGTAGTCCTTGAGCGTGATGTCAGAGTCCGACAGCAGGTGAGGATGTCCCCCGTCGGCATCCCCGGCCTCTTCGTTTAGGTCGTTTGGATGGATGAGGAAGAACTCGCCATCCACTTCGTCGATCGCCCCAGAGGGATTCGGCTCGCTGGCGAAGAACAACGCGACGAGGGGGCTCTGCGACCAGTCGAGAAGCCGTGTTGGAAGTGCGTGGTGCTGTGCAAATGTTGTCCAGCCCCACTCGTCGAATGCATATTGCAGGCCCGCAGTGGCGGCTTCCTGACGAAACCGGGCCAGCATGACGCGTTCATTTTCACGGTGCTCCGGCTTCCTGAACGCCGAAGCCTGAAGCTCCCAAGTATGGTCGCGGTGGCCGCGATACCAGACCTCGCGTCCATCTGCGGTGATGGGTTCGAGAACCTGCATCAGATCCTCGACGCTGGCGATGGTCCGGCGTTCAGGCGAGGCGGCAGCCGACTCACCGGCTTCGACGTCAACGGTCACGTTCGTCAAGTTATCAGCCGCCAGGCTCCTCGCTGTGCAGCGCGTGCCGGCCCGTCCGGGGGCGGTGCCCTCGGTAGCGTGGCGGATCGTGCTGAAATCATGCCCTCCCCGCTGTCCTCTTTCGGAGTGCCGATCCTGCTGTTCGCTTCATGGGTAGGCCGCGGACTCCGATCGGAACGTGCGGGAAGGTCCATGTCGGGACGACAGACTCGGGGCGCTTTGTTGCGAGTGCCAGGTATCGGGATTGGGATGGCGCCAGCCGCCAGGTGTCGGCGACAGCGGACAGCCCGGCTTCCGCCGAGCGGGCACTGAAGGCGAAGCTGTCGAAGAGGTCGTTGTTCCAGCCGGGTCCATCCGAGCTCACGCCGGACAGCGGCTTTCCCGCGCTCGTCGACTACTGGTTGGCGGACATGGAGTTGGAGGGTCGCCTCTCGTTGACGACCATGCAGCTCTACGAACGGAACATGCGAGGGCTGGTGACTCCCGCCTTCGAGAACCTCACCCTCCGGGAGGTCGGTGTCGCCCGCTGCGACTGGTTCCTGAAAGGGCTGGCGCGGGAGAGCCATAGCAAGGCGAAGCAGGCGCGGGTCGTTCTGCGGTTGGCGCTCGGACTCGCGGTGCGACATGAGGTCCTGCCACGGAACCCGATGGATCATGTGAGCCGCCTGCATCGCGAGCCGAATCTCCCGGAGGCGTTGACACCGAAGGAGGTCGATGCGGTACGTGCGGCCGTCCGGCATTGGGAGTCGGGTCTGAGCAAGTCGGGTCCCCGGCCGGACGGTCAGCTCGGCGCCATCATCGAAGTCATGCTGGGCACGTCGGCACGCATCGGGGAGGTGCTGGCACTGCGGCGTCGAGACGTGGATCTAGCCTCATCGCCTGCGACGACGCGAATCGCCGGGACCATCGTCAGCCGCCGCGGCGTGCCGACGATCAGACAGGACCATCCGAAGACGGCGCGCTCGCGCAGGGTCGTCGCGTTGCCGTCGTTCTCGGCAGAGGCGCTGCGTTCGAGGCTCGCACAGCGAGGCAGGATCGGGGACGACGACCTCGTGTTCGCGACCCGAGACGAGACGCCGCTGACGACGAACAACGTCCGTCGCCAGCTCCGGCACGTGCTGGATCTCGCGGGCATCGAAGGGGTCACGCCTCACATGTTCCGACGCACTGCGGCGACCGCGATCAACGAGCGCGCGGGCGTCGAACTGGCGGCCGCACTACTCGGGCATACGGATCCGAGGATCACACTGCAGCACTGCATCCGCCGAAGCGAGGCGGTCGATCCGATCACTGCGACCCTGCTGGATCACGCATTCTCGAAGGATCGACCGTCACGCTGAGAAAACGACAGCCGCTGGCGTCATGGGCCGCTTGCGGCAGGTGCTGAAACCGATCGGTCTCCTACCTCGGAGCTGATGGCTGCCACGACACTTGCGGTCCCCTCGTGCTCCCAGAATCGGAGAACGATCCAGCCGGCCTCCTGAAGGGCGAGCGTCGCTTGTGCGTCGCGTTCCTTGTTCCTGGCGAGCTTCGGCTGCCAGTAGTCGGAGTGAGCGATGGGGATGACGCCATGTGTCGGGCATCCGTGCCAGAAGCAGCCGTCGAGGTACACGGCGATGCGTCTCCGGGTGAACACGATGTCGGCCCGCGAGCGAAGGCCATGAAGCGGCGCGACGTCCACCCGATAGCGGAGACCTCGCCGGTGGAGTTCGCGGCGCACACGGAGCTCGAGCGACGTGTCACGGCCGCGGTTGGAGCGCATCGACTTCGCGGTGCCCGGGGTCGACGCCCATGACTCCGTGATCGCTGTCATGTGTTCGACGCTACCTCGGTCTTCGAGGTCGAGCCCCGGAATCAGGCAATCGCTGCCGTTCGTGCGGTCGGTATGCGAGCCTCTGCGTCGAGGTCGTCGACGACTTCGGTCGTGCCAGCGCTGTCTTCGGTCTGTTCTTCCTGCTCGGCTCGAAGCGCAACGAGCGTCTGCCCGACCTGCGCGGCGACGTCGACGGCGACCGCGTTGCCGATCACGCCCATGACGCGGCTCCGGACCCCCGGGAACTCGTAGTCCTGGGGGAACCCCTGCACCAGGGCCGCCTCCCGGATGCTGAGGTATCGGACGGTGCCGTCGAGTTCGCGCAGCATCGCCTCGCCGCCGGCCACCCCGTGCACTCCGGCTTTGATCGTCTTGCTCGGCATGTCGAGCGGGCTGCCGTTGTGCTTCGCGTACGTCCTCGCGCCCGGGATGGCGATGTGATTCGGCCAGTCCTCTGGCGCGTTCTCGGCGGCGGGCTCGGGAACGTCGGCGAGCAGGTCCCTGAGCGTCTTCCACGGCAGCCGGTCGTCGGGCACGCCGGTCTTCTTGATCCGCTCGATCTGCGCGTTGAGCCGTTCCGGCACGGCCTGGGGCTTGTCGAGCCCGTGGCGGTTCCAATACGTCCCGGTGATCCACTGCTGGTGCAGCAGGACGTCCCTGCTATGGGTGCGCGTGATGCCCGGCCAGGAGCCGGCGTTCTTCAGATCGGCGCGGACTGCGACGAGGAAGATGCGCTTACGGCTCTGTGCGACGCCGACGTCGGCGGCGTCGATCTCTTCCTGGTAGACGCGGTAGAGCTCCTTCAGCCTGCTGGCGCGAATCCGTGCATGGTGCTCGTTCCAAAGCTCCCCGTCCTTCGGGGTGATCGTGGGGCGCCTCAGCTGGTCTTTCACGTAGTCCAGATAGGGCGCGAACGACGGACGTGTCAGACCGGGGACGTTCTCGAAGACGACATAGTCGGGCATGAGCTGTCTGACGATGTCGAGCGCGGCGGGGAACATGTTCCTGTCATCCGAGTGACCGGCACCGGTGCCGGCGAGAGAGAACGGCTGACACGGCGGCCCGCCGGCGACGAGGTTGATCGGGCCGAGTTCGGCGAGTTCCTCGGTCGTCTCGCGGACGTCCTTCTCGAAGACGTGCTCCTTCGTCCAGAGCGTTGAGTCTCGTTCCGCGTTGTGGCGGAGCACCTTCGCCGCGGGCGCCCACCATTCGACGAGCGCTTCGTGCGTGAAGCCTGCCTGCCGCATGCCGAGCGCCATCCCGCCGCCGCCTGCGAAGATCTCGACGGAGTTCAGCGCCTGGTTGCTCATCGGGCACTTCCGAGCTGTTCGCGGACATAGTGGAGGGCGAGCCCGCAACGCTTCGTGATCGCGGCATGTGCCTCTGCGGCGTCTCGCGTAGTCGCTGTTCCGGGCGGCTCCGTGACGATGACGTGACCTGCGACGCCGAGATCGACGCTCGCACGGAGCGCCGCCCAGACGAGGTTCTTGAAGTTCCGCGCTTCGTCCCACGCGAGATATGCCAAAGCACCGTCGTCGTGGCTCACCGCCTGCGCGTGGAACGGCTTGATGCCGTCGGTTCCTTCGACGAGCGCCCACCCTTCGCCGAGAGCCGCGCGGATGATGTCCTGGGCCGTCGTCCCACCGGAGTTGCCGAACCTGGCGTATCGTCCCATGCCGCGGAGCGCACGGGCGTACTCCTTCATGGGGCCGTCTTTGATCCAGGCGCGGGCGGCTTCCGGGCTCATGTACTTGGTGAGGATGGCGCCGACGCGTGGGTCTTCGACCCACGCGCTGTACGCCTGGCTGCGGTCGCGAGGCGGCAGGTGGCTCCAGTTCCTGGCGTTCGCGTCCTCGTAAAGAGCGGTCACGACGTCGGCGAGCTGGGCTTCCGGTACCAGGGTGTCCCGTGTCATGCCGGCAGGACGTCCGGGTCGAGGAACTGGAGACGCGCCTCGTCGTTGGCGGTCTCCAGGTCGGCGGCGTCGAGGATCCACTGCTCCAGCAGGCTCTCGGCTCGGAGGTCGTTGAACTGGATGCTTGGCTGCGGGACGGACGGGAGAACCTCGACGTCGGTGGCTTCGAGCTGGCGGCGCATGTTGAGCAACGCTGCGACGCGGCGGATGTCGGAGACGAAGTCGAGCGCGAGGACGCGTTCCTTGCCCTCCCGCAGGCGGAGGCCGCGGCCGAGCTGCTGGACGAAGATGCGCCTGCTGTGGGTCACCCGGGCGAACGCGAGGATGTTCACGTCGGGGACGTCGACGCCTTCGTTCAGAATGTCGACCGCAGCGAGGATCGGCACTCGTCCCGCACGGAAGTCGAGAAGCCGTTGCTGACGCTCGCGCTTGTGCATGCCCGCATGGAGCGCTGCCGCGCCAGCCCATTCCGGGAGCTTGCGGAGTAGCTGCTCCATCCGTTCGGCGTGTTCGATCGTCTGGCAGAACACGATCGCGCGCGGCGCCACGTTGGCGTTCCACGCCTCCTTGAGCGCGTCAACGACCGCCTCATCGCGCTGGGTGAGGAAGAGCCGCGAGTTGAGCTCCTTGATCGAGTAGTTGTTGAGGCTGGCTTCGCGCACGACGTCCCAGTCGATGTTGTCGACGAAGAGGCGATAGTCCACGGTGGCGAGATAGCCGCGGCGCATGCCGTCCTCGATGCCGAGTTTGAAGCTGGCGGCGCCGAACCTGCTTTCGATGTCGTACTTGTCGCCTCGCCAAGGCGTCGCGGTGACGCCGAATTGGAGGCTGTGCTTCAACTCGTCGAGCAGACGGTCGTACTGGCCGTCCGCGCCGACGTGGTGGGTCTCGTCGATCATGACGAGGCCGGGCTTCCACCCGCGCAGGACGGCGCCGAGCGCGCTGGAGGTCGTCGCGCAGGTGACGCCGGAGAGCGACGTGGGCCGCTCGTCGCCGGTGAGGACCTGCGTCGGTACGCGCTTGGGCAGATGACGCCATAGCGCGCGTTCGAGCTGGTTGACGAGTTCCTTCGTGTGGGCGACGACGAGGACGTCCTGGTCGGGATTCTCGCGCAGGTAGCGGCCGACGATCTCTCCTCCGACGACGGTCTTGCCGAGGCCGGTGGCGAGGATCAGCAGAGCGCGTCGACGGGACTGCAGATCGGACCAGAGCGCGGAGACTGCCGCGTCTTGGTAGTCGCGCAGGACGATCGGCGTGTTCTCCGTCGCGGCATCGAAGAGGCCCTGGAGATCCTGCCCGTTCCAGAAATCGACGGTTCGTCCGAGTCGGAGGAGTTCGGTGGCGCGCTGCTCCGCGTCCGACGACGGCTTGGTGTTCGTCACGACGACGGCTTTGCTGGCGCCGTAGTGCTCGAAAGCGGCGGAGACCTCATCGACTCCGGAGCGATCGACCGCGCCCTTGTTCTTCCACTTGGTCTGCACAACCCAGAGCTGGCCGTTGAAAGTTCCGAGTAGGTCGCCTCCGTGGTCTCCGGGGCCGTCGATGTTCACCACGTCACGGAATCCGAGCAGACTCATGAGCCGCTCGACCTGGCGGGTGAATCGGTTCGGCCCACCATCCAGCAAACGCCTGGGTGCGAGGAAGGAGGTCACGCCACGTCCTCCTCTACGGCCTCCACGATCTCCTGGGAGAGGAGGAGACAGGCGAGCCGGCCGCGCTGGAGTTCTTCGGGGCTGCGCCGTGCGGGGACATCGGCGAGCGTAGCGACGTCACCGAGGAGGTCGACGACGCGGTCTGCGGACGCGCGCTTGGCCGATGCTGTGCCGAGCGGCTGGTAGGAGCTGCGGAACACGCGGCCGTCGAGGAACGCCTCGGGGCGCTGCTCGACCAGATGTACTAGCGCGGCGCCGGGGACGTAGCCGACCCACTCGCCGGACGCGGTCACGTCCTCCCAGCTCGCGGATCCCCCTTCGACGGCGAACAGCCTCTCGGCGGCACCTTGATCGTCTGCGGAGAGCAGGCTCCAGTAGCCGGCGGCGTTGCCTGCGACGACCGGCTGCATGGCCTCGCGGATGCGATTGAGAGTGCGTGCCGCGAGGTCAGTGAGGAAGGGGCCGGCGATTCGGTGATCGGGCAGGCACTTGTCCTTGAGATCGGCGAAGATCGCGGAGATTGCGCGGCTGGAGTTGTCGCGCACACGCAGGAAGTCCGCCAGCTCAATCACGACGAGGTCGCGGGTGTCGACGGCGAAGTCGACGAAGATCGGGTGCTCGGCGTCGATGAAGACGTCGACCTGCGCGCCCTTGCCGGATGCGACGTACACGGGTACGGGTCCGGTCTCGTTCGGGCGCGTGATGCGGTGGCCGCGCACCAGCCATGACCGCACCTGGAGCGGAGCACCGTGGCCGGGCAGACCAAAGCTCGCGTCGAGATCCGGGAGCGGCGTAGCGCTGGAGCGCCACTTCGCACGCCGATCGTCCTCGCTCTCGACGGGCGTCGGCGGCGAGGGTGGCGTCGGCGGCGTCGCCGGCGCGTTCGGCAGCAGGCCCTTGGTCGCAAGTATGTCGCCGCCGGAGTCCGCGCCGGTCGCCGGCGGCTCCTTGGCAGCTTCTTTGAGTTCCAGGTGCTGCTCGGCCGCCTGATGCCACTTCTCGTCGGTCTGGTACTCGGGGTCGCCCTTGCGGAACTTGTCCGCCCACTCGCGGGCGAGTTCGTGCAACGGAGCGGTGCCGTTGCCAGGGATCAGATCCTTGAGTCCCGGTTCGTTGGTGCGGTAGCCGGTGAAGAGCTGTGCGAGCGGCGAGGAGTTGGGGCCGTATCCGAGGCGCTGACCGATCTTGGGGCGCAGGGGGCCGTCGCCACGGAGGACGCGGACGACCCGCTTCCACTCCGGCGTGTCGTACTCGAACGCGTTCTTCTGGTAGTTCACGCGGACGTGGTCGATGTGGATCTCTCCGACGATCCGGCCGAGGCCTCGGGGGAACTCGATGGGGTACTCGATTTCACTGCTGCCGGTCGGATCGTCGGGGTCATCCCAGTTGAACAGGCTCCGGTTGCGGACGAGGATCTTGCGGCCGTTGCGGATGAAGTCGATGCCGAAGTCCGAGGAATGGATGTATCGCTGGATGCCGACCCATCCCCAGATGCGCCGTTCGCGCGTCTCGACGCGTCCGCTGCCGCAGTATTCGCAGGTCGAGTCGCCGACTTCCTGCCACTCGCCGCAATCCATGCAAACGCGACGCTCCGGCAGCCGCTCGTCGATGTCGAAGATGGCCGGGATGCGCTCGTTGTTGCGGACGACGAACCGGCTCTTGTCCCACACGCAAGGCAGCCTCGGCTTGACGAGTTCGCCGTCGACGATGAGGCGGAAGCCCCGGGTCGACAGGAGGTAGCTGTAGATGTCGCCGAGGATCTGCTTGATCTTCGACTGCCCCCTGCTGACGGTCTGGTGGTGCTCCTGCTTGAGATTGCGGATGACGATCTCGGTGCCATGCTCACCGCCCGTGCTCTTGGGCTCGGTGACCACGGGCAACGCGAAGTCGGTGCCTGCGGCGAGCGCCTTGAGGTCGATGGTGACGACGGTCCAGTGAGGGTCTTCGGCACGGGCTGTGCGGACGACCGCGACCTGCCCCAGGCGCGCGGTGGCGATGTTGAAGCCGACACCGAAGAGCCCGAGCTGCCCGAAGCGGTCGTTGCTCGTCCATCCGGCGCGTAGCGCGTTGTTGAGCTGATCGAGGGTCATTCCAGGACCGTTGTCTTTGACCCACACCTCGCCGTCCTTCGGGGTGCTGTTGCGTGCCGGAAGCGTCACCCAGACGGTCGGCGCGTCATCCTCCGGAGGATTGCGGAGGAACTCGTCGAAAGAGTTGTCGACCAGCTCGGCGATGCACTGCCAGGGCGCGAATTCGATGTCGCCGAGGACGCTGAGCAGTCGCGGGTGCGGTTGCACGTTGATGGTGTCCGGAACCACGTCGGTCACGCTCCATCACCTCTCTCATCCGTGGCGCGCTCGTCCACGACGAGTGAGGCTGGCGATGGGCCGGCTCAAGGCCGAACGACGACCCCGCTGACCCAAGGTTACCGAGGGCTGCGGACATCGCCGCTTCGCCGATAGGTCCGACGGGCCTACTCTCCGAGCGGGCGCGTCTCGATGAAGGCGGAGAGGTCTCGGGGGTCGCGGTGACGGTCGTATTGCCGGAGCAGTGCGATGTAGCGGCGCTTGTCGAGCTGCCACTCGTACAGCTCGGGCGTGTCGACATCCTGCGCCGCGACGAAGACGAGATCTGCGAGCAGTCTGGTCGCCCGTCCGTTGCCGTCGGTGAACGGGTGGATCCTCACGGCTTCCGCGTGACAGACGACGCCGAGCTCGCGGGGAGTCCAGTCGTGGGTGTGCTGCCAGCGGTATCGGATTGTGTCGATCGAGCCGCGGAGCTCGACCGCGATCTGCTCGGGCGCGATGCCGATATTCAGCTCGCGTCTGCGATACGTCCCCGCCCACGTCCAGATGTCGCCGTAGAGCCGCGAGTGCAGATCGCGCAGGAAGACGTCTGAGAGCAGGTCGTCGAGCGCGACGTCGCCGGAGAGCACGGCGGTCAGCGTCGCCTCTGCGACGTCTTCCTGCACGGCCTGCTCCAGGTCGTAGACCGCCGCTTTGGTGATCGGCGGGTCGAGCAGTTCGCGGGCGACCGGCAGGAGCGCGTCCAGTTCGTCGTCAGGAACCGGCGTTTCGCCGTAGCCTGGCGTGAGGGGCATCAGCCGCGCTGGCGGCGCTCGGCAAGAAACCGCTCGACGCGCTCGGAGCGCACGAAGCCCGCAGGGACTGTACGGCGTTCGAGTTGTGCGGATGCCTTGGTCGACCGTACGACAGACCGCTTGACGGCCTCCTTGCTCACGATACGTCGCTCCATGACTCGCACCTCCTCTGACTCACGCTTGTTCATGCTCGTCAATGGTACCGCCCGAGCTTTCGCGGGGTCAGTACGACGTCGGGCTGCCCGACGAGCGCTGCTTCCGTGTGAGCTCTTTACAGACGAGAGAGGGCTTCGTGAATGCGGAAGCGAAGAAGCAGAACGAGGCTGACCGGTCCCATCACGAGGAACTTGAGCGCGTTCCAGATGAAAAGGACCACGAGGAGGTTGAGCCAGCCGGGGCCGCCGTCGGCGATCACGTTGCTGCAGACGCTCGCCGCGAGCAGGTATGGGGCGGCGATGAGCATCGCAGGGACGCCCCACTTCAGGCCGCGGCGAGTGCGGATCAGGTCGAGCAGGATGTTGGTCGGCATGTAGCGGCGCAGGAAGTTGCGGGTGCGGACGCTCAGCGCCAAGAGCAGGTGGAGCATGGCCTTGGTCTCTCATCAGACGTGTCTCTCCGTCGAGGAGGCAGATCATGATGAGTGGCCCCGAAGGGACTGTCCCGAAGGACCTGCAATAGTGAGGGAACGCTGCCTCGGATTCAGGTTACGCCCTCGCCGGCGACACGCGTAAGAGCTGCGGACCTGTCGCGGGGAACCCGTGAACTCGGGGTGAGCTCTCTGTTCCAGTGCGACTCTGGCCGAAGCTGCAGACTCGGCGGACAGCCTGTCGCCGTCTCGGTTCACCGATCGGCTCACGCCGGGGCGTCGCCCAAGGACAGGAAGGTCCCGTCCCACTGTGGTGCGAACGGGTGAGTGAGGAAGGGCGAGGCTTCCTGTGACGAACCGATCATGGACCAGAGCACGCCTCGCAGCCGCCACGTTGTCCGGATGAGGTCGAAAGTCAGCGCGACCATCTCTTCCGCGGACACCGGCTCGGGATCCGGCATAGGCCTTCCAGCCTCACGCTTTGGCCGTGAAAGCCTGAAGCGTTCCCACCGCTGCTCTGAGACGAGGTTGTTTCGGAGGGCGTCGTGTACGAAGCGGTTGCGTAGCTTGTAGAGCCTGTCGGCCTCGTTGATCGCGTCCAGCGCGAGAGGCTGGACGCGCTTGTGAAGCCGCTCGCAGCGCGGGGCAAGCTCAGCGCACTCGTCAATCAGAGACTGAAACTGCTGAGGAGTGTCGAGTGCGCTGTCGAGGTCAGAACCTCCCATCAGCCTCACATGGAGATATCGTGCGACCGCCTCCATGCTCAGGGCCTCGTCGAGGATCCGTCCACGCAGGAACGTCATCTGATCCGCCATCGGCAGCGCGTTCACGGTTTCGAGATCCACATCGTCATGATGGCAGGCCACGCGCACAGTCGGACCCGTCTCGATGCGAGCGCAATCACTCCCCATCTACAACGCCAGCCCGACTCGTTCCGGGCCGTTGCGGCTGGGGCGCTCGTTCTCGCCGCGTTCCGTCTCCGTGACGGCGCGTGCGCGGGCCAGAGCGGCGGTGGCTCGGGCGGCGTCGACCTTCTGCGCGTCGCCCTCGGGCGGCAGCCCGAGCGGAGCCGGGCCGGTGATGCCATAGCGATCGCGGTACGCGGCGACGATGCGAGCGGCCCGCCGCCATGCGGCCGCCTCCCGCTCGTGCTTCGGCGCGACGCCGAGTGCTGCCGCCCAGCCGTGGTGTTCGCTTATCGCAGCGTCGAGGATCGCGTCGGCGCGGGCCTCGATGAGGTCGCGCCGCTCGGTGAGCGCCTGCCGGAACTCGGCGCTCATCGTGCCAGTGGCCTCTGGGATGAGCCCGGCGATCAGGCGCGGGGTCTTGCGGGTGCGGCCGGAGCCGGCGGGGCGGGCGGTGACTCTGGCGACGCGGTAGTGCAGGACGGCGGCGATGTCGTCTGCGTCGCCGAAGGGTCGCGCCCGGACGAGGCGCGGCAGCAGCGCCTCGACGTCGTGCTGGTTGGCCTCGGCCCGGCGGAGCCCGGCGGTCAGCGCCCCGAACGCGGGCGAGGCGATCGCGTCGTCTGCTTCGTCGTCGGTGAGGCCGGAGGCTCGGATGAGGAGTTCCCAGCGGTCGTGCTGGGCTGCGGCGGCCAGCGTCTCGTACTCGGCGGCGAGCTGGGCGATCGACCCCCAGGCGTCCTGCTCGGTGGCGATCGTCTCGTGGGCGGAGAGCTCGGCGCCGACGTGCTGGAGAATCCCGGTCATGACGCTTTGCCCGGTGGCGTCGCTGCGCGGGCCGTCATGGGCCGCGTCAGGGCGGTCGGTGGCCAGGTAGGCACGGTTGGTATCGGAGCCGCGGGTCATGGCGACGTAGAAGTTCTCTCGCGTCGTGCCCGCGTCCGCCAGGACGTGCGAGGCGTCGACCGTGATGCCCTGCGCCCGGTGCGACGTGACGGCGTAGCCGAGCTCCAGATGCTCGGCCGCATAGTCGGCCGGGGTCACGACGGAGCCACCCCACTTCCGGCCAGCACGGCGGAGGGTGAGCGAGCCGTCGTTGCCGACTTCGGTGACCGTCCACCTGTTGCCGTTGCGGACCCAGGAGCGTCCGGCGCGCAGGCGTCGGTCGTTGCGGCGAGTGATGACGGTGTCCCCGGTGGCAGCGCGGGTGCCGTCGTGCAGTTCGACCTCGCGGAGGGCGTTCACGGTGCCGTCGAGGATCAGCTCGGCGCGGGCTCGCTGGTTGAGGGCGAGCACGGCTTCGTTGGAGTCGGCCACGAGCACCGCCGCTCGCCCGGCCAGCGTGTCGGCGCGCCACGCCTGGTAGGCGGCTTCGACCATCGCCTTGCTGTCGCCCTCGGCGATGCGACCGTGGTCCGCGTAGGCGTCGATGACGCTGGTGTCGCCGTGACGCAGGCCGAGGGAGGCCGTCTTCTCCCAAGCGTGGGTGAGCCGATGTACGGCGGTGAGTTCGGGAGCGTCGTCGCGGTCGTGGACGAGCATCGCGTAGGCGCCGGCCGCGGTCGGTGACTGGAGCTGAGCGTAGTCCCCGACGAGCAGCGTCTTCGCCCCGGCCTCGATGGCGAGGGCGGTGATGCGGTTGAGGGTGAGGGTGCCGGCCATCGACGCCTCATCGACGATGACGAGCTGGCCCCGACGGAACGTGGGCTCCGGTGCGGTCGTGGGTGTCCAGCCACTTCGCCGTGTTCTCGGTGGCGACCCCGAGGTCGTCGGCGAGGACCTGCGCCGCGACCGCGGACGGAGCGAGGCCGACGACGGACCCCCTGCCGTGCTCGTGTTCCCATGCCCGCCGCAGAGCGTGCATCGCGGTCGTCTTCCCGGCCCCGGCCGGCCCCACGAGCACGTCGATCGTCCGGCCCGAGAGCGCGATCTTCGCCAGCGCATCCGCCTGATCCGGGCCGAGCGTGCGGCCCTCCCGGTCGGGTCGGGCGGTGATCCGTTCGACGGTCGCCAGCGGCACGGTCGGGCCGGTGGTGGTGTGGGCGCGCTCGAGGAGGCGGTCCTCGGCGGCAAGCAGCACCTCGGAGGAGAACACCGTCGAGTGCTTCGGCCGAAACACGCTGGTTCCGTCCGGGCGGCGGAACGCGGCCGGGCTCGACGCCAGCTCCGGCGGGGTCAGCCGCAGCGACGCGGCCTCGGCGGCGTCGACCACCAGGCCGACGACCGCCTCCCGATCCTCGGTGGAGGCGAACCTGTAGCCGGTGGTCTGCCGGGCGGCCTCGGCCATCAGGTTCCACCGCCGCCACGTCGACCGCTTCTCCCCGACCGCCTCGACCACGCTCCCGCCCAGCGACGCGATCACGTCCAACGGGATGTCATCAGCGCGGAGCAGCAGCGGTTCATCGTTCGCCGTCACAGCCCGCGCCCACGCCGTCGCGTCCGCACCGAGCACCTGACCGGCGCGATGCCGCCACTCGCTGGTGAGGTCGGCGAGCGAGCGGACCTCCTTCTCTGGCCGCGTGGAGAGGGTGGCCTGGGCGCGGAGCTTCATGATCGTCGCCGGCGACGGCCGCCGCCCACGCTCGGAGACGTAGCGGTCGATGAGGCGATCCGTCTCGGCGTCGATGTGCCGGGCGCGAGTGGAGAACTCCTTGACCAGCTCCTCCGGCACCCCGGCGACCGCCCACGCCGGGTTCCGATCCCGACCCATGTCACGGGCCTCCCACTCGACGCCGAACGACCGGGTGAGGTGGTCGGCAAAGACGGCCTCGTGCAGCTCGGAGAGAGCGACGGTCGCGGCGTGCATGGGGCGGCCGTCGAGGGAGCGCCACTTGCCGTCGAGGACGGTCTGCACCTTGTTGCTGATGACGACATGCGTGTGCAGGTGGGGGTCGCCCGCCCTGCTGTCGTAGTGATCGAACGCCGTAGCGATGAGCCCGGCGACATCGACCTGCGCAACCGCGCCGTCGCGGGCAGTTGCACCGGTGCGGGTAGCTGCAACTTCCCGTTCCATGAACGCAACCACCTCCGCAATCGCCGCGTGGTGCGCGTCCGCGATGAGCGCCTGCGTCCCCGCGTCCGCAATCGCCCACAACACGCTCGCGGACTTCGGGATGGAGAAGGTGTAGTCGTAGCCCGCGACTGCGCGCCGGGTTCCGCGGGCCTGCTCCTCGGCCTCGATGGCGGCGACGGCCTCGGCCCGTCCCGCCGGGCCGAGGTCGGGATCGAGTGCGGCGGTGCGTTCCTCGATCCGCTCGGCCACGGACCTGTAGGCCGGATATGCCAGCCCCAACGGAGCACCCGTGACGGGATGCCGGCCGAGGCCGAGGAGGAGTTCGAGCTGGGCTTCGGAGACCTGATCGCCCTCCGCGATCATCCCGCCCAGCGCCCTGACGCCTGAGCCGAGCCAGCGACCCGGCGGTGTGCCCTCCTCGGCGTAGTAGCGGGTCAGCGGCGTCGAGAGCGAACGGTCGCCGTCGCCCGCGACGACGGTGCGCAGGAGGTACTTGTAGCCATCGCCCGCGCTCATCACGCGCACCGAGACCGTCATGCCGCCCGCCTTTCTCCGCTCGCTCACGAGGTGAGCGACAGCCCGCCGGAGGCGGGCTCAACCTCGACCTGCAAGAGGCGTGGTGGCTCTGAGGCGAGGCCTGAGACGAGGGCTTCGCCGGCCAGGCGGCTCGGACGAGGCCGGACGCGGGAGGAGGCGCGAGCACCTGGCAGGTGACCAGCCCGGTCAAGGAGTCGCAGGACGACGGCCGGGGCTCAGCAGGACTGCGGCGCGTACCCGCCGAGCGCGCCCCTCGCCCCCGAGACTATCTGCGCCTCAGACGCGATCGTGGAGGGTGATCTGGTAGCCGTCGGGGTCTGCGAAGGTGAAGGTCCGTCCGAACGGGCCATCGATCGGCTCGGCCACGATCGTGTGACCGTCGGCGACCAAGGCATCGTGGATCTCCTGCACGCCGGAGGCATGCAGCCAGATCGCCGCGCCGATCCCCGGTTGCGCGGCCGCGTCGAGGTCGGTGCCGGGAACGAGGTCACGCAGCGCGAAGGCGATCGGCGTCGTCTCGAACACGACCGCGTGCGGTGGACCGGCCGGCGAACGGACCAGGCCGAGGTACTTCTCGTAGAACGCCCGGGAGGCGTTGAGGTCGCGCGTCTGCAGAGAGACGAAGTCGGGACCGGTGACGGGCATGATGTGCTCCTTCAATAATGTCAATTATCTGACATCGACGACTGTATGTCATACTTTTGACATGGGTCAAGGCGGCATCGGCATTGAGTTGGAGACCTCGGTGGGCTACGCACTGAAGGAAGCTTCCAGCGCTCTCCGGACGGCGATGGAGGATGTCCTCCGACCACTCGGAATGACCGTGACGCACTACTCCTGCCTGGAGCTCCTCGCCCAACGGCCCGGGCTGTCCAACTCAGACCTGGCCCGAGGCACGTTCGTCACACGGCAAGCGATGAACGTGCTCCTCCAGGCACTGGAACGAGACGGCCATGTCACCAGACCCGATGCCGCACCCGTCGGCAGAGCCCTTCCCGCTCGCCTCACACCCCGCGGGCGCCGGAGGCTCGAGGAGGCATCCACCGCAGTCCGCGCCGTGGAGGACCGAATGCTCGCGAGCCTCGACGACGCCGAGCAGACGGTCATCCTGCGCGCGCTTCGGCGTATGACGCAATCCCTCCACGACACCACCGGCACCGAAGCCCCTCAGCAGGCCGCGACGCGCAAACGCGCGACCAGGAGCGGCCTCGTTGAGGGTCAAGCGTCGGGCCTCGGAACCGCGTCGGCGAGAGCGACAGCCAGCTTGAAGGGGTTGTCCTGGTGATGTCAAGACCCTCGTTCCAGCCAGAGACAGCGCGGCCCCAGGGCGGACCTGAACTAAGTCCGGCTCCCGGGGCCGGAGCGGTGCTCGCAGTAGGTCACTACCGTCGGCAGTGCCGCACCATGCGCACGGCGCGCTCAGCTGGGTGCGCCGCCGCTGACGAGCAGTTGCTGTCCGCTGATCCAGCGGGCGAGGTCTCCGGCGAAGAACTCGACGGCGTCAGCGACGTCCTCGACTGATCCCATGCGCGAGCCGAGAGGGCTGGCGTTCTGGACGAACTGGCGGAGCGGGTCGTCGGCGTCGTTCTCGGTGAAGTAACCGGCACCATCCGTCGCGGTGGGGATCACCGTGTTGACCGTGACGCCGCGTTCGCCGATCTCCTGCGCGAGTACGCTGACCAGGAAGTTCGCGGGGAGCTTGCTGGCGGAGTACAGGGCGAAGCCCGGGGTGGGGCGGAGCGTGGAGCTGGAGCCGATGTAGATGATCGAGCCGCCATCGTCGACCTTCTGCGCTGCCTTCTGCAGCGTGAAGAACGCGCCCTTCGCGTTGACGTTGACGATGCGGTCATAGTCGGCCTCGGTGATGTCCACGACCGCGCCGAGCCCCTCGTCGAGACCCGCGTTTGCCACGACGATGTCGAGACCGCCGTACGTGCTGCGCGCCGTGTCGAGGAGCGCCTCGATGTCGTCGGGCTTCGACACGTCGGCCTGGACGGCGACGGCGGATGAGCCCGCCGCCTCGATCGCGGCGACCGTCTCGGCCGCACTGCCAGCATCTCGCGAATAGTTGACGACGACCTTCGCGCCGAGGCTGCCCAGCCGGATCGCCACCCCGCGGCCGATGCCGCGGCTGGCTCCGGTGACGACCGCCACCTTTCCTGTCAGATTCGTCATGTCTGATTCCTGTTCTCTTGTCAGGCCCCGGCGCCGCCGTCGACGGGGAGGATCGCGCCGGTGACCATCGATGCACGGTCGCTGAGCAGCCAGGCCGCAGCTTCCGCGACCTCGCGCGGCTCAGCCATCCGCCCCAGCGGCGTAGCAGCGTTGTTGGCGGCGATGATGCCGGGGCTGGCGGCCTCCCACTCCCGGATCATCTCTGTGAGCGTGCCGCCAGGCGTGAGTCCGTTGACACGGATGCCGTCGGGCGCCCACGTCACGGCCGCGGTCTCGGTGATGCTGTTCAGCGCGCGCTTCATGGCCCCGTAGGCAGGCAGGCCGGGGTTCGCGCGACGACTGCCGATGCTGGAGGTGTTGACGATCGCGCCGCCGCCGTTGCGGCGCATCAGCGCGGCCTCGGCGTTCATCGCCGTCCAGTGCGCGAGGAAGTTGACGGCGAACTGCTCGTCGATGTTCTCGTCGGTCGTCGTGTCCAGCGGGCCGACCTGCTTCTGAGCGACTCCAGCGTTGTTGAAAGCGCCGTCCAGCCGCCCATGCAACTGGTCCACGCGATCGATGGCCGCGCGAACACTGCCCCGGTCGGACAGGTCGACGGCGACAGCGTCGGCCGTGCCGCCGTCTGCTCGGATCTCGGCCACGATCGTGTCGAGAGCTGCAGTGTTGCGCGCGGCGAGCACGACAGAGGCGCCCTCTGCCGCAAACAAGTGGGCGGCGGCCGCGCCGATGCCGCGGCTGGCGCCGGTGATGAAGATGACCTTGTCGGTGAGGAGGCCGACCGGCGCAGCGCCGGTGGCGTCAGTGGTGTTCGTTGTCATGTCTCCAGCGTCGCCTCGTCGCTCGCGGGAGGCAGGCACAGGAAGTACCAGGATCTGTCGGCTCTCGAGGCGCAGACTCGAGCTATGGACAGGCACGAGCTCGGGGCATTCCTTCGGAGCCGCCGAGAGCGGCTGCGGCCGGAGGACGTCGGCCTTCCATCAGGGCCGCGACGACGCACACCCGGTCTGCGCCGGGAGGAGGCCGCCGTCCTCGCGCACATCTCGACCGAGTATTACGTCCGGCTGGAACAGGGCAGGGCGCCGAAGCCGTCGGGCGAGGTCCTCGCGGGAATCGCCGACGCGCTGCGACTGACCGACACCGAATCCGATCACCTCCATCTGCTCGCAGGCACCGCGTCGACTCGTGCGCGCACACACCGCCGCGATGTCCGCCCGAGCATCCTCGCGCTCCTCGAGCGACTGCCACAGACCGCCGCCTTCGTGATGTCGGCGTCGTTCGAGGTACTCGCCTGGAACAACCTCGCCGTCGCACTCATGGGGGACTTCGCTCAGCTCTCCAGCGAAGACCGCAACCTGGCACGTCAAGCGTTCCTCGAGTCGGGCGCGACGGTGTCCACGCCCGTCGATGCCGCGGACGCCGCGGAGTTCCGACACCACGTGGTCATGGGGCTCCGAGCAGCCTTAGCCCGCTACCCGTCGGACACCTCCATGACGAACCTCGTCGACGAGCTCCACCGTGGAAGCCCCGACTTCGCGCGGCTCTGGAAACGGCATGACGTGCAGCCCGCCGCCATGCTCACGAAGACCTTCCACCATCCCGCCATCGGCGACGTCACTGTCGACTGCGACACGCTCACGCTCACAGATCGCGACCAGCACCTCGTGCTCTACAGCGCGCCCCAGGGGTCGCCCGGCGCCGAGGCCCTCGCCCTGCTGAATGTGCTCGGGAGCGACGCCGGGGTCATGTGAATCCTGCGCACGCCCGAGACGTCGCGGATCTGCTGTCGAGAATGCTCGACGGACGACGCCTCGGCGCCCGGAGGCCGGCTGTCGCTGCTCGGGGGATGACGGGCGAGCGGAGACGCTCGCCGGCGAGACGTCCTGTTCGCGGAGGGAACGCGTACGGTCGAACACCATCATCAGCGAGGCGCATCCGCCCGGCGGATCCGCTCCAGGGGGCAGAGCACGAAAAGAGGGCACTATCCGCGAGGGAGCTCCGCGCGCCGGCTCTCGGCGATCGTGCGAATGACCTCGGCGAGCCGGAGGGTGCCCGAGAGGCCACGTTCGGTCGCCCTGCGGGCGGCATCCTCGTCCGCGTTCGCCTCGCGCATCGCCTGGGCGAAGATGTCCATGTCGAGCGCCTGGACCTGCGAGAGGTGGTCGACGGTCTCGGCCGTGATCATGGTGTTCATCAGGCCCAGAGCAGTGCTGGAGGCGCTGCCGAGCTTCAGCGCCTCCGCGAGAGCGGCCGGAGCGAGTCCGGCCTGAGCGGCGAGTTCGAGGATGTCGGCGATCCCCGCCTGGTTCATCATCAGCAGCGCGTTGTTGAACAGCTTTGCCATCTGTCCGGCGCCGGCATCGCCCAGGTGGACGACGTGTCGGGCGAACGCCCGGAGCACCGGTTCGGCGACAGCAAGCGCATCCGCCGGGCCACCGACCAGGGCGGTGAGGCGCCTCTCCTCCGCCGCCGGGCGTCCGCCCGAGACCGGGGCGTCGAGGACCCCGACGCCCCGGTCCGCGAGCAGGTCCGCGACGCGCACGGCGTTTCGAGGCGTCCCCGTGCCGTGGTTGACGAAGACCGTGCCCGGCCGCAGCGCTGGTGCCATCTGCCCGGCGAGGGCGAGCACGTCGTCGTCGGTGCCGACGCACACCGCGACGATGTCGCTTGCCGCCGCGAGGTCGACGGGGGCAGCCACTGCGGTGAACGGGAGGTCGCCGAGCGCGTCCAGCGATGCGGGTCGGCGGGCCCACACGCGGAGGGCGAATCCGCCCTCCGCGATGGCCCGCGCCATGGGCAGCCCTTGGTCGCCCAGGCCGATGAAGCCGACGACGGGGCGTTCCGACTGCACGGTCTCCTCGCTCATGCGACGATGCGGTCCAGCTCGGCGAGGGCATCCGCGGGCAGCTCGAGCTGCGCGGCGGCGAGGTTCTCACGCAGGTGCGCGACCTTCGACGTGCCGGGGATGACGACGATGTTCGGCGCGCGGTGCAGCAGCCACGCGATCGCCACCGCCTTCGGCGTCGTATCCAGGCGCGCCGCGACCGCGTCGAGCGTGCCGGACTGCAGGGGGTTGAAGCCGCCCAGCGGCCAGAACGCGGTGTAGGCGACGCCCTGCTCGTTCAGCGAGGCGATGAGCTCCTCGTCGCCCCGGTGGGCGACGTTGTACCAGTTCTGCACCGTCACGATCGGCGCGATCGCCTGCGCCTCGGCGACCTGATCGGCGTCCACCACGGACAGCCCGAGGTGCCTGATCTTGCCCTGCTCACGCAGCTCGGCGAGGGCGCCGAAGGGCTCGGCGAGAGACCCGGCCACCGGCGAATGGCCATCCGCGCCGCCGCCGATGCGGAGGTTCACCACGTCGAGCGCCTCGACGCCGAGGGTCCTCAGGTTCGACTCGACCTGCTCGCGCAGCTGTTGGGGCGAACGGGCGTGGGGCCATCCGCCGTTCGCGTCGCGCACCGACCCGACCTTCGTCACGATGCTCACCCCGTCGTAGGGGCTGAGCGCCTCGCGGACGATCTCGTTGGTGACGTGCGGGCCGTAGAAGTCCGCGGTGTCGATGTGGTTCACTCCGGCCTCGACGGCCGCGCGCAGTACGCGGATCGCCTCGTCTCGGTCGGCCGGAGGCCCCCAGACCCGCGGGCCCGCGAGCTGCATCGCGCCGTATCCCATGCGGGTGAAGCCGATGCCGTGGGAGGTGGTGAAGGTCCCGCCGAGCGTGTTCTCGTCTGCCATGGTCTGCCCGTCCTTTCAGATGCCCCTCTGTGAGGCCCGAGTCCAGGTTCGTCCGGTCGCGGCGGAACGCCCAGAGCCCCCGTGTTCCTGGGGATGCCAGGGCCACCCTCCCCCGCCGGGTCCGGACGTAGGGTGAGACGCATGTCGGGATCCGTGAACCTGCTGGGCGACTACCTGCGCGCGCGGCGCGAACTCGTCACCCCGGAGAAGGTCGGCCTGCCGCAGATCGGGATCCGCCGCGTGCCCGGCCTCAGGCGGGAGGAGGTCGCCATGCTCGCCGGAATCAGCGCCGACTACTACCTGCGGCTCGAACAGGGGCGCGACCGCGCCCCGTCCCGCCAGGTGCTCGAGTCCCTCGCCAGGGTCCTGCAGCTCGACGACGATGGCGCCGAGTACCTCCTCTCCCTCGCCCAGCCCCGGTCGCCCGCGACGCGACGGCGACCGCGCAAGGAGACCGTGCCGCCCGGCATCGGCGTGCTCGTCGACACGATCGGCTTCCCCGCGTTCGTCGAGGGACGCTACTTCGACGTCCTCGCCGCGAATCCCGCCGCCGCAGCGCTCTCGCCCCGTCTCGTCGTCGGCAGCAACCGGCTGCGCGACGTCTTCCTGGATCCTGCCGAGCGGGCCCTCTACCCGGCGTGGGACGAGGTCACCGCCCATCTCGTCGCCGGGTTCCGCAGCTCCGTCGGGACCGACGTCGACGACCAGCGCTTCGTCGACCTCGTCGGCAGCCTCTCCATCGCCAGCCCCCGCTTCCGCGAGCTCTGGGGGCGCCAGGACGTCGCCCGCCGCGAAGGCGCGACCATATCGATCGACCATCCCGCGGTGGGCGAGCTCACCCTGTTCCGGGAGAAGCTGCCCGTCACCGGCACCGACGGGCAGATGCTCGTCGTCTACCACCCCGAACCCGGCAGTGCCGACGCCGACGCACTCACCCTGCTCATCGCATCCGAGCTGCCCGCCTCCGGCCCGCGTCCCGTCCTGGATGCTCGCTCCTGACGCGAGAACCGCACACCTCGCCGCCCCGCGGGCCCATCGTGCGCGCCGATGTGCGCGCCCGCGTGCCTGCTGAGAGACCGGGCCGCCCGGTCCCTCAGCAGGAGCCGGGCGACGCGGCCGCTCCTGTCGGTCAGGCCATGTGGCGCGCCAGGAACGCGAGCTTGGGCTCGGGGTTGCGCTGGAAGTCCAGGTAGCCGTCCCAGCGGGCCGAGGTTCCGTCGATCCAGTGGAGTTCCTTGTCCGCGGATGGGATGTTGTCGTACATGGCCTGGACGTCCTCGGGGGAGGTCATCAGGTCATCCCGAACCTGGTAGAGGTAGGTCGGGATGGTGACGCTCTTCGCCCACGGGATGGGTGTCATCTGGTCGAAGCGGTAGCTGACCGCCAGCCGCATCTCGCGCTCGAGGTCGGCGATGCGCTCCGGGATCCCCAGCAGCTCCAGCGTGCGCGCCATCGTCGCCCCCACCGACAGCGGCTGCGGCGCGAGCATCGCGCGCACGTCGGCGAACTCCTCCGGGTGCTCCTGCATCGCGAACATGGTCGCGTTGGCGCCCTGGCAGCGGCTGAAGAGCCCGATGGTCATGCCCGCGGTGCGCCTGTCGGTGCGGGCGAAGCGGAGCGAGCCGATGACGTCGCGTGCCTCGAACCGCCCTCCGCTGCCGCGGCCCCCGTTCGCGCTGCCGCTCTGTCCCAGGTTGCGCATGTCGTAGGTGAGGACGTTGTACCCGGCGTCGTGGAGGATCCGGTAGTCGGGCAGGAAGTTCACCTCGAAGTCGTTGCCTCCGGCGGCGCCGAGGGACCGCCACGGTTCGAGGTGCGCGGGAAGGCCGTAGCGGTTGAACCACAGCGGGTGGTTGGCGATGATCAGCTTGTCGGAGCCCTCGCGGGGGATCCACCACGCCTCCAAGGGCGTGCCGTCCGTCGCCGGGAAGCTGATCTCCTCATACGTCATCCCGTGCTCGCCGGGGTCGTCGAGCAGCGGGGCGCGCAACAGGTTGCCGTACCCCTCCGCGATCGCCTTGATCACCGCGGTGGACTGCTCCTCGGTCATGGTCGTCTGGTCTGTCATCGTGTCTCTCCTTCGTGGGCGAGCGTTCTCGCCGCGATTGAGATCCTGAGCGCAAGAGGGTGCATCTCCCAGGTCTCCCTTGACGGAGGGACTGCGGATACCACCATCGATCGCCCGTCGTGGGAGAGAATCGTCCGATGTCGGAGTTCGCAACTGTCCTGCGTGCGTGGCGCGATCGCGTCTCGCCGGCCAGCGTCGGCCTGCCCGCGGGCGCGGGCCGGCGGGCGCCGGGCCTGCGCCGCGAGGAGCTCGCCGCCCTGGCCGGGGTGAGCGTGGACTACATCGTGCGCCTCGAACAGGGTCGGGCGGCCAATCCCTCCCCTCAGCTGCTGGGCGCGCTTGCCGTGGCGTTGCGTCTGGATGAGGCAGAGCGCGACCACCTGTTCCGCGTCGCGGGGGCGGCGCCGCCCCGAAGAGGCGCTGTGCCGCGGCACATCACCCCCGGCGTGCAGCGCGTCATCGACCGGCTCGGAGACGTGCCACTGGCGGTGTTCACCGCGACGCACGAGATCGTGCGATGGAACCGGCTGTGGGCGGCTCTGCTGGGCGACCCGTCCGAGTATGTCGGCCTCGATCGCAACTTCGTCTGGCGTCACTTCGTGTACGGAGCGCCCGATGTCGAGTACGACGACGAACACGCCGAGGAGTTCGCCGCCGACCTCGTCGCCGATCTCCGCGCGGCGCTCGGGCGATATCCGCACGACGCGGCCTTGACGCAGCTGATCTCCCGGCTGCGCGCCGAATCCCCCGAGTTCGAGAGCCGTTGGGCGACAGCGCGGATCGCGGAGCACCGCGCCAGCAAGAAGGTCATCCGCACCGTGGTCGGTCCCATCGCCGTCGACTGCGACGTGCTGGCGGTGCCCGGGAGCGACCTGCGTCTGGTCGTCTACACCACCGCTCCCGGGACCGAAGACGCCGACAGGCTCGACCTGCTTCGCGTCACCGGGCTGGAGAGCTTCACCGCCTCCTGAACACGCCGCATCGCTCGACCGACTGTGCCCCCGGCCGCCCGTGGGAAGCAGGGGCACGCGATCAGCGGCTCTCCGGTTCCTCGAAGGCCCGGATGGCGAGGGCGGCGAAGCGGCGCGAGGCGTTCACGCGCACCGACATGGCCGTGGCGTGGATCCCGTTGTTGGCGGCGAGGACGAGCACGATGTCGTCGACCGTGACGTCGGGGCGCAGGCGGCCGGTGTCGCCGGCACGCCGGACGAGATCGCCCAGCAGCCGCATCGCCCGCGTGCGGTCGGCGGCGAGATCGACCGCCCGCGGGAACGTCGAGGAGAACGCCGCGGTGAGGCCACGGTTGCGAGCGTGGAGCTCGCAGAGCCTCTCGACCACCGAGCAGAACCCGTGCCACGCGTCCGGATCGGCCAGCCCCTCCTCGATGATCGCGTGGCACGCCCTCATCTCATCGCCGAAAACCTCCGCAGCCAGTTCCTCCTTGGTGGCGAAGCGCCGGTAGAGCGTGGCGGGGCCGACGCCCGCGCGCCTGGCGATCTCGCGCATCGGCACATCGAAACCCCTGGCGGCGAACAGCTCCCTGGCGGCGTCGAGAACGTGCTCCCGATTGTCGCGCGCATCGGATCGCAGCATCTGACTCATCCGCTCGGCCATGCTCTCACTCTATCTAAGCGGACGGCAGCGTCCGTTAACGTCGCGAAGGCGGCCGCGCTCAGAGGCCGCTCGCGGAGGTCAGAAGGAGGAACACCGGTGAAAGCCATCGTGATCGAAGAGTTCGGGGCGCCCGAGGGGCTCGCCCTCGTCGACATACCGGAACCGTCCCCGTCCCGGGGCGAGGTCGTGATCGCCCCCGCGGCGATCGGCGTCGGCGGGGTCGATGTGATGATCCGACGCGGCATGCTCGGCGCCGGGGCCTTTCCACAGGGCCATATCCCGGGCAGCGAGGTCGCGGGTACCGTCGCCTCGGTCGGCGACGGCGTGGATCCGTCTCTGAAGGGCCGACGCGTCTGGGCGTTCACCGGCACCGGAGGCGCGTACGCCGAGCGGGCGATCGCGTCCGTCGACGACGTCACCCCGCTCCCCGACGGTCTCCCGCCAGCGGCCGCCGTCACGCTGGGCGGCTCGGGACTCGTCGCGCACTTCGGCCTCGCCCACGCCCGCCTCGTCGCCCAGGAGAGCGTCCTCGTGCGCGGCGCCGCCGGCAGCATCGGCATCGCGGCGGTGCAGTTCGCCGCACGCACAGGCGCACGCGCCGTCGCCGTCACCACCTCCTCGCCGCAGCGCGGCCGCCGCCTGCGGGCGCTCGGCGCGACGCACGTCCTGGACCGGGCCGGGGACGGAGGACCGGACTCCCCGGATGGCTACGACGTCATCATCGACGTTGTCGCCGGGGAGCATCTGCCGGACTTCATCGACCGGCTCAATCCCGGCGGACGGTACGTGGCTGTGGGCGCGGTCGCCGGCATGCCCCCGGCGACCTTCGGCTCGAAGCTCACGGACGCCTTCCAGAAGTCGATGTCGTTCGCGACGTTCAGCACCGCCGTGATCCCGCACGATGCCCGCCAGGCGGTGCGGGCGGAACAGTTCGACGCGGTCCGAGACGGCCGTCTCGAAGCCGTCGTCCACGAGGCGCTGCCCCTCGGCGACGCCGTGCTCGCACACCGGAAGATGGACGCCGGAGAGGTCTTCGGCCGGATTGTCCTCGAGCCATAGACGAGCCGTCGCGCGTGTCGCACTCAGGACTGGGCGCGCTGGTCGTAGGCACGCTGGCTCGCCTGGATCTCAGAGGCGTTGGCAACCGTCCAGTCGTACAGGCGCCCGAACGGTTCCCGTAGGGACTCGCCCAGTGGGGTCAACGAGTACTCGACACCGACCTGTGGGTTCCGCGTGACGATGGCATTTTCCGGGATGAAATGGCACCGAGATGGCACATGTGCCATTTGGTGCGGAAACCGTCGCACGTTCCGGCTGGGGGAGATCGCGTCATGGGGAGTGTGGCGCGCGGGAGTGCTGCAGTGACCGTTCACGTGCCGAGAGCCAGGGCCCAGCGTGGTGACGCGCTCGCCCGATCGCTAGCAGAGCGTCATAGCGGCACGGCCGCTCAGCTGGTGACGTTCTCCAACGACCTCGGTGATGCGCTGCGGAACGCCGTCTCAACGGTGTGCAGTGGACACTGGCGCAGATCCTGCCGCTGTCGTTGTCCGCCATCCCCGACCGGGACGCCGTCGGCGTCGTCGATGAGGTCGGCGCAGGTGTGAGCGATGTGCGACTGGGCGACGTCGTCTTCGGCCTCGGCGGGGTGAGCGTCACCACAGCAGAATTCGCGGTGTTGACTGCGTGGAGCACCGTCCCCGAGCAGTGGTCCACGGTGCAGCCGAGGCTGCGGGGCTCGCCTCAGCCACCGACTCGTCGGCATCAGATACTCGACCGTTGCCAAGCAGCCGTTTGCCAAGACGTTGCGAAGAGCAAGCGTCTACACCGCGAGCGGCTCCCTCAGGGGCGATTGACTTCGATCCTCAGGATGCGGTCGTCGCCCGGCCGCGGATCGGTGCCGCCCCACGTGGCGAGGTCGGTGTTGGACGTGATGACCCAGAGAGAGCCGTCGGGCGCGACCTCGACGGTCCGGATCCGACCGTACTCGCCGACGTGATGCGCGATGGGCTCTTCCGTGGCCGCACCGCCATCGACCGGAAGCTGCCACAGTCGCTGACCCCCGAGTGCCCCGATCCAGAGAGATCCCTCCGCGTACGCGACCCCGGAGGGGCTCGCTTCATCGGGGTGGAGGGTGACCAAGGGGCGTTCGCCCGCGTCACCGGCCACGCCTTCACTTGCGGGCCATCCGTAGTCGGCTCCGGGCCGTAGGACGTTGATCTCGTCCCAGGTGCGGTGGCCGAGCTCCGTGGCATACGCGGTGCCGTCCGGGCCGAAGGCGATGCCCTGGACGTTCCGGTGCCCGCTGGAGTAGATCACGGAGCCCGTCGGATTGTCATCGGGAACGGAGCCGTCGACCGCGATGCGGAGGATCTTTCCGTTGAGCGAGTCGGCGGTCGCGGCGTTCTCCGGCTGGAAAGCGTCACCGGTTCCGACCCACAGGTGTCCATCCGGGCCGATGACGATGCGGCCGCCGTGGTGCCGGTCGGCCGTCTCGATGCCGTCCAGCAGCACCCGTTCGACGGCGAGCGATTCGAAGTCGTCGGCGGCCGTGATCGCGACCACGCGGTTCTCGTCGACGCCGGACAGGTAGGCGTAGACGGTGCGGTCCAGGTCGAAATCGGGGGAGGCGACGATGCCGAGCAGCCCTCCTTCGGACGAGACGTCGACGTCCGGCACGACGCCCACGGGCTGCGCGTCCCCGCCCTGCGCGGGAACGCGCAAGATCTCGCCCGTCAGACGTTCGGAGACGAGCGCCGAACCGTCGGGCAGGAAGGTCAGACCCCAGGGCGATTCGAGGCCCGTGGTCAGCTCCGAGGGCTCGGCGAGCGTGGCGATCGTCGCGCCTTCCCCGGGTGGTGTCTCCGGATCGGACGGCGTGGCGCGGCGCTCAGGCTCCTCGGTGGCGGAGGTGCATCCGCTCATGAGGATGCCGAGCGCGAATGCGGCCGCGACGGCGCGGAGCGCTGGCCGTCGGGCGACCGTGCGGTTCACGGCTTCAGCTCCAGGGTCTCCGCGAATCCGAGCCGGCGCACGAATGCCTCCCGTGTGAGGTCGGCGAACGCGACGACGTGGTCCACGCCGGCATGGGACGCGTCAACCACGCTGCGGAACGGCTTCTCACCGCGAGGCAGAGACAGGACGCGGGAAATCTCTGCGGCAACCTCCTGCGGGTCCGCGGTGGCGCCTGGCTTGAAGAGTCCGTCATGCGCCGCGTGCGTCCGTGCCACCAGCGGGTCGAGCAGCGCATACTCCGCTGACACCGCTGTGTCGCTGGCCGGGGACGCACCGCCGAAGTGGTTGGTGCCCTGGGGAATGGCCCCGGGCATGACGATCGTCGTCTCGATCCCGAACTGAGAGACCTCATACGAGGTCATGACAGCCAAGGAGTCGAAAGCGGCCTTCGATGCAACGTAGGGCCCCAGGAAGGGCGGCGTGGTGACGGGGATGGTGCTGCCCACCCACACGAGCACGCCCGAGCGCTGCGTGCGGAGGAATGGGAGTGCCGCCCGCGGGCTGAGCACGACCTTCGTACCGAGACCTCCACCGCGGCCAGATCCCGGAGGCACGAGGTGCCATGGGAGTTCAGAGCTCAGCCGTCGTCAGCGCATCCGGCGCCGTCTCTGGCGATGTGAGGTGGACACGATGACCGACGATAACCTCGCGCCGGAGCCAGGCGTCACGGAGGACCCCGCCGAAGAGCTCGACGGTCCGCTGATCCCCGAGCCGCCGCACCCGGTCAACTGGAACCTGCTCACCGCGGACGAGGCGGAGGCGGAATGGCTCGAACTCAACCGCTGGGTCGACTGGCTGCGCCGCACCTACGGGCTCCCGGCCTACGTGATCCCGCCGTTCTGGCACCGCCATCCGGAGCTGCTCTGGGAGCTGAGCGCGCTGCATCTGCACTGGCTGTCCGCCTACGACCCCGAGCAGAACGGCTCCGCGCCGCTGGGCTGGCATCGGGATTTCGCCGACGCCCGCCAGCGGCTGCGCGACTGGGTCGCGGCGTGCGGCACCCGCTTGGACCGCGATCGCCCCACGCGGCAGACCGCATGGCCCGGCGAAGAGCCGGCCGGACAGGTCGAGGATGTCGTCATCGCCCACCGCGATCAGGACTTCGTGCAGTTCGTCCTCGACGACGTCGCCGCCCGCCGCCAGGCAGAGGACGACTTCTACGCGAACCTCCACCCTGGCACCGGAGAGCTGCCATGAGCGACCCCGGCGGCACGATCACGGTGTCACCGCTGATGGACAGCCGGGAGATCGCCGCCTACCTCAAGGTGTCGGAGTCGACGCTGTCCCGGTGGCGGTCCGCCGGCCAGGGGCCGCCGTTCCTGCGGCTGGGCGGCATCGCCCGCTACCGGGTCGAGACGGTCGACGCCTGGCTGGCCGGCTTGGAGCACGGCCATGCCCAGGAAGGCTGAGCCGCTCCCGCAGGCGCAGCCCAAGCCCATCCCGCCAGTCGGGGTGAAGATCTCCACCGACCTCGAACGCCGCTCCTACGGCATCCGGGCTCGCGCCCGCTGGACCGACCCGATCAGCAAGCGCCGGATGATCCGCTCGGAGATCGTCGCTGACGAGGCTGCCGCGCACTCGTTCTTCGAGTCGCTGCGCCAGTCGTCGGCGAAGGGCATGGACGTGTCCATGACGCTCACCGAGTTCGTCACCGCTATCGGCGACCGCTGGGCGCGGGGGCTGGACCCGACCTCCACCGCGGAGACCTACGGGTACGGGCTCAAGCTCCGCGTGCTGCCCGCGCTCGGGCACCTGCCGGTCACGCAGATCACCGCCGGGGTCATCGACCGCACGATCGACGCCTGGGAGAAGCGGCACGGGGCCTCGACGATCAAGAACTCCATCGCCCCGCTCGTGCGCGTCCTCGACGAGGCAGTCCGCGACGGGCTCATCCCCATCAACCCCGCGAAGAACCGCGCCAAGCGCAGCCTGAACCGCAACGCCTTCCGAACCCAGCCCGCTGAGCAAGCCTCGCCCCGCGCGCACGCCATCCCCGACATGGGCACCCTGACCAAGCTCGCGGACGCCTGCGGACGGCTCGACCAGTCCTACTCGGACTTCGTGATGCTCGCCGCGCTCCTTGCCGCCCGATCCTCGGAGGTCTCCGGGCTCCAGGCCGGCGACGTCCGCTTCGACAAGAACCTCGTCGTCATCGCCCGCCAGACCTATCCCGGCAAGGGCGGCCTCGTCACGAAGCAGACCAAGGGCCGCAAGGAGCGGCGCGTCCCGATCCTCGACCCGCTGCGGCCGATCCTCGAACGGCTCACCGAGGGCAAGGAGCCGGAGGAGCGTCTGCTCGTCGGCCCGAAAGGCGGCGCGCTCACCACAGCCACCGTGCGAGACGCCACGAACTGGGACCAGATCGTCAAGGATCTCGGGCTGCCCGATCTCACCCGCCACGGGCTCCGGCACACCGGCGCGACCTGGATGGCCGACGCAGGCATCCCGCTCCATGTCCTGCAGGACATCCTCGGCCACGCCTCCGTCGAGACCACGCGCGGATACCTGCACCCCGATGACCGGCACCTGGCCTCCGCCGCGGAGCAGGCCAACGCCTTCCTCGCCCGATCCGACAAGGCCAGCAGGCCGACCCGGCGCGACGCATCGAGGTCCCTGTGACCGGGAGCCCGGAGTCAGGATCGGGCGCTCTGGTCCCCTTTTGGTCCCCTTGTCCACAGGCGACGAGCTCCAGAGAGCCAGATGCGCCCTCCGGCACCTCGGAGCCAGCATCAGCACCTCGGCGAGGGGACCAGAGGGGGACCGACGAAAACCCGTCGCCAGACATGACGAAGCCCTGATGAAAATGACTTCTCATCAGGGCTTTTCCGTCGGGATGACAGGATTTGAACCTGCGACCCCCTGACCCCCAGTCAGGTGCGCTACCAAGCTGCGCCACATCCCGTGATGTGAATATTTAGTTGTTGGAGCGGCTTAGCCCCCTTGACCCCCAGTCAAGTGCGCTACCAAGCTGCGCCACAGCCCGCTCACCCGCGCCGGTCGCCCGGCGGAGCGTCGTGAACACTACCGCAGAGCGGCCGGTGGCCACCAATCCGTACCGCACCTGGAAGCCCTCCGGCAGACTCCGGGCGCTGAGCGGCTCAGGTGCGGTTCTTGCGCTTCTCCCGGGCCCTGACCTCCAGGTGCACCGGGGTGCCCTGGAAGTCGAAGTCCTCGCGCAGCCGGCGCTCGACGAAGCGGACGTACTGCGGGTCGAGGGTGCCGGAGGTGAAGAGCACGAAGGTGGGCGGGCCGGCCTGGGCCTGGGTGCCGAAGAGGATCCGCGGCTGCTTGCCGCCCCGCACCGGGTGCGGGTGCGCCGCGACGACCCGTCCCAGGAAGGAGTTGAGCTTGCCGGTCGACACCCGGGTCTCCCAGGCGGCCAGCGCTCCCTCGATGGCGGTGCCGACCCGGTCGACGTGGCGGCCGGTGAGTGCCGACATGTTGACGTGGCCGGCCCAGGTGAACTGCACCATGTCGCGCTCGATCTCGCGGTCGAGGTAGCGGCGGCGCTCCTCGTCGGTGAGGTCCCACTTGTTGAAGGCGACCACGAGCGCCCGGCCGGCCTCCTCCACCATGCTGAGGATCCGCAGGTCCTGCTCGGTGATGGGCTCGGAGGCATCGATCACCACGATGCACACCTCGGCCCGCTCGATCGCGCCCTGGGTGCGCAGGCTGGCGTAGTACTCGTGGCCCGAGGCCTCCTTGACCCGCCGCCGGATGCCGGCGGTGTCGATCAGCTGGTAGGTCACCCCGCCGATGTCGACCAGCTCGTCCACCGGGTCGACCGTGGTGCCCGAGGCGTTGTCCACCACCGCGCGCTTCTGCCCCGCGAGCTTGTTGAGCAGGCTGGACTTGCCGACGTTCGGCTTGCCGACGATGGCCACCCGGCGCGGACCGCGGGGGGCGTCGAAGACCTCGGTGGGTGCCTCCGGCAGCGCGGCCAGGACGGCGTCCAGCAGGTCGCCCGAGCCGCGTCCGTGCAGTGCGGAGACCGGGAACGGCTCCCCCAGCCCCAGGTTCCACATCGCGGCCGCCTCGGCCTCGGTGCGCTGGTCGTCGACCTTGTTGGCCGCCAGCACCACCGGCTTGTTGCTGCGCCGCAGCACCCGCACCACGGCCTCGTCCACGTCCTGGATGCCGACGGTGGCGTCGACCACCAGCAGCACCGCGTCGGCCGCGGCGATGGCGAGCTCGGCCTGCTCGGCGATCTGGGCGGCCATGCCCTGCGCGTCGGGGGCCCAGCCGCCGGTGTCGACCACCACGAGCTCCCGGCCGTTCCAGCGCGCGTCGTAGGACACCCGGTCACGGGTGACGCCCGGGACGTCCTGGACGACGGCGGCGCGGCGACCGATGATCCGGTTCACCAGGGTCGACTTGCCGACGTTGGGACGTCCGACCACGGCGACCACCGGCTTCACCACGGCGCCGGCGTCGACCGCGTCGGTGCCCACCTCGTCGGTGCCGGGCTCCTCGCTGCTGCTCATGCGTGCACCTTCCCCGCGAGCGCCACCACGGCGTCCACGACCTGCTCCAGGGTCAGCTCGGTGGAGTCGACCACCACCACTCCGTCGGCGGCCTCGGTGAAGGCGGCCACGGTCGAGTCGTCCCGGTCACGGCGGATCACCTGGTCGCTCACCGCGGCCACGTCGACCACCTCCCCCAGCTCGGCGTGCCGGCGGGCCACCCGGGCGTCGGGGTCGGCCACCAGGAGCACCCGGACGTCGGCCTCCGGCGTCACCACCGT
Source organism: Desertihabitans brevis (assembly GCF_003327535.1). Classification (NCBI taxonomy): domain Bacteria; kingdom Bacillati; phylum Actinomycetota; class Actinomycetes; order Propionibacteriales; family Propionibacteriaceae; genus Desertihabitans; species Desertihabitans brevis. The sequence continues at coordinate 372,118 of NZ_QOUI01000001.1, read as the reverse complement.
GGTGGTGTCGCGCCCCTCGAGCACGATCCCCCGGCCGCCGGCCAGGGTGTCGGCGACGATCTCACGCTGGCGGCGGACCAGCTCCCCCCGCACCTCCGGCACCACCGCCACCTTGCTGACCTCGGCCGAGATCTGCGGGAGCCGGATCGCCTCGGTGACGTCGGTGCCGTTCATCCGCACCCGGGCGTCGTCAGGATCGGTGCCCACCTGCAGGTCGGCCGCCCGCGCCAGGGCGACCAGGTCGGCGGCATCGCTGACGCCGTCCTCGGCGGCCTGCCAGGCGCACGCCCGGTACATCGACCCGGTGTCGAGGAACGCCAGCCCGAGGCGGCGGGCCACGCCCTTGGCGGTGCTCGACTTGCCGGACCCGCTCGGCCCGTCGATGGCGATCACCAGGGTGCTGGGCTGCTGCTCACTCACAGCGGAGCAGCCTATCCGCTGCCACCCACACACCGGCCCGGTCGCGGGCGCCGACCGCCGCCGCGGCTCAGTCCGCGGTCTCGACCGTCCAGCCCGCCTCCGTGAGCAGCGCGACCACGGTGGGACGCACCTCGGCCTCGACGTCGAGGGACAGGTAGCCCACCCGTCGGGTCGGGTCGTGCTCGATGGTGATGTCCTCGACGTTGAGCCCGGCGTCGCCGATGTCGGTGAACAACCGGCCCAGCGCGTTCGGTGCGTCGGGGATCTCGACCACCAGCCGGGCCCACTCCACGTGCGCACCGCCGTGCTTGCCCGGGATCCGGCGCGTGCCGGCGCGGCCCTCCTCCAGCCACGCCGCCAGCGACCCGGCCTCACCGTCACCGGCCTCGTCCAGGGCGGTGCGCAACCGGTCGAAGCGGTGCTGCAGCGCGGCCAGCTCACCGGCCAGCACGTCGGCGTTCATGGTGATGATCTGCTCCCACAACCGCGGGTCGCCGCCGGCGATGCGGGTGACGTCGCGCACCCCCTGCCCGGCCAGCGCCAGCTGCTCCAGCGGCACCTCGGTCAGGCTGCCGGCCACCAGCCCGGCCACCAGGTGCGGGAGGTGGGAGACCCGCGCCACCGCGGCGTCGTGCTCGTGGGGATCCATCCGCACCAGCCGGGCCCGGCAGGCCCGCACCAGCGCCTCCACCGCGCGCACCGTCTCGGGGGCCGCGTCGGGGTGCTCGCACAGCACCCAGGTGCGGTCGAGGAAGAGGAACGGGTCGGCGGCCACCGGTCCGGCGCGGTGCGAGCCCGCCATCGGGTGCGAGCCGACGTAGCGGGCGAGGTCGACGCCGGCGGCCTGCAGCTCCTGCAGCGGTCGCGACTTCACCGAGCCGACGTCGGTCACCCGGGCCGTCGGGAAGCGCCGCAGGGCCGCGGCCACCACCCCCGCCAGCGGTCGGGGCGGGACGGCCACCACCACGAGTCCGACCGTGGCCGGGTCGACCGGCTCCGCGCTGCCGGCCCCCAGCGAGGCCGCCACCCGGGCGTGGGCGGGTGCGGCGTCCTCGAGGTGGACGGTGAACCCGGCCTCGGTCAGCGCGCACCCCACCGAGGCGCCGACCATGCCCGCGCCGATCACGAGCACCGGCTCGGGGACGGCCGCGCTGCGCGCCAGCGCCCGGCTCACCCCGCGGTCGGGGCGTCGTCGAGCAGCTGCTGCAGCGCCGCCCCGGTGATCCGGCGGAACTTGCGGGACTGGCTGCGCGAGCGGTCGAGCACGGCCACCTCCAGCGAGTCCGGCCCGAGCTCGCGGACCGGCTTGTCCGGCCCGGCGTCCGAACCGAGCGAGCGCACCGCCAGCCGGACCGCCTCGGCCAGCGGGAGGTCGTCACGGTAGCCGGCGTCGAGGACCTCGGTGATCACCTCGGCCGACCCGCCCATCACGGCCAGGTGCTCCTCGTCGGCGACCGAGCCGTCGTAGGTGAGCCGGTAGATCTGGTCGGTGCCGGGGGCGGGACCGAGCTCGGCCACCACCAGCTCCACCTCGTACGGCTTCTCCCCGCCGCTGGAGAAGATGGTGCCGAGCAGCTGGGCGTAGGCGTTGGCCAGCCCGCGCCCGGTGACGTCGGAGCGGTCGTAGGCGTAGCCGCGCATGTCGGCGTGCCGGATGCCGGCGATCCGCAGGTTCTCGAACTCGTTGTAGCGCCCGACCGCGGCGAAGCCGATCCGGTCGTGGATCTCACTCACCTTGTGCAGGGCCTGCGAGCGGTTCTCAGCGACGAAGAGGATGCCCTCGGCGTAGCGCAGCACCGCCACCGAGCGGCCCCGGGCGATGCCCTTGCGGGCGAAGTCGGCCCGGTCCTTCATCTGCTGCTCGGGCGCGACGTAGAACGGAGAGCTCATGTCCACCTCCGGGGAACGGGTCCGGCGCTGCTTCTCATCAGATCACCCCTGCTGCCGGGCCGTCCGGACGTTCCATCCGGGCGGCGACCACCTCACCGGCGATCTCGCTGGTCTCGGCGTCGCTGAGCCGGCTCACCCCGTCGGGGGTCGCCTGCATGACGACCGGGAAGATCCGCCGGGCCAGGTCGGGCCCGCCGGTGGCCGAGTCGTCGTCGGCGGCGTCGTAGAGGGCCTGGATCACCGCCATCGCGCAGGCGCGGGCGTCCAGCTGCTGGGAGTACACCTTCTTCAGCGAGCCGCGGGCGAACACCGAGCCCGAGCCGACGGCGTGGAAGGCGGTCTCCTCGTAGCGTCCGCCGGTGGCGTCGTAGGAGAAGATCCGGCCCTGCTCCGCGGCGGTGTCCCAGCCGGCGAACAGCGGCAGCACCGCCAGGCCCTGCATGGCCAGGCCCAGGTTCTGCCGGATCATCGCGGCCAGCCGGTTCGCCTTGCCGTCCAGGCTGAGCGGTGCGCCCTCGAGCTTCTCGTAGTGCTCCAGCTCGGTCTGGAACAGCCGCACCATCTCGACCGCGATGCCGGCCGCCCCGGCGATCCCCACCAGGGAGAACTCGTCGGAGGCGAAGACCTTCTGGATGTCGCGCTGGGCGATGAGGTTGCCCATCGTGGCCCGCCGGTCACCGGCCATCATCACCCCGCCGGGGAAGGTGCAGGCGACGATGGTGGTGCCGTGCGGGCTGAGCTCGGTGGCGTCGCTCAGGGTGGCGCGGCTGCTCGGCAGCAGGTCGGGGGCGACCTGGGTGAGGAACTCGGCGAAGGAGGAGGAGCCGGCGCGCAGGAAGGCGGGCGGCAGCCCGGCCCCGAACGCGTTCGACCCGTGCGTCTGCGCGGTCACTGGCCACCCTTCTGGACGAACGAGCGGACGAACTCCTCGGCGTTGGACTCCAGCACCGAGTCGATCTCGTCCAGCAGCTCGTCGAAGTCGTCCGACGCGGTCTGGGACTTCTCTGCGGGTGCGTCCGGCGGCGGGACGTCCTCGCCCTCGTCGCGGCGGCGACCGTGGGTCTGCTCCGACATCGTGACCTCCTCTGACGTGTCGCGGTCAGCCTAGTGCTGCCGACCGACAGCCCGGTGCTCTGCCCGCGGGCCCCGCGCCGCCGGGAGCCGGGACCGCTCAGGAGCCGAGCAGGTCGAGCAGCTCGCCGGCGTCGCCGGCCCGGTCGAGCAGCTCGCCGACCGAGGCGCGGGTGCCGCGCAGCGGGTCGGCCATCGGCAGCCGGACCCAGGAGCGGTGCCGGTCGAGCTGGAAGATCACCGAGTCCCAGGAGGCGGCCACCACCTGGTCGGCGAAGCGGCTCATGCAGCGTCCCCGGAAGTAGGCCCGGGTGTCGGTGGGCGGCTCGGTGCGGGCGCGCTCCACCTCCGCGTCGTCGAGCAGCGTGCGGACCCGTCCGGCCCGCCGCAACGCGTGGTAGAGGCTGCGCTCGGGGTCGATGTCGGCGTACTGCAGGTCGAGCAGGGCGAGCTTGGGGGCGTCCCAGCCGAGGCCGTCGCGCTCGCGGTAGCGCTCGACCAGCTGCTGCTTGGCCACCCAGTCCAGCCGGTCGGCGCAGCGGGCGGGGTCGACGGCGAGGTCGTCCAGCACCTGCTGCCAGGCCGCCACCACCTCCTCGTCCTCGGCCCCCGCGCCGTGGCGGGCCAGGTGCTCGCGGACCGCCGAGAGCACCACGTGCTGCAGGTCGAGCGCGGTCAGCTCCCGGCCGTCCTCCAGGGCCACCGTGGCCCGCAGGGACGGGTCGTGGCTGAGCACGTGCATGGCGCGGACCGGGTCGACCAGCGCGGGCACGTCACGCCAGCCCCCGGACTCCACCAGCCGCAGCACCAGCGAGGCGGTGCCCACCTTCAGCCAGGTGGCGTACTCGGACTGGTTGGCGTCACCGGTGATGACGTGCAGGCGGCGGTGCCGGGCGGCGTCGGCGTGCGGTTCGTCGCGGGTGTTGACGATCGGGCGGTTCACCGTCGTCTCCAGCCCCACCTCGGCCTCGAAGAAGTCCGCGCGCTGGGTGATCTGGAAGCCGGGTTGCTCACTGCTCTGGCCGCGTCCGACCCGGCCCGCGCCGACCAGTACCCCGCGCGAGACGAGGAACGGGGTGAGCTGGACGACCACCCGGTGGAACGGGGTGCTGCGGCTGAGCAGGTAGTTCTCGTGGGTGCCGTAGGAGGCGCCCTTGCCGTCGGTGTTGTTCTTGTACAGCCGCACCTGGCGGCCGAGCAGCCTCGACGCGGCGCGGGCGCCCTGCAGCATCACCAGGTCCCCGGCGCGGTCCCACAGCACGGCGTCGCGCGCCCCGGTGACCTCCGGGGTGGCGTACTCGGGGTGGGCGTGGTCGACGTAGAGGCGGGCGCCGTTGGTCAGCACGAGGTTCGCCAGACCGTTCTCGACGTCGGTCAGCTGGTCGGCCAGCGCCTTGCCCCGCGGCACCTCGAACCCGCGCTGGTCGTTGAGCGGCGACTCGGTCTGGTAGTCCCAGCCGGTGCTGTGCTGGCGGACCAGCTCGCCGTAGGTGCGGATCACCGCGTTCGACAGGTGCATCGGGTGCAGGGCGTCCAGGCCGTCCTGCACCGGGGAGGCGCCGGCCTGGTCGGCCAGCAGGATGCCGTACTCGGTCTCCAGACCGAGCACGGTCGGGGTCACCTGCTCGGGTTCCGGCATGCGGCACAGGCTACGCAGTCGGCGGCGGGGGCTACGGTGACCCGGTGCGACCCCTGCTGGTGATGCTGACCGACGTCGTCGCCGTGCTGCTGTTCGTGCTGGTCGGACGGGCCAACCACGCCGAGGGGCTGGCCCCGCTCGGGGTGCTGCAGACTGCGGCCCCCTTCCTGCTCGCGCTGGTGGCTGCCTGGGCGCTCACCCGACCCTGGCGGGTCCCGCCGCGCCTCCCGGCCACCTCGCTGCGGCCGGCGCTGCTGGTGTGGGCGGTGACCGCCCTCGGCGGGCTGCTGCTGCGCGGTCTGCTCGAGCGCGCGGTGCCGCCGTTCTCGTTCGCGCTGGTCACCGTGCTCACCCTCGGGGTGCTGCTGGTCGGCTGGCGCCTGGTCGCGGGTGCCCTGCGCGGGCGACGAGCCCGACAGACCTGAAGGGCGGACCCCGATGCACGACGCCGAGCTCTCGCTGATCCTGCTCGCCCTGACGGTGATCGTCGTCGCGTCGGTGTCCCGACGCCTGGGCTGGCCCTCACCGCTCGTGCTGACGGTGCTGGGGCTGGTGGCCTCCTTCCTGCCCTTCACCCCCGACGAACCCCTCGACCCCGAGATCGTGCTGGTGGGCCTGCTGCCGCCGCTGCTGTTCGCCGCCGCGATCCAGGTCTCGCTCATCGACTTCAAGCGCGAGCGCCGCGCCATCGTCGCCCTCTCGGTCGGGCTGGTCGTGGTCACCATGGTCACCGTCGGGCTGACCACCTGGTGGCTGCTGCCCGTCCCGCTGGCGGCCGCGCTGGCCCTCGGCGCCGTGGTCGGTCCCCCGGACACCGTCGCCGCCACCGCGGTGGGCCGCCGGATCGGCCTGCCCCGCCGGGTGGTCACCGTGCTGGAGGGGGAGTCGCTGGTCAACGACGCGACCGCGATCGTGCTCCTCGGCACCACCTCGGCCGCCATCCTCGGCGCGGTCACCCCGGCCGAGGTGGGGATCGACTTCGTGCTGTCCATCGTGGTCGGCGGCGGGGTCGGGGTGCTCGCCGCGGTGGTGCTGGGCTGGCTGCACCGCCGGCTGGGCGACCCCCGCGCCAGCACCGCGCTCTCGCTCGCCACACCGTGGGTGGTCTTCGTCCCCGCCGAACAGCTGCACGGCTCGGGCGTGCTGGCGGTGGTCGCCTGCGGGCTGCTGCTGGCCCACCGCGCCCCGGTGCAGCAGACCGCGCTGGCCCGGCTGAGCACCCGGATCAACTGGGCCACCGTGCAGTTCTTCGCCGAGAACGCGGTCTTCCTGCTGGTGGGGCTGCAGCTGGCGCCCACCCTGGTCGACCTGCGACGGTCCTCGCTGCCGCTGGGCCAGCTGGTGCTGGTCTGCGTGGCCGTGCTGGTCGTGGCGGTGCTGACCCGACCGCTGTGGGTGGTGCTGGTCCAGCGCTTCGTCAACGTGCCCGGGGTGCGCGGTGAGCGGATGGGACGCGGCGAGCTGGCCGTGGTGTCGTGGGCCGGGATGCGCGGCGTGGTCACCCTGGCCGCCGCGCTCACCCTGCCCGAGCAGACCCCGCACCGCGAGGTGCTGCTGTTCGCCGCCCTGGTGGTGGTGGCCGGCACGCTGATCGGGCAGGGCGCCACCCTGCCGTGGTTCGCGCGCCGGATGCGGGTGCAGGGTCCCAACGCCCGGGCGGACTCGCTGCAGGCGGCGGAGGTGGTCACCCGGGCGGCGCGCGCGGGCGTCCGGGCCGTGGAGGAGCTGGTGGCCGAGCGGCCCGAGCTGGGCGAGACCTTCGACCGGCTGCGGGAGCGCTCGGAGGAGCGGGCCAACATGCTGTGGGAGGCCATCCGCGCCGGGGTGGACGAGCGCGGCACCCCCGGTGAGGGCTGGCGGACGCTGCGCGGGCGGATGATCGCGGCCGAGCGCGCCGAGGTGGTGCGGATCCGCGACGCCGGGCTGGTGGAGTCGGCGGTGCTGCAGGAGGTGCTCGACGCCCTCGACCTGGAGGAGGCGAACCTGCAGGTGGTGGCCACCCGCTTCGAGCGGGCTACCGAGGCCGCTGCGCTGGGGGCTTCGGAGCGCGGGGACGTCACCGACCCGTCGACCGGGCCGGCCTGCGACCACCTCGCCGGCACCGGACCCGATCCCGAGCCCCGTACCCGGGGGTGCGCCCGCTGCGAGGCGGAGGGACTGGACTGGGTGCACCTGCGGCTGTGCCTCACCTGCGGCCAGGTCGGCTGCTGCGACTCCTCCACCGGTCGGCACGCCACCAGCCACTTCCAGCAGACCGGCCACCCGGTGATGCGCTCCTTCGAGCCGGGCGAGCAGTGGCGCTGGTGCTACCTCGACGAGCAGCTCGGCTGAGCCGGCAGCCGGTCGGCCGCGGGCGTCCTCAGAGGTACTGGCCGGTGTTGGTCACCGTGTCGATGGAGCGGGTCTGGCCGGGCTCCTTGCGGTTGATCAGGGTGCGGATGTAGACGATCCGCTCCCCCTTCTTGCCCGAGATCCGGGCCCAGTCGTCGGGGTTGGTCGTGTTGGGCAGGTCCTCGTTCTCGGCGAACTCGTCGGTGCAGGCCTGCAGCAGGTGCCCGATCCTGATGCCGCCCACGCCGGTGGCCAGCTGCTCCTTGATCGCCATCTTCTTGGCGCGGCCGACGATGTTCTGCACCATCGCCCCGGAGGTGAAGTCCTTGAAGTAGAGGACCTCCTTGTCACCGCCGGCGTAGGTGACCTCGAGGAACTGGTTCTCCTCGGAGTCGGTGTAGATGTGCTCCACCGTCCGCTCGATCATCGCCTCGCGGCAGCGGGCGGCGTCGCCGCCGAACTCCTCGAGGTCGGCCGGGTGCAGCGGCAGCGCGGCGGTCAGGTACTTGGCGAAGATCTCCCGGGCCGCCTCGGCGTCGGGCCGCTCCACCTTGATCTTCACGTCCAGCCGGCCCGGGCGCAGGATCGCCGGGTCGATCATGTCCTCGCGGTTGGAGGCCCCGATGACGATGACGTTGGCCAGCTGCTCGACGCCGTCGATCTCGCTCAGCAGCTGCGGCACGATGGTGTTCTCCACGTCGGAGGAGACGCCGGTGCCGCGGGTGCGGAACAGCGACTCCATCTCGTCGAAGAAGATCACCACCGGCATCCCGTCCGAGGCCTTCTCCCGGGCGCGGGCGAAGATCAGCCGGATGTGGCGCTCGGTCTCACCGACGTACTTGTTGAGCAGCTCCGGGCCCTTGACGTTGAGGAAGAACGAGTGCTTCCGGCTCGGCGCCTCACCACGCTGCTCGGCCGACTCCTGCACCTTGACCGCCAGCGAGTGCGCCACCGCCTTGGCGATCATCGTCTTGCCGCAGCCCGGCGGGCCGTAGAGCAGGATGCCCTTGGGCGGTTCGAGGTCGTAGTCGGCGAACAGCTCGCGGTGCAGGAACGGCAGCTCGACGGCGTCGCGGATCTGCTCGATCTGGCGGCCGAGCCCGCCGATGCTGCTGTAGTCGATGTCGGGCACCTCCTCCAGCACCAGCTCCTCCACGTCGAGCTTGGGCACCACCTCCCAGGCCAGCCCGGCCCGGCGGTCGACCAGCAGCGAGTCACCCGGGGAGGGCGGCGCGGCGCGCAGCCGCTCCGACAGCAGCACCACGTCCTCCTCGTCCCCGCGGGCCACCACCACCGCCCGCAGGCCGTCGGGCAGGACGTCCTTGAGCCGGACCACCTCGCCGGGCTCGGTGCCCTCCGGCAGCACCCCCACCGCGACCAGGCCCTCGTTCAGCAGCACCGTCCGGCCCGGCTCCAGCTGCTCGACGTCGAGGTCGGGGCTGGTGGCCACCCGCATCCGCCGCCCGCCCTGGGAGACGTCGAGCAGGGTGTGCTCCTCGCCATCCACCCGGTCGAGCACCAGCGCGAAGGACGCCGGCGGCTCGGCCAGCGCGTCCAGCTCGGTCTTCATCTCGACCAGGCGCTGGCGGGCGTCACGCAGCGCGTTGGTCAGCTTCTCGTTCTGCTCCGACTGCGCGGCGGCGTCCCGGCGGGCCTGGGCGACCCGCCGTTCGGCCAGCTCGAGGTCACGGGGGTGGCGGGAGACCTGCTGGCGCAGCGAGGTCAGCTCATCGTTCAGGCGGTACACCTGGGCCGCCAGCTCGTGGGCCGCACGCTGCCCGGCGTCCGGCTCGGCACGAACATCCTCGGCACGAACGTCCTCGGTACCGCGGGGCGGTTGCTCCTCGACCATGCCGGCCACGGTACTCCGCGGCACCGACAGCACCCGGCTGCCGGCCCGCGGCGGGCGGGGTCTAGGCCCCGGGTTCGGCGTCGGCCGGGTGCGGCGGCAGGTTGCGCGGCCGGGGTCCGGTGTAGTCGGGGCCGTAGGCGCCGGGGGCGGGACGGCGCTTGCGCTGCGGGGCCTGGACGCCGGGGGCCAGCCTCCGCGTGGTGACGAGGAAGCCGGTGTGCCCGGTGCTGGAGTGGGCCGGGCGGATCGCCAGACCCTCGGCGTGCCAGCCCCGCACCGTGGTCTCGGTCGCCTCGGGCTCGGTGAACGAGCCGTGGGCCCGGAAGGTGTCGACCACCCGTCCGAGCTGGGTGGTGGTGGCGACGTAGCAGCACACCACCCCGCCCGGCACCAGCACCCGCGCCACCGCCTCCACGCAGTCCCAGGGCGCGAGCATGTCGAGCACCACCCGGTCGACCGGCTCCGCACCGATCGTCTGCACCAGGTCGCCGACCCGCACCTGCCAGGCCGGGTGCTCCGCACCGAGGAAGGAGGTGACGTTGCGCCGCGCCACCGCGGCGAAGTCCTCGCGCCGCTCGTAGGAGTAGAGCGTGCCGGCGGGCCCGATCGCCCGCAGCAGGTACAGCGACAGCGCGCCCGAGCCGACCCCGGCCTCGAGCACGCGGGCGCCGGGGAAGATGTCGGCGGCGACGAGGATCTGCGCGGCGTCCTTGGGGTAGACGACGGCCGCCCCCCGCGGCATGGTCACGCTGAACTCGTTGAGCAGCGGGCGCAGCGCCAGGAACTGCATGCCGCCGACCGAGCGCACCACGACCCCCTCCGGACCGCCGATCAGCTCGTCGTGGCTGATCCCGCCCTTGGTGGTGTGGAACGTCCTGCCGACCTCGAGCACCACCGAGTGCCGCCGGCCCTTGGGGTCGGTGAGGGTGATCCGCTCCCCCGCCTGCAGCGGTCCGGTGCGCACGCCGGACAACGCGTCCGCAGGGACGGCGGTCGGCGGGTCGGCCGGCTGCGCGGCGGCGGGCGGCAGGACGGGGTCCTGCCCGGGGTCGGGCTGCGGGTCGGTGGTCACACGGTCCTCTCGTGCCCGTCGACGGCGCGCGGCGTCCGCCCGGGCGGTTCTGGTGCTGCTCGGGCGGCTGGGCGCGGCCCAGCCGACCAGTCTGGCAGACGGTCAGCCCCGGCCCAGCCCCGACAGCGTGAGCTGGTGTCCCGGGCCGAAGGAGGCCGGTACCCAGGTGACCCCCTGGGCCAGCCAGATCTGCTCGGGCGCCTGGGCGATCGGCACCAGCACGGCGTCCGCCGCGGCCTGCTGCTGCAGCTCGGAGAGCAGCCCCTCCGACTCCTCGGGGACGGTGCTGGCCCGGTAGCGGTCCATCAGCTCACCGACCCGGGTGGTGCTGCCGGGGGCGGGGTGCTCGAGGTAGCGCTGCAGCCAGGCGCTCGGGGTGGAGGTCCAGGCCTTCTCGTCGAGCAGGAAGAGGTCGGCCTCGGCCAGGTCGGGGGTGATCTGCACCGACAGGTCGCCGCCGTCCTCCAGCCGGGAGCGGACCACGTTGGCCAGGTCCTCCCCGTCCGGCACCGTCGAGTCGTAGCTGAGCACCAGCCGGGTGCGGCGCGGACGTGGCTCGGTGGTCGGTTCCCCGCCCACCTCGAACGCCGGGGCGTAACCCCAGACGGTGGGCGGCACGATGCTGTCGAGGATCCGCTCCCCCTGCAGGGAGTCGCGGACGGCGACCCGCACCGCGGCGTTCTCGCGGGCCGGGGAGGTCGGTGACCACCACAGCCGGTGCACCCGGGCGCCGGGGATCTCGGTCGGGGCGAAGCCGCTGTCGCTGCGCCCATCGGTCGAGCTCTCCACCTGGGTGGTGAGCCGGGTCCGGGCGGCCGAGCCGAGGCCGCGCCAGACGGCGTCCACCTGCCGGTCGGTCATCGCCTGCTCGAGGTTGCCCGAGTCGGCGAAGCTGCGCACGAGCAGGGTCTGCTCGCGCCCGCCGGCGGGGCCGACGTAGCGGGCGAAACGGTCGAAGCGCACCTCGTCGGTGCCGAGCTCCGACACCCGGTACGGGCCCGAGCCGACGACGGTCTGCTCGATCGGGCGCAGCTCGTCGGGGTCGTACACCTCCTCGTCGACGATCGAGGCCGCCGGGGTGGCCAGCGCGAAGCCGAACTGGTTGTCGGGCCGGTTGAGCACGAAGCGCACCGTCAGCTCGTCCGGGGTCTCGATCCGGCGCAGGGTCGACAGCAGCGGGACGGCGGTGCCGTCGACGTCGAGCCGCAGCGCCCGCTCGATGCTGAACTTCACGTCGCTGGAGGTGAGCTCGTGGCCGTTGTGGAAGGTCATCCCCTCGTTCAGGGTGCACTCGTAGGTCGTGGGCGAGCTGACGACGCACTCCCGGGCCGCCTCGGGCTTGAGCACCGGCACCTCGTCGGGCCCGACAGCCGGCACCGTCATCAGCCGCTGGAAGACCGTGTAGGCCAGACCCGAGGACGCCTGGGTGGTCACCCCGGCCGGGTCGGGCTGGGTGAACCGGTCGGTGGTGCCGACGGTGAGGTAGGGCCGCGGCGTGGGCGTCGGGGAGCCGGGCGGTGGCGCCGGCGGGGGTGGTGCCGGCTCGGTGCAGCCGGCCAGCAGCAGCACCGAGACGGCCAGCCAGCCCAGGACGCGGGCGCGGGCGCGGCGGGAGGTCACACCCCACCCCGGAACGCGCCGTCGGGCACCGGGCCCCGGCGGGCGGAGCGGAAGTGCGCCGAGAGCTCCTCGACGCCGACCCCGGCCAGGGTGTCGATCACCACCCGCCGGGGCGCGGGAGTGAGCTCGACCATGTTGGTGATCCCGACCACGACCGCCCCCGACGCGGTGCCGGAGGCGCACCCGGGGATCGAGTCCTCGAGCACGACGGTGTCCTCCGGGGCCACGCCGAGACGCCGGCAGGCGGTCAGGTAGGGCTCGGGGTCGGGCTTGCCGCGGGTCACCTCGTCCCCGGCGACCACGACGTCGAAGGTGCCCTCGGGCAGCCGCTCCAGCACGGCCTCGAGGATCACCCGGTAGGAGGCCGAGACCAGCGCGCACGGGATGCCGGCGACGCGCAGCCCGTCCAGCAGCTCCTCCGCGCCCGGGCGCCAGTCGATCGGCAGCGAGCGCAGGTCGACCACCACCCGCTCCACCAGCGACTCGACCACGAAGGACGGGGTGAGGTCGGTGCGTCCGCCCGGCGTGGCGGCGACCGCCTCGGCGATGATCCGGCCCGACTCCTCCAGCGCGTTGCCGACCAGGGTGTGGGCCTGGGCGTCGCTCCAGGTGCCGCCCCACTGCGGGATCAGCGCGTGCTGGGCCCGCATCCACAGCGGCTCGGAGTCGACGAGGGTGCCGTCGAAGTCCCACAGCACGGCGGCGGGACGGTCGAGCGGGGCGGCGGGCGGCTGGCTGGCGGCGTCAGTAGTCATGGCCCGGCCATTGTGGCAGCCGGGCACCAGCCGGACGGCCGGTTCTCGGCCCTTCGACAGGCTCAGGGCGCAGGGTGCGGGTCAGGCGCTGGGAGCGGGTCAGGCGCTGGGTGCGGGTCAGGCGCTGGGTGCGGGTCAGGCGCTGGGTGCGGGTCAGGCGCTGGGAGCGGGTCAGGCGCTGGGTGCGGGTCAGCCGCTGGGTGCGGGTCAGGCGGTCGGGTGCACCGGGCGGACGGCTGGTCAGTCGTCGGGGTCGTAGCCGAGGTTGGCCGACAGCCAGCGCTCGGCGGTCGCCAGGTCCCAGCCCTTGCGCTCGGCGTAGTCGGCCACCTGGTCGCGGCCGAGCCGGCCCACCACGAAGTACTGCGCCTGGGGGTGGGAGAAGTACCAGCCCGACACCGAGGCGCCGGGCCACATCGCCATCGACTCGGTCAGCGTGATCCCGGTGCTGGCCTCCACGTCCAGCAGCCGCCACAGCGTCTGCTTCTCGGTGTGCTCGGGGCAGGCCGGGTAGCCCGGGGCGGGCCGGATGCCGGTGTAGCGCTCGGCGATCAGGTCCTCGTTGCTCAGCTTCTCGGCCGCGGCGTGGCCCCAGAACTCGGTGCGCACCCGCTCGTGCAGCCGCTCGGCGAAGGCCTCGGCCAGCCGGTCGGCCAGCGCCTCGGCGAGGATCGCGGAGTAGTCGTCCAGCGCCTCCTTGAACGCCTGCACCCGCTCGGGCAGGCCGAGACCGGCGGTCACCGCGAAGGCGCCGACGTGGTCGGCCAGCCCGGTCTCGCGGGGGGCCACGTAGTCGGCCAGCGACCGGTGCGGGACGCCCTCGCGGTGGTCGCCCTGCTGGCGCAGGTGGTGCAGGGTGGCCAGCACCTCGGTGCGGTCGGCGCCGGTGTAGAGCTCGGTGTCGTCGCCGACCCGGTTGGCGGGGAACAGCCCGTACACCCCGCGCGCGGTGATCCAGCGCTCCTCGACCATCTGCTGCAGCATCGCCCGGGCGTCGCCGTAGAGCCGGCGGGCGGCCTCCCCCGAGGCCGGGGCGTGCAGGATGTCGGGGAAGCGTCCCTTCATCTCCCAGGCGTTGAAGAACGGCTGCCAGTCGATGTACTCGACAAGCTCGGCCAGCGGGTAGTCGTCGAGGACGTGCACGCCCAGCTGGTTCGGCTGCGGCGGCTCGTAGCCGGTCCAGTCGACCGGGGTCGCCCGGCGGCGGGCCTCGACCAGCGGGATGAGCTTGCGGTCCTGCTTGCCGGCGTGGCGGGTGCGCAGCGCGTCGTAGTCGCGCTGCACGTCGGCCAGCAGGGCGGGACGCCGCTCCTCGTGCAGCAGCGCGGCCGCGGTCGGCACCGAGCGTGAGGCGTCCTTGACCCACACCACCGGCCCGTCGTAGCGGGGGTCGACCTTGACCGCGGTGTGCGCGCGGGAGGTGGTGGCCCCGCCGATCAGCAGCGGGATGGTCATCTGCTGGGCCTGCATCTCGGCGGCGAAGGCCGACATCTCGTCCAGGCTCGGGGTGATCAGCCCGGACAGCCCGATGATGTCGGCGTCGTGCTCCTTGGCCGCGGCGATGATCTTCTGCGCCGGCACCATCACCCCGAGGTCGACCACCTCGTAGTTGTTGCACTGCAGCACGACCCCGACGATGTTCTTGCCGATGTCGTGCACGTCGCCCTTCACCGTCGCCATGACGATGGTGCCGTTGGTCTCCTTGCGACCAGGCGCGGCCCCGGCGCCGTCGGCGTCCGGCTGCGGGGCGGCGGCCTTCTCGGCCTCGATGAAGGGGATCAGGTAGGCGACCGCCTTCTTCATCACCCGGGCCGACTTCACGACCTGCGGCAGGAACATCCGGCCGGCCCCGAACAGGTCGCCGACGACGTTCATGCCGTCCATCAGCGGACCCTCGATCACCTCGATCGGACGCCCGCCGCGGTCGGCGATCTGCTGGCGCAGCTCCTCGGTGTCGGCCTCGACGAAGGTGTCGATGCCCTTGACCAGGGCGTGGGTGATCCGCTCCTCGACCGGCTTCGTCCGCCACTCGTCGGTCGCCTTCTCCGCCGTCTCGCCGCTGCCGCGGAACCGCTCGGCCACCTCCAGCAGGCGCTCGGTGGCGTCGGGGCGCCGGTTGAGGATGACGTCCTCGATCCGCTCCCGCAGCTCGGGGTCGACCTCGTCCAGCACCACCAGGGCGCCGGCGTTGACGATGCCCATGTCGAGGCCGGCCTCGATGGCGTGGAACAGGAAGACGGCGTGGATCGCCTCGCGCACCGGGTTGTTGCCGCGGAAGGAGAACGAGACGTTGGAGATGCCGCCGGAGACCCGTGCCCCGGGCAGGTTCTGCTTGATCCAGCGCACCGCGTCGATGAAGTCCAGCCCGTAGCGGGCGTGCTCCTCGATGCCGGTCGCGACCGCGAACACGTTGGGGTCGAAGATGATGTCCTCGGGCGGGAAGTCGAGCTCCTCGACGAGGATCCGGTAGGCCCGGGCGCAGATCTCCTGGCGCCGCTGCAGGGTGTCGGCCTGGCCCTGCTCGTCGAAGGCCATCACCACGGCCGCCGCGCCGTGCCGGCGCACGACCTCGGCCTGCTCGCGGAAGGGTCCCTCCCCCTCCTTCAGCGAGATCGAGTTGACGATGGCTTTGCCCTGCAGGCACTTGAGGCCGGCCTCGATGACGGGGAACTTCGAGCTGTCGACCATCACCGGCACCCGGCTGATGTCGGGCTCGGAGGCGACCAGCTTGAGGAAGCGGTCCATCGCGGCGACGCCGTCGAGCATGCCCTCGTCCATGTTGACGTCGATCACCTGGGCGCCGTTCTCGACCTGCTGGGCCGCCACCGACAGCGCGGTGTCGTAGTCGCCGTCCTTGATCAGGGTGCGGAAGCGGGCCGAACCGGTGACGTTGGTGCGCTCGCCGATGTTGACGAACAGGCTGTCGGCGTCGACGGTGAGCGGCTCCAGCCCCGACAGCCGCAGCGCGGGCCGGACGGTCGCGGGCTCGCGCGGGGGGCGTCCCTGCACCGCCGCCGCGATGGCGCGGATGTGGTCCGGTGTGGTGCCGCAGCAACCACCGACCATGTTGACCAGCCCCGCCTCGGCGAACTCGGCGACGATGGCCGCGGTCTCGGAGGCCACCTCGTCGTACTCGCCGAAGGCGTTGGGCAGCCCGGCGTTGGGGTAGCAGGAGACGAAGGCCTCGGCGACCCGCGACAGCTCGGCCAGGTAGGGCCGCATCTCCCGGGCGCCCAGCGCGCAGTTCAGCCCGACCAGCAGCGGGCGGGCGTGGCGCACCGAGTGCCAGAACGCCTCGGTGGTCTGGCCGGACAGGGTGCGTCCGGAGGCGTCGGTGATGGTGCCGGAGATGATCAGCGGCCAGCGCCGGCCGTGCTCCTCGAACACCTCCTCGATGGCGTAGATCGCGGCCTTGGCGTTCAGGGTGTCGAAGATCGTCTCGACCACCAGCAGGTCCGCACCGCCGTCGAGCAGGCCGCGGGTGGCGGTCGCGTAGGCCTCGACCAGCTCGTCGAAGGTGACGTTGCGCGCGCCGGGGTCGTTGACGTCGGGGCTGATCGAGGCGGTCCGGTTGGTGGGGCCGAGCGCGCCGGCGACGAACCGCGGACGTCCCGGGTCGGCGGCGGTGACGGCGTCGGCCTCGGCGCGGGCCAGCCGGGCGGAGACGAGGTTGAGCTCGTAGGCCAGTTCCGACATCCGGTAGTCGGCCAGCGCGATCGCGGTGGCGCTGAAGGTGTTGGTCTCGATCACGTCGGCACCGGCGTGGAGGTACTCGCGGTGGATACCGGCGATGATCTGCGGCTGGGTGAGGCTGAGCAGGTCGTTGTTGCCCTGCAGGTCGACCGGCCAGTCGGCGAACCGCTCGCCGCGGTAGCCGTCCTCCGAGGGCCGGTCGCGCTGGATCGCGGTGCCCATGGCCCCGTCGATCACCATCACCCGGCGACGCAGCAGCTCGGTCAGCTGCTCGGTGCAGTCAGGACGCAGCGCGGCCCCGACCGTCTCCGGGACGGTCGCGGGTGCGGGTGCCTGGGTGGCGGTCATGGACGGCTCCTGGCGGGACGACGTGGCCGGCCCGGGTCCCGGGCCGTCTCCCCAGCCTAGGAAGCGGCGCCAGCCCGCCCGGGGCTGACCGGATCCTGACACCGGTGCCGCGACGTCCCCGACCCGGTTGGTGCGCCCGTCGGAGCCGCACGGAGGGAGCCGCGACATAGAGTGTCGGCATGTCCGAGCAGCACCTCATCCCGCTCCGCGAGCTGCGCCGCCCGCTCGTGGTGATGGCCTTCACCGGCTGGAACGACGCCGGCAACGCCGCCAGCCAGGCCGTGGAGCACCTGGGCGACCAGTTCGACGCCGAGCTCGCCTTCGAGCTGGACCCGGACGACTACTACGACTTCCAGGTCAACCGCCCGCAGGTGTCGCGGCCCGAGCCGACCGAGACCGAGATCAGCTGGCCGACCACCTCGGTGGAGGTGGCCCGGCTGGACGACCGCGACCTCGTGCTGGTGAGCGGGCCGGAGCCGAACATGCGCTGGCGCCAGTACGCCCGGACGCTGGTGTCGATGATGCGCAGCTGGGACGACCCGCAGGTGATCGTGCTCGGGGCGCTGCTGGCCGACACCCCGCACACCCGGCCGATCCCGGTCAGCGGGTCGACCACCACCGTGACGCAGGCCGAGGAGCTCGGGCTGGAGCTGTCCACCTACGAGGGGCCGACCGGGATCACCGGGGTGATCACCGCCGCCTGCGCCGAGGCCGGGATCAAGGTCGTCTCGCTGTGGGCGGCCGTGCCGCACTACGTGTCCCACGCCCCCAGCCCGAAGGCCACCCTGGCGCTGCTCAACCGGGTCGAGGACTTCCTCGGCCAGTCCCTGCAGCTGGGCGACCTGCCCGAGCTGAGCCGGGCCTGGGAGCGCGGGGTGGACGAGCTGGCCAGCGAGGACTCCGAGGTCGCCGAGTACATCGCCACCCTGGAGCGCCAGCAGGACGAGACCGAGCTGCCCGACGCCACCGGCGACGCGATCGCCGCGGAGTTCCAGCGCTACCTGCGCCGCCGCGGGCAGTGAACGACCAGCACCGCTACGCGGTCGACGTCCGCTGGACCGGCGCCCGGGGCACCGGCACCGCGGGCTACCGCAGCTACGGCCGTGACCACGTCGTCAGCACCGAGGGACGCCCCGACCTGCTCGGCTCGGCCGACCCGACCTTCCGCGGGGACACCGACCGCTGGAACCCCGAGCAGCTGCTGCTGGCCGCGCTGGCCCAGTGCCACCTGCTGTCGTTCCTGCACGTGTGCGTCCGCGAGGGCGTGGTGGTGACCGGCTACCGCGACGCCGCCGAGGCGACCATGCGCGTCCACCCCGACGGCAGCGGCGAGTTCGTCGAGGCGGTGCTGCGTCCCCGCGTGACGGTGGCCGCCGGCTCCCGCACCGACCTGGACGAGCTGCACCACACCGCGAACGGCCTCTGCTTCATCGCCCGCAGCGTCAGCTTCCCCGTCCGCCACGAGCCGCTCCCCGTCACCACGGCCTGACCGCCCCTCCCCCGCCGCGGGCGGGCCCGGCCGAACCCCCTGAACCCGTGTATGTCATCGCGGTCACGCGCGGCGTGTCGCGGCGTGTCCCGCTCCCCGGCGCCCGCGGCGGACACGTTCCCAGGGGACAACCCGGCCGACCGCGCACCGGGCGCCGCTGGACACACGCGCCCCGGGCCGTGGTGCTCGCGCCGGTGTGGCCGCTCTCGCTCCCTGGGATCGTGTGCGCAGAAGAGCCCACGCCCCCCGACACGCCGCGACACGCCGTCCGTGACCGCGATGACATACACGCGGGCGGGGTTCAGGCGGGGGTGGCGGCCTCGGCGAGGGTGCGGAGGTGGCGGACCATGGCGTCGGGGTCGTCGGCGCCGAAGACCGCGGAGCCGGCGACGAAGGTGTCGGCGCCGGCCTCGACGCACCGTTCGATGGTCGACTCGGAGATGCCGCCGTCGACCTGCACCCACACGTCCTTGCCCAGCGGGGCGAGCAGCTCGCGGGTGCGGCGGATCTTGGGCAGGCAGAGGTCGAGGAACTTCTGTCCGCCGAAGCCGGGCTCGACGGTCATGATGAGCACCATGTCGAGCTCGCCGAGCAGGTCGGCGTAGGGCTCGACCGGGGTGGCGGGCTTGAGCGCCATCGACGCCCGCGCACCGAGGCTGCGCAGCTCGCGGGCCAGCCGCACCGGGGCGCGCGCCGCCTCCACGTGGAAGGTGACGCTCTCCGCGCCCGCCTCGGCGTAGGCCGGAGCCCAGCGGTCGGCGTCCTCGATCATCAGGTGGATGTCGAGCAGCTGGTCGGTGCGCGCCCGCAGCGCCTCCACCACCGGCAGACCGAGGGTGAGGTTGGGCACGAAGTGGTTGTCCATCACGTCGACGTGGACGCCGTCGGCGCTGGCGATCCGGTCGACCTCCTCACCCAGCCGGGTGAAGTCGGCGCTCAGGATGGACGGCGTGATGCGGATCCCCACGGCCCGAACCCTAGCCGGGTCAGCCGGCGAAACGTGGTGCGGTGGCCACGGCGGCCTCGATCGGCTCGGGCCCGCTGACCAGCTCGAACTGCGCGCCCACCGAGCGGTCGTCGGCCAGGCAGGCCGCCACCACCGCGGCCACGTCGGCCCGCGGCACCGCACCGCGCTCGACGTGCTCGCGCAGGTCCACCCGCCCGGTCGGCTCGTCGTCGGTGAGCTGGCCGGGCCGGACGACCGTCCAGTCCAGCGAGCTCGCGCGCAGGACGGCGTCGGCGTCCCGCTTGGCCTCGACGTAGGCCCGCCAGACGTCGGAGACGTCCTCGCCCAGCGGCTGGTCCACCCCCATCGCCGAGACCTGCACGAAGCGGCGGATGCCGGCCTGCTCGGCGGCGGCGACGGACTTGGTCGAACCCTCGAGGTCGACGGTGCGCTTGCGCTCGACCTTGCCGTCCGCGCCAGCCCCGGCGGCGAACACCACGGCGTCGCACCCGGCGAAGGCCGCCGCGAAGGCGTCCACGTCGCTGCTCTCGATGTCGAGCAGGCCCACCTCGGCGCCGAGCGCCTCGAGCTCGGCGAGGTGGTCGCGGTTGCGGACCAGGGCGAGCGGGGTGTGCCCGGCCGCGACGAGCAGGGGGTGCAGGTGACGGGCCACGGACCCGTGGCCTCCGACGACGGCGATACGACTCATGCCCCGTGTCTACCCGCGCGGGCAAGCCCTGCACCCTTCCCGTCGACGGGGGCGTAATGTCAGGCCATGGACCGGGTCGCCCCGTTGAGCGCGTCCATCCCGCCCGACCGGCTGGCGCAGCTGCTGGAGGCGCAGCGGGCGCTGGTGCAGGACCTGTCGCTCGCCGACGTGCTCGCCCGGGTGGTCAGGGTCGCCCGGAAGGTGTCGGGGGCGCGCTACGCGGCGCTGGGGATCCTCGCCGCGGACGGGACGCTGGACGAGTTCGTGCACGTCGGAGTCGACGAGGAGCAGGTGACCGCCATCGGGCAGCACCCCCGGGGACGCGGTCTGCTCGGCGCGCTGGTGGACGACCCCCGGCCCGTGCGGCTCGAGCGGCTGTCGGAGCACCCGCTGTCCAGCGGGTTCCCTCCCGGCCACCCGCCGATGACCAGCTTCCTCGGTGTCCCGGTCCGGGCCCGCTCCGGGGTGGTCGGGAACCTCTACCTGGCCGACCGCGCAGGCGGACCGTTCACCACCGACGACGAGGCGGTCGTCACCGCGCTGGCCGAGACCGCCGGCAACGCCGTGGACAACGCCCGCCTCTACGACCGGGCGCAGCGCCAGCAGGACTGGCTGCGGGCCTCGGCCGACATCAACCGCCTGCTGGTCACCCTGGCCGAGGACGAGCTGACGGTGCTGCAGCGGCTCTCCGACACCGTGCTGCAGCTGGCCGGGGCCGACGTGGTGAGCGTCGTGCGACCGCTCGACGCCGAGCAGCTGGAGGTGGTCGTGGCCACCGGGGCCGAGGCGCACCGCGTCCGGGGGCTGCGCTACCCGCGCGCCGGTGCCGTCGCCCAGCACGTCATGACGGAGGGCCGGGGGATGCTGCTGCGCCACCTGGACACCGCACCGAACCCGCCCTGGCTGCACCTGAGGGCCGCGCTGTCCGAGGTGACCAGCGCGATGGTCGTCCCGCTGCAGGGCGGCGGGTCGCGGGGCGCGATCGTGGCCGCCCGGATGGCCGACCGGCCACCCTTCGACCAGGACCTGATGGAGATGGCGGAGAACTTCGCCGACCAGGCGGCGCTCACGCTCGAGCTGGCCGCCGCGCGGGCGGCCCGGTACCGGCTGGAGGTGCTCGACGAGCGGGACCGGATCGCCCGCGACCTGCACGACCACACCATCCAGCGGCTCTTCGCCGCCGGTCTACGGCTGCAGAGCGTGGTGGCCTCGAGCGAGGACCGGGCCGCGGCCGGGCGGGTCGCCGGGGTGGTCAAGGACCTGGACGACACCATCGAGCAGATCCGCTCGACCATCGTCGCCCTGGGCGAGGTGATCCCGGCCGGCACCGTCGCCGACCTCGTCCGGCGCACCGTCGCCAGCGCGGCGGCGGGTCTGCCGGTGCCGCCCGAGACCACCACCGGCGGCCCGCTCGAGACGCTCGACCGCCGGCTGCTGGGCGACCTCACCGCGGTGCTGCGGGAGGCGGTCAGCAACTGCGTCCGGCACGCCGGCGCCACCTGCGTCCGGGTCCGGGTGGACGCCGACGCCGGCCGGCTGACGGTCACGGTGAGCGACGACGGCCGCGGTTTCGGTGCCTCCGACCGCCGCAGCGGTCTGGCGAACCTGGAACACCGCGCCATCCGGCACGGCGGCACCCTCACCCTGTCGACGGGCCCCGGAGGAGGTGCCAGCCTGCGATGGAGCATCCCGCAGCGTCCCGACGGCCCGGGGTGACCGGCGTCTTCGTGCTCGACGACCACGAGCTGGTCCGGCGCGGGCTGATCGACCTCATCAGCGCCACCGAGGACCTCGTCGTGGTGGGCGAGGCCGCCACCGCCGAGGAGGCGCGCCGCCGGATCCCCGCCTGCGCCCCGACGGTGGCCGTCCTGGACGCCCGGCTGCCCGACGGCAGCGGGATCGACGTGTGCCGCGACGTCCGGGCGGCCCACCCGGAGGTCCGCTGCCTCATCCTCACCTCCTACGACGACGAGGAGACCCGGTCCGCCGCCGCGCGCGCCGGCGCCGCGGGCTACCTGCTCAAGGCCATCCGCGGCAACTCCCTGGTCGAGGCGATCCGCTCCGTGGCCGCCGGCCGCTCGCTGCTCGGCCCGGCACCCGACCCCGGCCCGTCGCCCGAGCGGCCGCCGGCCGAGGTCCGGCTGAGCGAGCGTGAGCGGCAGGTGCTCGAGCTGATCGCCGACGGGCTGACCAACCGGGAGATCGCCGAACGGCTGTTCCTGGCCGAGAAGACGGTGAAGAACAACGTCTCCAGCCTGCTGGCCAAGCTCGGGCTGCAACGCCGCACCCAGGCCGCCGTCTACGGCGACCGGCGCCGCGCCGGCGGGCCGGCGCCCGACTGAGCCGTCCCGTGTCGCAGGGTCGGGACCTTCGGCCCTGTCGGACGGCCTGCCGGCTGACCCATGCTGGGCATGCACCGCCGCCGCCCCGGTCCGAGGGAATCGCTCGGATCAGGCGCCGGGATCGGGGGACCTCAGGTCGCCGAGGAGGCGGCGGCGGTGCGACCTCCTCCTCGCCACGGCTCAGCCCGTGCGGCGCAGCAGCGCCAGGAACATCGCGTCGGTGCCGTGCCGGTGCGGCCACAGCTGGACGAAGTCGCCGAGGGCGGCGTCGGACACCTCGGGCAGCAGCGGCGCGGCCGGCACCACCTCGACGTCGTCGCGTCCGGCCAGCACCTCCTGCACCACCTCGACCGTCTCGGTGCGGTGCGGGGAGCAGGTCACGTAGGCCGTCACCCCGCCCGGGCGGGTCGAGTCGAGGGCGGCGGTGAGCAGCCGCAGCTGCAGCGGGTGCAGCTCGGGGACGTCCTCGGGCCGGCGCCGCCACCGGGCCTCCGGGCGGCGTCGCAGCGCACCCAGCCCGGTGCAGGGCACGTCGGCCAGCACCTTCGCGAACGAGCCCGCACGCCACGGCGGGCGGGTGCCGTCGGCGGTCACCACCAGCGGCGGCTCGGACCGGGCCCGGACGGCCTGACGCACCAGCTGCGCGCGGTGCGGCTGCCGCTCCGCGGCGACCACCCGGGTGCCCGGGCCGGCCAGCGCGGCCAGCAGCGCGGTCTTGCCCCCCGGTCCCGCGCACAGGTCGAGCCAGGGCCCCTCGGGGGCCTCGGCCCGGGCCAGCGCCAGCGCGACCAGCTGCGAACCCTCGTCCTGGACCCCGGCCCGGCCCTCGCGCACCGCGGCGAGGTCGCCGGGGTTGCCGCTGACCCGCCAGCCGAACGGGGACAGCCCGGTCGGCTCGGCGCCGGCGGCCCGCAGCTCGTCGGGCTCCACCAGTCCCGGTCGCCGCACCAGGGTGGTCATCGGTGTCACGTTGTCGGCGGCGAGGGCGTCGGCGGCCTCGTCCCCGAGCAGGTCGGTGAAGGCGTCCACCACCCAGCGCGGGTGCGCGGTGGCCAGCGCCAGTCGCTCCGGCGCGGGCAGCGCGGCGCCCAGGTGGTCCACCCACTGCTCCCAGCTGCGCTCCCCCACCCGGCGCAGCACCGCGTTGACCAGCCCGGCCACCCGCTCGCCGACGGCGCTGCGGGCGAGGTCGACCGAGGTGGCGACCGCCGCGTGGTCGGGGACGTCCATCCGCAGCAGCTGGTGGGTGCCGAGGCGCAGCACGTCGAGCACCGCCGGCTGGAGGTCGGTGACGGCGCGGCCGGAGGCGGCGGCCACGACCCGGTCGTAGCTGCCCTCGCCGCGGCAGGTGCCGTGCAGCAGCTCGGTGGCGAAGGCGGCGTCGCGTCCGGTGAGCCGGCGCTGGGCCAGCAGGTCCGACAGCACGAGGTTGGCGTAGGCGTCGGAGGCGTGCACGGCCCGCAGCGCGTCGTAGGCGACCCGCCGGGCCTGGTCCACCCGGGGACGTCGCCGCGTGCGGCCTCGGGCCGGGCTCACCCCAGCGACTCCTCGGGGTCGAGCTGGACGCCCCGGGCCCAGTCGGCGGCGGCCATCGGCTTCTTGCCCGGCGGCTGCACCTGCCCGAGCTCGAGGGCGACCGTGCCGGTGCCGACCCGCATCGCGCGCTTGGTGACGGCGATCCGCCCAGGCGGCAGCTGCTCGTCGGTGAGGGTGGCCGAACCGATCTTGAACCGCTCGCCGCGGAAGGTGGTCCACGCACCCGGCGCCGGGGAGCAGCCGCGGATGGTTCGGTCGAGCACCTCCGCGGGCCGGCTCCAGTCCAGCTCGGCGTCGGCGACGGTGATCTTCGGCGCCAGCGAGACCCCCTCGGTCGGCTGCTCGACCGGGGTGGCGGTGCCGGCCTCGATCTCGTCCAGGGTGCGCACCAGCAGGTCGGCGCCGGAGCGGGCCAGCCGGGCCAGCAGGTCGCCGGAGGTGTCGGTCGGGCCGATCCGGTCGCGCACCTCGCCGAAGACCGGTCCGGCGTCCATCTCGCGGACCAGCCGGAAGGTCGTCGCCCCGGTCTCGGTGTCGCCGTTGAGGACGGCGTGCTGCACCGGGGCGGCCCCACGCCAGGCCGGCAGCAGCGAGAAGTGCAGGTTGACCCAGCCGTGGGTCGGGATGTCGAGCACCCGCTGCGGCACCAGTGCGCCGTAGGCCACCACCGGGCAGCAGTCGGGCCGCAGCGCGGTCAGCGCGTCGACGAACTCCTCCTCACGGGGGTGCGCCGGCTTGAGCACCGGCAGACCGGCCGCCTCGGCCCGCAGCGCGACCGGGCTCGGGGTGAGCCGTTTGCCGCGGCCGCTGGGCGCGTCGGGACGGGTGACGACCGCCACCACCTCGTGGGAGGAGGCGAGCAGGGCGTCGAGGGAGGGCACCGCCACCTCGGGCGTGCCGGCGAAGACCAGGCGCACCTGCCGCAGTGTAGGCCCGACCGCCGACGGTCCCGGCCCACGACCAGGCGGGGACGTCCGCTCAGCCGAAGACCACCGGGTCGACCCGGACCCGCAGGGCCCCCTCGCTCTTGCGCGCGCTGCGCACCGACTGGGCCTGGCGCACCTGACGGACCAGCTCGGACCCGCCGGCCGGCGGGCAGCGCAGCACCAGCCGGTGCCGCTCCCCGTCGGCGGTGGCGTCCAGCTCGACCGGGCCGAGCACCTCCACCCCGACCGCCTCGAGCCGGTCGGCCTCGAGCAGCGAGTGCAGCTGCCGGACGGCCTCCGCGCCGCCCTCGACGGTGACGGTGCGCCACGCCGGCCCCAGGTGCGCCTCGGCCCGCTCGGCCAGCTCCCGGGCCGCGAAGCCGCCGGGGTCGAGCCGCACCAGCGCCTGCAGGGCCCGGGCGCCGCTGGGCCCGACCGCGATCACGGTGCCGTCCTGGTCGCCCGGGCGGACCAGGGCGACCACGTTGAGCCAGCGTCGCAGCGCCTCCTCCGCGGCCCGCAGGTCGGGCCGCCCGAGGAGCAGCGGGGTGTCGAGCAGGACGGCCGCGGCGTAGCCGTCCTCGGCCCGCGGCTCCGCGCCGGGGGTGGCGACCACCAGCACGTGCTCGCCCCGCACCGGGTCGCGGGCCTCGCCGGCGGTGGCCGAGACCACCCGGGTGTTCGGGAAGGCACGGCCGAGCTCGTGGGCGGTGCGGGAGGCCCCCACCACCGGGGCGCGCCAGCGGGGGCTGCCGCACTCCTCGCAGCGCCAGTCCGTCTGCAGCCGGCCGCACCAGCGGCAGCTCGGCAACCCCCGGTCGGCTCCCCGGCCCGCCGGTGCGGAGCCGGGGAGGCGGGCCGGCGTCGTCTCCAGCCGCCCCGAGCAGTGGCCGCAGCGGGCCGGGGTGCGGCAGTCGGCGCACAGCAGGGCGAGCAGGTGGCCCGCCCGTGGCACCTGCACCAGCACCGGCCCGCGGCTGAGCCCGGCCCGGATGACCTGGAACACCTCGTGCGGCAGCCGGGCCACCTCGGCGTGCGGGTCGCGCTCCAGGGCGCGGTCGCTGTCGGCGGCGACCCGGACGCCCGCGCTGGCGCGCCGCAGCTCCCGCGGCGCCAGCTGCACCGGACGCAGCCAGCCGTCCTCGAGCCAGCGCTGCACCTCCGCCGAGCGGGCGTGGGAGGCGACCAGCACCGCCGCCCGGGACTGCGCGGCGCGGATGGCGAGCACGTCACGGGCGTGCGGGTAGGGGGCGCGCGGCTCGGCGTGCAGGTCGTCCCCGTCGTCCCACAGCGCCACCAGCCCGAGCCGCTGCACCGGGGCGAACGCGGCCGCCCGGGTGCCGACCACCACCGGCACGTCGCCGCGGCGGGCGGCCAGGAAGGCCCGGTAGCGGGTGGAGGGGCCGGCGTCGGCGGTCAGCCGGACCACCGCGTCGGGGCCGAGCCGCTCCCGGCAGGCCCGCTCCAGCAGGTCGAGGTCGTGGGTGTCGGGCACCACGGCCAGCGCGCCGCGGCCCGAGCGCACCGTGGCCGCGGCGGCGTCGGCGAACCCCTCGGCCCAGCGGCCGGCCACCCCGGCGGTCGGCGCCACCTGCCAGAACGCCCGCGGCGACTCCCCGCGGGCGACCGCCTCCAGCCACTGCACGCCCCAGGGGTAGCCGGCCAGCACCGAGGCCGTGGCGGTCCAGCCGTCCAGCGTGGGAGCGGCGCGCTCGCGCCGGGGGGCCTTCTCGGTGGCGGCGTGCCGCGGCGGTACGGCGAGCCGGACGACGTCGGCGAAGGTCCCGGCCCAGTGGTCGGCGACCGCCCGCACCAGCCGCGCCACCTCCGGGCTGAGCACCGGCTCGGCCGAGACCACCTTGTGCAACGGCTGCAGGCTGCGCTCGGTGGTGCTGACCCCGGCCCGCTCCAGCACGAACCCGTCACGCAGCCGACCGGCGAAGCGCACCCGCACCCGGACGCCGGGGACCGCGTCCTCGCCCATCGACTCCGGGACGGTGTAGTCGAAGACCCGGTCCAGGTGCGCCAGCCCGACGTCGACCGCCACCCGCGCCACGTCCACCGCGGGGGCGGGCAGCAGCGGGGCGGGATCGGTCACGGCCCCGATGGTAGGGGCGGCACCCGACAGCGCCGGCCGGGCTCAGCGCCCGGGTCGACGCGGACCCGGAGGGCGCACCACGAGCACGGCGCAGGGTGCGGAGTGCTGCACGCGGGCGGCGGTGCTGCCGAGCAGGACCGTCTCGCTCAGCCCGCGGCCGCCGCTGGCCAGCACCACCAGGTCGGCCGACAGCTCCTCGGCGGCGCGGACGATCTCGGCGGCGGCCGACCCGCTGCGCACCTGCCGCCGCACCGGCGGACCCCACCGGGCCAGCTGCTCGGCCACCACGGCGACCGCGTCCTCGGCCTCCTGGCGGAAGCTGAGCCCGCCCGGGCCGGGAGGGGCGGGGTCGCGCGGGCGTCCGAGGTCGTTGGCGAACGGGACCGCGGCCAGCGGGCTGACCACGGCGACCACGGTGACCTCGTCGATCCGGTCGGGGTCGGCCAGGCGCTGCAGCTCGCGCGCAGCGGTCAGCGACTCCCGCGAGCCGTCGGTGGCGACCAGGACGTGCATCTCAGCCCTCCTTCGCGTCGTGGCCGGCGTAGCCGGCGAGCGGGTCGCGTCCGCGGCGGGACGCGCGTGCGGCCAGGTACAGCGCGAGCCCGACGAGCAGCAGACCGCCTACCCACAGCAGCGAGCTGGGGTCGTCGACCACGACGTAGACCAGCAGCACCACGTTGCCGACCAGGCCGACCACCAGCGCCGGGGTCGGCGCCCGGTAGGCGTCGTCGGCCTCGTCGGTGCCGCGGAGCTTGAAGGCCGAGACGATCACCAACGCGTAGATGAAGAGCAGGAACACCACGGTGACCGTGGCCAGCCGCCCGACGAGATCGAGCTCGGGGTCGACGAGCTGGACCAGCGCACCGACCACCAGCAGCAGACCGACCACCAGCCCCGAGAACAGCAGCCCGACCCAGGGGCTGCGCCGGGCGTGGTGCAGCCGGGAGAAGACCCACGGCACGACACCCTCGCGCGCCATCCCGTAGAGCACGCGGGACTGGGTGACGATCGAGACCAGCGCGGTGTTGCTGATGGCGACCATGGCGATCAGGGCGAAGACGATGATCATCGCGCCCACCGGTACGGGCAGCACGCCGGCGCGGACCACCTCCAGCAGCGCGGCCTCCGACCCGCCGAGCACGTCCACCGGCACGACCAGGGCCGCCGTCATGGCGACCAGCACGTAGATGACCCCGGCGGTCGCCATCCCGCCGATCAACGCCCGCGGGAAGGTGATCGCGGGTCGCCGGGTCTCCTCCGCGACGTTGGCAGCGTTCTCGAAGCCGGTCATGGCGAAGAACGCCAGGGCCACCCCGGCCACCACCGCGAACACCGGGTTGCCCTCCGCGCGGAACTCGGTGAGGACACCCCAGGACGCATCACCGCGGGCCACCTGCACCACCCCGGCCGCCAGGATGATCAGCAGCCCGGCGACCTCCACCACGGTCATCACCATGTTGGCCACCACCGACTCGGTGATCCCGATGAAGTTGATCAGGCACAGCGCCAGCACGAAGAGCAGCGACACCAGCAGCACCGGAGCCTGCTGGACGAGCTGGGTGAAGTACCCGGCGAACCCGGAGGCCAGCGAACCCGCGGCGGCGAAGGCGGCGGAGAGGAAGCAGACGGTGACGAAGAAGGTCAGTGCCGGGCGCCGGAAGGCGTGGTGGACGTACAACGAGGCTCCGGCGGCGCGGGGGTACTTGCTGACCAGCTCCGCGTAGGCCATCCCGGTCAGCGTGGCCACCGCCACGCCGGCGGCGAAGGCCAGCCAGAACGCGCCGCCGACGGCGGCGGCCACCGCGCCGATGAGGACGTACACCCCCGAGCCCAGCACGTCGCCCAGGACGTAGCCGTAGAGCAGCCGTCCGGTGATGGTGCGCTTGAGCCCGCCCTCGGACTCCTCGGTGCGATCAGGCTGCGTCGTCGTCATACCCCTTCCCTCCCGACGTCCGGGTGTCAGGGTGGGGTTCGCCCACCCCTCCGGCGTCGGGCCTGGACTACCCGGCCGACAACGGCTCACGCAGGAGCGCGCACGCGCCAGGACGGGGGGAGCAGGAGCGGGCGGACGGACCGTGCGGTCCGCCCGCCCGGGTGCGGGTCAGTAGGTCCGGGCCGCCACGATGAACGGGCTCGCGGCCTGCAGCACCGTGCTCCGGTCGGCCGGGGTCTCCACCGCGCCCTGGTAGACGCCGCCCTCGGCCGCCTTCTCCTGCAGGTTGGCGATGATCGCCGCGTGCCGGGCCTCGACCCCGAAGATGCTCGCGGCCGCCGACAGCAGCTCCTTCTGCTGGAACAGGGCCGGAGCCGCTCCGAGGTAGGCCTGCACCCCGAGGTTCTCGAAGGTGTAGGCGGTCTCGAGGTAGCTCTCCAGCGAGCCGAAGGCCTGGCCGAAGTCGACCTGCGGGGCGGGGACGGCCGTGCCGCCGAGCTGGGCGATGGTGTCCTGGAGGGCCATCACGTGGGCCTCCTCGTCGGTCTGGATGGTGCTGAGGTAGTCCGCGGCGCGGCCCTCGGCCAGACCGGCCTCGTTGCCCTGGCGGTAGAACTCCGCCTCCAGGTACTCCAGGGTCAGCGCGTAGTTGAGCACGTCGACGGGGCCGTCGAAGTCGTCAACGCCCTCGGCGAAGGCCCACTTGGCCGACAGCATGCTGAGCGCCACGGAGCCGGGGATGGCCACGGCGGCACCACGGATCAGGTCCCTGCGGTTCATGATGATCTCCTCTCGTCCTGCGTGGTCACTGCTCGATGAACGTGCTGGCCTGCTCGAGCACCTGCTCCATCGTCATCGTCTTCTCGAACGGCGACGGGAACGGGTTCTCCCCCAGCAGGTCGGCGACGATGGCCGCGTGCCGGGACTCGACGCCGGCGATGGCGGCTGCGGCGGCGAGGATGTCGGCGTCGTCGATCCGCGGCACCTGGCCGTGGTAGGCGGTGACACCGAGCTCCTCGAAGGCCGAGGCGTTGGTGAGGAACATGTCCTTGTCGTCGAAGGTGCCGTCGGGGAACATGAACGACGGCTTGTCCACCGGCTCGCCGCCGAGGTCGGTGATGGTCTGGGTGACCGCCTCGACGTGCGCCTGCTCGTGGTCGCGGATCGGCTCGACGAGCTCGAGGTCGCGGCCGCCGAGGACACCGCTGTCGAGGCCCTGGGTGTAGAACTCCGCCTCCAGGTGCTCCAGGGTGAGCGCGTAGTTGAGGATGTCCAGGTCGTTGGCGGTGGCGTCGGCGACGGCCCGCGGGTCGCCGCGCATCGCGGCGGCGGCCGCGACCAGGCTCGAGCCGGCGCCGACCACGAGGGCGGTCTGCAGGAACCGCCGTCGGCTGTGGTCGTCACGGAACTGGATCACCGGACGTCCGCCGAACGGCTGCGGGCGGACGAACTGCTGTGGTTGGGTCATGTCGGTTCCTCGCTGCTGGGTGGTGTCGGGTCTGTCGGGTCCGTCGGATGGGTCAGTCGGTCACCACCTCCTCGGCTCGCGTGCTGCGGGCGCCGGTGGTCATCGGGCCTCGGCCCGGACGACGATGCGGTAGACCGGGTTGCCCTCGGGATGGCAGGCGAAGAGGGTCACCTCGCGGGTGCCGGGCCCGGGCTGGGCCAGGACGGCGTCCTTGTACTCCTCCTCGGGCACGATCGTCGTCCCGGTCACCTCATAGGTGGTGGAGCCGCCGGCGGTGCTGACGACCACCGCGTCCCCCGGCTCGAGCTCGTCCAGCTCCTTGAACGGCTGGGTGTGGGTGTTGCGGTGCCCGGAGATCACGGCGTTGCCCTCCTGGCCGGGCATCGGGGTGCCGGGCCAGTGTCCGGGGCCCTCCGCGAGCACGCTCTCGTGGACGCCCTCGCCGTAGGCGGCGTCCAGGTCGAGGGCCGGGATCTGCACCCGGCCGAGCTCCTGGTACTCCCCCGGCGTGGTGCTCAGCGCGGCCAGCTCCTCCGGCGAGACGGGCAGGTGGTAGCCGGTCGCGGCCGCCACCACCTCGCCGAGCTCGCGGACGTCGTCGACGTCGGGCCGCGGCTGCGCCGGGGATCGCGGGCTCGACGCCCCGGGCCCGGGCAGCACCCGTGCGGGCGCGGTCTCCTCGGCCGAGGTGCCGGACAGCTGCTCCCAGGGCACCAGCCACGGCGCCACGGCGACCACGGCCAGCACCAGCGCGCCGGCGATCCGCCGTGCCCAGCGGCCGCGGGCCGGTCCGTCTGCACTGCGTCGAGCGGTGGCCATCGTCGCCCCCTCCGGTCGGTTGAGGAGGATTCGGAGCAGCGACGGGTGCGGATGGGTCCGGCGGTGGACCGTGGGGCGGGGCCGTCAGCGGGAGGCCGACGGACCGCGGCCCGGACCGGCGCGCCGGAGGCTCCGGAGACGGTCGACGGCCAACCCGGCGGCCGTCCCGAGCGCCAGCCCGAGCAGGTCGGCGAGCAGGTCGAGCGGGTCGCCGGTGCGGCCGAGCCCCATGCCCTGCTGCAGCAGCTCCGAGGCCAGCGCCCAGCCCGCCAGGCCGGCCAGCACCGCGACCCGGGGCCAGCCGCTCCAGTGGCCCAGCAGCGCGAGCAGGGCGAAGAGGGCGCCGTGCAGCACCGTGTCGTCGACCGGCAGCGGTTCTCCCCCGCCGGCGGGGCGCAGCAGCAGCCAGGCGCTCAGCGCGAGCACCGCCGCCAGCAGCACCCGCGGCAGCCGCCGCGTGCGCACCCTCGGCTCAGCCCCGGACGGCGGCGGCCAGCGCGTCGGCGCGGTCGGTGCGCTCCCAGGTCATGGTGTCGAGCTCGCGCCCGAAATGGCCGTAGGCGGCGGTGCGGGTGTAGATCGGGCGCAGCAGGTCCAGCGCGTCGATGATCGCCGCCGGACGCAGGTCGAAGGTCTGCTTGACGGCGTCCTCGATCTGCTCCACCGGCACCTTCTCGGTGCCGAAGCAGTCGAGGTAGAAGCCGACCGGGTGCGCGCGGCCGATGGCGTAGGCCACCTGCACCTCGCACTGGTCGGCCAGCCCCGCGGCGACGACGTTCTTGGCCACCCAGCGGGTGGCGTAGGCCCCGGAGCGGTCCACCTTGGACGGATCCTTGCCGGAGAAGGCACCGCCGCCGTGGCGGGCCGCGCCGCCGTAGGTGTCGACGATGACCTTGCGCCCGGTCAGACCCGCGTCGCCCATCGGCCCGCCGATGATGAACTGCCCGGTCGGGTTGACGAAGAGCCGCGGGTCGTGGTGGTCGAGGTCGTAGACCTCCAGCACCGGGTCGACCACGTGGCGGCGGACGTCGGGGGTGAGGAGGCGGTCCAGGTCGATGTCGGCGGCGTGCTGGGCCGACAGCACCACGGTGTCGAGCCGGGCCGGCCGGCCGTCGACGTACTCCACCGTGACCTGGGTCTTCCCGTCGGGCCGCAGGTAGGGCATCGTGCCGTCCTTGCGGACCGCGGTGAGCCGCTCCGACAGCCGGTGCGCCAGGTCGATCGGCAGCGGCATCAGCGAGGGCGTCTCGGTGCAGGCGTAGCCGAACATGATCCCCTGGTCGCCGGCGCCCTGCAGGTCGTAGCGCTCCTCCGACGAGTCGCGCCAGTGCTCGTAGGAGCTGTCCACGCCGCGGGCGATGTCGGGCGACTGCGAGCCCAGCGAGATGCTGACCCCGCAGGAGGCGCCGTCGAAGCCCTTGGCCGAGGAGTCGTAGCCGATGCCGAGGATGGTGTCGCGGACCAGGGTGCGGATGTCGGCGTAGGCCTCGGTGGTGACCTCACCGGCGACCACCACCAAACCGGTGGTGACCAGGGTCTCCACCGCCACCCGGCTGGTCGGGTCCTCGGCCAGCAGCTCGTCGAGGATGCGGTCGCTGATCTGGTCGGCGATCTTGTCGGGGTGGCCCTCGGTGACCGACTCCGAGGTGAACAGCCGGTTCCGACGGGCGCTCTGGGCCGACATCGCATCCGCTCCTGACGTGGTTCTGCGACCTGTCGGCCGCGGCGGGTGTGGACGGGGTGCGAGCTCCGTGCGGGTCGCGCGTGCCGGGATCGCCGACCGCCCGAGACTAGCCCGCGCCCCTCAGCCGCCGGACGGCGTCCAGGATGTGATGGGCGACGGCCTCCTTGGCGCCGGTGTGGTCGACGGCGCTGCCGTCGGCGCCGAGCACGGTGACCGCGGTGTCGGCCGAGCCGAACACCGCTCCCCCGCTGACGTCGTTGACCACCAGCAGGTCACAGCCCTTGCGGCGCAGCTTCGCCGCGCCCACCTCGGCCCGCTCGACCGGGTCGGCGATGGTCTCGGCGGCGAAGCCGACCACCACCTGACCCGGACGCGCCCGGGTGGCCGACAGCCCGGCCAGCACGTCCGTGGTCTGGCGGAGCCGGACGGTCAGCTCGTCCTCCCCGCTCTTCTTGATCTTGCTGCCGCTGCGCTCGACCGGGGTCCAGTCGGCCACCGCGGCCGCCATCACCACGACGTCGGCGCTGGCGGCCTCGACCCGCATCGCCTCGGCCAGCTGCTCGGTGCTGCCGACCCCGACCACCCGCACCGAGGACGGCGGGGGCACGTCGAGGTGGGCCCCGACCAGCGTCACCCGGGCCCCGCGCAGCGCGGCGGCGCGGGCCAGCGCGACGCCCATCCGGCCGGAGGAGGCGTTGCCGAGGAAGCGGACCGGGTCCAGCGCCTCGCGGGTGCCGCCGGCGCTGACCACCACCCGCTGGCCCTCCAGGTCGCGGACCGCGGCCGAGGGCGCGCCGAGCAGGGCCTGGCACTGGGCGTAGAGCTCGTCGGGCTCGGGCAGCCGGCCCGGCCCGGTGTCGACGCCGGTGAGCCGCCCGGAGTCGGGGTCGACCACCACGGTCCCGCGCCTCCGCAGCAGCGCGACGTTGTCGCGGGTGGCGGGGTGCTGCCACATCTCGGTGTGCATGGCCGGGGCCATCAGCACCGGGGCGGTGGTGGTGAGCAGGACGTTGGTCAGCAGGTCGTCGGCGCGACCGGCGGCCGCGCGGGCCAGCAGGTCGGCGGTGGCCGGCGCCACCACCACCAGGTCGGCGGCCCGGCCGAGGCGGACGTGCGGGACCACGTCGGATCCGGTCCAGACGTCGGTGCTCACCGGACGTCCTGACAGCGCCTGCCAGGTGTCGACGCCGACGAAGCGCAGCGCGTTCTCGGTGGGGACGACGGTGACGCCGTGGCCGGCCTCGCTGAGGCGGCGCAGCAGCGTGCAGGCCTTGTAGGCCGCGATGCCACCGGCGACCCCGAGCACGATCTCGGCCACGGGCGTCAGCGGGTCGGGTCGGTCGTCAGGGGTCGGCTCAGGCGACGCCGGGGCCGTCGTCGTCGAAGCCGCCGAAGTCGGCCTCGCCGCTCTCGGCCTCGACCGGGGCGTCGGGGTCGATGTGGGTCATCTGCAGGACGTCGGCGTTGACCTCGCGCAGCGCGATCGACAGCGGCTTCTCCTGCACCCCGGTCTCGACCAGGGGGCCGACGCTCTCCAGCAGCCCGTCACCGAGCTGGGAGTAGTAGGCGTTGATCTGCCGCGCGCGCTTGGCCGCGAAGAGGACCAGCTGGTACTTGGAGTCCACCTTGGTGAGCAGCTCGTCGATCGGCGGGTTGGTGATGCCCTCAGGGGTGTTGACGCTCAAGATCTGCCTTCTCTGGTGGTGGTCACAGGCTGGGTCAGGCTACCAGCCAAGACGACGGCTACCAAGTGCGCTCGGGTGTCCCGAGCCCGATCAGCTCGACCAGCTCGGCCACCGTCGCGTCCACCTCGGTGTTGACCACGACGTGGTCGAACTCCTCGGCGGCGGCCAGCTCGGCCCGGGCGGTCTGCAGCCGGCGCTCCCGCTCGGCCTCGCTCTCGGTGCCCCGGCCCACCAGCCGGCGGACCAGCTCCTCCCAGCTGGGCGGGGCGAGGAAGACGAACCGGGCCCCCGGCCAGCTGCGGCGGACCTGGCGGGCGCCCTGCAGGTCGATCTCCAGCACCACCTGCCGGCCCGCGGCCACGGCGGCCCGGACCGGGGCCCGGGGCGTGCCGTAGCGGTGCGTGCCGTGCACCACCGCCCACTCCAGCAGCCCGTCGGAGGCCACCAGCTGGTCGAACTCCTCGGCGCCGACGAAGTGGTAGTGCACCCCCTCCACCTCACCGGGGCGCGGCGGACGGGTGGTGGCCGAGACCGACACCATCAGCTCGGGGTGCTCCGCGCGCAGCCGCGCCACCACGGTGCCCTTGCCGACCGCGGTGGGGCCGGAGACCACGGTCAGGCTGCCGGTGCTCACCGCAGCTCCTCCAGCAGGCTCTCCCGCTGCAGGTGGCCCAGCCCGCGCAGCCGCCGGGTGGGGGCGATGTCGAGCCGCTCCATCAGCTCCGCGGCCCGCTTGGGCCCGAAGCGGGGCAGGCAGCGCAGGGCGTCGACGACCTTGATGTGGGCCAGCACGTCGTCCCCGCGGGCCTGCTCGACCAGGGTCGCGAAGGACCAGTCACCGCGTCGCAGCCGCTCCTTGGCCTCGGCCCGACGCGTCCGCGCCGCCACCGCGGCCGTCCGGGCCCGGGCGCGCTGCTCCTCGCTCAGCCGCGGTACGGTCACCGGCCGATCACCTCCTCCTGGTCCCCGCCAACCTAGCCGAGTCGCCGGCGTCCCGCTCCGCACCGGCACGTGGCGGCGGGGGTGCCCCGGGACGGGTGCCTGCCGGGGTGCCGGCGTCGTTACAGTGACCCGCAGCGGCCCCGCCCCGGGGGCGCGCACGCCGCGGTGCGCCGCCGCGGCCGACCCGTCCCGACCCGTGGAGGTTCCCCGATGACTGCCGCCGCCGACGCCGGTGCCGACCGCTTCGCCCGCTACCCCAGCCTGGCCGGCCGGGTGGCCTTCGTCAGCGGGGGCGCCACCGGGCTGGGGGCGGAGTTCGTCACCCAGCTGGCCGCCCAGGGGGTGGAGGTGGCCTTCACCGACATCGACACCGAGCACGGCGAGGCGCTGGTCCGCGAGGTGGCGGCCGCCGGGCTGCCCGAGCCCTGGTTCGCCCCCTGCGACGTCCGTGACGTGCCCGCGCTGCAGCGGGTGATCGGCGAGGCCGCCGCGGCCCGGGGCCCGATCACGGTGCTGGTCAACAACGCCGCCAACGACACCCGGCACCCCTACACCGAGCTGGACGCCGAGGCCTTCGACGACCGGATCGCGGTGAACCTGCGCCACCACCTGTTCGCCATCCAGGCGGTGGCGCCGATGATGCGCGAGCAGGGCGGCGGGTCGATCATCAACCTCGGCTCGATCAGCGCCCACGCCGACTTCATCGGCATGGTCGGCTACATCACCGCCAAGGCCGGCATCGAGGGGCTGACCCGGACCATGGCCCGCGAGCTCGGCCCCGACCGGATCCGGGTCAACTGCCTGATCCCGGGCTGGGTGCTGACCGAGCGCCAGCTCCGCGAGCACATCACCCCGGCCGACCTGGAGACGATCCGCCAGAAGCAGTGCCTGGCCGAGCCGGTGGTGCCCGCCGACCTGGCGCGGATGCTGCTCTGGCTGGCCAGCGACGACTCCGCGGCCTGCACCGGCCAGCAGTGGGTGGTCGACGGCGGTTGGCTCTGACCCGACGCTCCTAGCCGAGGACGGCGGTCTCGGCCACCAGTGCGGTGACGGCCTGGCGCAGCCCGGAGGGGTCCGGGCCGGCGGCGAGCACCCCGCGCGAGCTGCTGGGCAGCAGCAGGCGGGGCACCGAGAACCGCTCGGCCAGGTCGGCGACGGTCGCGCCCTGGGCGCCCACACCGGGCACCAGCACCGAGCCGTCGAAGGCCGACAGGTCGAGCTCGGCCTGGCCGTGGGTGCCGCCGACCACCACCCCGAAGGGTCCGGCCGCGCCCGACTCCACCCCGGAGCCCGGGTCCGGTCGGAGCGCGTCGTTGCGGGCCTGCACCTCGTCGACGACGGTCTGGGCGACGGTGCGGCCGTCGCGGGTGGCGAGCTGCAGCTGGGCGCTGTCGGGGTTGCTGGTGCGGGCCAGCACGTACAGCCCGCGACCGCTGGCCGCAGCCGCGGTGAAGGCCGGCTCCAGCGCCTCCAGCCCCAGGTAGGGGTTGACGGTCAGGGCGTCGGCGGCCAGCGGGCCGCCGTCGTCGAGGTAGGCCCGCGCGTAGCCGGCCATGGTGGAGCCGATGTCGCCGCGTTTGGCGTCCAGCACCGACAGCGCGCCGGCGGCGGCGACGTCGGCCAGCACCCGCTCCAGCACCGCGATGCCGGCCGAGCCGAACCGCTCGAACAGCGCGGACTGCGGTTTGAAGACCGCCACCAGGTCGCCGACGGCCGAGACCACCCCGCGGGCGAAGACCTCCAGCCCGGACGCGTCGTCGGCGAGCCCCCAGGTGCTGAGCAGCCCGGGGTGCGGGTCGATGCCGACGCAGAGCCGCCCGCGCCGACCGGTCACCGCGGCCAGCCGCTCGCCGTAGGACGGCCGTCCGGTGCCCGGGCGCGGGTCGGTGCTGGTCATCGGGGCTCCTCGGCTCGGTCGGCGTGACGGGCGGTGATGTCGGCCACCAGGGCCGGGCCGGCGTAGATGAACCCGGTGTAGAGCTGCACCAGCCGGGCGCCGGCGTCGAACATCGCCTCGGCGTCGCCGGCGGTCATGATGCCGCCGACGCCCACCACCGGCAGGTCGGCCCGCGAGCTGAGGTGGCGCACCACCCGCAGCGCGCGCTCGCGCAGCGGTGCCCCCGACAGGCCTCCGGCCTCGGCGGCCAGCCAGGCGTCCGGGGCGGCCAGCCCGTCACGGGCGAGGGTGGTGTTGGTGGCGACCAGCCCCTGCACCCCGGTGCTGGTGCAGACCTCGAGCACCTCGTCCAGCGCCTGCTCGTCCAGGTCGGGGGCCACCTTGACCAGCACCGGCACGGGGTTGGCGCTGCGCCGCGACTCCGCGACCAGGGCGCCGGTGAGCTCGCGCAGGGCGGCGCCGTCCTGGAGGCTGCGCAGGCCGGGGGTGTTGGGGCTGGAGACGTTGACCGCGACGTAGTCGGCGTGCGGGGCGAGGACGCGGAAGGAGGCGAGGTAGTCCGGCACCGCGTCCTCCACCGGGGTCGCCTTGGTCTTGCCCAGCGAGAGCCCGACCGGGATGCCGGCGGCCCGGTTGCCGCGCCGGACACCGGCGGCCTCGAGCCGGGCGGCCACCGCGGTGGCGCCGTCGTTGTTGAAGCCCATCCGGTTGACCAGGCCGCCCGAGGCGGGGGCGCGGAACATCCGCGGCCGGGGGTTGCCCGGCTGGGCGTGGGCGGTGACGGTGCCCAGCTCGACGTGGGAGAAGCCCATCGCCTGCCAGGCGGTGACCGCGCGGGCGCCCTTGTCCAGCCCGGCCGCCAGCCCGACCGGACCGGGGAAGCGGATCCCGAACGCCTCCACCGGACGCGACGGCACCGACGTCAGCCGGCCGAGCGCACGGACCAGCGCCGGCACCCGGCCGAGCTGGGCGAGCCGGGCCAGGGTGGCGTCGTGCACCTCCTCGGGGTCGCCGCCGTGGCTGGCGAACAGCGCCGGGCGGAGCACCCGGCGGTACCCGGCCCCGAGCAGCGCCCGCCTCGTCCGCGACGTCCGGGCGTCGCGGACGAGGGCACTGCTCACGCTCATGCCCGTGCGGCGTCCCGGACGGTGCCCGCCGCCGTGGGCGGGCGGATGTCCTCGCTCCAGGACTGCAGCGAGCGGACCCGCGGCCCGGTGCTGGAGCCGGACTCGATGCCCTGCACCGCGGCCGCCAGACCCTGCACGGTGGTGATGCAGGGCACGTTGAGCCGGACCGCGGCGGTGCGGATCTCCCACCCGTCGTTGCGGGGCCGGCCGTCGGTGCTGATCCCGTGCGGGGTGTTGAAGATCAGGTCGACCTCGCCGTCGAGGATGGCCTGGACGATCGTCTTCTCCCCGTTCGGGCCGGGACCCTGGCTGTGCTTGCGCACCTCGGTCACCTCCACCCCGTGCCGGCGCAGCACCGAGGCGGTGCCGGCGGTGGCCAGCACCTCGAAGCCCAGCTCGGCCAGCCGCTTGACCGGGAAGATCACGTGCCGCTTGTCCCGGTTGGCCACGGAGATGAAGACCCGTCCGCGCTGCGGGAGCGGGCCGTTGGCGGCGGTCTGGCTCTTGGCGAAGGCCGTCCCGAAGTCGTGGTCCAGCCCGATCACCTCACCGGTGGAGCGCATCTCGGGGCCGAGCACGGAGTCGACGAAGGTGCCGTCGACGGTGCGGAACCGGTTCCACGGCATCACGGCCTCCTTGACCGCGATCGGCGCGCTGGGGGCCGTCCAGGCGCCGTCGGTGCCGGTGCGCAGCAGCCCGGCCGCCCGCAGGTCGGCGATGGACTCCCCCAACATGATCCGGGCCGCCGCCTTCGCGAGCGGGGTGGCGGTGGCCTTGGAGACGAACGGGACGGTCCGCGAGGCGCGCGGGTTGGCCTCCAGCACGTAGAGGACGTCCCCGGCCAGCGCGAACTGGATGTTGATCAGTCCGCGCACGCCCACCCCGGCCGCGATCGCCTCGGTGGAGGTGCGGATCCGGTTGATGACCTCCTCGCCGAGGGTGACCGGCGGGAGCGAGCAGGCCGAGTCGCCGGAGTGGATGCCGGCCTCCTCGATGTGCTCCATCACCCCGCCGAGGTAGAGCTCGGTGCCGTCGTAGAGCGCATCGACGTCGATCTCGACCGCGTCGTCGAGGAAGCGGTCGACCAGCACCGGGTGGGCCGGGCTGACCTCGGTGGCGCGGTCGATGTAGCCGGCCAGGCTGACCTCGTCGTAGACGATCTCCATACCGCGTCCGCCCAGCACGTAGGAGGGGCGGACCAGCACCGGGTAGCCGATCTCGGCCGCGATCGCCGACGCCTCGGCGAAGGACCGGGCCAGCCCGTGCTTGGGCGCGGGCAGCCCGGCCTCGGCGAGCACCTGCCCGAAGGCGCCGCGCTCCTCGGCCAGGTCGATGGCCTCGGGGCTGGTGCCCACGATCGGCACCCCGGCGGCCTTGAGCGCCGAGGCCAGCCCGAGCGGGGTCTGCCCGCCGAGCTGGACCACCACGCCGACCACCGGGCCGGCGGCGCGCTCGGCCTCGACCACCTCCAGCACGTCCTCCAGGGTGAGCGGCTCGAAGTACAGCCGGTCGGAGGTGTCGTAGTCGGTGGAGACGGTCTCGGGGTTGCAGTTGACCATCACCGTCTCGTAGCCGACCTCTGAGAGCGCCAGCGAGGCGTGCACGCAGGAGTAGTCGAACTCGATCCCCTGCCCGATCCGGTTGGGGCCGCTGCCGAGGATGATCACCGCCGGCTTCTCCCGCGGCACGACCTCGGTCTCGGAGTCGTAGCTGGAGTAGTGGTAGGGCGTGGTGGCGGCGAACTCGGCCGCGCAGGTGTCGACGGTCTTGTAGACCGGCCGGACGCCGAGGGCCCACCGGACCCCGCGGACGACGTCCTCGGGCAGGTTGCGGAGCTGGCCGATCTGGCGGTCGGAGAAGCCGTGCCGCTTGGCGGTGCGCAGCAGCTCGGCGTCCAGGGTGGCGGCGTCGGCCACCTCGCGGGCCACCTCCAGCTGCAGCACCAGCTGGTCGACGAACCAGGGGTCGATCGAGGTCGCCGCGGCCACCTGCTCGGCGGTGGCGCCGGCGACCAGGGCCTGCAGGGCGAGCACCAGCCGCCCGTCGTGCGGGCGGCTGGCCCGCTCGAGCAGCGTCTCCACCGGCTCGGTCACCGGGGCCGACCAGTCGAAGCGGGCCTTCGGGTCCTCCAGGCTGCGCAGCGCCTTGCCGAGCGCCTCGGTGAAGTTGCGTCCGATCGCCATCGCCTCGCCCACGCTCTTCATGTGGGTGGTCAGGGTGGAGTCGGCGGCGGGGAACTTCTCGAAGGCGAACCGGGGCACCTTGACCACGACGTAGTCCAGCGTCGGCTCGAAGGAGGCCGGCGTCCTGACGGCGGAGCCGTCGCTCGATGGACGCGTGGTGATGTCGTTGTCGATCTCGTCCAGGGTGTAGCCGATGGCGACCTTGGCCGCGATCTTGGCGATCGGGAAGCCGGTGGCCTTGGAGGCCAGCGCGCTGGAGCGCGACACCCGGGGGTTCATCTCGATGACGACCAGGCGGCCGTCGACGGGGTTGACCGCGAACTGGATGTTGCAGCCGCCGGTGTCGACGCCGACCTCCCGGATGACGCCGATGGCGACGTCGCGCATCCGCTGGTACTCCCGGTCGGTCAGCGTCATCACCGGGGCGACGGTGATCGAGTCGCCGGTGTGCACGCCCATGGGGTCGAAGTTCTCGATCGAGCAGACGATGACCACGTTGTCGGCGCGGTCGCGCATCACCTCGAGCTCGTACTCCTTCCAGCCCAGGATCGACTCCTCGATCAGCACCTCGGTGGTGGGGCTGGCGGCCAGGCCCGCGCCGGCGATCCGGCGCAGGTCGTCGGGGGTGTGGGCGAACCCGGAGCCCAGACCGCCCATGGTGAAGGAGGGCCGCACGACCACCGGGTAGCCGAGCTCGTCGGCGGCGGCGAGCACCTCGTCCATGGTGTGGCAGATCCGGCTGCGGGCCACCTCGGCGGCCGGCTGGCCCTCGGTGACGCCGGCGATACCGGTCAGCCCGAGCACGATCTCCTTGAACTGGTCGCGGTCCTCACCGCGCTGGATCGC
This sequence comes from Desertihabitans brevis, assembly GCF_003327535.1. Taxonomy (NCBI): domain Bacteria; kingdom Bacillati; phylum Actinomycetota; class Actinomycetes; order Propionibacteriales; family Propionibacteriaceae; genus Desertihabitans; species Desertihabitans brevis. Next base: position 330,797 of record NZ_QOUI01000001.1, on the reverse strand, counting down.
CTCGATGGAGGCACCGATCAGCTCGACGCCGTAGCGCTCCAGCACGCCGTTCTCGGCCAGCGCCACCGCGGCGTTGAGGGCGGTCTGCCCGCCCAGGGTGGCGAGCAGGGCGTCGGGGCGCTCGGTGGCGATCACCTGCTCCACGTACTCCGGCGTGATCGGCTCGGTGTAGGTGGCGTGGGCGAACTCGGGGTCGGTCATGATCGTCGCCGGGTTGGAGTTGACCAGGATGACCCGGAACCCCTCCTCCATCAGCACCCGGCAGGCCTGGGTGCCGGAGTAGTCGAACTCGCACGCCTGACCGATGACGATCGGGCCGGAGCCGATCACCAGGATGGACTCGATGTCGGTGCGACGGGGCATCAGCGGCTCCCCTCCTGAGCTGCGGTGAGCACGTCGACGAAGCGGTCGAACAGGTAGGCGGCGTCGTGCGGACCGGCCGCGGCCTCGGGGTGGTACTGCACGGAGAACCCGCGCAGCCCGCCCTCCCCGTCGCGCAGCTCCAGCCCTTCGACGACCCCGTCGTTGAGGCAGTGGTGGCTGACCGAGACGGTGCCCCACCGGGTCTCGGCGGCGTCGCCCTCCGGCGCCTCGACGGCGAAGCCGTGGTTGTGGGCGGTGACCTCCACCTTGCCGGTGGAGCGGTCGATCACCGGCTGGTTGATGCCGCGGTGGCCGTACTTGAGCTTGGTGGTGCCCAGGCCCAGCGCGCGGCCGAAGATCTGGTTGCCGAAGCAGATGCCGAAGTAGGGCAGCCGGGCGTCGAGGACCTCGGTGAGCAGGGACACCGGGCCGGTGGCGGCGGCCGGGTCGCCGGGGCCGTTGGAGAAGAAGACGCCGTCGGCACCGCGCTCGCGGATCTCCTCCAGCGTGGTGGTCGCGGGGAGCACGTGCACCTCGATGCCGCGCTCGGCCAGCCGCACCGGGGTCATCGTCTTGATGCCGAGGTCGACCGCGGCCACGGTGAACCGCTTCTCCCCGCGGGCGGGGACCACGTAGGGCTCGGCGGTGGTGACGTCGGCGACCAGGTCGGCGCCGGCCATCTGGGCCTGGGTGAGCACCCGCTCGCGGAGCGCCTCGGGGTCCAGCGTCTCGGTGGAGACGCCGACCCGCATGCTGCCGCGCTCACGCAGGTGCCGGGTCAGCGCGCGGGTGTCGACGTCGCTGATCCCGACCACCCCCTGCTGGGCCAGCGCCTCGGACAGGGTGCGCCGGCTGCGCCAGCTGCTCGGCACGCGGGCGAGGTCGCGGACGACGTAGCCCGCCACCCACACGCGCTGGGACTCGTCGTCCTCGTCGTTCCAGCCGGTGTTGCCGATGTGCGGCGCGGTGGCCACCACCACCTGGCGGTGGTAGCTGGGATCGGTGAGCGTCTCCTGGTAGCCCGACATGCCGGTGGAGAAGACGGCTTCCCCGAACACCTCCCCCCGGGCTCCGAAGGAGGTTCCGGTGAAGGTCCGGCCGTCCTCCAGGACGAGGACTGCGGGGGTGGGCCCGGATGAGGGCGCGAGAGACTGCATGGACCGTCCTTTCCTGCCTCGACGGACAGGTCTTAAAGGTTGGTGTGTCTGGCGCAGGCTACCAGCCGGATCCACCCCTCGGACGCGCTCGGACGGCGCTCAGCCGACCGGCTCCTCCAGGTAGACGAGCCCGTTGCCGTCGGGGTCGGCGAAGGCGAACATCGGCGGCACGCCCTCCCAGCGCAGCACCTCCGGGTTGTGCAGGGTCGCGCCGGCCTCGCGCAACCGGGCGTGGGCGGCGTCGGCGTCGGTGGTGCCGAGCCGGACCGCCACCGGGATCTCGCTGTCGGGCGGCAGCAGGAACAGGGAGACCGCCGACCCGGGCGGCACCACCTCGACCAGCCGGGCGCCGGGCCACAGCTCGGTGTCGGTGCGCAGCTCGCAGCCCAGCACCTCGGTGTAGAACCTCAGCGCGGCGTCCTGGTCAGCCACCGGCACGGACACGCTGAGCACCCTCGTCGTCATCGTCATGCCGGGCAGACCCGGTGGGGCGCCAGGAGTCATCGACCCGGCGGGTGCAGACGGTTCAGTCCCCGGTCGCGGGGCGGCGCTCCTCGTCGGGCCCGGACGGGTCGGGCACCGGGCGGTCGGCCGCGATGGCCGACAGCACGCCGTTGAGGAAGGCCGGGGAGTCGTCGGTGGACAGGTCCTGCACCAGCGCGACCGCCTCCGAGACGGCGACGCTGGTCGCCATGTCGGTCCAGTCCAGCTCGTAGACCGCGATCCGGGCGACGTTGCGGTCGACCCGCGGCATCCGCTCCAGCGTCCAGCCCGGACGCAGCACGGAACGGATCCGGCCGTCGATCTCGCGCTGGTAGCTGACCACGCCGCGCACGAGCTCGCGGGTGAACTCGCGCACCGGCGGGTCGGCGGCCTGCGTGCGCTCCTCCAGCGTGGCCAGCGGGTCACCGCCCCGCAGCTCGGCCTCGAACAGGATGTCGACGGCACGCTTGCGGGCCTTGCTGCGGGTGCTGAGCCGGGTGCGTGGCCCCGACGGGCGGGGACGGGGTGCGGTCACGCGCGTCAGCTGCCGACGCGGCCGAGGTAGTCCCCGGTGCGGGTGTCGACCTTGACCTTCTCACCGGTGGTGAGGAACAGCGGCACCTGGATGGTCTTGCCGGTCTGCACCGTGGCGGGCTTGGTCCCGCCGGTGGAGCGGTCACCCTGCAGACCGGGCTCGGTGTAGGTGATCTCCAGCTCGACCGAGGCCGGCAGGTCGATGTAGAGCGGGTTGCCCTCGTGCAGCGCGACGGTGGCGGTCTGCTCCTCGAGCAGGTAGTCCTTGGCCTCGCCGACCACGGTCTCCGACAGCGTCATCTGGTCGTAGGTCTCGGTGTCCATGAACACGTAGCCCTCGCCGTCGTGGTACAGGTACTGCATCTCGCGGCGGTCCACGGTGGCGGTGTCGACCTTGGTGTCGGAGTTGAAGGTGCGGTCGACGATCTTGCCCGAGAGCACGTGCTTGAGCTTGGTGCGCACCACCGTGTTGCCCTTGCCCGGCTTGTGGTGCTGGAACCACTGCACCTGCCAGAGCTGACCGTCCAGGTCGAGCACCATGCCGTTCTTCAGGTCGTTGGTGGATGCCACGCTCCGTGCCTCTCGTCTCGCTGGGGACCCGGCCCTGCGGGGTCCGAACCCGGGCAGTCTAGTCGAACCGGCACCGGTGCCGCGCCGCGCGGCAGGGCGTCCCGAGCAGGAGCAGCGCCCGGACCGGAGGCGATGGGGCTCGTGCCGACAGATGCGAGCAGCCGGCCGCGCCGGTCTGCGGTGGGTGGGAGCTGTGACGCCTTCCTCTCAGTTGCCGACGGCGTCGAGGTACCAGCGGTAGCGCAACCGCAGCGCCCGTTCGGTGCTACCCAGCGCGGCGGCGAGACCGAGGGCGACGTTGGCCCACAGCGGCAGCCGGACCGGGGACTCGAAGGTGCCGACGAGGGCCGTCACCGGCGGGATCTGCGAGACCGGCTCGGCCAGCTGCAGCAGGTTGAGCCCGACCCCGACCAGCACGGCCAGCACCGACACCACGCCGATCCAGCGGCTGAGGACGGGGTGGCGACGGTCGAGCCGGGCGCGGCGGCCCTCGGCCGAGCGCGGGTCGGGCACCAGCTGGTGCTCGGTGCCGTCGTCGGCGACGAAGTGGGCCCGGCGCAACCCGAAGGTCGAGGTCGCGACCTCCAGCCGGCCACCCGGGACCGGGAAGACGGCGGGGACGGTGGCGCGGGCGTACCGGCGGCCGTCGCGGTACAGGTCGGCCCACACCCGGCCCTCGGAGTCACCGCCGCGGCGGACGTCCACCGCGTACCCGGGGCCCGTGCGCCCGGGCAGGTGCAGGTGCAGCAGCGAGCGGCTCAGCAGCTGCCAGAACCGGAAGCGGGGCAACGGACGCCCGTCGCCGGGCTTGATCTTGCGCACCGCCCACTCGCGGCGCCAGGTCTCCAGCACGGTCTGCTCCTGCTCGTCAGGGGATGGGTGGGTGGGACTCGATCACGGTGTGCTCCTCCGGTGGGGGTCCGGGTGCCGACGGGCCCGCCCGATCGGCCCGAGGTGGGTGGAGCCGAAGTCGTGCAGCTTGAGCCCGTAGCCCAGCGCCCGGTCGACGGCGACGTGGAAGGCCCAGCAGGCGGCGAGGAGGGCCAGCCAGGTGGCCTCGTGGCCGGCCCAGCGCGCTCCCAGGTAGGCGGTGAGCACGAGTGCGGGGCCGGTGTGGTTGTGCACCGCGTTGTAGGCCAGCGCCCCGACCCGCGGGCCCCGCAGGTAGCCGAGTGCTGAGAGGTCGAAGAGCAGGAACGCGGCCAGCAGCAGCCACCAGGGCTGACCGGAGACCAGCACCGCGACGACGACCGCCAGCGCGACCGCACCGTTCTCGACCCGTTGCGTCGTCGCCGCCGGCGTCCGGTGCCGCCGTCCCTCCCCGTCCTCGACCATCCCGACCCCTCCCCCGCACCTCGCGGACGTCCCGATCCCAGCGCACACCCTGTCCCAGGGACCGGGTCAAGCCGGTCCTCGCGGTCCCTCAGCCGGTGCGCAGCGAGGCGAGCACCTCGTCGGTGCGCGCCACGTCCGCGCGGCCGACGGCGCTGACGCTGGCCAGCACCTCCGACGCCCCGGTGCGCTCGACCAGCTCCTCGAGCCGGGCGCGCACCTGCTCCGGGGTGCCCGCGACGGCGGTGCGCATCCAGCCCTGCACCGCCTCCACCTTCTTCGGCCGCGCCCCGGCGAGCAGCCGGCGCACCTCCTCGACCGGGCGCAGCGGCCGGAACTCCCCGACGTCGCGGGAGTCGGCGAAGGCCCACGCCTCGGGCAGCAGCAGCTCCCGGGCCCGCTCGGTGGTGTCGGCGACCACCACCTCGACGCTCACCACCAGGGTGGGCGAGGCGTCGGCGCGGACCGGGCGGAAGTCGCGGGCGTAGGCCGCCAGCGCGGCGGCGTCGTCCAGCAGCGGGCCGCCGGCGACCGCGGGCAGGCCCCGTTCGGCGGCCAGCCGCAGCCCGTCGGCGATGGCGAGCAGGTAGACCGGTGGGGCGGGCACCCGGGGCCGGACGGTGAGCTCGGCGCGCCCGTCCAGGTAGGCCAGCACGGAGTCGAGGTCGGCGGCGTACCCGCCCTCGCCCAGCTCGGTGCGTCCCAGCGCGCGTCGGATCGGCGGGGTGAAGCCGAGGGAGCCGCCGAGGCCGAGGTCGACCCGGCCCGGGTACAGCGCCTCCAGCAGCAGCGCCTGCTCCGCCACCACCAGGGGCCGGTGGTTGGGCAGCATGATGCCGCCGGTGCCGATCCGGATCCGGCGGGTGCGGGCGCCGATCGCGGCGAGCAGCACCGCCGGCGCCGCGCTGGCCACCCCGGGCACGGCGTGGTGCTCGGCGGTCCAGAAGCGGTGGAAGCCGAGCCGGTCGGCCCGGACGGCCCGCTCGACGGTGGTGGCCACGGCCGCGGCATCGGACTCACCGGCCCGCGTCCGGGAACGGTCCAGCAGGGAGATCAGCATCACCGGCGGCAACGTCCCGCGCGGGTCACCCGATTCCCCCGGCCGGGCGCGGCCCCGCCGTAGGCTGCGGGGGTGCCTGCCGCCCCGAAGCCCGTGGCCCCGCCACGGCTGGACGACCTGACCACCGCACCCCAGGACTGGGCCGTCCCCGCCGACGACCTGGTCGCCGACACCCTGCTCGGTGCGCTTGACCTGTCGGAGCGCGAGCTGGAGCTGGTGGACGTCCAGGGCTGCCGGCTGGCCGGCACCCGGGTGGCCGGCTCGCACTGGTACCGCACCGGCTGGCGCGACGTCGAGGTCGACCAGGCCGACCTGTCCAACGCCCGCTTCACCGACTCCGGCTGGACGCGGGTCCGCGCCCGCGGCAGCCGGCTCACCGGGCTCTCCCTCGCCGGGGCGGCGGTGGAGGACCTGGAGGTGACCGACTCGGCGATGGGTTTCGCCAACCTGCGGCAGGCGCGCATCCGGCGAGCCCGGTTCACCGACACCGCGCTGGCCGAGGCCGACCTCGACGCCGCCTCCCTGGAGGACGTGGTCTTCGACGGCTGCGACCTCACCTCGGCCCGCTTCACCTCGGTCCGGGTGCGCCGGGTGGTGTTCCGGCACTGCCGGCTGGACGGCCTGCAGGGACTGGAGAACCTGCGCGGGGCGACCATCGAGCCGCTCGACCTCACCGGGCTGACGCACCAGCTGGCCTCGGCGCTCGGCATCACCCTCGCCTGACGGGACCGGTGGTCAGGCCCGGGCGCGCACCCGCCGGTCTGCCTCCCGCAGCAGCTCCTCAGACGGCCCGGCGAGGATGGTCGGCGCCGCGACGTCGGTGAGCGCCACGAACCGCAGCGTGCTGCCCCGGGTCTTCTTGTCCAGCCGCATCCCGCCCAGCAGCTCCTCGAACGGCGCGCCGGCGTAGCGGGTCGGCAGCCCCAGCGAGTCGAGCACCGCGCGGTGCCGGTCGCGCACCGCACCGTCCAGCAGCCCGGCGGCCTCGGCCAGCTCGGCGACGTAGACCATCCCGACGCTGACGGCGTCGCCGTGGCGCCAGCGGTAGCGCTCGGCCCGCTCCACCGCGTGGCCGTAGGTGTGGCCGTAGTTCACCAGCTCGCGCCCGATCCGGGAGCCGGTGGAGGTGGACTCGCGCAGGTCGGCCGAGACCACCGCGGCCTTCACCGCGATCCCCCGCCGCACCAGCTCGACCAGCCGGTCGGCGGTGACGTCGACCGACTCCTCCGGGCTCTCCTCCACCAGCCGCAGGATCTCGGGGTCGGCCACGAACCCGCACTTGACCACCTCGGCCAGCCCGGCGCGGACGTCGGCGGACGGCAGCCCGGCGAGCAGCTCGGGGTCGCAGAGCACCCCGAGCGGTTCGTGGAAGGCGCCGACGAGGTTCTTGCCGGCGTCGAGGTTGATGCCGGTCTTGCCGCCGACCGCGGCGTCGACCATGCCGAGCACGGTGGTGGGCACGGTGACGAAGCCGATCCCGCGCAGCATCGTGGCCGCGACGAACCCGGCCAGGTCGGTGGTGGCCCCGCCACCGAGCCCGACCACCACGTCGGAGCGGGTGAACCCGGCGTCGGCCAGCGTGCTCCAGCAGTGCGCGAGGACGCCGATCGTCTTGGCCTGCTCGGCCTCGGGCAGCGCCAGGTAGCTGACCTCGGCGTCGAGCCGCCCGCCGAGCCGGTGCGCCTCGTCGGCCAGCACCTCCGGGTGCAGCACCGCCACCCGGGACGCCTCCCCCACCAGCGCGCCCAGCTCGTGGCGCACCCCGGCCCCGACCCGCACGCGGTAGGGGCGTTCGGCGCGCACCTCGACGGTCCGCGCCCCGTGCGCGCTCACCGGACCACCACCGCGGCCGCCACCTGGTCGGCCACCTGGGCGGGGTCCAGCCCGTCGGTGTCGACGGTGTGGGTGGCCAGCGAGCGGTAGACCGGGGTGCGCTGCTCCAGCAGCTTCATCAGCCGGCCGCGCACGTTGCCCAGCAGCAGCGGGCGGGCCACGTTGAGCCCGACCCGGCCGGCCGCCACCGGCACCGAGACCTGCAGCCAGACGACGACCTCACCGGCCAGCGCCTGCTGGGTGGCCGGGGCCAGCGGGGCGCCGCCGCCCAGGGAGACGACCCCGGTCCGGCCGAGGGTGGCCGCGGTGGTCTCGACCTCGACCCGGCGGAACCACTCCTCGCCGTGGGTGGCGAAGACCTCGGCGATGGTGGTGCCGACCTCGGCCTCGATCAGGGCGTCCACGTCGTGGTGGGGCACCCCCCACCGCTCGGCCAGCAGCGCACCGACCGCGCTCTTGCCCGAACCGGGCGCACCGATCAGCACCACCCGCTCCGGCACTCCCTCCGGTGCCGCGCCGTCGTCCGGCTGCGCGGCCGCCTCCGGCGTCACGACCCCAGACCCAGCCCGCGGGCGGCGACGTCGTCCAGGTAGGCCCGGGCGTTGCGTCCCACCTCGGCCACCGAGTCGCCGCCGAACTTCTCCAGCGCCGCCTCGGCCAGCACCAGCGCCACCATCGCCTCCGCGACCACCCCGGCCGCCGGCACCGCGCAGACGTCGGAGCGCTGGTGGTGGGCCACCGCGGGCTCGCCGGTGGCGGTGTCCAGGGTGCGCAGCGCCCGGGGCACGGTGGCGATCGGCTTCATCGCGGCCCGCACCCGCAGCACCTCACCGGTGCTCATCCCGCCCTCGGTGCCGCCCGAGCGCCCGCTGGTGCGTCGGATGCCGTCCTCGCCGGGGGTGATCTCGTCGTGGGCGAGGCTGCCCCGCGTGCGGGCCAGCTCGAAACCGTCGCCCAGCTCGACGCCCTTGATCGCCTGGATGCCCATCAGCGCGCCGGCGAGCCGGGCGTCCAGCCGGCGGTCGCCGTGCACGTGCGAGCCGAGACCCGGCGGGAGGCCCCAGGCGATGACCTCGACGACACCGCCGAGGGTGTCGCCGGCCTTCTGGCAGGCCTCCACCTCTGCGACCATGGCCGCGCTGCCCTCGGCGGAGAAGCAGCGCACCGGGTCGGCGTCGATGGCGGGCAGGTCGTCGATGGTGGGCAGCGGGCCGGCCGGGGCGCGCACCGGGCCGAGCTCGGTGACGTGGCTGAGCAGGGTGATGCCCAGCGCCTGCTCCAGGAAGGCCTTGGCCACCGCTCCGATCGCGACCCGGGCGGCGGTCTCGCGTGCGGAGGCGCGTTCCAGCACCGGGCGGGCCTCGTCGAAGTCGTACTTCTGCATGCCGACCAGGTCGGCGTGGCCCGGACGCGGCCGGGTGAGGGCGGCGTTGCGGGCCAGGCCCTCCAGCACCGACGGGTCGACCGGGTCGGCCGACATCACCTGCTCCCACTTGGGCCACTCGGTGTTGCCGATCTGGATCGCCACCGGCGACCCGAGGGTCTCGCCGTGCCGGACGCCGCCGAGGATCGTCACCTGGTCGGCCTCGAACTTCATCCGGGCGCCACGGCCGAAGCCGAGCCGGCGCCGGGCCAGCGCGGCGGCGATGTCGTCGCTGGTGATCCGCACGTGGGCGGGCAGGCCGTCGATGGTGGCCACCAGGGCCGGGCCGTGGGACTCGCCTGCGGTCAGGTAGCGGAGCATGGGCGGCAGTCTGTCACCCCGGCGAAGGCCGGCCGACGGCTTCCCGGCCCGCAGACAGCAGCAGCCCGGGGTCGACGGTGCGTCCGGTCATCAGCTCGACCTGCAGCACCGCCTGGTGCACCAGCAGGTCCAGCCCGTCGACCACGGTGGCGCCGGTACGGGCCGCGGTCTCGGCCAGGACGGTCGGCCACGGGTCGTAGATGACGTCGAAGACCACCGGCGCGGCGCCGGCGACCAGCGGGGCCAGCGCGTCGGCGGCCCCGGCCACCACCGTGGAGACGGCGACGTCGACCGGGTCGAGCGACCCGGCCGCGACCGCCTCGGCCCAGGGCCGCACCTCCACCTCACCGGCTGACCCGGCGGCCATCGCCACCAGGGGCTCGGCCCGCTCCGGACGCCGGGCGAGCACGGTGATCCGCGCCGCCCCCATCCCGAGCAGCGCGGCCACCGCCGAGCGGGCGGTGGCGCCGGTGCCGAGCACCAGCGCGGTCCCGACCGTCTCGACCCCGGCAGAGCCCAGCGCGCGCCGCAGCCCGCCGACGTCGGTGTTGCGGACCCGGCGGGGCTCGTCCAGCAGCAGGGTGTTCGCCGCCCCGACGGCCAGCACGGTCTCGTCCGGCTCGCCGAGGGCCAGCGCGGCCTCCTTGAGCGGCATGGTCAGCGACAGCCCCCGCCAGCGCCCGTCCAGCCCGGCGACGAAGGCCGGCAGCCCGGCGGCGTCCACCCGGTGGCGCTGGTACTCCCAGCCCAGCCCGAGGGACCGGTAGGCGGTCTGGTGCAGCAGTGGCGACAGCGAGTGCTCGATCGGGTCGCCGAGCACCGCGCAGACGCGCACCGTCCGGTCGGCGTCCATGGGGTCAGCAGCCCGCCGGGTTGCCGTTGCTGACGCACCACTGGTTGAACGCCTCGACGTTGCGCTGGTGCTCGGCCTCGCTGTCGGTGAACCGGGTCTCACCGGTCTGCAGGTTGACCGTGACGAAGTACAGCCAGTCGCCCTCGGCGGGGTCGATCGCGGCCTCCAGCGCGGCGCGACCGGGTGCCGAGATCGGGCCGGCGGGCAGCCCGTCCACCTTGTAGGTGTTGTACGGGCTCTCCGGCGGGCCGGTGGGGGCGAAGGCCTCACCGGGGATGGCGTCGGGCGGGTAGGTGCCGAGCGCGTAGTAGACGGTGGAGTCGAACTGCAGGCGCTGGCCCGCCTCCAGCCGGTTGTAGATCACCCGGGCCACCTTGGGACGGTCCTCGGGGATGAAGACCTCCTTCTCGATGATGCTGGCCACGATGGCGATGTCGCGCTCGGACACCCCCAGGTCGTCGGCGGCACCGGCGATGTCGAGGTCCTCGGCCACCGTGCCGTAGCGCTCACCCATCTGGCGGAGCAGGTCGGTGGCGGTGTCGTCGTCGGAGTAGTCGTAGGTGTCGGGGAAGAGGAAGCCGGCGGGCTCGCCCTCGGCGAAGTCGACCAGGCCGAGCTCCTCGGGCCTCTCCAGCGCCCGCTCGAACTCCTCGGCGGGGATCCCGGTCGCGGTCAGCGCCTCGACCTGCTGCTCCAGCCGCAGGCCCTCGGCCACGGTCACCCGCTGCACCACCCGGCGGGACGGGTCGAGCAGCCACTGCAGCGCGGTGGCGGCGGGGATCTGGGTACGCAGCCGGTAGGTGCCGGTCTGGATCGAGCTGGCCTCGGGGTTGGCCGAGACGGCCGCCTGCCAGGCCTCGGTGGAGGCCACCACGTCGAGGTCGACCAGGGTCTCCCCGATGTCGGTCGCGGTCTGGCCCTCCTCGACCACCACCTCGACGTCCTTGACGCCGCTGCCCTGGTAGTCCGCGGCCACGATCGAGCTGAAGACGCCGCGGACGTTGGTGTTGACGAAGTCGAAGGCGAGGTAGCCACCGGTGCCGAGCACCGCCAGCGAGACCAGCACCGCGAGGTAGCCCTTGACGCGGTGCCAGATCTCTCGACGCCGGCTGCGCTCGGTGTCCAACATGCTCACGGGTGGGTGTCCTCCTGGGTGTCGCCCGCCGCTCGGTCGGCTGCAGCCTACCCGTCGGAGCACCGCGGCCCCGTGATCAGCGCGGGTGCAGCCGACCCGGCGGCCGTCCGCTGCGCCGCTCGGCGTCCAGGGCGCGTTCCAGGATCTCCACCGCCGCCGCCTGGTCGATCACGGAGCGCTGCCGACGGGTGTCCTTGCCGCTGGCGTGCAGGCCGCGGGACGCGCTGACGGTGCTCAGCCGCTCGTCCACCAACCGCAGGTCGACCGGCAGCAGGCGCACCAGCCGGTCGGCGTGGCGGCGCACCTCGGTCGCGGCCGGGCCCTCGGTGCCGTCGAGAGCGAGCGGGAGGCCGAGGACGACCTCGAGCGCCTCGTGCTCGGCCACCAGGTCGGCGACCGCGCGGTAGGCGTCGGGCCCGGAGCGCAGCGTGGTGAGCGGGAAGGCCAGGGTGGCCGCCCCGTCGCAGCGGGCCACCCCGATCCGTGCCCGCCCCCAGTCCAGCGCGAGCCGGACGCCGGTCCTCACGAGCCGGCGGCCTCCGCCCGCACCGCGCGCTCGATGGCACCCAGCGCGTCGGGGGCCGCGTCCACGTCGGTGCCGCCGCCCTGGGCGATGTCGGCTTTGCCGCCGCCGCGGCCGCCCACCACCGGGGCGCCGACCCCGACCAGCGTGCCGGCCTGCAGGCCGCGCTCGCGTGCGGCGGCGGTGGTGGCGACCACCAGCGACACCTTGCCGTCGGCCACGCCGGCCAGGGCGACCACGCCGGGGCGCTCCCCCAGCCGTCCGCGGACGTCGGTGGCCAGGGTGCGCAGGTCGGCCCCGCCCACCCCCTCCAGGGTGCGACCGACGAAGGCGGTGCCGGCCACGTCGGTGGCCGCGCCGGCGATCTCGGCACCCCGGGCCAGCAGCTGCTGCCCGCGGACCGCCGCCAGCTCCTTCTCGACGGTGCGCAGCTGGCCGACCAGCCGCTCGACCCGGTCGGTCAGCTGGTCGGGCTGGACCTTCAGCAGGTCGGACAGGTGGGCGACCAGGGCGCGCTCGCGGGCCAGGTGGTCGAAGGCGTCCGCGCCGACGAAGGCCTCGACCCGGCGCACCCCGGAGCCGATCGAGGACTCCGCGGTCAGCGTCAGCAGCCCGATCTGGGCGCTGCTCTCCACGTGGGTGCCGCCGCACAGCTCGCGCGACCAGGGCCCGCCGAGCTCGACCATCCGCACGACGTCGCCGTACTTCTCCCCGAACATCGCCATCGCACCGAGGTCCTTGGCCCGCTGCAGCGGCATCTCGGTGGCGGTCACCTCCAGGTCGGAGCGGATCGCCTCGTTGGAGACGCCCTCGATCTCCTCCCGCAGCCCGGGGGTGAGGGCCTGGGTGGCGTTGAAGTCGAAGCGCAGGTAACCCGGGCGGTTGTACGAGCCGGCCTGCACCGCGGTCGGGCCGAGCAGCTGGCGCAGCGCGGCGTGCACCACGTGGGTGGCCGAGTGGGCGCGGCAGCTGTCCATCCGCGCGGTGGTGTCGACCTGGGCCCGCACGGTGTCGCCGACGGCGACCTCGCCGAAGGTGATCCGGACCCGGTGGGTGATCAGCCCGGGCACCGGGCGCTGCACGTCGACCACCTCCGCGCGCAGGCCGTCGGCGATGATCTCGCCGCCGTCGGCGTCCTGGCCGCCGGACTCGGGGTAGAACGGGGTGCGGTCCAGCACCAGCTCGACCGTCTCGCCCTCCCCCGCACTGGGCCGGCTGACGCCGTCGGCCACGACCGCCCGCACGGTGGTCTCGGTGAGCAGCTCGGTGTAGCCGAGGAACGGCGTCTCCCCGTCCGCGCGGACCGCGCTGTAGGCCTCGAGGTTCTGCCCCGCGCCCTTCTTCGCGCGGGCGTCGGCCTTGGCGCGGTCGCGCTGCTCGCGCATCAGCGCGGCGAACCCCTCGCGGTCGACCTGGAGCCCCTGCTCGGCGGCCATCTCGAGGGTGAGGTCGTAGGGGAAGCCGTAGGTGTCGTGCAGCTGGAACACCTGCTCCCCGGCCAGGGTGTCGCGCTGCTCGGTGCGGGCGGTGCGGACCGCGCCCTCGAACAGCTGGGTGCCGGCGACCAGGGTGCGGCGGAAGGCGTCCTCCTCGGCGTAGGCGGCCTGACTGATCCGCTCCCAGGACTGCAGCACCTCCGGGTAGGACAACCCCATCAGGTCGCGGCTGACCGGCAGCAGCTCCGGCAGCACCCGGTCGGTGACGCCGAGCAGCCGCATCGCGCGGACGCTGCGGCGCAGCAGCCGGCGCAGCACGTAGCCTCGGGCCTCGTTGCCGGGGGTGACGCCGTCGGCCATCAGCATCAGCGCCGATCGCACGTGGTCGGCTACCACCCGCAGCCGCACGTCGTCGTCGTGGTCGGTCCCGTACTGCCGCCCCGACAGCTCGACCGCGCGGCCGATCACCGGATAGATCTCGTCGATCTCGTAGAGGTTGTCCACACCCTGCAGCAGGTAGGCGATCCGCTCCAGCCCGGCACCGGTGTCGATCTGCGGCTTGGGCAGCGGGCGCATCACGTCGAAGTCGTCCTTGGCCCGCACGGCCGACAGCTCGTACTGCATGAACACGAGGTTCCAGATCTCGAGGAAGCGGTCCTCGTCGACCACCGGGCCGCCGTCGGGGCCGTAGGCCGGGCCGCGGTCGACGTAGATCTCGGAGTTCGGCCCGCCGGGGCCGGGGACACCCATGTGCCAGTAGTTGTCGAGCAGCCCGCGCGCCTGGATGCGCTCGGCGGGCAGGCCGGCGATCTCGCGCCACAGGCCCGCCGCCTCGTCGTCGCCCTCGAGCACGGTGACCCAGATGGTGTCGGGGTCGAAGCCGAGGCCGCCGGCGTCCTGGGCGGTGGTGATGAGGTCCCACGCGTGCTGGATCGCCCCGGACTTGAAGTACTCGCCGAAGGAGAAGTTGCCGCACATCTGGAAGAACGTGCCGTGCCGGGTGGTCTTGCCGACCTCCTCGATGTCGAGGGTGCGCACGCACTTCTGGACCGACGCCAGGGTGCGGGCCGGCGGCTGCTCCTCGCCGAGGAAGTACGGCTTCATCGGCACCATGCCGGCGTTGACGAAGAGCAGGGTGGGGTCGTTGTAGAGCAGCGAGGAGGAGGGCTGCACGAGGTGGCCGCGCTCGGCGAAGAAGTCGAGGAAGCGCTGGCGGATCTCAGAGGTCTTCATGGGTGGGTCCTGACGGGTGGCGGTGCGGACGGGACGGGCGGGGCGAGCGCTGGCCGGACGGGCCGGCTCAGCGCTCGGCAGCTCGCCGGGCCCGGCTCAGCTCGTCGGCGGCGCGCTCGCCGACCGGCTGGTCGCGGACGGTCTCGTCCACGTGGCCGGCCTCGGCGGCGGCGTCGCTGTCCTCCATGCCGAGCGCGTCGCGCAGCTCGGCCTCCCGCTCGTCGCGGGCCCGGGTGAACTCGCGGGTGAAGTCCGCCACCCGCTGGCCCAGGTCGGCCTGCGCCTCGCCGACCCGCTCCCCGATCCGCTCCTGGACGGCCTCGGGGGTGGCCCGGCGGAGCAGGTCGCGGGCCTTGAGCAGCACGAAGACGCCGAGCACGGCGCCCAGCACGAAGGCGAAGAGACGTCCGATCATCGCTTGGCCCGCCGTCCGCGCTGACCCTTGAGCGCCTGCCGGACGCCGTAGCTGATCGCGGCGGTGCGCACCAGCGGACCGCCGAGGGTGGCGCTGAACAGGGTGGCGAGCTGGGCGGCGTTCTCGGTGACCACGGTGGCGTGACCGGTGACGCGGGCGGCGTCCTCGGTGACGACACCGACCTTCTCCAGCTCGGAGTTCACGCCGCGGACGGTGCCCTGCAGCTCGGTGAGGATCGGCACCGAGCTGTGCCCCAGGTCGCGCACGGCCAGCCGTGTCTCCTCCAGCACGCGGCCCAGCTTGAACAGCGGCACGGCCAGGATGGCGACCAGGGCCACGAAGGCGATCGCAGCGACCATCCCCGCGATGCTGCCCAGCGTGATGTCCATCGTGTTCCTTCCCTCCGGGGCCGGCGCGCGGTGGTCGGCCGGCGCGAGCCGAGCCTAGTGCAGAGCGCCGACGGTGCCGAACGAGATGACCATGCCGCTGCCGGGCGGGGTCCCGGTCAGCGCGGTGGCCGTCCGAGCAGCTCGTCGATCCGTTGCAGCCGGTCGGCCAGGTGGGCCTCGGCGCCGTGCCGGGTCGGGTGGTAGTAGCGGGCGGTGACCAGCTCGTCGGGCAGGTACTGCTGGGCGGCGACACCGTGCGGCTCGACGTCGTGGGCGTAGACGTAGCCCTTGCCGTGACCCAGCGCCCGCGCGCCCGGGTAGTGGGCGTCGCGCAGGTGGGCCGGCACCTGGCCGATCCGGCCGGCGCGGACGTCGGCCTCGGCGGCCCCGTAGGCGGCGTAGGCGGCGTTCGACTTGGGCGCCATCGCGCAGGCGACGACGGCGTGGGCGAGGTTGATCCGGGCCTCCGGCATCCCGATCAGCTGGACGGCCTGGGCGGCGGCCACGCACAGCGGCAGCACCGTCGGGTCGGCCATGCCGATGTCCTCGCTGGCCAGCACCATCAGCCGGCGGGCGACGAACCGGGGGTCCTCGCCGGCCTCCAGCATCCGGGCCAGGTAGTGCAGGGCGGCGTCGACGTCGGAGCCGCGCAGCGACTTGATGAAGGCGCTGATGACGTCGTAGTGCTGGTCGCCGGCACGGTCGTAGCGGACCGCGGCCCGGTCCACCGCCTGGCCGAGCACGTCGGCGTCGATGGTGGCACTCCCCCGGGCGGTGGCGCCGGCGGCCGCCTCCTCCAGGTAGGTCAGCGCGCGCCGGGCGTCCCCGCCGGCCAGCCGCAGCAGGTCCGCGCGGGCGTCCTCGGTGAGGGTGTAGAGACCGTCGTCGGCGGTGCGCAAGCCACGCTCGTCGACCAGCGCCCGGGTGATGAGGGTGCCGATGTCGTCGTCGGTCAGCGGGCGCAGCGTCAGCAGCAGCGAGCGCGACAGCAGCGGCGAGATCACCGAGAACGACGGGTTCTCGGTGGTGGCGGCGACGAGAGTGACGATGCGGTTCTCCACCGCCGGAAGCAGGACGTCCTGCTGGGACTTGGAGAAGCGGTGCACCTCGTCGACGAAGAGCACCGTGCTGGTGCCGCGGGCCAACCGGCTGCGGGCGGTGTCGAGGACGGCCCGGACGTCCTTGACCCCGGCGGTGACGGCGGACACCTCGACGAACTCCGAGCGGGTGGAGTGGCTGACCACCGAGGCGATGGTGGTCTTGCCGGTGCCCGGCGGGCCCCAGAGGAACACCGACATCGCGGCCTCGCCGGCGGCCAGCCGGCGCAGCGGCGAGCCGGGCCCGAGCAGGTGCTGCTGGCCGACGATCTCGTCGACGGTCCGCGGACGCATCCGCACCGCCAGCGGGAGCTGTCCGGAGGTGGCGTCGCTCAGGCTGCCGCCCAGACCCGGTCGCGGGTCGGGAGCGGCAGCCGAGCTGGAGCCGAAGAGGTCCTCAGCCACGACCGGGCGGGTGGTGTCGGCTCACGCCGGGCAGGTGATCGGGGTGCCGTCCAGGTCGTGGGTG
Source organism: Desertihabitans brevis (assembly GCF_003327535.1). Classification (NCBI taxonomy): domain Bacteria; kingdom Bacillati; phylum Actinomycetota; class Actinomycetes; order Propionibacteriales; family Propionibacteriaceae; genus Desertihabitans; species Desertihabitans brevis. Next base: position 314,171 of record NZ_QOUI01000001.1, on the reverse strand, counting down.
CCCGGGCCGAGCTGGGAGCAGACCTGGTCCATGCCGGCGTTGAAGAGCAGCACGCTGCCGACGATGGCGATGATGATGCCGATGGTGAACAGCGCGCCGACCACGATGCCGGCGACGGCCAGGCCGTTGCCCATGCCGGCGCGGCGCGACTGCACCAGCGCCACGATGCTGAGGATCAGCCCGATCGGCGCGGCGACGATGGCCAGGACCAGGCCGACGACGCCGAGGGTCTTGCCCGGGTTCTCCGCGGTGGGTGGGGGGCTGCCGTAGGCGTGGCCCGGTGCGCCGTAGGGGTTGCTCATCGTCGGTGCTCCTCTGGTCGGTCGAGCGTGGTGGGGAGCATCGTGGCACACCCGGCCGACATCGGCGCACACCGTCGCGCTCAGGAGAGCCAGAGCACCAGCAGCGGGGCCGGCAGCGCGACCAGCAGGGTGAGCACCGCGTGCACGACGGGGTGCTCGGCGAGCACCGCCACGTACTCCCGCAGCACCGCCGAGGGCCAGAAGTAGCGTGCGGTCGGGGCGCCGACCGCCTGCGCGGGCAGGCCCAGCCGGCGGGCCAGCATGGCGGCCCGCAGCACGTGGTAGCTGCTGGTGACCACCAGCCCGGGCGGCAGGGCCGCCGGGACGTCCGCGGGCCCGGTGGCCGGCTCCCCGGCCGACTCCCGCGGGGCGACCGTCGGCGCCGGGTCGACCGGTGCCGGCCCGTCACCCGGCAGGGCCGGACCGGCGCGCAGCTCGGGCGCCTCGCGCAGCAGGGCGGCGGTGTGGCGCAGGTTCTGCTCGGTCGAGGCCGACTGCTCCTCCAGCAGCAGCCGCGGCACGCCGTCGCCCTCGACCAGCCCGCCCTCGGTGCGGGCCCACTCCGCCATCGCGTCGGCCTCCGACCGCTGCTCGTCCGAACCCCGGCCACCCGACAGCACCAGCACCGGCACCTGCCGGGCCCGGGCCTCGGCGATCCCGGCGCGGACCCGGCCGGCCAGCAGCGGGGGCACCCGCTCCCCGCCGGCCAGACCCGAGCCGAGCACCACCACCCAGGACGCCGGCCAGCCGCGCACCAGCCGCGGGTACAGCCAGCCGTAGCCGAGGAAGGCCAGCAGCACGAACCCGAGGTAGGCCGCGGCGAGGTCGACGAAGAGGACGACCGCGAGCACGACCGGGCGCAGCCCGGTACCCAGCACCAGCAGCGGGGTCAGCGCCAGGCCGAGCAGGGCCAGCCCGCCCAGCAGGGAGAGCAGGTTGCCCAGCGAGCGGCCCTCCCGGCGCACCATCACCACCCCGTTGGCCAGCAGCAGCACGACCAGCGCCAGCACCAGCAGCGGGGAGAACAGCAGCAGCCCTCCTCCGGCCAGCACCAGCAGCCCGCCACCGGGCAGACCGAGCGCGACCAGCGCGTTCAGCGCCAGCAGCAGCGCCGCGAGCAGCCAGAACGCGTTGCCCAGCCGACGCGGCTCGGCCCGGGTGCGGCCGACAGCCACCCAGCCGAGGAGCAGGGCGGCCAGCAGCCAGAGGAGCCCGGTCATGCGTCCGATCGCGCCGACGGCTGACCGCCGGGAGCGACCGGACGGGCGTCCACACCGGCCTCCTTGCGCTGCTGGGGGGTGATCGGTGCCGGGGCCGCGGTGAGCGGGTCGTAGCCACCGCCGGACTTGGGGAAGGCGATCACCTCGCGGATGGAGTCCGCACCGGCCAGCAGTGCGACGATCCGGTCCCAGCCGAAGGCGATGCCGCCGTGCGGCGGGGCTCCGTAGGCGAAGGCGTCGAGCAGGAAGCCGAACTTCTCCTGCGCCTCCTCCTGGCTGAGCCCCATCACCGCGAACACCCGCTCCTGGATGTCGCGGCGGTGGATACGGATCGACCCGCCGCCGATCTCGTTGCCGTTGCAGACGAGGTCGTAGGCGTAGGCCAGCGCCTCCCCGGGCTCGGTGTCGAAGGTGTCGAGGTACTCCGGGCGCGGGGAGGTGAAGGCGTGGTGCACCGCCGTCCACGACCCGGCCCCGACGGCGACGTCACCGGCGGCGCGGGCGTCGGCGGCCGGCTCGAACAGCGGCGCGTCGACCACCCACAGCAGCGACCAGGCGTCCTCGTCGATGAGCCCGCAGCGGCGTCCGACCTCGAGCCGGGCCGCCCCGAGCAGCGCCCGGGCCTGCTTGGCCTCCCCGGCGCCGAAGAAGATGCAGTCCCCCGGCTGGGCGCCGGTGTGGGCGGCCAGCCCGGCGGCCTCGGTCTCGCTGATGTTCTTGGCGACCGGACCGCCCAGGGTGCCGTCCTCGGCGACCGTGACGTAGGCCAGCCCCCTGGCGCCGCGCTGCTTGGCCCACTCCTGCCAGGCGTCGAAGGTGCGCCGCGGCTGGGACGCCCCGCCGGGCATCACCACCGCGCCCACGTAGGGCGCCTGGAAGACCCGGAACGGGGTGCCGGCGAAGTACTCGGTGCAGTCGATCAGCTCCAGCCCGAAGCGCAGATCGGGCTTGTCGGTGCCGTAGCGGGCCATCGCCTCGCGGTAGCTCATCCGCGGGAACGGGGCCTCCAGCTCGACGCCGATGAGCCGCCACAGCGCCGTGGCGATCGCCTCGCCGAGCTCGATGACGTCGTCCTGGTCGACGAAGCTCATCTCGATGTCGAGCTGGGTGAACTCGGGCTGCCGGTCGGCGCGGAAGTCCTCGTCGCGGTAGCAGCGGGCGATCTGGTAGTAGCGCTCCAGCCCGGCCACCATCAGCAGCTGCTTGAACAGCTGCGGGCTCTGCGGCAGCGCGTACCAGGAGCCGGGGGCGAGGCGGGCAGGCACCAGGAAGTCCCGCGCGCCCTCCGGGGTGGAGCGGGTGAGGGTCGGCGTCTCCACCTCGACGAAGTCGCGCTCGGCGAGGACGGCGCGGGCGGCCTGGTTGACCTTCGAGCGCAGCCGGATCGCCGCGGCGGGGCCGGGCCGGCGCAGGTCGAGGTAGCGGTGCTTGAGCCGGGCCTCCTCGCCGACGTCGGTGCGCTCGTCGATCTGGAACGGCAGCGGGGCCGAGGGGTTGAGCACCTCCAGCTCGGTGATCACCACCTCGATCTCGCCCGTGGGCAGGTCGGGGTTGGCGTTGCCCTCGGGCCGGGTCTCGACGGCGCCGGTGACGCGGACGCAGTACTCGTTGCGCAGGTCGTGGGCGCCGGAGGCCTCCAGCACCTCGTCGCGCACCACGACCTGGACCAGGCCGCTGGCGTCGCGCAGGTCGAGGAAGGCCACCCCGCCGTGGTCGCGGCGGCGGGCCACCCAGCCCGCGAGGGTGACGGTCTGGCCGGCGTGCTCGGAGCGCAGGGTGCCGGCGCGGTGGGTGCGGATCATGATCGTCCTTCCGGGTCGGGTCCCGGGAGGGTGGGACCGCCCCGGGACGGGCAGCCCTGGAGGTGTGGGCGGGGGCCAGTTCGCGGTGCCACCACACCTTCGCCGGGGATCCCGGCCTCTCGTCGGTCTCGCCGGACGCGCGGGTGCCGGGTCGCCCGGGCCGCGAGGGCCCCGGCGGGCGGGTCGTCACGCCGCCCCCGGCTCCGGGCTCCACTCTAGCCAGCCACCGCGGTCGGGGCACGTCGATACCGGCTGCCTCCTGCGCCTCCCGACGCCCCTCACACACCTTCGCGGCACGCCACCCACGCTGCAGCAGGTGTGGCGGTCGACGACGGTGTGTGCCGGGGACGGGGACGGCCGCTGTTCGGGCGCCGCGCCGACGTCCGCCACACACCTTCGCGGCACGGCGCCCACGCTGCAGCAGGTGTGCCGGTCGGCGACGGTGGGTGCGGCCGGTGTGGGAGGGGCCGCATCCGGCCGGTTCGGGTCGGCGTCCGAGACGATTTCCCCGGCCCTGGCCGCCGGGAGCAGGATGACCGGGTGACCGACACCCCTCCCGCCCGCGACGAGCAGACCCGGGGACTGCTGTTCACCACGGCCGCCTTCGGGCTGTGGGGCGCCATGCCGCTGTACTTCGCGCTGCTGCTCCCGGCCACCCCGGTGGAGATCGTCGCGCACCGGGTGCTGTGGAGCCTGGTCGTCTGCGTGGCGCTCGGCGCCGTGCTCGGCTGGCTGCGACGCCGCCGCGGCGGGCGGGGCGCGCTGGCGACCTACCGCTCGCTGGACCGCCGGGGCGTCCTGCTGCTCGGCGCGGCCGGCGTGCTGATCGCGATCAACTGGGTGGTCTACGTGCTGGCGGTGAACTCCGGGCACGTGGTGGAGGCAGCGCTCGGCTACTTCATCAACCCCATCGTCAGCGTGGTGCTCGGGGTCGTGGTGCTGCGGGAGAAGCTCACGCCTGCCCGCTGGGTGGCCGTCGGCGTCTCGGTGCTGGCGGTGCTGGTGCTGGCAGTCGGCTACGGCCAGCCGCCGTGGCTCTCGCTCGCGCTCGCCGGCTCCTTCGGGCTGTACGGGCTGGTGAAGAAGACGGTGACCACCGACGCCGTCACGTCGCTGACGGTGGAGACGGCCTGGCTGACGCCGGTGGCGGCGGTGACGCTGGTCGTGCTGGGCAGCCAGAACACCTTCCTGGGCCACGGCGCCGCGCACACCTGGCTGCTGGTCTCGGCCGGACTGGTCACCACCGTCCCGCTGGTCTGCTTCGGTGCGGGCGCCCGCCGGATCCCGCTCTCGCTGGTCGGGCTGGTGCAGAACCTGGCCCCGGTGCTGCAGTTCGTGGTCGGGGTGTGGGTGTTCGGCGAGGCGATGCCGCTGGTGCGCTGGGTGGGTTTCGTGCTGGTCTGGATCGCGCTGGTGGTGCTGATGGTCGACCTGGTCGGCCGCGGCCGCCGGTCCCGGCGCACCCGCCGGGCCGCGGTCACCACCCCGGTCTGAGCGGGCTGGGCGGCTCAGTCGACCAGGTGGCGGTGCCGCTCGGTCCAGCTGATCCGCTCGCGCAGCACCTCAGGGAACCCCTCGGCCACCTGCGCGACCTGGCGCGGCTGCCCCCGGGCCGCCAGCTCGAGGACGCGGTCGACCGCGAGCCGCTGGACCGCCAGCACCTCCTCGACCAGCCCCTCGGTCGAGGTCAGCCCGTAGGCCGCGGCGAACAGCTCGAGCCGGCGGCGCCGGTCGGGCGGGGCGGGGTAGCGCAGCCAGCGCAGGCACTCCGCGTCGTCGCGGAACGGGACCACGTACTCCAGCGCGTAGGCCACGTCGAGCAGCGGACTGCCCACGTGCGCGTACTCCCAGTCGAGCAGGCCGACCGACCGGACGCCGTCCCAGACGAGGTTCCAGGGCCCGTAGTCGCCGTGGCAGACCAGCTCACCCGGCCCGCCGGTGCCGGCGGGACCCGTGGCCCACACCGGTGGCTCGGCCGGCTGCCAGCCGCGGACGGCCTCGTGGTGGTCCCGCAGCAGCCGGGCCGCGCCCCGCAGCCCGTTCTCGTCGACCACCCGCGCCCAGCCCTCCGGCCCGGAGGCCCCCGGTAGGTAGCTGAGCACCTCGGTGTCCCCGTCGACGCCGAGCACACGAGGTGCCGCAGCGAACCCGACGTCGGCCAGGTGGCGCAGCAGCGCATGTACGGCCGGCGTCCACGGCTGCACCGGGCGACGCACCGTCGGTCCCGAGCGCACCACCCGCCGGTCGGCCCGGTCCTGCAGGACCTCGTCGTCCACGGCCGCCCGTCCTGCAGGGGAGGTCAGCCGCGGACCACGCGGGGGCGCCGGTCGTCCTCCGGCGGCTGCCAGGAGCCGGCCTCGGCGGCCACCTGCTCGCCGCTGCGGATGTCCTTGACCTCCCCCGACAGCCCACCGAACCAGACGAAGGGGATGCCGCGGCGCTCGGCGTAGCGGATCTGCTTGCCGAAGCGGTCGGCCTTCGGGGCCACCTCGCAGCTCGTCCCGCCGGCGCGCAGCGCGGCCGCCACCTGCTCGGCGGTGCCCCGGGTGCCCTCGTCGTCGACCGCGACGAGCACCGCGCTGGGCACCGTCCGGGTGGCGGTCAGCTCGCCGCGGGCGAACATCGGCGCCAGCAGCCGGGTCACCCCGAAGGAGAACCCGACACCGGGGTAGGTGGTCCGCCCGTCGCTGGCGAGCGAGTCGTAGCGCCCGCCCGAGCCCACCGAACCGCGCGACTCGAAGCCGACCAGCTCGGTCTCGTAGACCGTCCCGGTGTAGTAGTCCAGGCCGCGGGCGATGCTCAGGTCGGCCTGCAGCCGTCCCGGCACCCGCTCGGCCGCGGCCGTCACCAGTGCAGAGAGCAGCGACAGCCCCTCCTCCAGCAGCGGGTGCTCCACCCCGAGGGCGCGCACCTGCTCGACGAAGCCGGCGTCCTGGCCGCGGATGGTCGACAGCGCCAGGCAGGCGTCGGCCTGCTCGGGGCCCAGCGGCGTCTCGGCGACCAGCAGCTCGCGCACCTTGGCCGGGCCGATCTTGTCCAGCTTGTCGACCCGCTGCAGCACGGCGGCGGTGTCCTCCACGCCCAGCCCGCGGTAGAAGCCCTCCGACAGCTTGCGGTTGTTCACCCGCATCCGCACCGGCGGCAGGTCGAGCTCGCGGTGCAGGCGCTCGAAGGCCTCCAGCGCCACCAGCGGGATCTCCAGGTCGTGGTGGTCAGCCAGCGCGCCGGAGCCGACCACGTCGATGTCGGCCTGGGTGAACTCGCGGTAGCGACCCTCCTGCGGACGCTCGCCGCGCCACACCTTCTGCACCTGGTAGCGCCGGAACGGGAAGCTGAGCCGTCCGCCGAACTCCTGCACGTAGCGGGCGAAGGGCACGGTCAGGTCGTAGTGCAGGCCGAGGAGATCGGGTGACCCTCCCGGGCCGGGCTGGTCAGCGGGCTCGGCGGACTCGTCGTCGGTGGCGTGCAGCCGGCGGACGACGTAGATCTCCTTGTCGATCTCGCCCTTGCGCGCCAGCTGGCTCATCGGCTCGACCGCGCGGGTCTCGATCGGGGCGAAGCCGTGCAGCTCGAAGGTCTCGCGCAGCACGGCGAGCACCTGCTGCTCCACCATCCGCTGCGCGGGCAGGAACTCCGGGTAGCCCGACATGGCCGAGACGCGGCTCATCGGACGACCTCCGCAGCGGTGGCCGACCCGGCGAGGGAGTCGGGACGGCGCAGGAACGGGTTGCCGGCACGCTCGCGGGCGATGCTGGTCTGCTCCCCGTGACCGGGCAGCACCGCCAGCCCGTCGTCCAGCCCGAGCACGACCTCGCCGAGCGTGCGCTGCATCGCCGCGGGGTCGGAGCCGGGGAGGTCGACCCGTCCCACCGACCCGGCGAAGAGCACGTCACCGGAGAAGAGCACCCCGCTGACCGACTCGTCGGGGTGGTCGGCGCCGAGCAGCACGCAGCCCGCGGTGTGCCCGGGGGCCTCGCGCAGCCACAGCTCCAGCCCGCCCAGCTCCAGCCGGTCACCGGTGAGGTCCACCACCTCCGGCGGCTCGACCATCGGCTCTCCCCCGGTCAGGCTCTGCAGCAGCGGCGCCGCGGCGGCACCGATCCCGGCCAGCGGGTCGGTGAGCAGGTGCCGGTCCGCGGGGTGGATCCAGCAGGGTGCGCCGGTCTCGCGGCACAGCGCGGCCGCGTCGAGGACGTGGTCGAGGTGCCCGTGGGTGGCGACCACGCCGGCCACCGTCAGCTGCTGCTCCGAGACGACCCGCCGCACCAGGTCGAGGGCGCCCGGGCCGGGGTCGAGCACGAGGCAGGGCCCGCCGGGCTCGGGGGCGACCACGTAGCAGTTGCTCTGCCACGGGCCGACGGCGAAGGAGGCGATCAGCACAGGTGCACCCTACCGAGAGCGCCGTCGGCGGCGTGCCGTTCCGACCGCGGCCAGCCGTCCTCCGCGATGCCGAGCGCGGGGTGGGCCGCCCGGCATGGTGCAAGATGGTCCCCATGACGCAGTCAGCAGGTCCGGAGTCCTTCGGCCGGGTGGCCGAGGACATGACGGTCTACGTCCGTACGCCCGAGGGTGAGCGCGCGGTCGGGCAGATGCCCGGCGTGACACCCGAGGAGGCGCTCGCCTTCTACGTCCGGCGCTTCCAGGCCCTCGAGCTGGAGGTCAACCTCCTGGTCGCGCGGGTCCGGCAGCAGAACCTCTCCCCCGAGGAGGCCCGCAAGTCCATCGCGACCGTGCGGGAGACGCTGAAGGACGCCTCCGCGGTCGGCGACCTGGCCGCGCTGGAGGCGCAGCTGGACAGCCTCGGCCCCGTGCTCGCCCAGCAGTCCGAGCAGCGCAAGCAGGCCCGCGCCGAGCAGTCGGCCAGCACCCGCGCCGCCAAGGAGGAGATGGTCGCCGAGGCCGAGCGGATCGCCGCCGGCAACGACTGGCGCGGCGGGGTCAACCGGTTCCGCGACCTGCTGGAGCAGTGGAAGTCGCTGCCCCGGATCGACCGCCCCACCGACGAGGCGCTGTGGCACCGCTTCTCCACCGCCCGCACCTCCTACACCAAGCGCCGCAAGGCCCAGTTCGCCGAGCAGGCCCAGCGCCGCGACGCCGCGAGGGTGACCAAGGAGAAGATCATCGCCGAGGCCGAGACGCTGGCCGACTCCACCGACTGGGGTCCGACCAGTGCCGCCTTCCGCGAGCTGATGCAGCGGTGGAAGGCAGCCGGTCCGGCCCCGCGCGAGGTCGACGACCAGCTGTGGGCCCGCTTCCGCGGCCTGCAGGACCGCTTCTTCGGCGCCCGCCAGGCCCAGCAGGAGACCGAGAACGCCGAGTTCGCCGAGAACCAGCGGGCCAAGGAGGCGCTGCTGGCCGAGTTCGAGCCGCAGGTCGTCCCCGTGCAGGACCTCGAGGCCTCCCGCGCCGCCTACCGCACCCTGCTGGAGCGGTGGAGCGAGATCGGCAAGGTGCCCCGCGACGCGATGCGGCCCCTCGACGGGCGGCTGCGGGCCCTGGAGAACGCCGTCCGGGAGGCCGAGGAGGAGAACTGGCGCCGCACCGACCCCGAGGCCCGCGCCCGGGCGGAGGAGACCGCGGCCAAGCTGCGCGCCCAGATCGCCACCCTGGAGGAGCGGGCGGAGAAGGCGGAGGCCCGCGGCAACACCAAGGCCGCGCAGGAGGCCCGCGCGGGTGCGGAGACGTACCGGACGTGGCTGGAGCAGGCCGAGCGGGCGGTGCAGGACTTCAGCGGCTGATCGCTGCTCGTCGTCCGCTGTCGCCACGACGGTCTCCGGGCCGCCCCGCCGGTGTCCCTGTCGCGGGCCCGGACGTCGTGAGGGGCGAGTGTGGCCGAACCGTCGCCGAACCGGGTCGCGGAGCGACGGGATGGGCACACTCGCGGCTGGTCGGAGGGTGTCCCGGGGCCGCGCTCCTCCGCCTGCTACTGGGTGACCCGGAAGACGTCGTAGACGCCGGGCACGCGGCGGATGCCGTTGACCAGGTGGTCCAGGTGCTTGGGGTCGGCGGTCTCGAAGGTCAACCGGATCTTGCACAGCCGGTCCTTGGTGGTGACCACGTTGGCGGCCTGGATGCTGACGTGCTGGTCGGAGATCGAGCGGGTGATGTCGGACAGCAACCCGTTGCGGTCGATCGCCTCGACCTGGATGCCCACCAGGAACGAGCTGGAGGAATTCGGCGCCCAGCTGACCTCGATCAGGCGCTCGGGGTGGCGGCGCAGGTTCTCGGCGTTGGTGCAGTGCACGGTGTGCACCGAGACCCCCGACCCGCGGGTGATGAAGCCCATGATCTGGTCGCCGGGCACCGGGGTGCAGCACTTGGCCAGCTTGACCCACATGTCGGTGTCGCCGTGCACCGCGATACCGGTGTCACCGCTGCCCGAGGCCCGCCGCCGGGGCCGGATCGGACGGTCCTCGTGGGTCTCGTCCAGGGCGGGCTCCTGTCCGCCCTCGGTGCCGATCAGCCGGTTGACCACGGCCTGCGCGGCCACGTGGCCCTCCCCCACCGCGGCGTAGAGACCCGTCACGTCGGGCACCCGGAAGTCGGCGGCGACCGCGGTCAGCCGGTCGAGGGTGAGCAGACGCTGCAGCGGCAGGCCGGAGCGGCGCATCTGGCGGGCCAGCTGCTCCTTGCCCTCCTCGATCGCCTCCTCGCGGCGCTCCTTGGTGAACCAGTGCCGGATCTTGTTGCGCGCCCGGGGGCTCTTGACGAACTCCAACCAGTCGCGGCTGGGGCCGGCGTTCTCGGCCTTGGACGTCTGGATGTCGACCACGTCGCCGTTGGCCAGCACCGACTCCAGGGGCACCAGCCGGCCGTTGACCTTGGCGCCCACGCAGCGGTGCCCCACCTCGGTGTGCACGGTGTAGGCGAAGTCGACCGGGGTGGAGCCCTGCGGCAGCGCCAGCGCGTCGCCCTTGGGGGTGAAGACGTACACCTCGCCGGTGTTGATCTGGAACCGCAGCGACTCCAGGAACTCGCCGGGGTCGGCGGTCTCGCGCTGCCACTCGCTGAGGTTGGCCACCCAGCGCAGGTCGTCGGGGACGCCGGTGCGCCCGGACCCGACCGCCTTGTACTTCCAGTGCGCCGCCACGCCGTACTCGGCCTTGCGGTGCATGTCCCAGGTGCGGATCTGCAGCTCGACCGGAGCCCCCCGTGAACCGATCACCGTGGTGTGCAGCGACTGGTAGAGGTTGAACTTCGGCATCGAGATGTAGTCCTTGAACCGCCCCGGCAGCGGCCGCCAGCGGGCGTGCAGGATGCCCATCACGGCATAGCACTGCTGCGGGTCGTCGACCAGGATGCGCAGCGCGACCAGGTCGTAGATGTCGGAGAAGTCCCGACCGCGGACCACCATCTTCTGGTAGATCGAGTAGTAGTGCTTCGGCCGTCCGGTCACGGTGGCCTTGATCCGGGCCGTCTTGAGGTCGGCCTGGATCACCTCGGTGATCTCGCGCAGCACCTTCTCCCGCTGCGGGGCGCGCTCGGCCACCAGGTGCACGATCTCGTCGTAGATCTTGGGATGCAGCACCGAGAACGCGAGGTCCTCCAGCTCCCACTTGATGGCGTTCATGCCGAGGCGGTGGGCCAGCGGGGCGAAGATCTCCAGCGTCTCCCGGGCGATCCGGGTCTGCTTGTCGTGGCGCAGGTAGTGCAGGGTGCGCATGTTGTGCAGCCGGTCGGCGAGCTTGATGACGAGCACCCGGATGTCGCGGCTCATCGCCACGATCATCTTGCGGATGGTCTCGGCCTGCGCCGACTCGCCGTACTTCACCTTGTCCAGCTTGGTGACGCCGTCGACCAGCTGGGCCACCTCGCCGCCGAAGTCGCGGGTCAGCTGCTGCAGCGTGTACGGGGTGTCCTCCACCGTGTCGTGCAGCAGCGCGGCGACCAGGGTCGGCTCGGTCATGCCCAGCTCGGCGAGGATGGTGGTGACCGCCAGCGGGTGGGTGATGTAGGCGTCCCCGGACTTGCGGGTCTGGCCGCGGTGGTAGTGCTCCGCGGTGCGGTAGGCACGCTCGATCAGGGCGACGTCGGCCTTGGGGTGCGCGGTGCGCATCACCTTGATCAGCGGGTCGAGGACGGCGGCCTGCGGCTGGCGGGCCGCCCCCAGCCGGGCCAGCCGGTGGCGCATGCTCAGGCGGGGCTGCTCGGGGCCGCTGGTCAGCCGGTCGGGGACGCGCGGCGGTGCCGGCTGGGCGGGCCGGTCACCGTCCCGGGGGCGCGCCGGGGCCTGCGTCTCACGCTGCCCGACCGTCTCGCTCACCTGTCACCGACCCCTCTCGTGCTCGGAGCAGATCTGCTGTGGTCTGCCATTCTAGGTGGACCGTTTCAGCCCCGGCACCGGGTCGCCGCTCACCAGCCGGCGTCGTCGCTGGAGGGCTTGGTGCGCTCCTTGGGCAGGCTGTCGGTGACGATGTCGGAGGAGCTGCGGCGCACCACCACCAGCCGGTCGCCGGTCTCCAGCTGGGCCACCGACGGGTCGTAGTAGCGGCGCAACGTCTGGTTGCGCACCACCGCCAGCACCCGCACGTCGGTCACCTCCGCCGGTGCCCGTCCGACCTCCTCGGCGGTGACCTGGCGCTCGGCGATCTCCAGGCCCTCACCGGAGGACAGCAGGTCCTCGATCACGGTGCCGACCGACGGGTTGACCGCAGACAGCCCCAGCAGCCGGCCGACCGCGTCGGAGGAGGTGACCACGGAGTCGGCGCCGGACTGGCGCAGCAGGGAGACGTTCTCGTGCTCGCGGACGGCCACCACGACGTGCGCGCTGGGGTTGAGCTGGCGGACGGTGAGCGTGGCCAGGATGGCGGAGTCGTCGCGGTCGAGGGTGATGATGATCTCGCGGGCCCGGCTGATCTCGGCCCGGCGCAGGATGTCGCGGCGGGTGCCGTCGCCCTTGATCGAGGCCAGGCCGTCGTTGTTGGCGTCCTGCAGCGCGGTGGCGTTGCCGTCGATGACGACCACCTTCTCCATCGCGATGCCGTTGCGCCGCATCGTCGCCGCGGCGGCCCGGCCCTTGGTGCCGTAGCCGACGAGGACCACGTGGTTGCGCATGCGCTTCCTCCAGCGAGCGTCGATGAAGATGCGGCGGCCCTCGGTGGCGAGCACCTCGATGGCGGTGCCGACCAGCAGGACCAGGAACAGCACGCGCAGCGGGGTGACCACCAGCGCGTTGATGATGCGGGCGTGCGGCAGCAGCGGGGCGATGTCGCCGTAGCCGGTGGTCGACATCGTCACCGTCGAGTAGTACAGCGCGTCGATCAGGTCGACGCCGTCACCGCCGGTCTGGTCGATGTAGGCGTCGCGGTCGAAGTAGACCAGCAGGGTGGAGAAGACGAGCAGCAGCGCGGCCAGGCCGGCGCGGATGAGCAGGGCCCGCGCCGGGGAGGTGCCCCGTTCGGGCATCTGCACCAGGGGCTCGACGTAGCGCGCCCCGAAGCGGCTGCTCTCCGGCACCGGTCAGTCCGCCGTGACCAGCGCGTCCACCCGGACACCCTCGCCGGCCAGCCGTTCTCGCCCGCCGAGCGAGGCGAGCTCGAGCACCACCGAGGTGCCGAGCACCGTGGCGCCCATCGAGGCGAGCAGCTGGCAGGTGGCCAGCAGCGTGCCGCCGGTGGCCAGCACGTCGTCGACCACCAGCACCCGGGCCCCGGAGACGACGGCGTCGGTGTGCACCGAGAGGGTCGCCTCCCCGTACTCGAGGCGGTAGCTCTGGTCGCGGGTGGTGCGCGGCAGCTTGCCCGGCTTGCGGACCGGGACGAACCCGGCGCCGAGGGCGAGCGCCACCGGCGCGCCGAAGACGAACCCGCGGGCCTCGGCCCCCACCACCACGTCCACCTCCCGGGGGGCGTTCTCGACCAGCTCGCTCACCGCGGCGGAGAACCCGCCCGGGGAGGCCAGCAGCGGGGTGATGTCCTTGAACGTCACGCCCGGGACCGGCCAGTCGGGGACGTCGGTGATGAGCCCGGCCACCAGCTCGCGGCGGGCGCTGCTCGTCATCGTCGCGGGGCTCACGGACGCCGCCTCTCGCTGCGGGGTACCCGCCTCGGCTGGGGACGCCCGCTGGCTCCGGCGCCGGTGGCCCGGACGGTGCCGGTCCGCGGCTCGGTGGTCGGGGTCGTCCCAGCCCCGTCCTCGGTGTCCGTGCCGGTGTCGGCGTCCTCGTCGCGGTCGAGCACGGCGACCGACGAACCGGACCCACCGGTGCGCCGCTCGGCCTTGCGCTCCTCCTTGCGCAGCCGGTGCGCCAGCCGCTCGCGGTGCTCGACCATCGCCGGGTCGCGCTCCTTGAGCAGGGCCAGCACGGGGGTGGCGAGGAAGATCGAGGAGTAGGCACCGGCCACCATGCCGACGAAGAGCGCCAGCGACAGGTCCTGCAGCGGGCCCTGGCCCAGCACGAACGCCCCGGCGATGAGCAGGGCGACGACCGGCAGGACGCCGATGATGGTGGTGTTGAGCGAGCGCACCAGCACCGCGTTGAGGGCGGAGTTGGCGGCCTCGCTGTAGGTGCGGCGCCCCTCGCGCAGGGAGGCCACGTTCTCCCGCACCCGGTCGAAGACCACCACCGTGTCGTAGAGGGAGTAGCCCAGGATCGTCAGCACGGCGATCACCGACGCCGGGGTGACGGTGAAGCCGACCAGCGCGTAGACGCCGACGGTCACCACCAGGTCGTGCAGCAGCGCCACGATGGCCGCCACCGACATCCGCCAGTCGCGGAAGTAGATCCAGATGACCCCGGCCACGAGCACGAGGAAGACCCCGAGCGCGATCAGCGCGCGCTCGGTGATCTGGTCGCCCCAGGAGGCCCCGATCAGCGAGTAGGCGACCTCTTCGGAGGAGACGCCCACCTCCTCGGCGATCGCGCTGCGGACCTGGGCCACCTCGTCCACGGTGAGCGTGCGGGTCTGCACCCGCACGGTGCCGTCGCCGATGGTGGTGACGGTGGTGCTGTCCAGCTCGGGCAGCCCGGTCGCGTGGACGGCGTCACCGAGGTCGTCGGTGGTGGACTCGGTCACCTGGACCGGGGCCTGGAAGTCCGCACCGCCGCGGAACTCGATGCCGAGGTTGAGCGGGCGCACCACCAGCGCGCCGAGGGAGACCACGACGATGACGGCGCTGATGATGAACCAGCGGCGCCAGCGCGGGACGAACCCGTAGCTGAGCTCGCCGGTGTTCAGGCGTCGGATGAACTCACGCATCAGGCCTCTCCTGCCTGTCGGGCCGTCCGTGGGCCGGCGATCCCCTGCCGCGCCCGCGGCGAGGAGGCGATCGACTGGGCCAGGGCCTTGGCCGGGGTCAGCGGACGCCGCCGCACGGGCCGGGCCCCGGTGTGCTCGGGCTCCAGCCCGGACCAGCGGGCGCCGCTGCTGAAGAACCGCGTGCGCGCCAGCAGCGTCATCAGCGGCTTGGTGAACCAGAACACCACGACGATGTCGATCAGCGTGGTCAGCCCGAGGGTGAACGCGAAGCCGCGGACCGAGCCGACCGCCAGCGCGAACAGCACGACCGCCGAGAGCAGCTGGACGGCGTCGGCGATGAGGATCGTCCGCTTGGAGTCGTGCCAGCCCACCTCGACCGCCGAGCGCAGGCTGCGGCCGCTGCGCAGCTCGTCACGGATCCGTTCGAAGTAGATGACGAAGCTGTCCGCGGTCATGCCGATGGCGACGATCGCACCGGCGATGCCCGGCAGGTTGAGCGCCATGCCGACGGCCTCGCCGAGCAGGGCCAGCGCGGCCCAGGTGAGGGCGGCGGCCACCACCAGCGAGCTGACGACGACGATGCCGAGACCCCGGTAGGCCGCGACGCAGAACGCGACCACGAGGACCATGCCGATGATGCCGGCGATGATGCCGGCCTCCAGCTGCTCACCGCCCAGGGTGGCCGAGACGTTGTCGACCGAGGACACCTCGAAGGCCAGCGGCAGGGCGCCGTAGCGCAGCACGTTGGCCAGCTCGGTGGCGGTCTGCTGGGTGAACCCGCCGCTGATCTCGGCCTGCCCGCCGGGGATGGCGGTGTCGACCGACGGCGCGGAGATCGACACCCCGTCGATGACGATGGCGAAGCGGTTCTGCGGGTCGGCCTGGGTGGCCAGCTGACCGGTGACCTCCTCGAACCGGGTGGCGCCCTCGTTATCGAACTCGAGGTTGACCACCCACTCGAAGCGGTTCTGCGGGACGCCGGCGGAGGCGTCGGAGAGCTGGTCGCCGTTGATCAGGGCCGGGCCGAGCAGCAGCTTCTGGGTGCCGGACTGGTCGCAGGCGATCAGCGGCTGGGCCTCCTCCTCGGGGAAGTCCTGCCCGCAGGTGAAGCCGGCGAACTCGCTCTGGATCTCGGGGGTGGGCTGCCAGTCCATCCGCTGCTCGACCGGCACCGGCTCACCGAGCTGGGGCGGGGCGGGCGGGGCGGTCGGCAGACCCGACGGCTGCTCGGCCTGCGCCGGCTGCACGTCGTAGACCTTGCGGAACGACAGCACCGCGGTGCGCCCGACCAGCCGGACCAGCTCGTCCTGCTGGACGTTGGGCACCGAGACGATGATCTGGTTGCCCCCGGCGGTGGTCACCTCGCCCTCACCGACACCGAGCCCGTTGACGCGCTGCTCGATGATGTTGCGGGCCTGCTCCAGGCTGTTCTCGTCGACCGAGCCCTGCCCGGTGGTGTTGGAGGCGGTCAGGGTGATGGTGGTGCCGCCGCGCAGGTCGAGCCCCAGCTTGGGGGTCCAGATCTGGAAGGCGGCCATCATGCCGTACAGCCCCGCGATCACCACGGCGAGCACGATCAGCGTGCGCGCCGGGCGTGGGTGTCTACTGGCCACGTCGTCGTCCTCGGGTTGTCGCCCCCGGTGGGGCGGGGGTGGTCAGGAGTCGGTGCGCCGCGGGTCGTCGGCCGGGTCGGCCCGGGTGCCGGGCGTGGCGCCCGGGGCGCTCGCCTCGTCGGAGGGCCGGCCGGCGTCGTCGCGGACCACGCGGTGGGTCGGGGGCTCGGTGTCGGCCGGGTCGGCGACGTCAGGGGCGCCGACGAGCGGCGACTCGTCCTCGGTCTCGAGCGGGGTCGCGGTCTCCTCGGTCTCCTCGGTCAGGGTCCGGCCGTAGGCCTGCTTCACCACGGTGGCCACGACGCCGGGAGCCAGCTCCACGTCCAGGGTGGTGTCGGCCACGCTGACGACGGTGGCGACGAAGCCGTTGGAGAGCATCACCCGGGTGCCGGGCGCGAGGGAGGAGACGGCCTCCCGCTGCTGCTTCATCCGCTTGGACTGACGGTAGGTCTGGTAGCCGAGCATCGCCACCAGGGCGAGCAGCAAGACGGGCAGTAGAAGATCCATGACTCCTGCGATCAAGGCTCGTGGTCGTCCTCCCCTGCGGCGGGCACCCCCTGCCACCACGGGGGGCAGGGTGCGTCCGAGCTGTCGCCGCAGGGCGCTGACCGCCGGAGTCTAGCCCGGTCGGCGCGGATTCGGCGACTGCGCCGGGCCGGGCGAGCCGCCTCAGGAGAACAGGTCGTCGCCCGAGCCCGGGGCCCCCACCGGGGCGGTGAGCCCGAGATGGCGCCAGGCCGCCGGGGTGGCCACCCGTCCGCGTGGGGTGCGCATGAGGAAGCCCTGCCGGACCAGGAAGGGTTCGGCCACCTCCTCGACGGTGTCGGTCTCCTCCCCCACCGAGATGGCGAGGGTGGACAGCCCCACCGGGCCGCCGCCGAAGCGCGCGCAGACCGCCTCCAGCACCCCGCGGTCGAGCCGGTCCAGGCCGCGGTCGTCGACCTCGAACAGGTCGAGGGCGTCGCGGGCCAGAGCGAGGGAGACGGTGCCGTCGGCCTTGACCTGGGCGTAGTCACGGACGCGGCGCAGCAGCCGGTTGGTGATCCGCGGGGTGCCGCGGGATCGGCGGGCGATCTCGGCGGCCGCCTCGGTGCTGAGCCGGACGCCGAGCTGGGTGGCTGAGCGCATGAGGATCCGGCGCAGCGCGGTGTCGTCGTAGAAGTCGAGCTGGGCGGTGAAGCCGAACCGGTCGCGCAGCGGTCCGGGCAGCAGTCCCGCCCGGGTGGTCGCCCCCACCAGGGTGAAGTGCGGGATGTCGATCGGGATGGCGGTCGCGCCCGGACCCTTGCCGACGACCACGTCGACCCGGAAGTCCTCCATCGCCAGGTAGAGCATCTCCTCGGCCGGGCGCGACATCCGGTGGATCTCGTCGAGGAAGAGCACCTCACCCTCGCCCAGCCCGGACAGGATCGCGGCCAGGTCACCGGCGTGCTGGATGGCCGGTCCGCTGGAGATCCGCAGCGGCGCCGACATCTCCGCGGCGATGATCATGGCCAGCGTGGTCTTGCCCAGCCCCGGCGGGCCGGAGAGCAGCACGTGGTCGGCCACCGCGCCCCGGTTGCGGGCGGCGGCCAGCACCAGCCCGAGCTGCTCCGACACCCGCGGCTGGCCCTGGAACTCGCCCAGCGTGGACGGCCGCAGCGCGGACTCGGCGGCCCGCTCGGCGTCGTCGGCCTGGGGGTCCACCGGTCGGGACCGTTCCTCGCTCACGTCGTCCCGCTCACGTCTTGGCCAGGCTGCGCAGGGCCGCGCGCATCAGCTCCGACACCGACGGCTGGGGGGTGGTCCCGGCGAGGTCGGCGACCCGGTCGCAGGCCGCCTCGGCGTCCCGGGCCGACCAGCCGAGCCCCTGCAGGCCCTGCGAGACCTGCTCGCGCCAGGCCGACGAGACGGCCGGCGCGGAGGAGGCGGCCGGGGGCTGGGTGGTCAGCGCCAGGGTGTTGACCTTGTCCCGCAGCTCGATGCAGATCCGCTCCGCACCCTTCTTGCCGATGCCGGGGACCTTGGTCAGCGTGACCAGGTCCTCACCCGCGATGGCCGCGCGCAGCTCGGACGGGCTGAGCACGGCGCACGCGGCCTGGGCGATCCGCGGGCCCACCCCGGAGGCGGTGAGCAGCAGCTCGAAGCAGTCCCGCTCGTCGGTGTCGGCGAAGCCGTACAGGGTGAGCGAGTCCTCGCGGACGACCAGGCTGGTCTGGAGCGTGGCCGGCTGCTCCAGCCGCAGACCGCTGATGGTCCGCGGGCTGCAGTGCACCAGGGCCCCGAAGCCGTTGACGTCGACCACCACGGAGGTGGCGCCGAGCGCGGTCACGGTGCCGCTCAGCGAGGCGATCACGAGGCCCTCCTCGAGGTCGGGGTGCGGGGCCGCGACGTGCGGTGGGCGGCCACCGCCTCGGCGTAGCGGTTGATCGCGGCGCCGCGCCAGACGTGCGCGATCGCCAGCGCGACCGCGTCGGCGGCGTCAGCGGGCTTCGGCGGCTCGTCCAGCCGCAGGATCCGGGCCACCATCAGCCCGACCTGGCTCTTGTCGGCCCGTCCCGAGCCGGTGACCGCGGCCTTGACCTCGCTCGGCGTGTGCAGCACGACGGGGATCCCGTGCCGGGCGGCCACGAGCATCGCCACCCCGGCGGCCTGCGCGGTGCCCATCACGGTGTGCACGTTGTGCTGGGCGAAGACCCGCTCGACCGCGACCACCTCGGGCCGGTGCCGCTGCACCCACTCCTCCACCGCGGTCTCGAGCTGGACCAGCCGCCGGGCGGTGTCGAGCTCGGACGGCGTCCGGGCGACCCCCACGTCGACCAGCGCGGGCGGACGTCCCGGAGCGCCCTCGACCACACCGAGCCCGCACCGCGTCAGACCCGGGTCGATCCCCAGCACCCGCACACGCACTCCCTCACCGTTCGAACAGACGTTCGGAGCCTAGCGTCGATCCGCGCGCGGGCCCGGACGTCGACCGTGGTGTGTCGGACGGTGCCGGCAGCCGCTCAGGCCAGCGTCGCGAGGACGTCCTCGGAGGCGTCGGCGTTGGTGTAGACGTTCTGGACGTCGTCGGAGTCCTCCAGCGCGTCGACGATCCGGCCGAGCTTCTCGGCCACCTCGGCGTCCATCTCCTGGGTGTAGTCCGGCACGAAGGAGACCTCGGCGGACTCGTAGTCCAGGCCGGCGTCCTGCACCGCGGTGCGGACGGCCACCAGGTCGGTCGGCTCGGAGACGATCTCGAACACCTCGCCGAGGTCGGTGACGTCCTCGGGGCCGGCCTCCAGGGTGGCTTCGAGCAGGTCGTCCTCGGTCAGCGTGCGGTCGCCCTGCTCCTTGCTCACCACGACGACGCCCTTGCGCTGGAACATCCGCGCGGTGGAGCCGACGTCGGCCATGGTGCCGCCGTTGCGGGTGACCGCGACCCGCACCTCGGAGGCGGAGCGGTTGCGGTTGTCGGTCAGGCACTCGATCAGCAGCGCGATGCCGGCCGGGCCGTAGGCCTCGTAGAACAGCGTCTCGTAGTCGGCCCCGCCGCCCTCGGCACCGGAGCCGCGCTTGACGGCGCGGTCGATGTTGTCGTTGGGGACCGAGCTCTTCTTCGCCTTCTGGATCGCGTCGTACAGCGTGGGGTTGCCCGCGGGGTCACCGCCGCCGAGCCGTGCCGCCACCTCGACGTTCTTGATCAGCTTGGCGAACAGCTTGCCGCGCTTGGCGTCGATGACGGCCTTCTTGTGCTTGGTCGTCGCCCACTTGGAATGCCCGCTCATGGCAGCCAAGGTTACAGGGGTCCGGCGGACCCGGCGTTCAGGCGGCGGGACCGGCCTCGTGGCGGATCACGCTGTCGGCCACCGTGTAGCCCAGCTGGTGGTAGAGGCAGAGCGGCCCCTCGATGCGGTCGGTGTCGACGCCGAGGCCGGCCGCCTGCAGACCCGCCGCGGCGAAGGAGCGCATCGACTGCAGCAGCAGGGCCCGGGCGATGCCCCGGCCGCGGTACCGCGGTCGGACGCCGAGCCGGCCGGTCCAGCCCTGGCTGAAGCCCTGGGCCTCCCACTCCTCGATGTTGGCCGAGCTGATCGCGTAGCCGACCACCTCGCCGGTCGCGGTGTCCACCGCCGTCCAGGACCACTCCGGACGCAGGGCGGCGCGGGTCATCGAGGCCGCCCACTCCTCCGCGGAGACGGGCCGGGCCCGCGAGATGTCGGAGAAGGCGTCGTTGTGGGCCACCCGGACGTCCTCCGACCGCTCCGGGTGCAGGGGCTCCAGCTCGACTCCCGGAGGCAGCTGCGGCTCGGGGACGTCGTCGCTGAGGGGGCGGTACAGGTCGACGTGGCGGCGCACCGGCCGCAGCCCCACCCGCTGGAACAGGTCGCGGCGGGTGGTGGCCTTCTCGTCGCAGTGGGCCACCACCACCGCGCGGTCGCCGTCCAGGCGCAGGCGCTGGCGGGCCTGGGCGAGCTGCCAGCACAGCAGGTGCCGGCCGATGCCGAGCTGGCGCCAGCTGGGATGGACCCCGCCGGAGAGGAAGACCTGGCGCCGCTCCTCGTCGGTGCTCACGAGGTTCCAGCCGAGCGCGACCACCGTGCCCCGGTCGGTCCCGATGACCGTGTCGGCCTCGGCGCCGTGCGCGGCGTGGTCCATGTTCTCGCGCAGCTCGACCAGGCTGTGCCGCTCGGCCGGGTCGTCGTGGCGCTCGATCGCGGTGAACAGCTCGTCCACCGCGGCGAGGTCGTCCCCCTCGACCGGACGCCAGCGCAGCGGTGTCACCTCATCCAGGGCGTGCCCCACGATGTCGACTCCTTCGTCGTCGTCCGGCCCGACATCCGTCGTCCGGAACGCGTGCTCCCAGCTGCTCGAGAGCATCCCGATTCTAATGCCTCGCCCCGGGCGGCGCCGCCGGGCGCTAGCGCCAGATGCGGCGCCGCCGTCCCGATCCGCCCTCCTCGGCCGGCGCCGTGGCGCTCCAGACCCGCCGCCAGGTGGGCACCTCGGCATCGGCCGGGGCCGGGCTGCGCAGCTGGTCCCACCAGGTGCGCACGTCCTCGTCGAGCAGCCGCTGGACGGCCTCCCGCACCGCCTGCGCCGCGGTCTCGTCCGGGCTGTCGACGGGGAGGAGCGGGTCGCCGAACCGCACCGCCACCCGGCGCACGTCCCCGGCGAGCACGCCGGGGAAGGACTCGCCGCGGCCGGGCAGCGCGAAGCTGCCCCGGATGCCGACCGGCACGACAGCCGCCCCGGTCCGGCGCGCGAGCCGCACCACCCGCGGGTCGAAGGGCCCGACCCGGCCGTCGGGGCTGGGCGCGCCCTCGGGGAAGACCGCCCACACCTGGCGCCGGTCGGCGGCCACGCCCTGCAGCCCGGGCACCGTGGCCACCCGGTTCCACGCGGCCACCTGCCGCAGGCCGAGCACCCGGCAGCGCGCCGCCAGGTCGGCCGGCAGGGCGGCCATCAGCAGCTCGGCGTCGCGGGCGTGCTGGTGGTTGGCCACGAGCAGCAGCGGACCGGTCAGCCCGTCCAGCCCCGACGCCCCGGCCACGTCCAGGGCGGCGCCGACGCTGACCACGGGGCGGGTGAGGTTGCGGTGCGCCCACTCCGCGAGCGGCCGCTGCGATGGGCGACGGCGTGGGGCCACCTCGGTCGGCGGGCTCGACCAGCGGCTGCGGCCCAGCAGGCCGAGGTCGCGGCGGGCAGCGCGCCACCCGCCGCGGCGGCCACCGCCGACGGCCCAGGCGGCGGGCTGACGGGTGCCCTCGTCCACCTCAGGCCTCCTGCACGTCGGCCACGAGGTGCGGCGGGGTGTGCAGGTAGCGGATCCGGGGGCTCCGGCCCACCGAGTCCGAGGCGATCTCCAGCGCGTCGGCCAGGGTGGAGGCGGCGCGGAAGCCCATCCGCTCGGCGGAGGCGCGGTCCGCACCCACCCAGATGACGTCGCCCACCTGCTCCGCACCCGCGCGCACGTCGGCCCACAGCTGGAACGGCAGCACCCCGGCCCAGGCGTGCTGGCGGCGGTAGAGGCTGGTGTACCACTCGTCGGCGGCGAACCGGGCCTCCTGCTCGGTCATCTGCTCCGGGTCGGTGGTGGTGGACAGCACGTCGACGAAGAAGTCCGCCGACGACGGGTGCACCCGCGCGGAGAAGGTCGGCGCCAGCGGGTGGAAGGCGATCACCGCACCACCGGGCCGCACCACCGGCGCTCCGGTGGTGGCCCCGAGCGTGCGCCCGAGCACCGACCAGGCGGCGACCAGCGGGTCGACCGCGGTGCCGGGGTTGATGGGGGTGCGGTGGGGCACCCCGCAGACGAGCACGTCGGCCTGGCCCTTCACCTCGACCCGCTCGGCCCCGGCGGCCCGTCCGGCCGACCAGGCCGAGACGGCGGCGGGCGAGCCGGCGGCGACGGCGAGCACACCCTGGTCGGGCGCGGCCTGCAGCACGCTCCGGCGGGCACGGTCGGGTGCCACCTCGAGCAGCCGGCGCAGTCCGAACCAGGTGGCCCGCTCGCGGATCCGCCACTCCCACTCCCGGCGGCCGAGGAACTCCAGCGACGGCGGGTGCACCACCTGGTCGAGGACGGCGCGCACGCTGACCAGCGGGAGCGCCTCGACCGCGCTGCGCACCATCGCCGCGCCCTCGCCCTCGACCTCCGCGCCGGCGGTGGGGACGACCCGGTCCAGCCGGAGCGCCCGGTGCAGCCGGCGCTGGGTGTCCAGCGAGCTGAGGGAGCCGACGAGGTCGGCGCCGACGTCGCTGCCACCGGTGCCGCAGGAGACGTCGACCACCAGGTCGGAGTCGGCCAGGCGGGCGTCCAGCTCCACCCCGGGGGCGACCTCGGTCAGCTGCTCGCGGTCCAGCGCGTCGTGGGTGCGCAGCCGCCCGTCGGCGCTGAAGGAGCGGACCACCCGCTCCCCGAGCACCTCCAGCAGCTGCTCCTCGGTGGGTCGGGGGCCGATGCCGTTGGCGGCGAGCACCACCACGTCGTCCACCCCGGCCGTCGCCGCCAGCTGCAGCACCTGCTCCACCACGTGCTGGCGCACGTCCACCCCGCGCGCGGCGGGCTGCTCGAGCGCGCCCACCGTCACGGTGAGCCGGATCCCGGGCCGCAACCGGTCGGCCAGCGGCGCGCCGTCCAGGCCCTCGGCGAGGGACGCGGCGACGGCCGCGGCGGCGTCGACGCGGCGGCCGGCGGTGTCGGGCGGGTAGACCACCTCCGCACCCTTGGGGAAGGGCTGCAGCCGGACGCCGTCACCCTCGCTCACCAGCAGCGGCGGGGTGCGGTCGTCGACGGTCAGGACGAAGCCCGGGCGAGCCATTCCGGCCTCACTTTCGCATCGGGGACGAGGGGTCGGGTCGGGGAGGGCGGGGCGCTCACCGGCGGGCCGGCAGGCTGAGACGGGGCAGCTGGGCGGCGGCCCGCCACTCCACCACCGACCACTGGCGCTGGCTCGCCGCGCGCATCAGCCCGACGTCGGGGCTGACCGCCACCGGGTTGCCCACCGCCGAGAGCATCGGCAGGTCGACGTGGGAGTCGGCGTAGGCGTGGCTGGCCTGCAGGTCGATGCCGTGGGAGGCGGCGTAGTGGCGCAGCCACGCCGAGCGGGACTCCCCCACCATCGGCGGGCCGGTGAGGAAGCCGGTGCAGCGCCCGGCCGCGTCGGTGGCCAGGTCGGCGGCCACCACCACGTCGAACAGCGGCTCCAGCGGACGGGTCAGCGGCCGTACCACCCCGGTGAGCAGCACGCAGGTGTGCCCGGCGTCGCGGTGCTCGCGGATGCGGCGGACGGCGTCGGGTGAGACCCGTTCCAGGATGGACGGTGCCATCGCGGTGTCGACGAACTCCTCCAGCGCGGCCAGGTCGGCGCCAGCGTAACGGCGGTAGACCGAGCGCAGGAAGGTGCCGCGGTCGCGCCGCTCGGCACTCAGCCAGCCGGGCAGGCGACGGGCGATGTCGCCCACCTCCCGCGCCCGCGACAGCGGGCCCAGCTCGGGCAGCCGGGCCCACAGGTAGGTCTCGACCACGTTGGTGGTCATCACGGTGCCGTCGAGGTCGAAGGCGGCGAGCACCCCCTTGCCCCCACCGGCGGCGCCGTCGCGGGACAGGTCGCGGTAGGTGGTCGGGCGCTGGCCGCGGCGCCGGCGCAGCGTCTCCATCCGGCGGACCGGGGCGGTGATCGAGGGGCAGTGCACGTCCTGCAGGTAGGTCCGCCAGTCGTAGGCGGCGGAGTCGAAGGCGAAGGCGTCCACGTCGTCGGGGTGCAGGCTCTGGTGCAGGGCGAGGGTGTTGTCGTCGACGAAGTGCAGCTCGGACTGGCCGTACTCGTTGTAGAGGGAGAGGTAGCGGCGCAGGAAGCTCAGCTCCTTGGTGGTGCGGTCCAACTCCTGGGCCATCTTCCGGGTGAGCTTGGAACGCGGCACCAGCGAGACGGCGCGGTCGGCCAGCGAGGCGGCCCGCTCGGAGGTGAACAGCAGCCGCTCCACCGACGCCGCGCCGGGGAAGTTCCACTCCGGCAGCGCCGCCGCGCCGCGGGCCCCGCCCTCGAAGGGGTGGGCCAGGAAGTACTCGCGGACGTGGGCGTACAGGTCGCGGAAGGTCAGCGGGTTCCGCGCCCCGGAGTTGGAGTGGTAGTAGACCGGGGTGCCGACCTCGGGCTCGGTGGCGCAGACGGCGAGGATGGCGTTGACGACGTAGTCGCAGGGGACGATGTCGACCACCGAGTCCGGCGAGGCGGGGAACTCGGGCAGCTGGCCCTTGCCGTAGGCCAGGATCAGCGGCTCGGCCATCTTGAAGCCCTCGATCCACCCCGGGTAGGGGTGCTTCCAGGACGACTCGACGATGGCGGGGCGGACGATGGAGACCCGGATGTCCTTGCCGACCTCGGCGACCACCTTCTCCCCCAGCGCCTTGGTGAAGGTGTAGACGTCGGTCCAGCCCAGTGAGCGGGCCCGCTCGGTGCCGGCCTCGACCAGCTTGCGCTGCACCCACTCCTTGCGGCGGCGCTCGGTGTCGGCGGCGGTGGTGAGGTACCCGGCCTGGCGGTGCTCCCGCTCGGCCTCCTTGCGCAGCTTCGTCAGCTGCTCGGCGGTGCGCGACTGCGACTCCACCAGCTCCAGCAGCGCCATCCCGCGCTCGGTCTCGGCCTGCGGGTCGATGTCGTGCTCGTGGGCGGCCTCGCGGATCGCGCCGCGGCGGCGTCCGGCGGTGTAGGCGGTGGAGATGTGCACGTAGTGCGGGATCTTCGTGCGCTGCCCGTCGGCGTCGGTGACGGCGGCGAGCATCTGCTCCATCAGGGCCCGGGTGCCGATGGTGTTGGTCCGGAACGCCTGGTCGATCGGCGGGTCGAAGGAGACGTCGCCGGCGCAGTGCAGCACCACGTCCAGGTCGCCCGGCAGCGCCGGCACCCGCGGCAGGTCGCCCTCGATGACGCGGATCCGGGCCTCCAGCAGCTGCTCGGCCCCGCCGGCGGCCTCGCGCACCTCGGTGAAGATCTTCTTCTTCAGCAGCGTGACCACCCGGTCGCGGGCGGAGGTGGAGCCCTTGGGCCGGACCAGCAGGGCCGGGGTGGTGTCGGGCAGCTCGGTGAGCATCTTCCACAGGATCTGCTCGCCGATGAAGCCGGTGACGCCGGTGAGCACGACGACCTTGCCGGCCAGCAGGTCCTTCAGCCGCCCGTCCAGCAGCGGGACCGCGGGCGCCGGCGCGCTCACCGGGCGGCCCCGACCTCGTCGGGACGGGCGCCCGCGGCGACCTGCAGCGCCTCGGGCAGGGTGAGGCTGCCCACGTAGAGGGCGGTGCCGATGATGGCGCCCTCCACACCCTCGGGCACCAGCGCGGCGAGCCGGGCGATGTCGTCGAGGGTGGTGACGCCCCCGGAGGCGACCACCGGCTTGTCGGTGCGGGCGCAGACGGTGCGCAGCAGCTCCAGGTTCGGGCCCGACAGCATGCCGTCGGAGTTGACGTCGGTGACCACGTAGCGGGCGCAGCCGGCGGCGTCCAGGCGCTCCAGCGTCTCGGCCAGCTCCCCGCCCTCGCGGGTCCAGCCGCGGGCGGCCAGCCGGGTGCCCTTGACGTCGAGGCCGACCGCGATCCGGTCGCCGTGCTCGGCGATCACCTCGGCCACCCACTCCGGCTGCTCCAGCGCGGCGGTGCCGATGTTGACACGGCGGCACCCGGTGGCCAGCGCGCGCTCCAGGCTGGCGGTGTCGCGGATCCCGCCGGAGAGCTCCACCTGCAGGTCGACGCGCTCGACCACCTCGGCCAGCACCTCGGCGTTGCTGCCGCGGCCGAAGGCGGCGTCCAGGTCGACCAGGTGCAGCCACTGCGCACCCTCGCGCTGCCAGCGCAGCGCGGCCTCGAGCGGGTCCCCGAAGGTCTTCTCGGTGCCGGCCACCCCCTGGACCAGCTGGACGGCCGAGCCGTCGATCACGTCGACGGCCGGGAGGAGCTGCAGCGCGGCGGAAGGCGTTTCGAGCACCCGCCGACCCTACAGCAGCCGGGCGGTGCCGACGGCGTCGTCGGCGGGGCTGCGAGGGCGCGCTGGGGGCGGTCAGGCGCGGTGGTCGCGGACCCGTTGCAGGAAGTCGCTGGCGCCGTGCTGGCGGGCGTCGTCGGTCAGCCAGGCCTCCTCGACGTCGAGGGCCTGCACGTCCACCCCGGCGCCGGCCAGCACCAGCGGCAGCGTGTAGAGCACGGTGGAGGGGAAGCTGAGCACCCGCTGCTCCACCGGGCCGCGGCCGAGCTCGATCTCCAGCGGCAGCAGGGGCCGCTCCACGCTGACGCCGAGCGCGGAGATCGTGGCCAGCTTCTGCTCGTCCTCGCGGCGGTGCGCCAGGTAGCGGGTCAGCCCGCCGCCGGCCACCAGATCGGCCACCGCCTGCAGGTAGGCGTCGGGGCGCACCACCTTGGTCTCCACCAGCGACGTCCCGATCAGCGCCGCCCCGGGACGCAGCTGCGGGCGTGGCCAACGCGAGCGCAGCCAGTCGTAGCGGTTGTGCCGGACCCACAGCCGGGTCGAGTCGACCGGCATCGCGGTGAACAGCTCCAGCGGGCGGGAGGTGAGCAGCCGGGTGGCCGTCTGGCCGCGGGCCCGTTGCACCGGCCCGCGGCGCACCTGGTGCCAGCGCAGCAGGGGCTCACCCAGCTCCAGCCGGTCCACCGCCTCCAGGGTGGCGGTGCCGTCGTCGACCACCACCAGCGAGCTGCCGCCGAAGAACGGCAGCACCGACTGCATCAGCCCCGAGAACGGGTCACCGAGCACCAGGCGGCCCGCGGCCCGCACGCTCGGCACCACCCGGCCGGCGATCCGCAGCGGGCCGCGGACACCCTGACGGGCCTCGCACCAGATGATCCGGGTCTCCGGCGTGTGCAGCAGCGCCGCCGTGGCGCGCAGCTGGCGCCGCGTCTCGTTGCGACGCGGCGCCAGCACCACGATGTCGACCTGGCTGTCCGGCGTGGCCGCCGCCCACTCGGCGGCGTTGAGCAGCTGGGCCGGGCTCTCCACCAGGGCGAGGGCGTCCCCGCCCGGGATCCGGTCGCCGAGCTCGGCGATCGGGTCGGGGTGTGCGCTCAGGCCGTGGCTCCGACCCGGCGCAGCTTCTTCATGGCCGCCAGCTCGCCCTCGTAGATCTTCTTGACGCCGTCGCCGAGCGCCTTCTCGATCACGCGGATGTCGCGGACCAGCCGCTCCAGGCCCTGCGGCTCGACCGAGGCGGCCTGGTCCGAACCCCACATCGCCCGGTCCAGGGTGATGTGGCGCTCGACGAAGCAGGCGCCCAGGGCGACCGCGGCGAGGGTGGTCTGCAGACCGGTCTCGTGGCCGGAGTAGCCGATCGGCACGTTCGGGAACTCGGCGCGCAGGGTGTTGATCATGCGCAGGTTGAGCTCCTCGGCCTTGGCCGGGTAGGTGCTGGTGGCGTGCAGCAGGACGATGTTGCTGCTGCCGAGCACCTCGACGGCGTGACGGATCTGCTCGGGGGTGGACATGCCGGTGGAGAGCACGACCGTCTTGCCGGTGGCGCGCATCTTGGCCAGCAGCTCGTCGTCGGTCAGCGAGGCCGAGGCCACCTTGTAGGTGGGCACGTCGAACTCGGCGAGGAAGTCCACCGCCTCGGTGTCCCACGGGGAGGCGAACCAGTGGATGCCCTTCTCCTTGCAGTACGCGTCGATCTGGGCGTACTCCTCGCGGCCGAACTCCACGCGGTGGCGGTAGTCGATGTAGGTCATCCGGCCCCAGGGGGTGTCCCGCTCGATGTCCCACTGGTCCCGCGGGGTGGCGATCTCGGGGGTGCGCTTCTGGAACTTCACCGCGTCGCAGCCGGCCGCCACCGCGGCGTCGATCAGCTTGATCGCGTTGTCCAGCTCGCCGTTGTGGTTGATCCCGATCTCGGCGCACACATAGACCGGGTTGTCACCGCCGAGCACGCGGTCGCCGATCGTGCGGGTGGGGACGCTCTGGGTCATGGGTTTCCTCTCACTGTCGTGGTGACCTGTCCAGGAGAACACTGCGCGGCCCCGGCGGCTGGGAGCAAGCCGGGCGCGTCGCACGGGTTCGGCCGTCGTTCACCAGGGCGCCACCCTACCTCAGACCTGAGAGCCGCCTGAGGGCAACGCGGCCACCCAGCTGGACAGCAACCGGGCGCCCGCGGCGCCGGACTTCTCGGGGTGGAACTGCACCGCCGAGACCGCTCCGTCCTCGACACCGGCGACGAAGACGTCGTCCTCGTGCTGCACCGTGGTGACCCGGGCCCCGCGCTCACGCAGGGCCTCCACCGCGTGCACCCCGTAGGAGTGCACGAAGTAGAACCGGGAGCCGTCCAGGCCCTCGAAGAGCACCGAACCGGGGTCGGGACGGACCTCGTTCCAGCCCATGTGCGGCAGCCGGCGGGTGCGCAGCTGCTCGACCTCGCCCGGCCACAGCCCGACCCCGTCGGTGCGCTCGCCGTGCTCGACACCGGAGGCGAAGAGCACCTGGGCGCCGACGCAGATGCCCAGCGTGGGACGTCCGGACGTGGCCCGCTCGCGGACCACCGCGTCCCCGCTGACGGCGCGCAGCCCCGCCATGCAGGCGGCGAAGGCGCCCACCCCGGGCACCACCAGCCCGGCCGCGGTGCGGGCCCGCTCGGGATCGGCGCTCAGCTCGACCCGGGCCCCGGTGGCCTCCAGCGCGCGGACGGCCGAGCGCAGGTTGCCCGAGCCGTAGTCGAGCACCACGACGTCAGCGCCGTCGGCATCGTCCGCCCGGCCCACCGGGCCGGTCCCGACGCTCACAGGGCCCCCTTGGTGCTGGGCACGCCCTCGACCCGGGGGTCGGGCTCGACCGCGGTCCGCAACGCCCGGGCCAGCGCCTTGAACTGCGCCTCGGCGATGTGGTGCGGGTCGCGGCCGGCGAGCAGGGTGAGGTGCACGCAGATGCCGGCGTGGAAGGTCAGGCTCTCCAGCGCGTGCGCCGTCATCGAGCCCGGGTAGGGCACCGACCCGCGGCCGCCGCCGATCAGCGCGTACTGCTGGCCCTCCGGTTCGCCGCGGTGGACGAAGTAGGGCCGGCCGGAGACGTCGACCACGCACTGGGCCAGCGCCTCGTCCAGCGGCACCATGGCGTCGCCGAAGCGGCGGATGCCGCGCTTGTCCCCCAGCGCGGTGCGCAGCGCGTCGCCGATCACGATGGCGGTGTCCTCGACGCTGTGGTGGGCGTCGATCTCGACATCGCCCTCGGTCCGCACGGTCAGGTCGAGCAGGGCGTGCTTGCCGAGCGCGGTGAGCATGTGGTCGTAGAAGGGCACCCCGGTGTCGATGTCGGTGCGTCCGGTGCCGTCGAGGTCGAGCCGGACCGCGACGCTGGACTCGCTGGTGCGCCGCTCCAGGCGGACCGCCCGTCCGGTCCTGACGCCGATACCGCTGCTCATGCTCGTGCTCCTTCCTGCTCGGGCACCCAGCCCGGCAGCGCCATCTCCTCGGCCACCTGCACCAGTGCGGTGCGGAAGGCGGCCATCTCGGTCGGGGTGCCGGCGCTCACCCGCAGCCAGCCGTCGGGGCCGGTCTCGCGGATCAGCACCCCGCGCTCCAGCAGCCCCCGCCACACCGCCGAGCGGTCAGCGAAGCGCCCGAAGAGCACGAAGTTGGCGTCGGTGTCGGCCACCGCCAGCCCACGGTCCCGCAGCCAGTCCACCAGCAGGTCGCGCTCGCGGCGCAGGGCGTCCACCTGCGACAGCAGCTCCGGGGCGTGCGCCAGCGCCACGCGGGCGACGGCCTGGGTGACCGCGCTCAGGTGGTACGGCAGCCGGACGATCCGGCAGGCGTCCACCACCGCCGGGGCGGCCGCCAGGTAGCCCAGCCGGCCGCCGGCGAAGGCGAAGGCCTTGCTCATGGTGCGGGTGACCACCAGCCGCGGGTGCTCGGCCAGCAGGCTGAGCGCCGACGGGGTGCCGCTGCGGGCGAACTCCTGGTAGGCCTCGTCCACCACCACCATCCCCGGCGCCACCTCGCAGGCGAGGCGGACCACGTCCAGCGAGACGCTGGTGCCGGTGGGGTTGTTCGGGCTGGTCAGCAGCAGCACGTCGGGGTGGTGCTCGGCCACCGCCGCCCGGACCAGGTCGGCGTCCACGGTGAAGTCCGGACGTCGCGGCGCGGTGAGGTAGCGGGTGTAGGTGTTGCGGGCGTACTCGGGATACATCGAGTAGGACGGGGCGAAGGTGAGCACGGTGCGGCCGGGCCCGCCGAAGGCCTGCAGCAGGTGGGTCATCACCTCGTTGCTGCCGTTGGCCGCCCACACGTTCTCCGGGCCCAGCCCGTGGCCGAGGTAGGCCGCCAGGTCGGTGCGCAGGGCGGTGGCCTCCCGGTCGGGGTAGCGGTTGAGCCCGGGGTCGGCGGCGGCCCGTCCGATCGCGGCCAGCAGGCCCGGGCTCGGCGGGTAGGGGTTCTCGTTGACGTTGAGCCGGTGCGGCACGTCGAGCTGGGGGGCGCCGTAGGGCTCCTGCCCGGCCAGCTCGGGGCGCAGCGGCAGGTCGGCCAGCCCGACCTCGCGTGGCGCGCTCACCGGGGGAACCTCGCGGTCACCGCGGCACCGTGGGCGGGCAGGTCCTCGGCGTCGGCGAAGACCTCCACCTGGCGGGCGACCTGCTGCAGCGCGTCGCGGTCGTAGTGCACGACGTTGACCGAGCGCAGGAACGAGCCCACGTGCAGCCCCGAGGAGTGGCAGGCGCAGCCGGCGGTGGGCAGCACGTGGGTGGAGCCGGCGCAGTAGTCGCCGAGGGAGACCGGCGACCAGGCGCCGACGAAGACCGCACCGGCGTTGCGCACGCGGGCGGCCACGGCGGTGGCGTCGCGGGTCTGCACCTCCAGGTGCTCCGCGGCGTAGGCGTCCA
The DNA here is from genome assembly GCF_003327535.1 of Desertihabitans brevis. NCBI lineage: Bacteria > Bacillati > Actinomycetota > Actinomycetes > Propionibacteriales > Propionibacteriaceae > Desertihabitans > Desertihabitans brevis. Next base: position 282,709 of record NZ_QOUI01000001.1, on the reverse strand, counting down.
CCACGGCCAGCCCCTGCTCGAGGTCGCGCACCAGCACGGTGGCGGACTGGCGTCCGGTGAGCGCGGTGCGGACCCGCTCGGCGTGCTTGGTCGCCGCGACCTGGGTCTCCAGCTCGCCGGCCACCTGCTCGGCCAGCGCCGGGGCGTCGGTGACGAGCACCGAGCCCGAGGTGGGGCCGTGCTCGGCCTGGGAGACCAGGTCGGCGGCCACCAGCCGGGGGTCGGCGGAGTCGTCGGCCAGCACCGCGATCTCAGTCGGGCCGGCCTCGGCGTCGATGCCGACCTGCCCGCGGAGCAGCCGCTTGGCCGCGGTGACGTAGACGTTGCCCGGTCCGGTGACCATGTCGACCCGCGGGCACAGCCCGTCCACCCCGAGGGCGAACATGGCGATGGCCTGGGCGCCGCCGACGGCGTAGACCTCCTCCACCCCGAGCAGCGCGCAGACCGCCAGCACGCTGGGGTGCGGCAGCCCGCCGAACTCGCGCTGCGGCGGGGAGGAGACGGCGATGGAACCGACACCGGCCACCGCGGCGGGGATGACGTTGTGGATCACCGAGGACGACAGCGGGGCCAGCCCGCCGGGGACGTACAGCCCGACCCGGTCGACCGGGACCCGGCGCTGGGAGACCACCGCGCCCGGCGCCAGCTCGACGTCGGTGAGCAGGGGGCCGCGCTCGGCCTCGCTCACCCGGGTGCGGCGGTCGATCGCCACCTCGAAGGCCTCCCGCAGCTCCGGCGCCAGCTCGGCCAGGGCGGCCTGCAGGGTCTCGGCCGGGACGCGCAGGGACGGCGGGCGCACGTGGTCGAAGCGCTCCGAGAGCTCCAGCAGGGCATCGGCGCCGCGGGCGGCGACGTCGGCGCAGATCGGGCGGACGACTTCCACCGCAGCCTCCACGTCCAGCTCAGCGCGGGGCAGCACGGTGCGGTAGTCGGCGGGGTCGGAGTCCCTCAGGTCGATGGTGCGCAGCACGACAGGTGAGTCTAGGCGTCCGGCCCTCGCCCGCGCCCGGGCAGCCGGTCGGTGGGCAGCACCGGCGCCCAGGTGCGCAAGTCAGCGGAAGTCGCGGGAGACGTGGCGGCGCGGCAGCATCGCCGCGGTCTCGGGGAAGGCGTTGACCAGCGGCTCCAGCCGGTCGGCGACCAGGTTGGTGACGCCGTCGCGGTGCTCGATGGTGCCGCGCACCAGCTGGGCGTTGGTGCCGCGGGCCACCCGTCGGAACCGCTGCCACAGCCCCGGGGAGCAGACCACGTTGAGCATCCCGGTCTCGTCCTCGAGGTTCAGGAAGGTGACCCCGGCGGCGGTGCCGGGACGCTGCCGGTGGGTGACCAGCCCGGCGACGTGCACCCGGCGGCCGTGGACCTCGGGCCCGAGCCGGCTGACCGGCAGGATGCCGTGGTCGTCGAAGGCCGGCCGCAGGTGCTGCAGCGGGTGGTCGTCGGGGGAGATCCGGGTCGCCCACAGGTCGGCCAGGGTGGTCTCGATCGAGCTCATCCCCGGCAGCTCCGGCGGCGGGGCGTCGATCGCGGTGCCCTCCAGCAGGTCGGGGTTGTCGGTGTACCCGGCACTCCACAGCGCCTGGCGCCGGGTGAGGCCGAAGCAGTCGAAGGCGCCGGCGGTGGCCAGCGCCTCGGCCTGCGCGGTGGTCAGCCCGGTGCGGCGGACCACGTCGGTGACCGAGGTGAACGGGGCGCGCCGGCGCTCGGCCACCACCCGCCGGGCCAGCTCGGGACCGATCCCCTGCACCGACGTCAGCCCCAGCCGGACGGCGCAGGCCCCGTCGCGCCGGTGGGCCGGGGTCGGGTCGGGGGTGCCGCGGACGAAGGGCGGCACCGGCGGCTGGTCGCGCTCCAGGCAGGCGTCCCTCCCGGTGGGGACGGCCCGCCCGGCCGGGGTGGCGGGGTCGGCGTCGTCCTCCAGCAGCTCCAGCCCGGCCTCGGCCCCGGAGCGGGAGATGTCGGGACGGCGGACCACCACCCCGTGCCGGCGCGCGTCGGCGGTCAGCGACTGCGGGGAGTAGAAGCCCATCGGCTGGGCCCGCAGCAGCCCGGCCAGGTAGGCGGCCGGGTAGTGCAGCTTCAGCCAGGCCGAGGCGTAGACCAGCAGGGCGAAGCTGCAGGCGTGGCTCTCGGCGAAGCCGAAGTTGGCGAAGGCCTGGATCTGGTCGTAGATGTCGTCGGCCAGGTCACCGGTGATGCCGTGCTCGGCCATCCCCTCGAACAACCGGGCCCGCAGCCGCTCGATCTTCTCCACCCCGCGCTTGGAGCCCATCGCCCGGCGCAGCAGGTCGGCGTCGTCACCGGTGCAGCCGCCGACCGCCATCGCGATCTGCATCAGCTGCTCCTGGAACAGCGGGACGCCGAGCGTGCGCTCCAGCACCGGCTCCAGGGCGGGGTGCGGGTAGCTCACCGGCTCCCGGCCGGTGCTGCGCCGGATGTAGGGGTGCACCGCCCCGCCCTGGATCGGTCCGGGCCGGATCAGCGCCACCTCGATCACCAGGTCGTAGAACCGGCGCGGCAGCAGCCGGGGCAGTGTGCCGATCTGGGCCCGGCTCTCCACCTGGAACAGCCCGACCGAGTCGGCCCGGCAGACCATGTCGTAGACGCCGGCCTCCTCCTTGGGCAGCGTCTCCAGCCCCCACCGCTCCCCCAGCCACTGCTCGGCCAGGTCGAAGGTCTGCTGGATCGCGTTGAGGATGCCCAGGCCGAGGAAGTCGAACTTCACCAGCCCCATCCAGGCGCAGCTGTCCTTGTCCCACTGCAGCACGGTCCGGTCGTCCATCCGGCCCCGCTCGATCGGGCAGATCTCGCCGACCGGCTGCTCGGTCAGCACCATCCCGCCGGAGTGGATGCCCAGGTGGCGGGGTGCCTTGAGCAGCTGGTCGGCCAGCGCCACCACCTCGGCGGGGATGTCGTGCTCCTGGCCCTCCACCGCGACGGCGCCCCAGCTGTCGATCTGCTTGGACCAGGCGTCCTGCTGGCCGGTGGAGTAGCCGAGCGCCTTGGCCATGTCGCGGACGGCCGACTTCGGCCGGTAGGCGATGACGTTGGCGACCTGCGCGGCGTTGCGCCGGCCGTAGCGGCGGTAGACCTCCTGGATCACCTCCTCGCGGCGCTCGGAGTCGAAGTCGACGTCGATGTCGGGCTCCTCGTCGCGGGTGGTGGCGAGGAACCGCTCGAAGGGCAGGTCGAACTTGATCGGGTCCACCGCGGTGATGCCGAGGGTGTAGCAGACCACCGAGTTGGCCGCCGACCCGCGGCCCTGGCAGAGGATGCCGCGCTCCTTGGCGAAGGCGACCATGTCGCGCACGATGAGGAAGTAGCCGGGGAAGTCCTTGGCCCCGATCACGGCCAGCTCCTTGTCCAGCCGCGCCTGCGCCCCGGCGCGGGCACTGCCCGGGTAGAGCCGGTCGGCGCCGCGCTCGGCCAGCTCGCGCAGGTAGCTGAGCGGGGTGTGGCCCTCGGGGACGTCCAGCTGGGGCAGCCGGGGTGAGGCGGCCCGCAGGTCGAAGGCCAGCCGTCCGGCCAGCTCGACCGTGGCCGGCACCGCGGCGGGGAAGCGGCGGAACAGCCAGGCCATCTCCTCCCCCGACCGCAGGTGCGCGGTCGGCGGGGGCAGCCAGCCGTCCATCTCGGTCAGGCTCCGCCGGGCCCGCACCGCGGCCATCGCGCTGGCCAGCCGGTAGTCGTCGGGGCGGGCGTAGTGCACGTTGTTGGTGGCGACCAGCGGCAGGCCGTGCCGGGAGGCCAGGGCGGCCAGCGCGTCGTGCTGCACCGAGTCGGTGGGCAGACCGGAGTCGGTCAGCTCGACGACGACGTGGTCGCGGCCGAACAGCTCGACCAGCCGGCCCAGCTCCCGTCCGGCTGCTTCCGGGCCACCGGTCTCCAGCGCCCGGCGGACCGCGCCCTTGCGGCAGCCGGTGAGCACCGTCCAGTGCCCGGCACCCTGCTCGGCGAGCTCGTCCAGCCGGTACAGCGGCCGTCCCTTCTCGTCCCCGCGCAGCTGGGCGTCGGTGATCGCCCCGGCCAGCCGGTGGTAGCCCGTCACGCCCTCGGCCAGCACCAGCAGGTGCTCGCCCTCGGGGTCGGCCACGCCGTTCTGCGGGGTCCGCAGCCCCAGGGAGAGCTCGGCGCCGTAGATCGTGCGCAGGTCGTACTCCTGGGCCGCCTCGGCGAACCGGGCCGCGCCGTAGAACCCGTCGTGGTCGGTCAGCGCCAGCGCCGTCAGACCCAGCCCGACCGCCTCCTCGACCAGGCGTTCGGGGTCGCTGGCGCCGTCGAGGAAGCTGAAGTCGGAGTGGGCGTGCAGCTCGGCGTACGGGACGGTCGCGCCGCTCGGCCGGGTGACCCGGGGGCTCGCCTCGTAGCGGGGTCGACGCTCCCAGCCGGGGGCGCCGTCGCCGTCGCGCTCCCAGGGCTTGGCCTCCGACCCGCGGCGGCGTCGGCCCGACAGCCGACGCTCCAGCTCGGCCCAGCGGACATCGGGGTTGAAGTAGCCCATGCTCAACCCCCCGACCGGTGCGCGGACGGCTCAGTCATAGCGGGCCTCGGTCCACCAGCGGTCCCCCTCGACCACCAGGAGCCAGGCGCTGCCGTCGGTGCCGACCAGCTGGAAGCGGGCGACCTGCCGGGCGTGCTGGGGGTCCCACCAGGAGGCGTCGATCGGCCACGGCCCCGCCCAGGCCTCGACCGGCACCACCGGGGACCCGTGGTCGGGCTGGAAACCCACCGGCTCGGCGCTGACCAGACCCCGCCCGGTGAGCGCCACCGGACGTCCGTCGGCGGCCAGCACCCGCGCCGGAGCGGGCTCGGCGAAGACCCGGGTGGGGGCCGGCGGCGGGATCCGGCCCGGCCACGGCAGGCCCGCCGCCCGGGTGGCGGTGCCCTGCTCACCCCAGGGGCTGAGCAGCTGACGCTCGGCGGGCTGGCGTCCGCCCTGGACGCGGGGGGTCAGCACCCCGTCGAAACCGACCAGGCTCTGCACCCGGGCCATCCCCCGCTCGATCCGCTCGTCGGGCGCGCTGCCCCACAGCCCGTCCCCGGTGCTGCCCATCGACTCGACCACCTCGGGCACGAAACGCACCGTGCGCACCGGGTCGGGGGCGGGCTCGGCCTGCAGCTGCCAGCGCAGCCGGTCGACGACGTCGACCTCGGAGAACCACCGCGGGTGCGACCACCGCCGCGACCCCTGCCAGCCGTCCTCGGTCTCGACCTCGATCCGCAGCCCGGTGCAGACCTGGCCGAGGCGGGACAGCTCGCCGACGAGCAGCGAGGCGGTCTCGCGGCTGCTGAAGGCGATCGGCTCGATGGTCTCCAGCCCGGGGGCGAAGGAGACCTCGCGGGTCAGCTCCGGCGGCGGGGTGCGTCCGGAGCTGCCGCGCCGGTCCTCCCCGCGGGCCAGCCGGTGCAGGTGCAGGCCGGTGCGTCCGAACCGGGTCGCCACGTCGGCGGTCGCCAGGCGGGCGAAGTCGCCCAGCGTGTGGATCCCCATCCGGCGCAGCAGGCTGACCAGCTCGGGATCCTCGAGGACGCCGACCTCCAGCCCGGCCAGGAACGCGGCGGACTCCCCCGGCGGCACCACCCGGGAGTCCTGCACCGCGGCCAGCCGGGCGGCCTGCTCGGCGGCGAACAGCCCGTCGGCGACACCGAAGCGGCAGTCCCAGGTGCCGGTGGCGACCAGCCGCTCGGCGACCACCGCCGCGGCCTCGGCCTCACCGCCGTAGTACCGGCTCGGCACCGGCAGCGCGGCGAGCCCCGGGCGCAGCGCCTCCACCCCGGGGCTGATCTCCTCGACGGTGCGGAGCACCCTCTCGAACACCCGGGCGTCGCGCTCGGGCTGGGAGTCGACCAGCACCAGCTCGGGGCATCGCGACACGGCGTCGCGGCGGCGCTGACCGCGGCGGACGCCGTCGGCGCGGGCGGCCGGGGAGCAGGAGTGCACCAGGCCCTTGCTGAGCACCGCCACCGGCAGCTCGGCCGACAGCCGCTCCTCCTCCAGCAGCGCCGTCACCGGCCAGTCCGGGCACCAGACCACCATGGTGCGGGGGGCGGACGCGGTCATCAGCCGGCCGCCTCGACCAGCGTCAGGTCGGGTGCCGGACGCCGTCCGGGCTCGGGCGCGCGCAGCCCGGCCGAGGCGTCGGGCCAGCACAGCTCGGCCTCGGTGCGCCGGGCGTCGGCGCGCCGGGCCTGCACGGTGAGCACCCCACCGGCCAGGTGGCCGTGCCCGGCCCCGATCCCCGACCAGCGCGAGCGGACCACCCGGAGCCGGGCGTCGGCCCGGGGCCAGTCGCCCAGGGCGATCAGCACCGCTCCGCGCTGGCGCAGCCGGGCGGTGAGCCGGGCGGCGTCGTGCTGGCCGACCGCTGCCGGCGGGCGGGTGACCACCACCGGCAGCACCTCGGCCAGGGTCGCCACCACGTTCAGCCAGGCCGCGCCGGGATCGGGCACCAGCACCGTGCGCTCCAGCGCCACCCCGAGGGCGGCCGCGGCCTCGATGCCGAGCTCGGGGAGCCCGACCACGGCCGACCACCAGCCGGCCGCCGAGGGCCCGGCCATCAGCGCCATCGCCAGGGCCGGCGAGTCCACCGCGTAGCTGGCGCCGGTGCGGAGGGTGAGCAGCGGCTGCAGGGCGGGCAGGGTGGGCACCGGCTGGGAGAGCGCGGTCCCCTGCATCTGGTGCACGCGTTGCTGCAGCTCGGCGATCCGGTCGGCACGGACCGACCCGGTCAGCGGAGAAGCAGTGGCACCCACCTCTCCATAATCGAACACGTGTGCGACTCCGTCAACCGAGCCTCGGTCCTCCCCGCTGGCTGAGTGGTGGCACGGCCTGTGGTCGCTCGGACCCAGACCACCAGCCGCCCACCCCGACGTGCTCGTCGGCCCGCTGTGTCCTCCGCGCGAGGACCGCCCACTCGACGCGCTCGTCAGCCCCGCAGCGCCCGTACCGTCCGAGGACCGCCCGATCGAGGCGCTCATCAGCCCCGCCGGCGGCTCCCCTCGAGACGGCCGCAGGGGTGCCGGTCACGCGTTCTGCGTGGCCGGCACCCCTGCGGGAGGTGCTACCGGGTCCGGCTCAGAGGCCGGTCCCGCGGCGGCGTCGGATCACCAGGGTGGTCCCGGCACCGGCCAGGGCCAGTCCGGCCAGCAGCGGCAGCAGGACTGCCGGGGCACCGGTCTGGGGCAGCTGACCGCCCGGCGCGGACCCACCATCGGGCGTGGTGCCACCGTCCTGCGGGGACTCCTCACCGTCGGGCGACTCCTCACCACCAGCACCGAGGTCGACCACGGTGATGTCGACCGCGTCCCAGCCGTCGCTCGGGTCGGTGTTACGGCCCTCGCGCTCACCGTCGTCGGCGACCTCCTCACCGTTGGCCGACAGCTGGGCGACGTTGGTGACGATCTCCCCCGCCGCGACGTCATCGACCGTCACATCGATCACCAGCGTGACCACCTCACCCGCGGCCAGATCACCGATGGTCCAGGTGCTGCCGTCGTACTCACCACGGCTCGCCTCGTAGTCACCGGCGTAGGCGACTCCGGCGGGCAGCACGTCCTCGACCGCGACCTCGACCGCAGGGTCGGTGTCGTGACCCTTGACCACGATCCCGTACTGGATCTCATCCCCGACCTGCACCTGACGCGGCTGCGGGTTGCCCTCGCTGTCGTAGAGGGTGTCGGTGACCTCACCAGCATCACCGAGGGTCTCGCCCGGGAGCAGCACCTTCTTGTCCAGCGACGGAGCACCGGCGCGGACGGTGATGTCGACCTCGTCATACCCGTCATCCGGCGTGGTGTTGCGGCCACCATCACGACCCGGGTTCTTCGGGTCGTCGGGGATCTCCCGCCCGTTGCCCGACAGCTGGGCCACGTTGGTGATGACCGTGCCCTCCTCGGCCGGCTCGACCGTCACATCGATCACCAAGGTGACCGTCTCACCCGCGGCCAGCTCACCGATGGTCCAGGTGGTGCCGTCGTAGTCACCACGGCTCGCCTCGTAGTCACCGGCGTAGCTGATCCCGGCCGGAAGCGCGTCCTCCACCGACACGTCGCTGGCGGGGAACTCATCGTGACCCTCCACGACGATGCCGTACTGGATCACATCCCCCGGGGCGACCTCACGCGGCTGGGGGGTGCCGTCCTCATAGAGGGTGTCGGTCACCTCACCCGCGTCATCGAGACTCTCCCCGGGCAGCAGCACCTTCTTGTCCAGCACCGGGTCGCCGCTGCGGACGGTGATGTCCACCTCGTCATACCCATCATCCGGAGTGGTGTTACGACCACCATCCTTGCCCGGGTTCTTCGGGTCGTCCTCGATCTCACGACCGTTCCCCGACAGCTGGGCCACGTTCGTGACGATCGTGCCGTCCTCAGCCGGCTCCACCGTCACATCGATCACCAGCGTGACCACCTCCTCGGCGGCCAGGTCACCGATCGTCCAGGTCGTGCCGTCATAGGAACCACGGCTCGCCTGGTAGGCACCGGCATACGCCACCCCAGCCGGGAGGGCGTCCTCGACGAACACGTCGGTGGAGGGGAACCGGTCATGACCCTGCACGACGATGCCGTACTGGATCACATCACCGGCCGACACCTCACGCGGCTGCGGATCACCGTTGCCGTCATAGAGGGTGTCGGTGACCTCACCAGCATCATCCAGGGTCTCCCCGGGCAGCAGCACCTTCTTGTCCAGGACGGGGTCACCCATCGGCTCCAGCGGGGTGCAGACCTCGGCCTCCAGCTCCAGATCGTTGTGGTCAGCCACCGCGCCGTTGACCAGACCACCCGGACCCTCCGCACCCGGGGCCACCTCACAGCTGAACTGCGCCGGATCGATCACCTCAGAATCGACATCCACCACGAACGAGACCCGCACCCGATAGGTGTGGGACTCCCCCGCAGCCAGCTCGGTGTCATCGACCAGCTGGTTCTCTCCCGACTGCTCCTCAGCACCCTGACCGGTGAACCCGTCCAGCACCTCGAGCCCGGCCGGCACCGTCTCCGACACCGTGACGTCGGTGATCTCGACCCCGGCGGGGTAGTCCAGCTGGTCGAACAGGTCGTACTCACCCGCCGCCGCGCCGGTGTTGGTCATCACCACGTCGTAGTCGATGGTGAAGGTGCCATCAGCATCAGCCACCGGGGCCGAGGCCACCGTCTTGGCCAGCTCGAACGACGGCAACGGCGGACACGCGACGTCGGACTTGGACCGCTCATCCTCCAACCCGATCGACGCCTCGTTGTTCAACGCCCCCGGCTCGCTGCTGCCCTCACCACCGACACAAGCCGCGATCCCGCCCGCACCGACCAGATCCACCGGCACCTCAGCCACCACGGTCAACTCGTAGCTGTGCGGGGCATACCCCTCATCATCGTTGCCCAGCAGAGCCACATCGTCTGCCACCCGCGGCTGCGCGGCACCATCCCAGGCCGGATCGACCAGCGTGACACCGTCAGGGGCCTGGGTGACCTCGGCCGACTCCACCGTCACGGCCTCATCGAAGCGCAGCTCATCATCCAGGTCATAGATGGTCTCCTCCACACCCAGGTTGGACACCTCGACGCCGTAGACCACCTCCCACCGGCCCTCACCGATCGGCTCAGCCGACACCACCGACTTCTCGATCTCCGGTTCACCGGTCTCCGCACACGCGTCATCGACATCGGTGTAGCCGTTGAACGACACCCCGGCCTCGTTCCGCAGCCCGGTCCCGTCCTCACCCGCACCCAGCTCACAATCACTGCTCACCGGCTCAGCAGGCACCGACGCCAGATCGAGGGCGAAGCGGGCGGTCACCGAGTAGGTGTGCTGAGCACCGGCGGTGATCGGCTCGTCCTCCACGACCACCGTGTCGTCGACACCGTTCCAGGACTCCAAGACCTCGATCCCGGCCGGATCAACACTGGCCACCGAGACCGAGTCCTCCTCGATCGTCATGCCCGCACCAAACCGGAACTCATCGGTCAGGTCGTAGTCCGTGTCGACCGCCGACGGGTTGGAGACCGTCAGCAGGTAACGGACCTCCCAGATCCCCGGCTCACCAGCCACCGGAGCCGGCTCACCCTCCAGCACCTTCTCGATCGTCACCACCGGCAACGAGGGGCAGGCCTCATCGACGATGTCGGCCTTGTCGGTCGGGCTCATCGTGGCGGCGTTGAAGCCTCCGCTGCCCGCCTCGAAACCACCACCGGCGGCAGGCTGGCAGGTCAGGTTCTCCACCGGCACCGTCACCGCACCGGCCTCGTCGGCCTCCAACGACACCGTCGCCGTCACGGTGTACACGTGCTCGGCCTCCGCGGCGATCGGCACGTCCTCCACGATCAGCTGGTCGTCCACGCCGTCGAAGCCGGCGTTGACCTCCACACCCTCGGGCAGGTCCTCCGGCCCCGCGACCGTCGCCTCCTCCAGGATGATCCCCTCACCCATCTCGGTGAGGTCATCCGACAGGTCGTACTCCCCCTGCGACGGACCAGCGTTGCTGGCGGTCAGCTCGTAGGTGATCAACCAGGTGCCATCGTCCTCAGGGTTCTCCACGATCGACACCAGCTCCTTGTCGAAGCCGGGAGTCCACTTCCAGTAACCGAAGTCGAACGTGTGGTCGTTGTCGCCCAGATCACCCGTGGTCAGCGAGATGTAGGGGAGACCGTTGGCCTCGTCGACGATGCCGTCGGAGTCGTTTCGATCCGGGTCGAGACTGTTCTCATCACCCGTGTCGGCCACCGTCGGCACCCACTCCTCCAACACCCCACCGGTCTCGTAGTCGGCCGCGTCGTCCACGCCGATCACGTACCGGGTGTTCGGCAGCACACCGTGTACACCGGAGGTGAAGTAGTACTGGCCGTACTGGTCGGTCTCCACCGTGGCGATCGGCGCCCCGGTCCGGTTCCCGTCCTCATCCGCGGCGTACAGGTTCACCGTCGCGCCCACCACCGGGGCCTCATCAGCGTCCTGCACACCGTCACGGTCGACGTCGTACCAGACGTAGTTGCCGATCTCGATCGGCGCCGTCGAGGCCATGATCGTCATCGAACCGATGCCGTTGCCCTTGGTGGTGACGTCGAACGGCTCACCGGGCTGCGGCCCACGGACCTGCAGGATGACCGCACCCTTGGGGTCGTAGTGCTCGCCGGTCGCCTGGTAGAGGCGACGGACGCCGACCTGGTTGCCGTAGTCGCCGACGTGCAGCCCGGTGGTCAGGATGCCGTCCTCACGGCTGGGCAGCACGACCACCGAGCCCAGGGCCTCGGAGTGGTGCGGCTGCGGCGGCGGGTAGGCCGCGGTGTTCTCGTAGATCCAGCTGGTGTCGAAGTAGCCGGACCCGCCGGGACCGGAGTCGCCCTCGCTGTAGGCACCGTCGCCGTCGACGCCGTTGACCACGCCGTCCTGCTCGATCTGCCAGCCGGTGCCGTCCGCGGTCGGTCCGGCGAGGTAGACACCGCCGCTCGAGCGGACGGACCCGACCTGAGCGGTGCCGGTGTCGGCGAGATACATGCCGAACGAGCCCACCGAGTCACCGGTGCGGTCGCGCACGCCGATGACAAGGTTCCCGTGCAGGTACTTGGCCTCGGCGACAACCGGCTGGTTGAAATTGATGCCCAGGCTCGCGGGGTTGCCACCACCGGCCGCGATGAACTTGGCCTGGTCGTTGGTCCAGGGTTGGTAGTCCATCTCAATGGTCGGGGCGATGTCGGCGCGTGCGAAGTCGAGCGGGAACTCGAGCGCCAGCTGCATGGTGCCCACCGGGTCGTCGGGAGAGAACCGGTAGACGTAGCCACGCAGCTCCGACCGGTTCTGCGAGGACTCCGCCGTGTCCGTCACGGTGAGGTACATCTCGTTGCGCATCGGGTTGGCCGAGATCCCTGCCGGACGCAGGTCGGGGTCGGCGTCGAGGAACGGCAGGTTGATGTCCGTGACCTCGGGATCGGCGACGGCCGGCTTGCCGGTCTCGATCCGGACCAGCGACTTGTTGTACAGGTTCACCGCGAACAGCGACCGCTCGTCGGTGCTGAAGGCGATCCCGCCGATGCCGGCCTTGCCGATGTTCGGCCAGGCCAGCGGGTCGCGGGTCCAGTCGTAGCCGGAGGCGAGCGTCTCGGCCTCGGAGTCGGGACGGCCGCCGATGACGGACTGGCCGAGGTCGACACCCTCGGCGACCAGGTCGACGTACACGTCGGCATCAGCCGTCGCGGCGTCCCAGTCGTCGCCGTTCGGGGTCACCTGGTAGATGGCGCCCAGGCCGCCGGGGCCGAAGGCGGCGTGGCGGCGCAGGTAGGCGGAGGTGAAGACCGTGCCCGGCTCGCCGACCTCGGCGGCGCGCTGCCAGGTGGAGCCGTAGGTGGCGCCCACCTCGCTGAAGTCGACCTTGGCCTGGGTCGGCACCACGCACTGGTCCCAGGGGTCCTGAACCACCGGTGGCGTGTTGCAGTTGCTCGTCGAGCTGTAGGGCATGATCGAGGCCCCGGTCTTGGTCGCTGATCCACCGTCGTAGGTGCCGAACCGGAAGATCGGCGTGTAGACCAGCGGGTCGTTCTCCACATAGGCGTCGGGCACCTGGAAGGAGAAGTCGACGTCATCGGCCGGCACCGAGGTGACGAACTGGACCGTCGAGAGGTTCTGCGAGCCGCTGGCCCCGTCACGCCAGGCTGCCCACTGACTGGTGTCCGGCACGTCGGCCTCCACCCGCCACTGGGCGGCGTCGGAGGTCACCTCGAGCTCGTACGAGCCGTCCGCACCGGTCTCGACCGGCCCCGCGACGTTGCCGTCGGGGTCGTAGGCGTACACCTCCACACCCGCCAACGACTGCTCGTAGGAGTCGAACACCCCGTTCGCGTCCCAGTCCTGCCACGCAGCACCGGTGATCGTGTCACCCACCGCCGCCGTGGCCGGCAGGACGGCGAGCGAGGTGCCGCTCAGGGCGCCGGCGACCAGCCCCACCAGAGCCGTCCGCACCCACCTCCGTCCCGGTGGCACGGACTCGACTGCGTGACCACTCCTGGCCCGAGATCGACTGTTCACTTCGCTCCTCATGACGGACCCGCACCGACGTGCCCGCGCGACGACATCGGACACCCGCAGCGAACCTAGGGCTTCCGCGCCCCCGACCCCCAGCCCTCCACGACCCTTTTGGCCCCTGTGGACGCAGATTTAGCCCCTTGTAGCCCCCCGCTTAGCCCCCCCTCTTAGCCCCCGCACCGGAGCAGGCGCAGAGGTACCGGCGGGAGCCAGATGATGAGGGCCAGGACGGTCATGAGGAGGAGATGAGGCGCGGACGGGTCAGCTGCGCTCGTCGGCGCCGCGGCGGGCCCGTCCGGGAGCCGGACCGTCCTGCTGCTCCTCGGGTGACGGGGCCGAGGCGCTCCCCGACGGCAGGTCTCCGGGCAGGACGCCGGCCACGGCCTCGTGCCGGCCGCGACGCTCGGCGCGGGCGCGCCGGGCCAGCAGCGGCGCCGGCTGCTCGGCGTCGGGGGCGAGTGAGGACCACAGAAGGATCGGGATGGTGGCGAAGAACGGCCACACCACCAGCGACACCGGGGCGCCCAGGGTGAGCTGGATCGGCACCGTCTCGCCGGGCTGGGCGGCGCTGAGCCGGGCGGCGAAGTCGCCGGGGCCCAGGGCGTGGCCGACCATCCAGCACAGCAGTGCGGCCACGGTCGCCCCGACCAGCGCGAGGGGGATCACCGGCCACCCGATCCGCACCAGCCGCCACCACGCGACCAGGCCGAGCAGCAGTCCCGCCACCGCACCGATGAGCACGAACCAGGCGTCGGAGCCGAAGTGCTGGGCCAGCCCGCGCTCGGTGGTGGCGGCCCGTCCGTCGGCGGCGATCACGTAGCCCGGCAGGTCGACCACCGCCCACCACACCAGTCCGGACAGCGCGCCGACCAGCAGGCAGGCGGCCACGAACAGCGTCACCCGGTTCAGCAGGCTCCGTGCGGGCGCGGCGGCCGGCTCCTCGCCGCCCGCCGCCTCGGGGCGGGCCGGGGTCACACGGTCAGACACGACGGCCCCAGCAGCGCCTTGAGGTCGGCCATCAGCGGGGGCGAGGGCGTCACCCGCAGCTGCTGGTCGATCCGCCAGACCGTGGTCCGGCTGCCCGAGGACAGCCGCAGCTGTACCTCGGTCATCCCCGGGTGGGACTGCAGCACCCCGCGCAGCTGCTGGACCACCGGCGGCGTGCAGCGGGTCGCCGGCAGCGAGATCACCACCGGACCGGTGGGCCCCTCGGTGATGTCGGGCATGGTGACCTCCGAACCCATCATCTCCACGCTCTCGTCGCTCTGGCGGACCCGGCCCTTGACCCGCACCACGGTGTCGGTGGCGAGCACGGTGGAGACCAGCTCGTAGGCCTTGGGGAAGAGCAGCACGTCGATCGAGGCCTCGAGGTCCTCGACGGTGATGATGGCCCAGATGTCGCCCTTCTTGGTCGTCTTGCGCTGGATCTGGGTGATCATCCCCGCGATGCTGGTGATGGTGTCGCGGGGGCCGTCGTCGGCCAGCAGCTGCCCGATCGACATCTCCCGCGAGGTCTCCAGGATGTGCTCCAGGCCCTGCAGCGGGTGGTCGCTGACGTAGAGGCCGAGCATCTCCCGCTCGAAGGCCAGCTTGGTCCGCTTGTCCCAGTCCTCCCCGTCGGGCACCACCTTGGCCGCCATCGGGCTCTCGTCGGCGAACATCCCGAACAGGTCGTCCTGACCGTTGGCCTCGTTGCGCTTGAGGTCGATGACCTCGTCCACGGCGGCGTCGAAGACCTCCATCAGCGCCCGGCGGGGGTGACCCAGGGAGTCGAAGGCGCCGGACTTGATCAGCGACTCGATCATCCGCTTGTTGCACACGATCAGCGGGGCGTTGTCGAGGAAGCCGTAGAAGTCCTTGGCCTTGCCGTGCTTCTCGCGCGCCTCGACGATGCCCTGCACGACCGCACCGCCGACGTTGCGCACCGCCGACAGGCCGAAGCGGATGTCGGTGCCGACCGGGGTGAAGCTGGCCTCGGACTCGTTGACGTCGGGCGGCAGCACCTTGATGCCCATCCGGCGGCACTCGGCCAGGTAGATGGCCATCTTGTCCTTGTCGTTCTTCACCGACTCGAGCACGGCGGCCATGTACTCGGCCGGGTGGTTGGCCTTGAGGTAGGCCGTCCAGTACGCCACCAGCCCGTAGGCGGCGGTGTGGGCCTTGTTGAAGGCGTAGTCGGAGAAGGGCAGCAGGATGTTCCACAGCGTCTCGACCGACTGCTTGGAGTAGCCGTTGTCGAGCATGCCCTTCTCGAAGTTGACGAACTCGGCGTCCAGCACCTCCTTCTTCTTCTTGCCCATCGCGCGGCGCAGCAGGTCGGCGTTGCCGAGCGTGTAGCCGGCCAGCTTCTGCGCGATCTCCATCACCTGCTCCTGGTAGATGATGAGGCCGTAGGTGGTGCCGAGGATCGGCTTGAGCGCCTCCTCCAGCTCGGGATGGATGTAGTCGACCGGCTGGCGGCCGTTCTTG
Organism: Desertihabitans brevis; assembly: GCF_003327535.1. NCBI lineage: Bacteria > Bacillati > Actinomycetota > Actinomycetes > Propionibacteriales > Propionibacteriaceae > Desertihabitans > Desertihabitans brevis. The sequence goes on along the minus strand of NZ_QOUI01000001.1, from coordinate 267,231 downwards.
CGCAGCGCGAAGTTGGTGTGGGCGTTCGCCCCCATCGGCCCGGGCCGGTACAGCGCGAGGGCGGCGGAGATGTCCTCGAAGTTGTCCGGCTGCATCAGCCGCAGCAGCGAACGCATGCCACCGCCGTCGAGCTGGAAGACCCCGAGGGTGTCACCGCGCGAGAGCAGGGCGTAGGTGGCGGGGTCGTCCAGGCCCTTGCTGAGCTCGTCCAGGTCGAGGCTGATCCCGGCGTTGAGCTCGACGTTCTTCACCGCGTCGTCGAGGATGGTGAGGTTGCGCAGGCCCAGGAAGTCCATCTTGACCAGCCCGAGCGACTCGCAGCCGGGGTAGTCGAACTGGGTGATGATCGCGCCGTCGGCCTCGCGCTTGAGCACCGGGATGACCGACTCCAGCGGCTCGCTGGACATGATGACGCCAGCCGCGTGCACGCCCCACTGCCGCTTCAGCCCCTCGATCCCGGTGGCCTTGTCGACCACCGTGCGCACCTCGGGGTCGGCCTGGTACAGGGCGCGGAACTCCCCGCCCTCGGCGTAGCGCTTGTGGTTGGTGTCGAAGATGTCGCTGAGCGGGACGTCCTTGCCCATCACCGCCGGCGGCATCGCCTTGGTGATCTTCTCCCCCACCGCGAACGGGTAGCCGAGCACGCGGCTGGCGTCCTTGACCGCCTGCTTGGCCTTGATGGTGCCGTAGGTGATGATCTGGCTGACCCGGTCGTCGCCGTACTTCTCGGTGACGTAGCGGATCACCTCACCGCGGCGGCGCTCGTCGAAGTCGATGTCGAAGTCGGGCATCGACATCCGCTCGGGGTTGAGGAACCGCTCGAAGATCAGCCCGTGCTGGAGCGGGTCGAGGTCGGTGATCCGCATCGCGTAGGCGCACATCGAGCCCGCACCCGAGCCACGGCCCGGGCCGACCCGGATGCCGTTCTCCTTGGCCCAGCGGATGAAGTCGGAGACCACCAGGAAGTAGCCCGGGTAGCCCTTGCCGATGATCACCTCCTCCTCGTAGGCCGCCTGCTTGCGGACCTCGTCCGGGACGCCGGCCGGGTAGCGCTCGCGCAGCCCGCGGTCGACCTCCTTGACGAACCAGGACGTCTCGTCCTCCCCCGGCGGGCAGGGGAAGCGGGGCATGTAGCGGCCCTCGCCCTCGGTGAAGGAGATCTGGCAGCGCTCGGCGATCTCGAGGGTGTTGTCGCAGGCCTCGGGCAGCTCGGCGAAGAGCCGGCGCATCTCGGCCGGGGACTTGAGGTAGTAGCCGTCGCCGTCGAACTTGAAGCGGTTCGGGTCGTCCATGGTGGAGCCCGACTGCACGCAGAGCAGGACGCTGTGGGCCTCGGCGTCGTGCTGGTGGACGTAGTGCAGGTCGTTGGTGGCCAGCAGCGGCAGCTGCAGCTCCTTGGCCAGCCGCAGCAGGTCGGCCCGGACCCGGTTCTCGATGGTGAGGCCGTGGTCCATCAGCTCGAGGTAGTAGTTGCCGGCGCCGAAGATGTCGCGGAACTCCGCCGCCGACTCCAGCGCGTTGCGGTACTGCCCGAGCCGCAGGTAGGTCTGCACCTCACCGCTGGGGCAGCCGGTGGTGGCGATCAGGCCCTTGCCGTAGGTGTTGAGCAGCTCCCGGTCGGCGCGCGGCTTGTAGAAGTAGCCCTCCGTCCAGGACTTCGAGCTGAGCTTGAACAGGTTGTGCATGCCGGTGTTGTTCTCGGCCAGCAGCGTCATGTGGGTGTAGGCACCACCGCCGGAGACGTCGTCGCCGCCGCCCTTGCCCCACTGCACCCGCTTGCGCTCGCTGCGGTGGGTCTTGGGGGTGATGTAGGCCTCCAGGCCGATGATCGGCTTCACCGAGGTCTTCTTGGACGCCTTGTAGAACTCGTAGGCGCCGTAGAGGTTGCCGTGGTCGGTCATCGCCAGCGCCGGCATGCCGTGCTTCTCGGCCGTCGCGAACAGGTCGGGCAGCCGGGCGGCACCGTCCAGCATGGAGAACTCCGAGTGCACGTGCAGGTGGACGAAGCTGTCGTTCTCGGACCCCGCCATGCTGCTCCAGCTCACCTCTCGTTCGACCCTCGCGGACCCACCGGACCCGCCCGTACGACGTCCCCACAGACTAGTACCGCCGCCCGACAGAACCCGGCGGCTCGCCCGTCGAGCGGCGCCGCCCCGGAACGGGTGACGGCGCGGGCCGCGAGGGGCTCGGAGCGGGCGCTGCCGGAAGCGCTGGTGTGGTGAAGATCTCCCCGCGGGCTCCGAGCTGCACCGGGCGTCGGGAGTCGCCCTCGACAGGCTCAGGGCGCTGGGGGCGTGCGGCGTGCCCACGGCGTGTTCGCCATTCGACAGGCTCAGGGCGTTGGGTCGGGGCGTGCTCGCCCTTCGACAGGCTCAGGGCGCTGGGGGCGGGTCGTGCCCGGATGCGCGGAGGAGGCTGCCCCGGGTGGGACAGCCTCCTCCAGCGGGTCTTGCGTCGGGCCCTAGGCCATCATCTGTCGGACGTGCGGGCCGATCGGGCGGGGCAGCTTGGACGCGCCGCTGAGCATGGCGTCCACGCCGTTGGCGCAGGAGCGGCCCTCGGCGATCGCCCAGACGATGAGCGACTGCCCGCGACCGGCGTCGCCGCAGGCGAAGACGCCGGGCACGTTGGTGGCGTAGTTCTCGTCGCGGGCGATGTTGCCGCGCTCGTCCAGCTCACAGCCCAGCTGCTCGACCACGGTGTGCGTCTCCGGGCCGGTGAAGCCCATCGCCAGCAGCACCAGGTCGGCCGGGATCTCCCGTTCGGTGCCCTCGACCGGGACGAACCGCCCGGCCTCGAACTTCACCTCGGTCAGCCGCAGCGCGGTGACCTTGCCGTCCTCGCCGACGAACTCCGAGGTCGAGCTGGCGTAGACCCGCTCGCCGAACTCCTCGTGGGCCGAGGACACCCGGTAGATCATCGGGTAGGTCGGCCACGGCTGGTGCCCGGGGCGCTCCTCCGGCGGCTGGGGCATGATCTCCAGCTGGGTGACCGACTTCGCGCCCTGGCGGGTGGACGTGCCCAGGCAGTCCGCGCCGGTGTCGCCACCGCCGATGATCACCACGTGCTTGTCCTTGGCGGTGATCTGGTTCTCGACGTGCTGGCCGAGCGCGGCCCGGTTGGCCTGGGGCAGGAACTCCATCGCCTGGTGGATGCCGCCGAGCTCGCGGCCGGGCACCGGCAGGTCGCGCGGCTTGGTGGAGCCGATCGCCAGCACGACGGCGTCGTAGCGCTCCTTGAGCTGCTCACCGGTGATGTCCACACCGACGTCCACGCCGGAGCGGAAGATCGTCCCCTCGTTCTTCATCTGCTTGATCCGGCGGTCCAGGACCGCCTTCTCCATCTTGAACTCGGGGATGCCGTAGCGCAGCAGACCGCCGGGGGCGTCGGCACGCTCGTACACCGCCACCGTGTGGCCGGCCCGCGAGAGCTGCTGGGCCGCGGCCAGCCCGGCCGGGCCGGAGCCGATCACGGCCACCGTCTTGCCGGTGTGCCAGTCGGGGATCTCGGGGCGGACACGCTTGTCCTCCCACCCCTTGTCGATGATCGAGACCTCGACGTTCTTGATCGTCACCGGGTCGCGGGAGATGCCGACCACGCAGGCCGTCTCGCACGGGGCCGGGCAGAGCCGTCCGGTGAACTCGGGGAAGTTGTTGGTGGCGTGCAGCCGCTCCAGCGCCTGCTCCCACTCCCCCCGCCAGACGAAGTCGTTCCACTCCGGGATGAGGTTCCCCAGCGGGCAACCGGTGTGGCAGAAGGGGATGCCGCAGTCCATGCAGCGCCCGGCCTGGTCGCTGATGATCGGCAGCAGGGCCTTGCCCGGACCACCGGGGTAGACCTCGTTCCAGTCCTTGATCCGCTCCTGCACCGGACGCCGGGCGGCGCCCTGGGCGGGCGTGGTCATGAAACCTCGGGGGTCAGCCATGAGCGGCCTCCATCATCTTGCGGGTGGTGTCGGACTCGCTCAGGCCGTCGGCCTCGGCGGCGATCCGGGCGGCCATGACCTTGGCGTAGTCGCGGGGCAGGACCTTGGTGAAGCGCTCGGCGACCACGCTGCCCGACGGGTCGGACAGCAGCTGGGCCGCGGTCGGCGAACCGGTCTCGTCCAGGTGGCGCTGGAGCAGCTCGCGGACGCGGGTGACGTCGTCGGCGTCCAGGGCGCAGGCGTCGACCAGCTCGGTGTTGAGCCGCTCCGGACGCATGTCGATGACGTAGGCGACGCCGCCCGACATGCCGGCGGCGAAGTTGCGCCCGGTGTCGCCGAGCACCACCGCCACCCCTCCGGTCATGTACTCGCAGCCGTGGTCGCCCACGCCCTCCACGACCGCGGTGGCCCCGGAGTTGCGGACGCAGAACCGCTCGCCCACCTGGCCGCGGATGAAGATCTCGCCCGCGGTCGCCCCGTAGCCGATGACGTTGCCGGCGATGATCTGCTCCTCCGCACCGGCGGTCTCGGAGTGCTCGTCGAGGAAGCCGGCGCCGCGCTCGGGGAAGATGACGATCCGGCCGCCGGAGAGCCCCTTGCCGACGTAGTCGTTGGAGTCCCCGCTGAGCCGCAGGGTGATCCCGCGGGGCAGGAACGCCCCGAGGCTCTGCCCGGCCGAGCCGGTCAGCCGCAGCTCGATGGTGTCGTCGGCGAAGCCCTCGCCACCGGTGGCCTTGGTCACCTCGTGACCGAGGATGGTGCCGACGGTGCGGTCGACGTTGCGGACCGCGAACTCCCCGCTGAGCGGGGTCGGGGTCTCCCCGCGCCGGGCCGCCTCGAGCGCCGGCTGGGCGAACTCGACGAGCCGCATGTCCAGCTTGTGCTCCAGCCCGTGGTCCTGGGTGGTGACCCGGTGCCGCGGGGAGCCGACGGCCGGCGCGTGCAGGATCGGCGAGATGTCGAGCCCGTGCGCCTTCCAGTGGTCGACCGCACCCGAGGCGTCCAGCGCCTCGACGTGGCCGACGGCCTCGTCGATGGAGCGGAACCCGAGGGCGGCCAGGTGCTCGCGCACCTCCTGGGCGATGAACTCGAAGAAGTTCACCACGTACTCGGCCTTGCCGGTGTAGCGCGCCCGCAGGTCGGGGTTCTGGGTGGCCACCCCCACCGGGCAGGTGTCGAGGTGGCAGACCCGCATCATCACGCAGCCGCTGACCACCAGGGGCGCGGTCGCGAAGCCGAACTCCTCCGCACCCAGCAGGGCGGCGATGACGACGTCCCGGCCGGTCTTCAGCTGACCGTCGCACTGCACGACGATGCGGTCGCGCAGCCCGTTGAGCATCAACGTCTGCTGGGTCTCGGCCAGGCCGAGCTCCCACGGTCCGCCGGCGTGCTTGAGCGAGGTCAGCGGGGCCGCGCCGGTGCCGCCGTCGTGGCCGGAGACCAGCACCACGTCGGCCTTGGCCTTGGCCACACCAGCGGCGACCGTCCCGACGCCCACCTCGGCGACCAGCTTGACGTGCACCCGCGCCGACGGGTTCGCGCACTTGAGGTCGTGGATGAGCTGCTTGAGGTCCTCGATGGAGTAGATGTCGTGGTGCGGCGGCGGCGAGATCAGCCCCACGCCGGGCGTGGAGTGCCGGGTCCGGGCCACCCACGGGTAGACCTTCGCCCCGGGCAGCTGACCGCCCTCACCGGGCTTGGCGCCCTGGGCCATCTTGATCTGGATGTCGTCGGCGTTGGTCAGGTAGTCCGAGGTGACGCCGAAGCGCCCCGACGCCACCTGCTTGATGGCGCTGCGCCGCTCGGGGTCGTGCAGCCGGTCGCTGTCCTCCCCGCCCTCACCGGTGTTGGACTTGCCGCCCAGCCGGTTCATCGCGATCGCCAGCGTCTCGTGCGCCTCCTGCGAGATCGACCCGTAGGACATCGCGCCGGTGGAGAACCGCTTGACGATCTCGCTGACCGGCTCGACCTCCTCGACCGGCACCGGGGTGCGGTCGGTGCGGAAGCGGAGCAGGCTACGCAGGGTCATCTGCCGGGCGGCGTTGTCGTCGACCCGGGCCGTGTACTGCTTGAACACGTCGTAGCGGCCCTGGCGGGTGGAGTGCTGCAGGCGGAACACCGACTCGGGGTCGAACAGGTGCGGCTCGCCCTCGCGGCGCCACTGGTACTCCCCCCCGATCTCGAGCTCGCGGTGGGCCAGCGGGATGCCGTCGGCCGGGTAGGCGGTGGCGTGGCGGCGGCGGATCTCCTCGGCCACCTCGTCCAGCCCGATGCCACCCATCTTGGAGGTGGTGCCGGTGAAGTAGCGGTCGACCAGCTCCGCCGACAGCCCGTAGGCCTCGAAGATCTGCGCGCCGGTGTAGGAGGCGACGGTGGACACGCCCATCTTGCTCATCACCTTGAGCACGCCCTTGCCGAGCGCCTTGGCGACGTTGCGGACGGCGGTCGTCGACTCGGTCTTGACGTAGACCTCGTTGCGGGCCAGGTCCTCCGCGCTCTCGAAGGCCAGGTACGGGTTGACCGCGGCCGCGCCGTAGCCCAGCAGCAGCGCGACGTGGTGCACCTCGCGGACGTCCCCGGCCTCGACCACCAGCCCGACCCGGGTGCGGGTCTTCTCGCGCACCAGGTGGTGGTGCACCGCGGCGGTGAGCAGCAGCGACGGGATCGGGGCCAGCTCGGCGTTGGAGTGGCGGTCCGACAGCAGGATGATCCGGGCGCCGGCGGCGATCGCCTCGCTGGCCCGGCGGCAGGCCTCGTCCAGCGCCTCCCGCAGCGCCTCTCCCCCGCCGTCGACGCGGTACAGGCCGCGGACGGTGTGGGTGGCGAAACCGGGCAGGTTGCCGTAGCGGTGCACGTGCAGCACCTTGGCCAGCTCGTCGTTGTCCAGCACCGGGAACGGCACCACGAGCTGGCGGCAGGAGGCGGCCTCGGGGGCGAGCAGGTTGCGCTCGGGGCCGAGGGTGCCGGACAGCGAGGTGACCAGCTCCTCGCGGATGGCGTCCAGCGGCGGGTTGGTCACCTGCGCGAACAGCTGGCTGAAGTAGTCGAAGATCAGGCGCGGCCGCTGCGACAGCACCGCCAGCGGGGTGTCGGTGCCCATCGAACCGATCGGCTCCGCACCCGTGCTGGCCATCGGCGCGATGAGCAGGCGCAGGTCCTCCTCGGTGTAGCCGAACACCTGCTGGCGTCGGGTGACCGAGGCGTGGCTGTGCACGGTGTGCTCACGCGGCGGCAGGTCGTTGAGGCTGACCCGCGAGCGCAGCCACTCCCCGTACGGCTCGGCACCGGCCAGCTCGGACTTGATCTCGTCGTCACCGATGATCCGGTGCTGGTCCAGGTCGACCAGGAACATCCGGCCGGGCTTGAGCCGGCCCTTGGCGGTCACCTTGGACGCCGGGACGTCCAGCACGCCGCTCTCCGAGGCCAGCACCACCAGGCCGTCGTCGCAGACCCAGTAGCGCCCGGGACGCAGGCCGTTGCGGTCCAGCCAGGCACCGATCTGGGTGCCGTCGGTGAAGCAGATCGCCGCCGGGCCGTCCCACGGCTCCATCAGCGACGAGTGGAAGGCATAGAAGTCCTTGATCTCCTGGGCCATCTCGACGTTGTTCTCCCACGCCTCGGGCACCATCATCAGCACCGAGTGCGGCAGCGAGCGCCCGCCGAGGTGGAGCAGCTCCAGCACCTCGTCGAAGGAGGCCGAGTCCGAGGCGGAGTCGCTGCAGATCGGGTAGAGCCGGCTCAGGTCGCCCGGGATCAGGTCGGAGGCCAGCAGCTCCTCCCGGGCCCGCATCCAGTTCCGGTTGCCGCGGACGGTGTTGATCTCGCCGTTGTGGGCGATCATCCGGTACGGGTGCGCCAGCTCCCAGGCCGGGAAGGTGTTGGTGGAGAAGCGCGAGTGCACCAGCGCCAGCGGGGAGGCCAGCCGCTCGTCGCCGAGCTCGGGGAACACCTCGCCCAGCTGGTCGGGGGTGAGCATGCCCTTGTAGACCAGGGTGCGGGCCGACAGCGAGGGGAAGTAGACCCCGACCTGGTTCTGCGCGCGACGGCGCAGGCAGAAGGCCATCCGGTCCAGCTCGATGCCGGTGTGGCCGCCGCGCGAACGCACCACAAGGTGCTCGAAGTGGGGCATGTTGGCCGTGGAGATCGGGCTGAGCGTGCCGGGCTCGACCGGCACCACGCGCCAGCCGAGGACCTCCAGGCCCTCGTCGTCGGCCAGCGCCTCGATCGCGGCCCGGGCCCGGCTGCGGGCGTCGTCCTCGCGCGGCAGGTAGGCCATCCCGACGGCGTAGGCGCCGGCCTCGGGCAGCTCGAAGTCGCAGACCGCGCGCAGGAAGGCGTCCGGCACCCGGACCAGCAGGCCGGCGCCGTCACCGGCGGCCTTGTCCGCGCCGGTGGCGCCACGGTGGTCGAGGTTGCGCAGGGCCTCCAGGCCCTTCTGCACGATCTCGTGGCTGGCCTCGCCGCTGAGCTGGGCCACGAAGGCGACCCCGCACGCGTCGTGCTCGTGGGCCGGGTCGTACAGCCCCTGGGCGGCGGGGCGCTGCTCACGGAAGCCGTGAGCGGTCGAGGTGGTGAGCTCTCCTCGGACCTGGTGCGTCATCTCGTCTCCCCTCTGGAGGACCCCGATCCGGCGGTGGGCCCTGCGCGGCTGAGGAGCCTAACCCAGGGCGTCTTGGATCGTGGGAACGTGTTCCCACATGACGGACAGGCAGGCGGGCGCCCACCACGTCGTCGTGTGGATCGGTCTGGTGGTGGGTGCGGTCAGCGGGGGCGACGACCGTCCACCCGTACCCGGACGGGTACGGGCTCCGGCTTCGGGCCCCGGGAACCGGAGTCGAACAGGTGGCGCCTCGTGAGCAGGACGGCGCCGGCGAGGACCGCGAGCGCGACCCCTCCGGCGGAGGCCGCGGCACCGGTCGTGCCGACGGCCACCGTGAGGGCCACCGCCGTCAGCGCCAGCAGGTGCACGATGGTGCGGTTCACTGCGCCTCCTCGGTGGTGGGTCACGGACGCCGGTCAGTATAGGTGCAGACGACCCCTCCCAGAGCCACGGTGACGGCCGCGGACTACACCTCCAGGCGCAGCGTGACGCTGACCACAGCGCCGTCGGTGACGCCCTCCGCGCGGCGTACCGCGTCCTTGAGGCCCAGCAGGTAGCTCCCGTCCCGCGGGAACAGCGAGGTGGTCCACGCGGTGGCGCCGATCCGGGCGGTGACGGGGATCACCCCCCAGCCGTAGGTGACCGAGGCCGCGACGGTGCCGATGGCGTCGGCAGCCTCCTCGCCGACGTCGACGAAGTAGAACGGCGACGGCCCGCGCCACTGGAAGACGGTGCCGGTGAAGCCCACCTCCACCTCAGGCCTCCGGCCGCTGCGTCCGACGGGGACCCTCCTCGTCGGAGCCCGCGGCGTCCGGCTGCTCCTCGGGCGGCGCGCCGCCCCCGGCGTCGGCGGTGCCGGCAGAGCGGCGCGGACGCGGCTCCTCCACCCGCTCGGCCGGCTCGGCCGCCTCGTCGTCCTCCGCCTCGCGGGCCTCGCGTCCAGGCTCGACCGACTCCTCCAGCCCGGGCCGGCGGCGCAGCAGCCAGACGAACCAGGCCAGGGCGGCCAGCATGATCGCCAGCGAGGTGAAGTTGTTCAGCCGGATCCCGCCGAACTCGTTGGCCGGGTCGATCCGCACCGCCTCGACGAAGAACCGGCCCAGGCTGTACAGCGTCACGTAGAGGGCGAAGGTCTTGCCCCGTCCCAGCGCGAACCGCTTGCCGGCCCAGACGAGCACGAGGAAGACGCCGACGTTCCAGAGCAGCTCGTAGAGGAAGGTCGGGTGGAAGGTCGCGAACTCCTCGTAGCCGGCCGGGCGGTGCTCGGGGTCGATCTGCAGCGCCCAGGGCAGCGTGGTGGGCCGGCCGAACAGCTCCTGGTTGAAGTAGTTCCCGAGCCGCCCGATGGCCTGGGCCAGCACCACGCCCGGGGCCAGCGCGTCCGCGATCGCCAGGAAGCTGGCACCCCGCCGGCGGGCCACCAGCCAGACGCCGACCGCGCCGAGGGCGACGGCACCGTAGATGCCCAGACCGCCCTCCCAGATGTAGAGCGCGCGGACCGGGTCGCGGCCGGGGCCGAAGTAGAGCTGGGCGTCGGTGATGACGTGGTAGATCCGGGCGCCGACGATGCCCATCGGCACCGCCACCAGCACGACCGTCTCCAGCGTCTCGGGGTCACCGCCGCGAGCCCGCCAGCGCCGGGAGCCGACCACCCAGGCCACCACGATGCCGAGCAGGATGAACAGGGCGTAGGCCCGGACCGGGAAGCCGAAGACCTCCCACACACCGGTCGGCGGGCTGGGGATGAACAGCGGGCTCACGGCGTCTCCTGCAGTCGCGCCTCGAGTGAGGCGGGGTCGGTGGTGGCGAGGTCGAGCGCGGTGCCGTCGAGCAGCACGGTGGGGGTCTGCTCCACCCCGGCGGCGTCGGCGGCCTGGTCGACGGAGTCGAGGTACTCCTGCTGGCCGCGCTGCAGGCACTCCGCGACCGCGGGACCGGTGCCGGGGCTGACCTGCTCGGCGAGCTGGACCAGCGACTCCTCGGTCCACCCGCTGCCGCCGGCGTTGGCGAACAGCGCGTCGTGGTAGGCCCCGGCCATCCCGGTCTCGGCGGCGCAGACGAAGCCGGTGGCGGCGCGCTCCGACGACGGCGGGTCGACGAAGGTCAGCGGCATCAGCTCCACCCGCGCCCGGCCCTCCTCGACGGCCGCGCCGAGCACCTCGTCGTAGGCGGTGGCGAAGTCGGCGCAGTGCGGGCAGCCGAAGTCGAGCCACACGCGCACGGTGTGCGGCGCCGTCGCGGGTCCGAGGGCCACCGGCTGGCCCGGGGTCACCACCTGCGGGGTCAGCTCGGCGGCCGGCACGGTCCTCGGCACCACCAGCTCGCGGGATCGGTTCTGCAGGGCGAGGCTGACGCCCACCACGCCGACCACCACCAGCACACCGGCGGCCAGCAGCACGACCAGCTGGCGACGGCGCCGGCGACGGGTCTCGGCCTGCCGGGCGGCGGCCTCGGCCCGCAACCGGGCGTTGCGGGCCGACTCCGGCCGGGCCGTGCCGGGACGCTTGCGACTGCTCACTGCTGCTCCTCCAGGAAGTGCTCCAGGTCGTCGGCCAGCTGCTCGGCCGTGACGTCCTCCAGCCACACCAGCCGGGCCCGGTGGTCGCGGTCGGCGCCGACCACCTGGGTCCCGTGGGCGATCTCGTAGCCGTCGGCCACCGGGTGCCGCGGCCCGATCTCCACCCCCAGCTGCTCGGCGGCCGTCCGCACCACCTCCAGCTCGCCGCGCAGGCCGATGAAGGCGGGGTCGAACCGGTCGAGGTAGGCCTCCAGCCGTTCCCCGGTGTCGCGTTCGGGGTCGATGCTCACCACCACGACCTGCACCTTGTCGGGGTCGGGCAGCAGGTGCCGGGCCTCGGCGACCGTGCTCAGCACCTCGCTGCAGTGCTGCGGGCAGCTGGTGTAGCCGAAGAAGTACAGCGTCACCGGTCGCGACGGCGAGGTCTGCAGGTCGAAGGCCTGGCCGCGGGTGTCGGTCAGCGTCACCGACGGCACCGGGTAGCCCTCGGTCAGCACCCGGGCGGAGTAGTGGTGGCTGCCCTTCTCCGGGCCGTGGCCGGCCTGGCAGCCGCCCAGCCCGAGACACCACCCGCAGACGAGGACGGCGACCACGGCCCTGAGCAGCCCGGGCGCGGTCCACGTCGGCGTCGGTCTCACCGCCCGGCAGCGCCCGTCCGGGACCGCACCCCGGCGGCCAGGTCGTCGACCACGGCCTCCAGCGCGCTGAGGTCGTCGGGACGTCCGGCGTCGTCGGCGTCCACCAGGGTGCGCACCAGCGCGGAGCCGACGATGACCGCGTCGGCGTAGCTGCCGACCTCGGCCGCCTGGGCACCGTTGGAGACGCCGAGCCCGACGCCGACCATGGTCTCCGGGTCGTGCGCGCGGAGCCGGGCCACCAGCTCCCGACCGGCGGCCGAGGTCTGGTCGCGGGTGCCGGTGACCCCCATCACGGAGGCGGCGTAGACCCAGCCGCGGCAGGCCGCGACGGTGTCGGCCAGCCGCTGGTCGGTGCTGGAGGGGGCGACCAGGAACACCCGGTCGAGGTCGTGGGCGTCCGAGCCGGCCAGCCAGGGCCCGGCCTCGTCGGGGGTGAGGTCGGGGGTGATCAGCCCCGCCCCGCCGGCCGCGGCGAGGTCGCGGCAGAAGGCGTCCACGCCGTACTGCTCGACGAGGTTCCAGTAGATCATCACCAGCGCCGGGGTGCCGGTCGCGGCGACCGCCTCGACAGCGGTGAAGACGTCGCGGGTGCGCACCCCGCGGGCCAGCGCCCGGGTGGTGGCGGTCTGGATGGTGGGCCCGTCGAGCACCGGGTCGGAGTACGGCATGCCGATCTCGACCAGGTCGACGCCGGGCCGCTCGTCGGTGCCGGTGATCCGGGTCATCGCGGCCACCGAGGTGGCGACGTCCGGGTGGCCGACCGGGAGGTAGCCCACCAGGGCGGGACGTCCGGCGTCGCGGCAGGCGGCCAGCACCCGTCCGGTGTGACCGAGCCGGTCGGTCTGCGGCTGGGTGGTCACGCGTCGCCTCCCGTGGTCTTGTCGGCCGAGCCGTCCAGGCCGAACCAGGAGACGGCGGTGGTCACGTCCTTGTCGCCGCGCCCGGAGAGGCAGACCAGCACCAGCGGCGGCTCGCCGGTGCCGCGCTCGGCCCACTCCCGGCCCAGCTGCTGCACCCCGGCGAGGGCGTGCGCGGACTCGATCGCCGGCAGGATCCCCTCGGTGCGGGTGAGCGTGCGCAGCGCCTCCATCGCGTCGGTGTCGGTGACCGCGCGGTAGCGGGCCCGGCCGGCGTCGGCCAGCCAGGCGTGCTCGGGTCCGACACCCGGGTAGTCCAGACCGGCCGAGATCGAGTGCGACTCCCGGGTCTGGCCGTCCTCGTCCATCAGCACGTAGGTGCGCATGCCGTGCAGCACGCCGACACCGCCGCCGCTGATGGTGGCCGCGTGCCGGTCGGTGTCCACGCCCTCACCACCGGCCTCGAAGCCGTAGAGCTGCACGTCGGCGTCGTCGATGAAATCCGCGAAGGTGCCCATGGCGTTGGAGCCGCCGCCGACGCAGGCCGCGACGACGTCGGGCAGCCGGCCGTAGCGCTCCAGCACCTGGGCGCGGGCCTCGGTGGAGATCACCCGCTGGAACTCCCGGACCAGCCAGGGGAACGGGTGCGGGCCCGCGACGGTGCCGATCAGGTAGTGGGTGTGGTCGACCGAGGCGACCCAGTCGCGCATGGCCTCGTTCATCGCGTCCTTGAGGGTGCGGCTGCCGGCCTCGACCGCCACCACCTCCGCGCCGAGCAGCTGCATGCGCGCCACGTTGAGGGCCTGGCGGTCGGTGTCCACCTTGCCCATGTAGACGGTGCAGTCCATCCCGAACAGGGCGGCCGCGGTGGCCGTGGCCACCCCGTGCTGACCGGCGCCGGTCTCGGCGATCAGCCGCCGCTTGCCCATCCGGCGGGCCAGCAGGGCCTGGCCGAGGACGTTGTTGATCTTGTGCGAACCGGTGTGGTTGAGGTCCTCCCGCTTGGCCACCACGGTGACGCCGCCGGCGGTGGCGCCGAAGCGGGTCAGCTCGGTGAGCGGGCTGGGACGGCCGGTGTAGTTGCGGCGCAGGTCGTCCAGCTCAGCGGCGAAGCCGGGGTCGGCCGAGGCCTCGGTGAAGGCCTGCTCGAGCTCGCCGAGGGCGGCGTGCAGCGCCTCGGGGACGAACTTGCCGCCGAAGCGGTCGAAATGGCCGGTGGCGTCGGGCAGCGCCCGCCCGGGTGCGGGGTGGTCGGGCACGTGGTCCTCCAGTTCTGGGAGCCGGTCTCAGCCGGCACGGTGGTGCAGGGCCGGGTGCGCACCGGCCGAGACCAGGTCGGCCACGGCCGCGCGCGGCTCGCGCCCGGTGACCAGGGCCTCTCCGACCAGCACCACGTCAGCCCCGGCCTCGGCCAGCTCGAACACGTCGCGGGGCCCGCGGACGCCGGACTCGGCGATGCGGACGATGCCGCTGGGGATCTGGGGCGCGAGCCGGGCGAAGGTGGTCGGGTCGACCTCGAGGGTCTGCAGGTTGCGGGCGTTGATGCCGATCACCTCGGCACCGCAGGCGACCGCGCGCTCGATCTCCTCGCCGGTGTGGGCCTCGACCAGGGGGGTGAGCCCGATCGAGACGGCCCGCTCGATCAGCGAGACGAGCTGGTCGTCGGTGAGCGCGGCCACGATCAGCAGGGCGAGGTCGGCGCCGGCGGCGCGGGCCTCGAACAGCTGGTAGGCGCTGACGATGAAGTCCTTGCGCAGCACCGGGACGTCCACCGCCCGGCGGACCCGGCGCAGGTCCTCCAGCGATCCGCCGAAGCGGCGTCCCTCGGTGAGCACCGAGATGGCGGCGGCCCCGCCGGCCTCGTAGTCACGGGCCAGCGCGGCGGGGTCGCTGATGTCGGCGAGCGCGCCCCGGCTGGGGCTGGCCCGCTTCACCTCCGCGATCACCGACACGCCCGGGGCGCGGAAGCGTGGCAGCGGGTCGAGCGCGCACGGCAGGCTCTGGACGCGCTCCTTGAGCTCGTCCAGGCTCACCGCCTCCATCCGGGTGGCCATGTCCTCGCGCACGCCGGCGACGATCTCGTCCAGCACTCCCATCCGAACCCCCTCGCTCGAGTCCTGCCCGTTCAGTCGTTGCCCCGCCCGAGGGCACGCATCACCGCGGTGACCACGCAGCCCGCGGCGATGATGGCGCCGCCGATGCCGATGACGAGCCAGTGGGGGGTGATGTCGGGTCCGGGCCCGACCAGGAACCCGATGGTGGCCACGAAGAAGCCCACCAGGCAGATCATGACCCCCGCCCACGCGGCCGGGGAACGGCCGTGGTGGTACCTGGGATGGGTGTGGCTGCGCGCCGGCGCGTCGCTCATGGTCTCCCCTCGGAGTCGGGTGTGGACCTCATTCTGTCCCCCGGGCGACCGGAGGGGGAAATCGGGTGCTGCGGGACGCCGTCCCCGCCGGGCTGGTCGGTCCGGGGCTCCGCGGTCGGATCCTCACCGGCGTCCAGCGCGCGCCAGACCGAGGTCGGGTCGTCGGCGTCGGGTACGGGCCGGTCGCGGCGGTAGCGGTCCGGGCGTGGCGCCCAGCGCCCGGCGCGGAGCAGGGTCAGCACCGCGGCCGCGACCAGCAGCAGCGCGGCGGAGGCGTAGAGCCAGGGCCAGGGCGTCGTGGTGGTCTGCCAGGTGCCGCTCAGGCTGACCCGGCTGAGCGCAGCCCGGGCCGCCTGCTCCGTGGGCTCCGGCGGCCGCAGGCCGACCCACGCCGCCCCGAGTCCGACCAGCAGCAGCAGCCCGGCCAGCACCTGTCGTCCACGGGCGCGCAGGGTCAGCCCGAGCAGGGCGCCGGCGCCGGCCACCACCCCGAGCGCCTGGGCGAGCCCGCCGGTCAGCGTGCCGCCGGCCAGGGTGGCGGTGGCGTCCTCGGCGCTCAGTGTCGCCCAGGGCTGGCCGGCGGTGAGCAGCAGCCCGGCGGCGGCCAGCACCGTCAGCCCGGTCGCGAGCGGTCGGCTCCGCCCGGTCCGGGACGATGCGCCGACTCGCCCGGGCGCGGTCACGACGCGCCGTCCCCCGCCGGGCGGAGCGGGCGCAGCTGCTCGGCCCGCGCGATGGCGCGCAGCACCGCCGCGGCCTTGTTGCGCGACTCGGCGTCCTCGGTGGCGGCCCGGGAGTCGGCCACGATGCCGCCGCCGGCCTGGACGTGGGCCACCCCGTCGCGCAGCACGGCGGTGCGGATCGCGATGGCCATGTCGGCGTCCCCGGCGAGGTCGAGGTAGCCCACCACCCCGCCGTAGAGCCCGCGGCGGGAGACCTCGAGCTCGTCGATGATCTCCATCGCGCGCACCTTCGGCGCCCCGGAGAGGGTGCCGGCGGGGAAGCAGGCCAGCACGGCGTCGAGCGCGGTGCGGTCGGGGCGCAGCCGGCCGACCACCGACGACTCCAGGTGCATGATGTGGCTGTAGCGGCGCACCTGCATGAACTCCCCCACCGCCACGGTGCCGGGCTCGCAGACCCGGCCCAGGTCGTTGCGGGCGAGGTCGACCAGCATCAGGTGCTCCGCGCGCTCCTTGGGGTCGGCCAGCAGCTCGCCCTCCAGCGCCTGGTCCTCGGCCGCGTCCCGGCCACGGGGGCGGGAGCCGGCGATCGGGTGGGTGGTGGCGCGCCGGTCGGTGACGGTGACCAGCGCCTCCGGGCTGGAGCCGATGACGTCGAAGCCGTCGCAGCGCACCAGGTAGAGGTAGGGGCTGGGGTTGCTCAGCCGCAGCGCCCGGTAGACGTCGAAGGCGTCCACCCCGGTGGTGACGTCGAAGCGCTGGCTGACGACCACCTGGAAGGCCTCGCCGGCCTTGATCTCCTCCACGGCTGCCTCGACGGCCGCCGCGTACTCGGCGGTCGTGCGCTGGTCGCGCACCCGCAGCGGGGACTCCTCCCCCGCCTCGGCGACCAGGGCGGGGGTGGGTCGGGCCAGCCGCTCGGCCATCGCCTCGATCCGGCGGACGGCGTCGGCGCGTGCCTCGTCGACCCGCTCGTCGGTGTCGTCGAAGTTGAGCGCGTTGGCGATCAGCCACACCTCGCCGGTCTGGTGGTCCAGCGCCGCCAGGTCGGTGATGAGCATCATCTGCAGCTCGGGCAGCCCGAGGTCGTCGGGGTTGCTGTCGGGCAGCGTCTCGATCCGGCGGACCGCGTCGTAGCCGATGTAGCCGACCATCCCCGAGTGCAGCGGCGGCAGCCCTTCCTGGCGCACGCCCTGCAGGCGGGTCAGCGTCTGGCCGAGGGTCTGCAACGGGTCGCCGCCGCTGGGCAGCCCGACCGGGGTGTGGCCGGTCCAGACGGCCTTGCCGTCGCGTTCGGTGAGGGTGGCAGCCGAGGAGACCCCGACGAAGGACCAGCGCGAGCGCACCCCCTGCCCGACCGACTCCAGCAGGTAGCTGCCGGGCCCACCGGAGAGCCCGTCGGTGCCGACCAGCTTGGCGTACAGCCCGACCGGGGTCTCGGCGTCGGCCACCAGCCGGGTCCAGACGGTGATCACCCGGGTGTCGCGGGCGAGCTCGCGGAACCGTTCGATGCTGGGCTCGATCTGCACCCCGTGCCTGCCTTCCTCCTCGCCGGGCCCACCTGGCCCGGATCTGCCGCCCCAGCGTAGGGGACGCCCGCGGCCGGCGAGCCGTGTCGACCGACCGGCTCAGCCCGCCTCGCCGAGCAGGGAGTGCACGTCGAAGCAGGAGGCGGCACCGGTGTGGCAGGCCGGGCCGGTCTGGTCCACCCGCACCAGCAGGGTGTCGCCGTCGCAGTCGAGCTCGACGGTGCGGACGTGCTGGACGTGGCCGCTGGTCTCGCCCTTGACCCAGTACTCCTGACGGCTGCGCGACCAGTAGGTGCCGCGGCGCGTGGTCAGGGTGCGGTGCAGGGCCTCCCCGTCCATCCAGGCCAGCATCAGCACCCGGCCGCTGGTGGCGTCCTGCACCACCGCGGGCACCAGGCCGTCGGCGTTGCGGCGCAGCAGCTCGGCCACCGCGGGGTCGAGGCGGTCGGCGGTTGCGGGGTCGTCGGGCACCGACCCATTGTGGCGCGGGCTGGGCGGACCGGCCGTCATGACCACGAATGAGGTGGCAGCGGGCCGTCGAGCGGCGCGCCGCCGACGACGAATCGGGGCCCGGCCTGGCTGCTGACCCGGGGAGGAGATGGGCTGGTTCGCCCGCGACGGCCTGTCGGTGGTGACCGCCGACGTCCTGCCGGAAGGCCCCGGCTGGCCGCGGCAGCGGACCGCGCTGCGTCGCGCGCCGAGCCCGGGCTGACCGTTCGGCGCCGGGGACGGCGGGCACTACAGTGCCAGGGTGCATCTCGCTCAGTCAGAACGCGCCGCCCTCTGCGACCTGCTCGACTCGGTGGGTCCCGCGGCGCCGACGCTGTGCGGCAGCTGGACGACCCACGACCTGGCCGCGCACCTGTGGGTGCGCGAGACCGACCCGCTGGGCGCGCCCGGCATCGTGGCCAAGCCGCTGGCCGGTCTGACCGAGAAGCGGATGAGCGAGACCAAGGAGCGCTGGGAGTACGCCGAGCTGGTCGACAAGATCCGCAAGGGGCCGGCGCGGTTCTCGGTGTTCGCCCTGCCCGGGGTGGACGAGCCGGCCAACGCCACGGAGTTCCTGGTGCACCACGAGGACGTCCGCCGGGCCGGGCCCGACCCGGCGCCGCCGCGGGACCTGGGCGCGGAGACCGAGGACTGGGTCTGGCGCCGCCTCAAGCTGCTGGGCCGGGCGTTCTTCCGCCGGGCCCCGGTCGGGGTGGTGCTGGAGCGCTCCGACGGCGACGGCCGGGCGTCGGGCGAGGACCGGCAGCTGCGGGTCTCCTCCGGCGCCGACACCGTGACCCTGGTCGGACGCCCCTCGGAGCTGCTGCTCTACGGCCACGGCCGTGGCGCGGTGGCCGACCTGCAGGTGATCGGTGAGGAGGAGCCCGTGCGGGCCCTCACCGACGCCGACTTCAGCCTGTGACCCCCCGACCAGAGGAGGACCCGATGTCCGACGTGTACCGCGAGCGCGACGAGGCCGACGCCCAGGAGCAGGCCCGCGACCTCGACCCCGCCACCGACCCCAGTCCGGACGCCCCGGAGCGGCTGCCGGCCGAGGCCGACCCCGCCGACGTCAGCGACCAGTGGCGCGACGTCCCCCTCGACGAGGACTGAGACCCGCCGCAGCCCTCATCCCGTCGACGGGCCGTCGGCGCGTTCGCGGTAGTGGGGGCTGTGGATCAGCCCGGGCACGTGGCCGAAGGGGTCGGTGACCGAGGCCGTGGCGAACCCGGCCTCGCGCTCGACCACCGGCTCGAACCGGGCGCGCGCCCAGATCGAGCAGGCGCTGGGGTCAGGGATCGCGGTGGCGCGGGGAGTTGCGCAGCCGGATCCCGGAGAAGCCCAGCCCCGACCCGACCACCTCGGCCCACCAGCCGAACAGGTCGCGGGTGACCCGCAGCTCGATCCCGGCCGCCGCGTGAAGCCCCGCCAGGTCGTCCAGCACCTCCGGCGCCCGCAGCGGGTGGACCGGCCGCTCGGCGACGGAGGCGTGCACCGGCGTGCCGAAGGGCCGGAAGTCCCGGGCGTCGAACGGGTAGGCGTACAGCGTCGTGGTCAGCAGCGGCCGCAGCCAGCCGTGCTCGATGACGTGGACCCGCTCCGTCCTGCGGCCGAGCAGCCGGTCGGCCACGCCGGGGTCGGTGCCGGGCTCACGCCAGGCCATCGCCCGTGGGCACTGCCGCGGGAACCAGTAGTCGGGGCACCGCGCGGCGTCGACGGCCCAGACGTAGGCCTCCGGCTGCCGCGCGGTGGCGGCGACGTGCGGGACGAACCCGGTGATCGTGGGGTCCTCGCTGAAGTGCCAGACCTCCCCGGCCGGGGCCCGTCCCGCCGTCACGCTCAGGCCAGCTTCTCCAGGATGAGCTCGCGCACCCGGCCGGCGTCGGCCTGCCCGCGCATCTCCTTCATCACCGCACCGATCAGCGCACCGGCGGCCTGCACCTTGCCGCCACGGATCTTCTCCGCGACGTCGGGGTTGGCCGCGATCGCCTTGTCGACCGCCGCGCCCAGGGCCCCGTCGTCGGAGACCACGGCCAGCCCGTGGCCCTCGACGACCTCGGCCGGCGAGCCCTCGCCGGCGAGCACGCCCTCGATCACCTGGCGGGCCAGCTTGTCGTTGACGGTGCCGGCCTCGACCAGCTGCTGCACCTGCGCCACCTGGGCCGGGGTGATGGCCAGCGCGTCCAGCTCGGTGCCGGACTCGTTGGCCCGCCGGGCCAGCTCACCGACCCACCACTTGCGGGCGGGCTGCGGGGCGCAGCCGGCGGCGACCGTCTGCTCGATCAGGTCCACCGCGCCGGAGCTGACGACGTCACGCATCTCCAGCTCGGAGTAGCCCCACTCCTCGCGCAGCCGGCGACGCCGCTCGGCCGGCGGCTCGGGCAGGGTGGCGCGCAGCTGCTCCACCCACTCCCGGCTCGGCGCGATCGGCACCAGGTCGGGCTCGGGGAAGTAGCGGTAGTCCTCGGCGGTCTCCTTGGAGCGGCCCGGGGAGGTGGTGCCGGTGTCCTCGTGCCAGTGCCGGGTCTCCTGGGTGATCGCGGTGCCCTCGCTCAGCAGCGCGGCCTGCCGGGTGATCTCGTAGCGCACCGAGCGCTCGACGCTGCGGAAGGAGTTGACGTTCTTGGTCTCGGTGCGGGTGCCGAAGGGCTGGGTCGGGTCGGTGCGCAGCGAGACGTTGACGTCGCAGCGCAGCGAGCCCTGCTCCATCCGGACGTCGGAGACGTCGAGAGCCCGCAGCAGGTCGCGCAGCGCCTCCACGTAGGCCCGGGCCACCTCCGGCGCCCGGGCCCCGGTGCCGGTGATCGGCTTGGTGACGATCTCGATCAGCGGCACGCCGGAGCGGTTGTAGTCGAGCAGGGAGTGGCTGGCGCCGTGGATGCGTCCGGTGGAGCCGCCGACGTGCAGCGACTTGCCGGTGTCCTCCTCCATGTGCGCCCGCTCGATCTCGACCCGGAACGGCTCGCCGTCCACCTCGACGTCGAGGAAGCCGTCGAAGGCGATCGGCTCGTCGTACTGCGAGGTCTGGAAGTTCTTCGGCATGTCGGGGTAGAAGTAGTTCTTCCGCGCGAAACGGCACCAGTCGGCGATCGAGCAGCCGAGCGCGAGCCCGATCCGCATCGCCGACTCCACCGCCGTCCGGTTGACCACCGGCATCGCCCCGGGCAGCCCCAGGCAGACCGGGCAGGTCTGGGTGTTGGGCGGGGCGCCGAAGGCGGTGGAGCAGCCGCAGAACATCTTCGAGCGGGTGCTCAGCTCGACGTGCACCTCCAGGCCCAGCACCGGGTCGAAGGAGCGCAGCGCCTCCTCGTAACCCATCACGGTCGCGGTCACGCCGACACCTCCTGCAGCTGGGGGATCCGGTTCAGCAGCGGGCCGCCCCACTGCTCGGTGAGCGCCCGCTCCAGCGCCGCGCCCACCCGGTAGAGGCGGTCGTCGGCCATCGGCGGTGCCATCACCTGGAGGCCGACCGGCAGCCCGTCCTCCGGGGCGAGCCCGGCGGGGAAGGACGCCGCGGCGTTGCCGGCGAGGTTGCTCGGCAGCGTGCACAGGTCGGCCTTGTACATCGCCAGCGGGTCGTCCACCCGCTCCCCCAGCGGCCACGGGGTGCTGGGGGTGGTGGGCGAGACCAGCACGTCGCAGCGCTCGAAGGCGGCGTCGAAGTCGCGCTTGATCAGGGTGCGCACCTTCTGCGCCGAGCCGTAGTAGGCGTCGTAGTAGCCGCTGGACAGCGCGTAGGTGCCGATGATGATGCGCCGCTTCACCTCCGCGCCGAAGCCGGCCTCGCGGGTGAGGTTCATCACCTCCTCCGCGCTGCGGGTGCCGTCGTCGCCGACCCGCAGCCCGAAGCGCATGGCGTCGAAACGGGCCAGGTTGGAGGACGCCTCGCTCGGCATGATCAGGTAGTAGGCCCCCAGGGCGGCGTCGAAGCTCGGGCAGGAGACCTCGACGACCTCCGCGCCCAGCCCCGACAGCAGCTCGACGGCCTCGGTGAAGCGCTGCTCGACACCCGGGGCGTAGCCCTCGCCGCCGAGCTCGCGGACCACGCCGATCCGCATCCCCGCCACGTCGCCGGAGCGGGCAGCGGTGACCACGTCGGGGACGGGGGCGTCGATGGAGGTGGAGTCGAGCGGGTCGTGGCCGGCGATCACCTGGTGCAGCAGCGCGGCGTCGAGGACGGTGCGCGCGCAGGGCCCGGGCTGGTCGAGGCTGGAGGCCAGCGCGACCAGGCCGTAGCGGGAGGTGCCGCCGTAGGTCGGCTTGACCCCGACCGTGCCGGTGACCGCCGCGGGCTGGCGGATCGAGCCGCCGGTGTCGGTGCCGATGGTCAGCGGGGCCTCGAAGGCGGCCAGCGCGGCGGCCGAGCCGCCACCGGAGCCACCAGGGATCCGGCTGGTGTCCCACGGGTTGCGGGTCGGGCCGTAGGCGCTGTTCTCGGTGGAGGAGCCCATCGCGAACTCGTCCATGTTGGTCTTGCCCAGCACGACCAGCCCGGCCTCGAGCAGCCGGCGGGTGACGGTGGCGTCGTAGGGCGGGTGCCAGTCCCGCAGCATCCTCGACCCGCAGGTGGTCGGCGCGCCGCGCATGGTGAGGACGTCCTTCAGCCCGAGGGGGACGCCGGCCAGCGGGCCCAGCGGCTCCCCGGCGGCGACCTTCGCGTCGACCGCGCGGGCGGCCTCGAGGGCGCGCTCGCCGTCGACGTGCAGGAAGGCGTGCACCACCTCGTCGACCGCCTCGATGCGGTCGAGGTGGGCGCGGGTGACCTCCTCGCTGGAGTGCTCGCCGGCGGCGATCCCGGCGGCCAGCTCGGCCGCGGTGCGGTGCAGCAGCTCGCTCATCAGGCCTCCTCCCCCAGGATCCGGGGCACCCGGAAGCGCTCCTCCTCCGCGGCCGGCGCACCCGCCAGCACGTCCTCGCGCGGCAGCGACGGTCGCACCTCGTCCTCGCGGAAGACGTTGGTCAGCGGCAGGGCGTGGGAGGTGGGCTCGATGTCGGGCCCGGCGACCTGCTGCACCGAGGCGACCGACTCCAGGATCACGTCCAGCTGCGGGGCCAGGTGCTCCAGCTCGGCCTCGCTCAGCTCGATCCGGGCCAGCTTCGCCAGCCGGGCCACGTCGTCGGTGGTCAACGCCACAGGGGCTCCCCTCGGGTGGTCGGACGGGTTCCGGCGGGTGGCCGGACCGACTGCTCATCCTAGGGGAACACCGCCGGTGCGCGGGGGTCGTCGCCGCCCGACCGGCCGGCCGGGAGGCGGACCGTGACACCCCCGCAACACCGATGGGTGAGAATGGCCGTGTGTTCCTGATGCGCGTCTCGCTCCCCGACCGTCCGGGCTCGCTGGGCCTCATCGCCAGCGCGGTGGGCACCGTGGGCGCCGACATCCGCTCGATCCAGATCGTCGGCAAGGAGCACGGACAGGCCATCGACGACTTCACCCTGACCCTGCCGAACGGGGCGATGCCGGACAACCTGGTCAGCGCCTGCACCGCGATCGAGGGGGTGCGGGTGCTGTGGTTCTCCCGCTACCCCGAGGGCGGCAGCCTGCAGTCCGACATCGAGGCGCTGGAGCGGATGCAGCGCCATCCCGACCAGGCCGCCCAGCTGCTCACCGAGTCCGCCCCGCTGGTCTTCCACGGGCACTGGGCGCTGCTGCTCGACGGCCGCGCCGGTGAGGTGGTGTTCGGCACCGACATGGCGCCCGAGCTCACCCCCGAGGGGATGCAGGCGCTGGGGCCGCTGGAGGAGATGCACACCGTCGAGCTGCCCAGCGACTGGTTGCCGTCGTGGGGTGAGACCACCGCCGCGGTGGCCCCGGTCGGCGACGGGTTGAGCATCGTGGTCGGGCGCCAGGGCGGGCCGGAGTTCCTGGCCTCGGAGCTGGCCCGGCTCAAGCACCTGTGCGGGATGGTGGCCAGCGCCTGAGCCGGCGGGTCAGCCGGTCGTCAGCTGGGTGACCAGGAACCAGAAGACCCCGGCCACCACGAGCAACGCCCCGACGAAGGCCGGCACCACCCAGAACCGCGCGCGCTTCTTGCTGCGGGTGCTCGGCACCAGCTCCGGACCCCAGTCGCCGAGGTTGGGACGGACCTGGGCGGGGGTGCGGCCGTTGAGGTTGAGGTCGGAGAAGAGGCGCACACCGGCAGCGTAGCCGGGTGCCGTAGCCCGGCGCTGTCGGAGCGTCCGGGCAGAATGAGCACGTGACGAGCACCGACGAGGGTGAGCCCGTGGTGGCCGGCGAGGCCGCCACCACCGAGGTCCAGCAGCGGGTCGCCGAGCTGACCGCACGGCTCGAGGAGGCCCGGCTGGCCTACTACGACCGCGACGAGTCGATCATGTCCGACGCCGAGTACGACCGGCTCGAGCGCGAGCTCCGGGCGCTGGAGGAGGCGCACCCCCAGCTGCGCCGGCCCGACTCCCCCACCCGCACCGTCGGTGGCGTGGTCGGGGCCTCCTTCGCACCGGTGGAGCACCTGCAGCGGATGCTCAGCCTCGACAACGCCTTCACCGCCGAGGAGATGGCCGAGTGGGACGCCCGCGTCCGGCGCGAGCTGGGCGAGCAGTCCTTCTCCTACCTCACCGAGCTGAAGATCGACGGCCTGGCGGTCGCCCTGGTCTACGAGGACGGCGAGCTGGTGCGGGCGGCCACCCGCGGCGACGGCCGGGTCGGTGAGGACATCACCGCCAACGTCCGCACCCTCGCCTCGGTGCCGCAGCGGCTGGCCACCGACGACCCGCCGGCGCTGGTCGAGGTGCGGGGCGAGGTGTTCTACCCGGTGGCGGAGTTCGAGCTCCTCAACGAGGCCCAGGCCGCGGCCGGCAAGCCGCCCTACGCCAATCCCCGCAACACCGCCGCCGGTTCGCTGCGGCAGAAGGACCCGGCGGTGACGGCGTCGCGGAAGCTGGCGATGTACGTGCACGGGATCGGCGCCCGGCAGGGGGTCACCGTGCGCAGCCAGTCCGAGATCTACGCGCTGCTGGCCGGCTGGGGGCTGCCCACCAGCCCGCACACCGAGGTGCTCTCCGACCTGGACGCGGTCAACCGCTACATCAAGCGCTGGGGCGAGCACCGCCACGACGTCGAGCACGAGATCGACGGGGTCGTGGTCAAGGTGGACGAGTTCGCCGCCCAGGGCCAGCTCGGCTCCACCAGCCGGGCCCCGCGGTGGGCGATCGCCTTCAAGTACCCGCCGGAGGAGGTGACCACGAAGCTGCTGCACATCGACGTCAACGTCGGCCGTACCGGCCGGGTCACCCCGTACGCGGTGATGGAGCCGGTCACCGTCGCCGGGTCGACGGTGGAGCTGGCGACCCTGCACAACGCCTTCGAGGTGAAGCGCAAGGACGTCCGGATCGGCGACACCGTGGTGCTGCGCAAGGCCGGCGACGTCATCCCCGAGGTGCTCGGCCCGGTGCTGGCGCTGCGCACCGACGACGTCCGTGAGTTCGTGATGCCCACCGAGTGCCCCTCCTGCGGCAGCCCGGTCGGCCCGGTGCGCGAGGGCGACAAGGACTGGCGCTGCCCCAACGCCCAGCACTGCCCCGCCCAGCTGCGCGAACGGGTGTTCGCGCTGGCCGGACGCGGCGCCTTCGACATCGAGGCGCTCGGCTGGGAGGCCTCGATCGCACTGGTCGACCCCGAGCACGGACGTCCGGCCGACGCCACCGAGCCGCGGCAGACCCCGGTGCTCACCTCCGAGGCGGGGCTGTTCGACCTCACCGTGGACGACCTCGCCGACGTGCGGGTGTGGCGGCGGCGCAAGCGGGGCGGGGTGGAGCAGCCGCCGGCGCTCGAGCCGTTCTTCTACACCGCCGGCAACGCGAAGAACCCGCCGGCGCCGCGGGCGACCACGGTGACGCTGCTGGAGGAGCTGGAGAAGGCCAAGAGCCAGCCGCTGTGGCGGGTGCTGGTGGCGCTGTCGATCCGCCACGTCGGCCCGACCGCGGCACGGGCGCTGGCCCAGGCGTTCGGCTCGGTCGAGGCGATCCGGGCGGCCAGCACCGACGAGCTGGCCGGCACCGACGGGGTGGGCCGGATCATCGCGGAGTCGGTGCAGGAGTGGTTCACCGTCGACTGGCACCGCGAGATCGTCGAGCGGTGGGCCGCCGCCGGGGTGCGGATGGCCGACGAGGTCGACACCGCCACCGAGAAGACGCTGGAGGGGCTGACCCTGGTGGTCACCGGCTCGTTGGAGGGGTTCACCCGCGACGAGATCAAGGAGGCCATCCTCAGCCGCGGCGGGAAGGCGTCGGGGTCCGTGTCGAAGAAGACCGACTACGTGGTCGTCGGTGAGAATGCGGGGAGCAAGGAGGCGAAGGCCCGCGAGCTGGGACGTCCGGTCCTGACCGAGGAGCAGTTCGTCGTCCTGCTGGAGCAGGGGCCGGCCGGGCTCGGGTGACCCGGCGGGGCGGACGAGCGGAGGAGCGGGACATGGGCACGCGGGACGCACGACTCTCCTCCCGTCCGGTCGACGTCATCCGGCTGGCGCTGTTCGCCGCCGTCGGGGCGCTCGGCATCGGCTCGATCTACCTCGGGCTGGGCGGGGCCACGCTGCTGTCGATGCTCGCCTTCGCCGTCACGGTGGCGATGGTCACGGTCAGCTCGTCGCGCCGGGCCGAGCGCTCGGTGCGGCCTGCGCTGGGACGTCCGGAGGCCACCGAGATCGGGCTGCTGCTGGTGGTGCTCGGGGTGGTCGCCCTGTTCGTCCGCTTCGCACTCGGGGTGGCCGACTCCGGCGCCGCGTTCCCCGCCTGGCTGTGCGCGCTGGCGGCGGTCGGGCTCAACCGCCTGCTGCGGTACGGCCGCGGCTACCTCGTCGGCACCGAGCGCGCCGAACGCTGCCTCGGGCTGCTGGAGGCCGAGCTGGCCTCGGCCGAGCTGACCGCGCCGGGCACCGACGACGTCGCCGACCTGCGGGCGGAGCGGCACCTGGTCCGCCGCGCGCACGACGCGCTGGCCCGTGAGCTGGACCTGCTGGCGGCCGAGCAGGTCGGCTGGGACGACGTGGAGGCGGCCCGCCGCGACGCCGTCGAGCTGCTGCGGCGGTTGCCGCGCCGCGGCGAGCGCGAGCGTCCCGCGGTGCCGTCGGTCGCGTTGTCGGTGCGCCGACGCGGCTGAGGAGGGCGCGTGCGCGCGGGCTGCGCCCGCTGAGAGGGTCGGGGCGTGGAGACGTCGACCGCCGCAGGCTCGGAGCCGATCGCCGACGCGCTGCGTGGCGCGCTCCAGGACGCCTTCGCCATCGCCGTGGACCGGGCCGAGCGCATCCACTCCGGAACCGCCTCGGACAACTTCCGCATCACCGCCCGCGACGGCGGACGGTGGTTCGCCAAGGTGCACCGGTCGGCCGGCGCGGCGGCGGCCGCTGCCAGGGCGGTCGAGCTGACCGAGTTCGCCGGACGGGGCGGGACGCCGGTGCCGGGTCTGCGGCGGAGCGTCGACCGTGCGGTCGTGGCGCGCAGCCACGGTCTGCTCCTGTCGGTGTGGGAGCTCATCGACGGCGAGACCGCCGAGACCGGCCTGAGCGGTCGGCGCTGGCACACGGTCGGTGCTGTGCTCGGTCGGCTGCACCGCCATCTGGCGAGCCACCCCTCCGGGCCGCCGGCCAGCGCCGATCCGGTGCGGCTGCTCGACCTGGATGCCGCCGCTGCCGCGTACGACGCGCTGGTCGAGCGGTACCGCCGCCCCGCCGCGGCAGCGGGCGGGTTCGGCCGGTGGGCGCTCGACGCCCTCGGTCAGCGGCGTGCCCTGCTGCCTGCGGTCCGCGCCGTGCTGCAGCGGCTGCCGCCGCTGACGGAGCAGGTGCTGCACGGTGACCTGGCGGCGCCGAACGTCCTGCTGCGCGGCGACGACGTGGCGGCGGTGATCGACTTCCAGCCGCCCACCCGGGGGTTCCTGGCGTGGGAGATCGCCCGCATCGCCGGCGACCCGCGCACCCTCGCGGTGCCGCGCTGGCGGACCGAGCTGCCCGGTCTCCTCGACAGCTACCGGGCCGCGCACCCGACGGTGCCGTCGGCCGACCTGGACGGGGTGCTGGCCGTCGGCGCGGCCTACACCCTCGCCTCGACCTACCCGCTGTCGGTCCTCGTCGACCGCCGCGGCCGGGCCGACCACGCGTTGCAGACCTACGCCCGGCAGCGTCACGCGGCGGCGCTGGCGATGTTCGAGGCCTGCTCGTAGGCGGATGCGCCGCCCAGCCGGGGTCCCGGGATCCGCCAGACAGCAGGGGCGGGCTAGCGTCTCGCCATGGCACAGGTCGTCGTCTACGGGCACCGGGACTCACTCCGCGCGCGCAGAGCCGCGCTCTCCGACGCCATCCACGGTGCGGTGATGGCGGCACTCGGCTACCCCGCCGAGAAGCGCTTCCAGCGCTTCATCCCGCTGGACGACGAGGACTTCATCCACCCCGACGACCGTGGCACGGACTACACCATCGTCGAGATCTCCCTGTTCGAAGGGCGGTCCGAGCGCGCCAGACGACAGCTGATCCAGGAGCTGTTCGACAGGATCGAGCAGGCCACCGGCACGGCGCCGCACAGCGTGGAGATCACGCTGTTCGAGACACCGAGGGCCAGCTGGGGCATCCGCGGGATGAACGCCAGCGACCTGCAGCTCGGCTACGCCGTCGACGTCTGAGCAGGTCCGGTCTCCCCTCCCCGATGCGCCAGCTCGACGGTCCTGGGGGGCAGGTCGAACGGGGAGTAGGTCGTCACGCGGTCGCCGGGGTGCAGCCGGTCGTCCTCGCGGTAGCGCGCGGCGAGCTCGTCCTCCGCGGACGCGTCGCCGGCGTCCGCTGCGACGAGGAGCCGGGCCAGCTCGTCGGTCTCCGTCGGCTCCAGCGGGTGCTCGGTCGCCTCCCAGGCGTCCCACAGCAGCATCTCGTCGCCGAAGCGGTGTGCCACCTCGAAGACGACGTAGGTGCGGACGAAGTCGGGGCCGGCGAGCTCGGGGGCGCCGTAGACGCCGTACCGGCTGAGGTCGCGGTCCCCCGCGCGCCAGCCCAGCCAGGCCTCGGCCGCGGTCTCGAACGGCGCGTGGGGACCGGCCGGGATGTCGAGGACGTCGAAGGGGTGCCCGTCGCCCAGCTCGGGGTCCGCCCGCCGCCACCGCCCGTCCTGCCAGCGCTCGGCCACGACGTGGTCGGCTGCCCAGTCGGAGGCGAAGTAGTGGGCGAAGCCGACCCGGGTCCGGGCCGGGACGCCACGCTGGCGCAGAGCCCCCACCACCAGCAGCGAGTGGTCGCGGCAGCAACCGGCCACCTTGTCGGCGGTCGCCCGGGGCCGGCTGAGGTCGTCGGGATGACGCCGGGAGTCGAGGTCGAGGATGACCTCGACCCAACGGCTGTCGACCTCCGGCCAGCGCTCCTGCGGCAGGTCGGGCAGCTCGGCGCGGTAGTGGGCCACCAGGTTGCGCGAGACGGCGCACAGGCTGGCCAGGTCGTCCGGCACCTCCCGCAGCCGGGCGGCGTGGCGCCCCGGGTCGGAGAACCGGGACTGCCGGGCGAAGGCGTCGACGTCGACCACCACCCGATCGTGGCAGATCGCGGCGCCGCATGACAGCCCGACGTCCCCGCGGAGGGCGTCAGCGTGCGAGGACGTCGACGGCGTGCTCGAGGGTGGTGACCAGCTGCTGGGGCGGATGCTCAGGGTCGGTGTCACGTAGATGGGTGAGACCGCGCAGCAGGATGCGCACCGCGAAGGTCTCGGCGGGCACTCGGTGGCGGTAGAGGTACCGCTCGACCAGCCCCAACCTGGCGCCGGTGGCCCACCCGGGATCGTCGGCCCAGAACCAGAACTTCGGCAGACCGATCAGCGGGTCCTCGAACACGGCATGCTCGAAGTCCACCCAGCCCACCCGACCTCCGTCCTCCGTGAGGACGTTGAGGGGGTTCAGGTCTCCGTTGGAGAAGACCAGCGGTCTGCGGTGGACGGCGAGATGCACTCCGAGCAGCTCGATCGCCCGGTCGGCCAGGGGGCTGCTGATCCGGTCGCTGTCGCCGGCGAGGACGTCGGCCAGCTCGTCGTCGAGGGTCCGGCGGGCCAGGTGCCGGCTCCCGGGCAGAGCCGCCAGCGGCTCGGTGAGGACGTGCAGCTCCTCGACCGCGGTGGTCCAGAGCCGGCAGGTCCGGTCTCCGGTCGCGAGGTCGGGCACCTGCAGCCATGGCAGCACCTCACCCGGTAGGGGCGTCATGACGAGGACATGGAAGGGGCCGCTGTCGGTCTGCACGGGCACGGGGCCGGCGAGCAGGCGTGGGGAGCGGGCGCCGACCTCGGACAGGAGCCGCAGGGCGGTCGCCTCGACGTCGAGCCGGCTCGACGCCGCAGGCGCTGCCTTCGCCACGCACTCCACCGGCCCGGCCGGCGTGATCACCGTCAGCCGGGCCGGGAACGGCAGCGGGTGCCGGCGGTAGGCCCGGACGTCCCCGACCCGACTGCCGGGCGCCACCGCGTCGGCCGCCGCCAGGTGGATCTGCTCCTCGGTCCGCACCGGACCGGACGCTAGCGCCGACCGGTGCGCCTCGCCTCCCCTTTCCTCGCGCCCGCCTACCTGCCCGCGGGGACTGCCTGACTCGCCTGGCCGGTCCGCGGCAGCAGGCCGATGGCGGTCTCGGCCACCCTCTCCAGCCGGTCGCCGTCCATCCCTGCCTTGCCGAGGGCCTCCATGCCACGAAGGACGGCCAGCACGAGGGTGGAGAGCTCGTCGGCGTCGGCCGCGGGGTCGAGGTCGCCGTGACGCTGCGCGGCGCGGATCTCCTCGGCCAGTGCCGTGGCGATGCGCTCCAGCGTCCGCCGGGATCGCACGGTGACGTCGGGGTCGTGCTCGGAGAGCTCGGCCGTGCCCTTCGCCAGGAGGCATCCGCGGTGGAGTCCGTCGGCGGCGATCCCGGCCGCCGCCGCACGGATGTGGGCGCACAGTCGGATGAAGGCACCGTCGTCCGGGCCGGTCAACCCGTCCGCCACTGCGTCGGCGATGCGCGCGCAGTAGGCGTCGAAGACCCGCAGGAACAGCTGCCGCTTCCCGCCGAAGGCGCCGTACAGACTGCCCTTGCCCAGGCCGGTCGCCGCGGCGATGGCGTCCATGCTCGTCCCGGCGTAGCCCGTGGTCCAGAACTGCTCGCGCGCACGCTCGAGGACCGCTTCCTCGTCGAACTCCCTCGGTCTGGCCACGCCTCCAGGCTACCCGTTATTGACGATTCGGTCCATTACCGATTAGGGTTTTGGACGACTCAGTCAATTACACGCTCGGTGAGCCAGGAGCCAGCCATGGCCAGGACCCGACGGGTCGCCCTCGGTCCGGCAGGGCGGCGGCCTGGCGGACCGAGCAGAGGAGGAGCAGAAGTGGCGAGCAACGAAGAGGTGGTCCGCGAGGCCTATCGGCTGGCCGAGGGGGACGTCCTCGATGGAGACGGCTTCCGCGCCCTGTTCACCGAGGACGGGACGTTCAACGACGTACCGAACTCGCTGACCTTCCGCGGAGACCAGATCCCGCACGCACTGGCCGGCCTCGCGAGCGCCTTCCCCGACATCCACCGCGAGCTGCTCGGCGTGCACGCGTTCGGTGAGGTCGTCGCCGTCGAGCTGCGGATCCAGGGGACGCATCTCGGCGAGTTCCCGACCCCGGTCGGCGCGATCCCTCCGACCGGCCGCCGGATCGACGTGCCGACGGCAGATCTCTGGTACCTCCGTGAGGGGAAGATCGAGACCTTCAACTGCTACAACGCGGCGAATGTGTGGCTCGCCCAGCTCGGAGCCACTCCCGACTTCAGGTCAGCGATCGAGGCCGCCAAGACCGCCGCAGGGGCCTAGCCGTACGGTGCGCCGGCCGAGGCGCCTCGCGGCATGCCCCTGTTCACGTCACCGCGAACGGCTCCTGGACCGATCACCAGGTCGACGTGCATGGCAGCCGGTCCGTGCCTCACGACGGCTCCCAGGCGCCTTGCTCACGGATCGCCGTCGTGATGCGCCGGCTGATCTCGCGCAGCTGACGTGCCTGCGCCCGCGTCAGCCGGTCGAGGACGAGCCGGTGCACGACCTGCACGTGGCCAGGGGTGGCGTCCAGGACCTTCGCATGGCCGGAATCGGTCAGGACTGCCAACGTGTAGCGCCCGTCGACCGGGTCGGGCGTCCTCCGCAGCCAACCCCGAGACCCCAGGCGTGCCGCCGCTCGTGACAGCCGCGACAACGAGCTGTTCGCATAACCCGCCAGGACACTCATGCGCAGCGTGCGCTCAGGCGCTTGAGCGAGCGCATACAGCACGCCGTACTCGAAGTGCGTCAGCTGAGCGTCCCGCTGCAACTGGCTGTCGAGGGCGGCCGGCAACCACTCCAGCAGGGTCGCGAGGGCGGCCCAGGTCTCGAGGTCGTTGCCGGCGAGCGACGCCGGTGGACCGGAACTCTCCCGCGGGTCGCCCATGGTGACAGCCTAGGTGCAGCGCCGGCCCGACCTCGACACCTTGACTTGCACAGGAAAGTCATTAGGTTGAGGCCTGACTTTCTTCGGCAAGTGATCAAGAGGGGCGGTACCGGTGGAGCTTGGGCTCGAGGGCAAGAGGGCGTTCGTGAGCGGGTCGACGCAGGGGATCGGCTACTCGATCGCCCGGGCCTTGCTCGCCGAGGGTGCTGAGGTCATCGTCAACGGACGCAGTGCGGAGCGGGTCGACGCTGCGGTGCGCGAGCTGAAGAGGGCCGTCCCCCACGGGACCGTCTCCGGACTGACGGCCGACTTCGCCGAGCCCGAGCAGGTGCGAGAGCTGCTCGACGGGCTCGACGAGATCGACGTCCTCGTCAACAACGTCGGCGTCTTCGAGGTCGGCACCTTCGGCGACATCAGCGATCGTGACTGGCAGCGGTACTTCGACATCAACGTCATGAGCGGTGTCCGCCTGTCGCGTCACGCCCTCCCGAGCATGCTGGGCAAGGGATGGGGCCGGATCATCTTCATCGGCAGCGAGGCCGGCGTGGATGTTCCTGCTGACATGACCCACTACGGGACCACCAAGGCGGGCGTGCTCGCACTGGCCAACGGGCTCGCCAAGACCACCCGTGGCACCGCTGTCACCGTCAACACGGTCCTGGGCGGGCCGACGTACTCCGAAGGGGTCGCTTCCGCGGTGGAGCAAGCGGCCGAGGCGCGTGGTGTCCCCGCCGATGAGATGAGAAGTGCGCTCGCGACCGCTCGCGCGACCTCGTTGCTGCAGCGCTTCATCGAGCCCGACGAGATCGCGCACCTGGTCACCTACCTGGCCAGCCCGCTCTCCTCGGCCACGAACGGTGCCGCGCTGCGCGCAGAGGGCGGAGTCCTCACCACCACGCTCTGAGGCGAGGAGCGGGCGCGGCGCCCGGCTGGCCCCTTCCGCACCGGCCGCCTCGTCGTCGGCCCGGACAGCGACCCGCACTGGCCCAGCCTGCTCAGGACGGCGCTGGAGCGGCTCGGTCTACCGGGCGATGCGGACGCGGGCGCACTGGTAGTGCCCGCCGTCGGCGAACCGGTCCCAGATCTCGAGGGACTCGACGGTGCCGACGGTGCCCAGCAGCGCCACGACCTCGTCGTCGGTGCGCTGCTGGAAGAACCGGCCGGCCTCGTCGATCCGGTCCTGCGGGGTGTCGGCACCCCACAGGCCGATGTCGAGCAGCCCACCGGGTCGGACCACCCGTCCCAGCTCGGCGACTGCGACGTCGAGGTCGTCGCCCTCCAGGTGCATCAGGGTGCTCATCGTCCAGCCGGCGTCGACCGAGCCGTCGGCGAACGGCAGGGCGGTCGCCGAGGCCACCACCGCCGTCAGCCCCTGCTCCCGGCACAGCACCACGCCCACCGGCGACAGGTCGACCCCGGCGTAGTGGAGCCCGGAGCCGCGGAGCACGACGCCGTCCCGCCCGGCGCCGCAGCCGACCTCGAGCACGGACCGGAGGCCCTCGCCGCGGCAGCGCGCGGTGAAGTCGGTCAGCCGGGCGGTGCGCTCCGGACCGAGCGGACGGTCGCGCCGGGTCGGCAGCTCCTCGGCGTAGTAGGCGAGCAGACGGTCGCGGACTCCCACGCCCGCACCGTAGACCGGCCGCACCCGCGCGGTAACAGCGCCACCCGCAGCTCGGCCCTTCGACAGACTCAGGGCGCTGCGGCCGGGTCGGGCGGTCTGGTCAGCGGCTGAGCTCGTCGGTGACCAGCTGGGCGGCGCGGACCAGGTGGCGCAGCACCGCGGTGGCCGGGCCGGCGGTCCAGCCGGCGAGCCCGCAGGCAGGGGTGAGCAGCACCCGCTCGGCGACCTGGGGGCCCAGCTCGAGCGGTCGCAGCAGGTGCAGGGCTCGGTCGGTGAGGCGGTCCGGGCTGAGCACCGCGTCGGCGACGCCGGTCGGCTGGATCCCCAGCCCGACCTCGGCCCGGCCGGCGTCCAGCGTCTCGGCGAGCAGGTCGACGTCGGCGCGGCTGAGCCGGTCGACGTCGAGCAGCAGCCGCCCGACGCCGGCGTCGAGGACGAGCCGGACGTCCAGCCCGGCGGCGCAGCAGTGCAGCGCCACCTGCTCCGCACCGGCGTCGCGCACGGCGCCGGTCACCGTCTCGAGGGCGGCGGAGAGCTCGGCCGGCTCGACCGCGCGGTGCCGGGAGAACCCGCTGGCGGTGCCGATCCGGCCGTCCTGGACGGCGGGCAGGGCCGGCTCGTCGAGCTGCACGGTCAGGCTGAGGGCGGGGAGCCGGCGGCGCAGCTCGGCCACCAGGTCGCCCAGCCCCTCGGCCAGGCTCTCCCCCAGCTCGCGGCGGGCGCCGGAGTCGGCCAGCACCCGGTCGCCGCGCGGGCGCTCGACGGTGGCGGCCAGCGTCCAGGGCCCGGCGGCGGTGAGGGCGAGCGGACCGCTGTAGCCCTGCGCCTCCTCCTCCAGCAGGTCGAGGTCCTGGCGGAGCAGGGAGATCGCCCGTCGGTGGTCGATGCCCGGGGCGTCGGTGAGCCGCCAGCCGGCCGGCTGCAGGTCGAGCCCGAGCCCGACCAGCATCGCCGCGGTGCGCCCGGTGGTGCCGGCGTGCGCCCCGCGGTCGGGCAGCTCGGGCAAGTAGGGCACACCCGGGCTGCCGTTCTCGCCGAGCTCGCCGAGGGTGAGCCGGATCGCGCCGGCGGGGTCGGTGCCCGGCCAGGAGCCTATCCCGGTGGCGCGGGCGGTCACCGCGCGCTCACGGGGACGGAGGGCCCTTCGACAGGCTCAGGGCGCTGGGACGAGGTCGGCTCAGGGCGCTGGGACGAGGTCGGCTCAGGGCGCTGGGACGAGGTCGGCTCAGGGCGCTGGGGTGGGGTGCGGTCGGTGGTGGCGATGGTGGCGCTGCCGACGACGCGGGTGCCGTCGTAGAGGACGACGGCCTGGCCGGGGGCGACGCCGGTGGCCGGAGCCGACAGGCGGACGTGGAGGTCGCCGTCGACCAGCTCGGCGGTGGCGGGCAGCGGCTCGCCGCGGGCGCGCAGCTGCACCTCCCCGTGCCAGCCCGGGGCCGGCGGGGCGGCGGTCCAGCGCGGGCGCACCCCGGTCAGCGCGTGCACCTGCAGCGCCTCGCGCGGGCCGACGGTGACGGTGTTGTCGACCGGGGAGATGTCGAGCACGAACCGCGGACGCCCGTCGGCGGCGGGGACGCCCAGCCGCAGCCCGCGGCGCTGGCCGACGGTGAAGCGGTGGCTGCCGGGATGCCGGCCGAGCACGGTGCCGTCGGCGTCGACGACGTCACCGGGCCGCTCCCCGAGCCGGTCGGCGAGGAAGCCGGCGGTGTCGCCGTCGCTGATGAAGCAGATGTCGTGGCTGTCGGGCTTGTCGGCGACCAGCAGCCCGCGCCGCGCCGCCTCCGCCCGCACCTCGGCCTTGGGGCTGTCGCCCAGCGGGAACGCCGAGCGGGCCAGCTGGTCGGCGGTGAGCACCCCGAGCACGTAGGACTGGTCCTTGCCGGCGTCCACCGCCCGGTGCAGCTCGACGCCGTCGGGCCCGTCCACCAGCCGGGCGTAGTGACCGGTCGCCACCCGGTCGAAGCCGAGCGCGACGCCCCGCTCCAGCACCGCGGAGAACTTGATCTTCTCGTTGCAGCGCAGGCAGGGGTTCGGGGTGCGGCCGGCGGCGTACTCGGCGACGAAGTCGTCCACCACGTCCTCGGCGAAGCGGTCGGAGAGGTCCCAGACGTAGAAATCGATGCCCAGCACGTCGGCGGCCCGCCGGGCGTCGTGGGCGTCCTCCTTGGAGCAGCAGCCGCGGGCGCCGGTGCGGAAGGACTGCGGGTTCTTCGACAGCGCGAGGTGGACTCCGGTCACCTCGTGACCCGCGTCCACCATCCGCGCGGCGGCCACGGCGGAGTCGACCCCGCCGGACATCGCGACCAGAACCTTCACGTCGGCCGAGCCTACCGACCCGGTCCGACGACGACGGCGCCGAGCCCGGCACGGGCAGCTGCCCGCTGGTCACATCGTCGACAGGCTCAGGGCGCTGTGGTCACGTGGCCTTTCGACCGGCCCAGGACGCGGTGGCTCAGCAGGCTGTCGACGGTCTCAGGCGCTGCGTCCGTCGGCTCAGTCGAGCCGGGTGCCCTCCAGCACCTTCGGGGCCCACCCGTTCTGGCAGAACCGGCAGCGGACCTCTTCCTGGCCACTGCCGAGCGGGATCACCGGGATCCAGAAGACGTGGATCCAGGTGCGCACGCCCAGCCGCTCGTACCCGCGCGGTTCCAGGCAGTACGGGCAGCGGAACGACCCGGACTCCAGCAGCTTGCGGCGCACCCGGGTGCCGAAGAAGAAGATCATGGCCTGATCGTCGCACCAGCGCCCGCGGCCGACCTCAGCGGATGCGGTCAGTGGTTGCTGGGCACCCAGCCCTCCCCGCAGGTGCCGCCGAAGGCCGAGGCGTCGATGTGGACCTCCGAGCCGTCGGCCGCCAGCAGCGGCTGGTAGCTGTTCGCCACCTCCCGGCTGCCCTCGGGGATGTAGTGGAAGATCAGCGAGCGGCGGAACCGGTCGGCGGTGGTGTTGGGCTTCGAGCCGTGCACCAGGCTGCCGTGGAAGATCAGGGCGTCGCCGGCCTTCATCTCGGTCTGCACCACCCGCAGGTGGTCGGGGATGTGCACGGTGATCGAGGTGAACGACTCGGCGGCGTCGGCCTCCTCCGGGCAGGAGATCTCGTAGCGGTGGGTGCCGGGCACCACGCCGAGCGCCCCGTTGGCCTCGTCGCAGTCGTCGACGGCGATCCAGGCGGCCACGCAGGTCTCGGGGTGGGACTGCAGGAAGTAGTTGTCCTGGTGCATCGCCTGGCCGCGGGCGCCGGCGGGCTTGAAGTAGAACATCGACTGCGCGGCCCAGACCGGGGCCTGGAGGGCATCGCGGACGCGCCCGACCACCCGCTCATCCAGCAGCCAGCGCCGCGCCAGCCGTCCGGGGGCGTGGTCGCCGCGGTGCGGGTGGATCATCCGGGGGTAGGCGCGCAGCGGGTCGCCCTCGGGGATCTCGTCGAAGGAGCCGCCGGTGCCGTCGGTCTCCATGTGGGTGGTGAAGGCCTCGCGGACCTCGGCGATCTCCTGCTCGTCGAGCAGGCCGCGCAGCTGCACCGCACCGTTGCGGCGGTAGGCGTCGGCGAGCGCGGCCGGGTCGACGGCGTCGGCGGGGAAGGTCTCCAGGCCGGTCACGTCGGAGACGTCGGGGTGACCGGCGGGAGCCTCGGAGAGGGTGTTCGTCATACCTCTCAGCCTGGTCGGACCGGCCGGGGTGTGGAATGGGCACCGAGGTCACGGACATGGAGGATCCTGCTGTGTCGTTCGAGACGCCCGCGGTCGAGCTGCCGCCTCCCGCCGTCCGCCGGGTCAGCGCCGGCGAGTTCAGCGAGGGGGTGCGCTACCACGTCCGGCGCTCCCGCGGCACCGACGACTGGCTGCTGCTGCACACCGTCGACGGTGCCGGGCTGCTGCTGACCGCCGACGACCGGCAGATGGCGGTCGGCGCGGACCAGGCGGTGCTGGTGCGACCGGGGACGGTGCAGGAGTACGGCACCGACCCCGCGGCCGGCCGCTGGGAGCTGCTGTGGACCCACTTCCGCCCACCGCCGACCTGGGTGGCGCTGCTGGACTGGCCCGAGGTGGCCACCGGTGTCGGGCACCTGCGGCTGGGTGCGGAGGTGGCCGAGCGGGTCCGTCGGGCCCTGCTGGACGCCGCCCGCGCCAGCCGGATGGCGGTCGGGCGGCCCGAGCTGTTCGCCCAGAACGCGCTCGAGGCGGCGCTGCTGTGGTACGACACCCAGAACCCCCGGCAGCGGCTCCTGGACGAGCGGGTGCTGCGGGTGCTCGAGCACATCGACGCCCACCTGGCCGAGGACCTCGACGTGCAGGACCTGGCCCGGGTGGCGCACCTGTCGGCGTCCCGGCTCAGCCACCTGTTCAGCGCCCAGGTGGGCAGCCCGCCGCTGCGCCACCTGGACGCGCAGCGGATGGAGCTGGCCGCCGAGCTGCTCGAGCTGACCAGCCAGCCGGTGGCCGAGGTGGCGCGGCGGGTGGGCTATGGCGACCCGCTGTACTTCTCCACCCGCTTCCGCCGCCGGCACGGGGTCAGCCCGACCCGCTACCGCCGCGAGCGCCGGGGTCAGCAGCAGGAGCGGCCGATCGGCTGAGGCGGTCGGTCAGCCACCGACCCGGCGGGCCCGCTCGACGGCGCCGGGCAGCGCGGTGAGCAGGGCGTCGACGTCGGCCGCTGAGGACGCGGCGCCGAAGGAGACCCGCAGCGACCCGCGGGCGGCCTCCTCCCCCGCCCCCATGGCCAGCAGCACCGGGCTGGGCTGGATGACCCCGGCCGAGCAGGCCGAGCCGGTCGAGCAGTCCAGACCGGCGGCGTCCAGCAGCATCAGCAGGTCGTCGGAGCGCAACCCGTCGAAGCCGAGGTTGACGATGGCCGGGGACGTCCGCTCGCCCCCGTGCACCCGCCAGCCGGTCAGGTCGGTGGCCGCCAGCCCGTCGAGCAGCCGCGTCCGCAGCCCCACCCAGGTGGCGGTCCGCTCGGTGCGCCGGGCCACCGCGTCGGCGCAGGCCGCGGCGAGGGCGGCCGCGAGCGCGGTCGGGACGGTGCCGGAGCGCAGGTCGCGCTCCTGCCCGCCGCCGTGCCCCACCGCGGCCAGCGCCAGCCCGCGGCGGACCAGCAGGGCCCCGACGCCGACCGGCGCGCCGAGCTTGTGGCCCGACACCGTCATCAGGTCCAGCCCGCTGCCGGCGAAGGAGACCGGCTCGCTCGCCACCGCCTGGACCGCGTCGCTGTGGCTGCTGGCCCCGGCCCGGCGGCAGTCCTCGACGAGGCGCTCGACCGGTTGCACGGTGCCGGTCTCGTTGTTGACCCACATCACCGAGGCCACCGCGGTCCGCTCCCCCAGCGCGGCCCAGGCGGAGTCGAGGACGCGGCCGTCGGCGTCCACGCCGAGACCGACCACCTCCGCGCCCTCGGCGGCGAGCGCGGCGGCGGTCTCGGCCACCGCCGGGTGCTCCACGGTGGAGACGGCCACCTGGTCGCGGCCGTCACCACGGCGGGCCAGCCAGCTGCCGCGCAGGGCGAGGTTGTCGGCCTCGGTGCCGCCGGAGGTCAGCACCACCTCGGTCGGGTGGGCGTCCAGGCTGGCCGCCAGCGACTCGCGGGCCTCCTCCAGCAGCCGCCGAGCGGCGCGGCCGGAGCGGTGCACCGAGGACGGGTTGCCGGTCAGCTCCAGCGCCTCGAGCAGGGCCTCACGCGCCACCGCGCTGATCGGCGTCCCGGCCGCGTGGTCGAGGTAGGTGCGCAGGCTCACGGCCCCATCCTGCCCCGACGAGCCCAGGACGGCCTCAGCCGCGGGCGTCCCGGAGCTGCTCGGTGACGGCCGGCAGCACGGTGTGCAGGTCGCCGACGACGCCGAGGTCGGCCATCTCGAAGATCGGCGCCTCCGGGTCCTTGTTGACCGCGACCACCGCGCGCGAGGTCTGCATCCCGGCGCGGTGCTGGATCGCCCCGGAGATCCCCGCGGCCACGTACAGCTGCGGGGAGACGGTCTTGCCGGTCTGGCCGATCTGGTAGGCGTGCGGGTACCAGCCGGAGTCCACCGCCGCCCGGGAGGCGCCGACCGCGGCTCCCAGGGCGTCGGCGAACGCCTCGACCGCGGCGAAGTCGCCGCCGGTGCCACGTCCGCCGGAGACGACGATCGCGGCCTCGGTCAGCTCCGGGCGTCCGGTGGCGGCCTTCGGGCTGGACTCGAGCACCCGGACGGCCGTCGAGGTCTCCGACAGGGTCACCTGGACGGTCTCGACGGCCGGTTCGACCGGGGCCTCCTCGGCCTCGACCGAGTTCGGCTTGACCGTCACCACCGCGACGTCGGCGGTGCTGGCGGCCTCGACGGTCCAGCTGCCGGCGAACACCGACTGCCGGGTGACCACGCCGCCCTCGCCGGACCGGACGTCGGTGGCGTCGGTGACGAGCGCGGCGGTCAGCCGGACCGCGAGCCGGCCCGCCACGTCCTTGGCGTCGGGGGTGGAGGTGAGCAGGACGACCGACGCCTGCCGGTCGCCCGCCAGCTGAGCCAGGGCCTCGGCCCGCGGCGCGGGCAGACCCTCCTGCAGCGCCGGCTCGGCCGCGGTGAGCACGGCGGTCGCGCCGTACCGGCCCAGCGTCTCGACCACACCCCCGGCCGGCTCGCCCACGACCACGGCCACCGGCTCGCCCAGCCGCCGGGCCAGGGTGAGGAGCTCCAGGGTGGGCTTGCTGACGCCCTGCTCGCCGGCCTCGGCCAGCACGATCACCGATCCCATCTCTCCTCCTCAGACGTACTTGCCGGCGGTCAGGAACTCGGTCAGCGCGGCGGCGCCGGAGCCGTCGCTGTCGGTGACGACCCGGCCGGCCTGCCGCGGCGGACGCGGCGCGGTCTCGCGCACGGTGGTCAGCGCGGCCGCCGCGCCGACCGCGTCGGCCTCCAGCCCGAGGTCGTCGAGGTCCCACTCCTCGACCTTCTTCTTCTTGGCCGCCATCACGTTCTTCAGACCCGGGTAGCGCGGCTCGCCGGACTGGTCGGTGACGCTGAGCACCGCCGGCAGCTCAGCCTGCACCCGCTGGCTGGCGGTGTCGCCGTCGCGGACGACGGTGAGCGTGCGCCCGTCGAGCTCCACGGTGTGCGCCAGGGTCAGCCCGGGCCAGCCGAGCCGTTCGGACAGCATCGCCGGCAGCACCCCCATCACGCCGTCGGTGGAGGCCATCCCGGTGATGACCAGGTCGGGCTCGAGCTTCCGGATCGCGGCCGCGAGGACCAGGCTGGTGCCCAGCGCGTCGGAGCCGGCGATGTCGTCGTCGCAGACGTGGACGCCGGAGCTGGCGCCGATCTGCAGGGCCTTCTTGATCGCGTCGGCGGCGTCGTCGGGGCCCATCGTCAGGGCCACCACCTCGACCTCGTCGTCGGAGGCCTCGGCCAGCCGCAGCGACTGCTCGACGGCGTACTCGTCCAGCTCCGACAGCCGGCCGTCGGTGCCCTCGCGGTCGACCGTCCCGTCCTCGCTGAAGCCCCGCTCACCGGTCGCGTCCGGCACGTACTTCACCAGCGTCACGATCCGCATCGCTCTCCTCCTCCGTGAGGTCGCCCGGCCTGGCCGGGCAGCTGCCGCCGGGCGTCATGTTACTCAGGGGTAACCAGCCGGTGGCAAGCCCGCCACCAGCCGCCGCACCCGCTCCAGGGCCTGTTCGCCCAGGCCGTCGACATAGGCCCGGACATCGGCCTGCTCCCGCCACCGCTGCGCCCGGTCGGCCACCACCCGGCCCGGGACGCCGGCCACCACCGAACCCGGCGGGTAGACCCCGCGGGCCACCGCGTGCGCGGCCACCACGCAGCCCTGCCCCAGCTCGGTCCCGCGCACCACGGTGACGCCCGTGCCCAGCCAGCAGTCCGGGCCGATCGAGACCGGCGAGCGCACCAGGCCCTGGTCCTTGATCCGCACCCGCGGGTCGGTGAAGTCGTGGTCGAAGTCGCAGACGTAGACCCGGTCGCCGATGATCGTGGCCTCGCCGATGGAGACGTCGAGGTGGGCGTTGACGGTGAGTCCCGCGCCCAGCACGCACTTGGGCCCGATCGTCACGGTGCCCTCGTGGGCGCGCAGGGTGACCCCGTCGGCCAGGTGGGTCCAGGCCCCGATCCGGAGCCGGCCGACGCCGCGGGCGACCTCGAGGCGGACGCCGCGGCCGAGGAAGACGAAACCCTCGAACTCGACGTCGGGGTGGCGCAGCCGGGCCAGCCGGTAGCGCACCCAGGAGCGCAGGTAGACCGGACGCAGCCAGCGCCGGCGGACCAGCCAGCGCAGCGTCGACCAGGCGCCCGTGCGCCGAACCGGTGCGCCGTCGGTGGCCGCCGCCTCGCTCACCGTGGCCGGAACCCGGTCACCGACACGTTGTAGAACACCGCCTGGGGCACCACCCGGGCCAGCCGGCGGTCGACCCGGTCCAGCGCCCGCCAGGTGCGGTAGGCGAAGGAGCGCCAGCCCCATCCGAGCCGCTCCTCCGGCACCGCCGCCTCGAAGGTGCGCACCGGCCAGCCCCACCACGAGGCGAGCAGCTCGTCGCCGTGGGTGCGCACCCCGGCCAGGCCCGACTCGCGCACCAGCGCGGCCAGCTCGTCGGGGTCGAAGGTGTGCAGGTCGACCACCGCCTCCAGCGCGGCGGCGCGGCTCGACTCGTCCAGCTCCTGCTCCGGGCGCGCCCAGCCCGACAGCGCCGGGACACGGCTGGTCACCGCGCGGGTGGTGTGCCAGGTGAGGGTGGAGAGCCGGCGGGCGATGGTGTGCCCGACCTTCGTCGGCTCGCCGCAGACCACCAGCCGCCCACCCGGCTTGAGCACCCGGTGCATCTCGGCGAAGGCGGTCCGCAGGTCGGGCAGGTGGTGGATGACCGCGTGGCCGACCACCAGGTCGAAGCTGGCGTCGTCGAAGGGCAGCCGCTCGGCGTCGGCCACCCGGCCGGTGACGTCCAGCCCGAGCTGGGCGGCGTGGTCGAGCGCGACCTCGACCATGCCCTCGGAGATGTCGGTGACCACACCGCTCTCGACCAGCCCGGCCAGCATGAGGTTGAGGGTGAAGAAGCCCGTGCCGGCACCGATCTCGAGGCTGCGCCCGTACGGCTGGGCCGGACGTCCGCCGACGGCCTCGAACCGGTCGCGGGCGTAGTCGACGCAGCGCTGGTCGAACGAGATCGACCACTTGTCGTCGTAGCTGCCCGCCTCCCAGTCGTGGTAGAGCTCCTGGGCCAGCTTGGTGTCCGACCACGCCGCCTCCACCTGCTCGGCGGTGGCCGTCCGTCGTGGGCGCTCCCGGCCGCCCCGCGGGGCCTCCGGCACCTCCTGCTCGGTCATGGCCGTCACTGTAACGACGCGCACCGGTCCGGCCGCCACCTCGGCTAGCGTGACCCGGGTGAGCACGACCCGACCCGACCAGACGTCGCTGGGCGCGCGGCCGACCGCCACCGGGACCCGCTTCGCGCTCTGGGCACCCGGGGCGAGCGCGGTGCAGCTCTGCCTGGTGGCCGAGGACGGTGGCGAGCGGCGGCTGGACACCGTCCCCGCCGACGACGGCACCTGGCAGCTCGAGGTTCCCGGCGTCGGGCCGGGTCAGCGCTACGGCTACCGGGCCGCGGGACCGTGGGAACCCGCCCGCGGACTGCGGTTCAACCCGGCGAAGCTGCTGCTCGACCCGTGGGCCCGCGCGGTCAGCGGCTCGCTCGACCTCGACGGCGCCGTCCGCGACCACCTGCCCGGCCAGCCCGGGCGGATCGACGACGCCGACTCGCTGGGTGCGGTGCCGCTGTCGGTGGTCGTCGGGGAGGTGCCACGGCCGCGCCCGCTGGCCGGGCCGCGTCCCACCGACCCCGTGGTCTACGAGGCGCACCTGGCCGGGACGACGCGCCTGCACCCCGATGTCCCCGAACGGCTGCGCGGCAGCTACGCCGGCTTCGCCTCCCCGGCGGTGGTCCAGCACCTGCGCGACCTCGGCGTCACCACCGTCGAGCTGCTGCCGGTGCAGCACTTCGTCACCGAGCCCCACCTGGTGGCCAAGGGGCTGACCAACTACTGGGGCTACAACACGGTCGGCTTCTTCGCGCCGCACGCCGGCTACTCCTCCAGCGGCGATCGCGGCGGGCAGGTGGCCGAGTTCGCCGAGCTGGTCTCGACCCTGCACGACGCCGGGCTGGAGGTCGTCCTCGACGTGGTCTACAACCACACCGGAGAGGGCGACCGGGACGGGCCGACGCTGTCGTTCCGCGGGCTGGGCCCCGAGTGGTACCGCCTGGACGCCGCGGGCCACCAGGTCGACGTCACCGGCTGCGGCAACTCCGTCGACACCTCGCACCCGGTGGTGCTCGACTTCGTCCTCGCCTCGCTGCGCCACTGGGTCACCGAGCTCGGCGTGGACGGCTTCCGCTTCGACCTGGCGCCCACGCTGCTGCGCGACGACCGGCACGCGGTCGACCTGCACCACGCCTTCCTCGCGCAGGTCCGCACCGACCCGGTGCTGTCCGGCGTCCGGCTGATCAGCGAGCCCTGGGACGTCGGCGTCGACGGCTACCAGGTCGGCCGCTTCGGACGTCCCTGGCTGGAGTGGAACGACCGCTTCCGCGACGACGTCCGCGACTACTGGCGTGGCGCCGGTGACGTGCGCCGGCTGGCCACCCGGCTGGCCGGCTCGACCGACCTGTTCGACCCGACCTCACGCGGGACGTCCAGCACCGTCAACTTCGTCACCGCCCACGACGGCTTCACGCTGCGCGACCTGGTCAGCTACCACCACAAGCACAACCGGGCCAACGGCGAGCACGGACGCGACGGCAGCGACGCCAACCGCTCGGTCAACCACGGCGTCGAGGGCGAGACCGACGACGCCGGCGTGGTCGCGGCCCGCCGCCGCCACGCGCGTGCGCTGATGGCCACCCTGCTCGTATCGGCCGGCACGCCGATGATCACCGCCGGCGACGAGCTGGGGCGCACCCAGCAGGGCAACAACAACGCCTACTGCCAGGACAACGAGATCTCCTGGACCGACTGGTCCAAGCCGTGGAGCGACCTGCACGCCCTGACCCGGGAGCTGCTGCGGCTGCGCCGGGAGCACCCGTTGCTGCGCCCGCCGCTGCACCCGGTCGGCCGTCCCGTGCGCGACGCCACCGGCGCCGACCTGGGCCGGCTCGACCTCGCCTGGCTGACCGGGGCCGCCGCGCCGTCCGCACCCGGTGGGGTGGAGACGATGACCGAGCAGCACTGGCACGACCCGCACCGCCAGCTGCTCGG
The DNA here is from genome assembly GCF_003327535.1 of Desertihabitans brevis. Taxonomy (NCBI): domain Bacteria; kingdom Bacillati; phylum Actinomycetota; class Actinomycetes; order Propionibacteriales; family Propionibacteriaceae; genus Desertihabitans; species Desertihabitans brevis. The sequence continues at coordinate 222,375 of NZ_QOUI01000001.1, read as the reverse complement.
CATGTACCTCTCCGACGCCGAGGAGGCGCTGCTGGTCTGGTGCCACTGCGGTGGGCAGACCGTCGACGTCCCGCTACCCGGCGGTCTGCTGGGCACCGGCTGGCGCCTGCTGCTCGACGCCGGCGGCGACAGCGTCCTGGTCGGCGGCCGGCTCCGCCTGGCCGCGCCGACGGTCGCGGTGCTGCAGAGCACCGACCTGCCGCGCTGAGCCTGCACACCCCGCCGGCACGGCGGTGGCGCAGGAGATCACGGAAGAATGCTCGGCGTCAATTGTCGGTCACCATTCGAGAAATCCGTCGTCGCTATCCCGCCCCCCTTTCACGGGGTAGATCACGGGTTGATAACGTCGGATTCATGAACAACACGAAACGAGCAGCAGCAACCATCGCAGCAGCGGGTGTGCTGGGCGCCGCATCGGTGTTCACCGCGGCCACCGCCAGTGCGGCCGCACCGCCCTACGCCACCGGCACGCCCGACATCACCCACACCGCCACCAACGCCGAGATCGGCGAGGCGCTGGACGTCGCGGGCAACGTGGTCACCATGTGCGGCCTCCTCGGCCCGGTGGCCGTGGCCTGCCAGCTGTCCTACGACGCCCACGGGCCGGGCGAGATGGAGCGGATCTACTACCAGGGCTGCGACCTGGAGTCGCGCACCTGGATCAACCCGAACTCCATCGGCAGCTTCGACCGCTCCTACACCTCCTACGCCGCGGTCAACTGCTGAGGCAGCCAGACGCACCCTCCGAGCCCAGTCCCCATCCCGGGGGACTGGGCTCGGGCCTTGTCGGGAAACGACCCTCGGGTCAGCAGCTGGGTCACCAGCGCGAGCCGGCGGCGAGCAGCACCTCGGCGGTCTCGAGGAAGGGACGGGCCTGCTCCCGCCCGTCCAGCGACCAGAGGAACAGGCCGGTCGAGACCCGCTCGAGGAAGCCCCAGTCCCAGACCACGGCGGGATCGGCGTCCGCCTCGCCCGCCACCGTCTCGCACCACCCGGCGAGCAGGTCCGCCGGGAACCGGCTGGCCAGCAGCTGCGGGCACCAGTCGCGCACGGCGACCCCGAGGTCGTAGGTCGGGTCGCCGACGAAGCCGTCGGGGTCGAGCAGGACGAAGCCGTCCTCGGTGCCGGGACGCGGGGCGAGCACCCGCGCGGCGTTCGCAGCCGCGGCGTCGCCGTGCACCACGACGCAGGCGGACGGGTCGAAGTCGGCCGCCCGGCGGGCCGCGCAGGCCAGCGCCTCCACCACCACGGGCTCGGGGCACGGACGGGCCAGGTCGTGCCAGAGCCGGCTGACGAGCGCGGCCAGACCCGCCGCCTTGTCCTCCGGCGGACCCGCGGCCGCCGACGGGGTGACCTGCCAGGCCCGCCGCAGCAGCCGGGCCAGCCGCACCAGCTGGTCGCCCGGCGGCCAACCGCTGACCTCGAGGGACGTCCCGAGGGCCTCGAGCAGGACGGCCTCGTATTCGGGCGCGTACGCGAGCACCTGCACGTAGCCGTTCCCCGCGGCGCTGAGGAGGGTCTGCACCTGCCGGGCCGAGCCCGTCCCGGGTACGGCCACCTTGACCACCACCGGACGTCCGTCGGCGGCGACCGCCCGCACCACCACGGAGGCCGTCCCGCCCGCGAGCACGCCGGTCACCGTCAGCGACCAGGCCCGTGCGAGGTCGGCCAGCAGGCGAGGCAGCCGGTCGGCCCACCCCGGGTCACCGCCCGCTCCGGCGCGGGCCCGGACGACCGCCGGCACGTCGCCCACGCCGACGCCGCTCACGGGCGCTGACCCGGCTGGGCGGCGGGGACGTCGGACGCCGGCCAGAGGTCGAGGAGGTAGACCCGGTGGGTGACCGGCGAGCCGTCGGAGCGCACCTCCGTCGGGGAGACGAGGGTCCGGGCGTGGGTGAATCCGGCCTTCTCCGCCACCCGCACCGAGGCGGTGTTCTCCGGCTCGACCCGGATCGCCGCCCGGCGACCCACCCGCTCGGTCTGCAGCACCTCGCACACGAGGCGGACGGCCTCGACCGCGACCCCCTGCCCGCGGGCCCACGGGTGCACCGCGTAGGCGAGGTTGACCTCCCCCGGCTCCAGCACCTCGACATCGGGGTCGAAGTCGATGTAGCCGCACAGCCGCCCCGAGCGCCACACCCCGAACCCGCGCTTGCCCGTACCAGCCGCGGCGTTGCGGGCCAGCCGCTCGAAGTGGGCCACCGTCCGGGCGAGGTCGCCGTGGCCGCCGGTGAGCCAGCGCACCGTCAGCTCGTCCTCGCCCCGGCAGTGCTCAGCTGCGTCGGCTGCCACCAGCGGTCGCAGCTCGGTCGTCACGACCCGCACGCTAGGTCGTGCCCTGATGCGCGTCCACCGGGATACCCGTCGATCGCCCGGGCCCGGGTCGCCCGGCACCGCTACGCTCGGCCGGGTCTGGAGGGGGTGGAACCGTGACCGCAGCACCGACCGGACCCGACCCGACGATCGCCTGGGCCCGCGAGCACCTGTCTCCCGCCTACGCCGACGTGCTGGTGGCCGAGCTCGAGGAGGCCAGACGCGACGCCGAGGTGCTCGCCCTGCTGCTGACCGGCTCCGTCGCCCGGCGCGACGCCCTCCCCGGGACCGACCTCGACCTCCGCGTCCTCGTCCGCACCGACGTCGCGCCGGCATTCACCAGATCCGAGCGGTCCGGCGTCCTGGTCGAGCGTGGCGTCACGACCGCACGCACGGCGCACGAGACGCTGCTCGCCGACCCGATGCACGTCTACGCCTACGTCGACGGGATCGCCCTGCACGACCCCGACGGCGCCCTCGCCCGGCTCCGCGCCGAGGCCGAGCGGCTCCGCGAGACGTACCGGACGCCGCCAGAGCGCCGCGACGAGCTGGCCGAGGCGCTGTCGCACCCGGAGGAGAAGATCCGCACCGCTTGCGCTGCCGGCGACCTGCCCCGGGCGACGTACGCGCTGGCGACCGCGTCGTGGCAGCTCATCGAGGCGCTGTGGGCAGCCAACGACCTGCCGCTGCCACCCAACGCCTCGGTCCGTCCGCACCTGCGGGACCTGCGCGGCCCGGCCGACGTCGAGCACCGCTTCGACGACCTGTTCATGACCGAGCCGGTCCGACGGGTCGAGACCGGGCTGGCGCTGCTGGCCTGGATCCGGGGCGAGCTGACCCGGCCCCGCTGACCAGCCCGAGCACCACTCAGCGCAGTCCGTCGACCTGCATCGGGTTGACCGCCCGCTCCCCCATCACCGCCCACGCGGTGGCCCCGGTGTGCTGGTAGGCGAAGTAGCCGAAGCCGAAGCCGGTGTCGAGCGCGCTGCTGGCCGACACCACCCCGCGGTGGCGGATCAGCTGCCCACCGGCGTGCTGCCCCGCACCCAGACGGGCCTGCGCCCGCCGGATCTCGCGGACCAGCCCGACCGCCACCGCGGCGTCCCGGGGTGCGCGGCGGTCGCCCAGGGCGGTGACCAGCTGCGCCGTGCCCTCCAGCCAGACCGCGTCCGGGTCGACCGGAACCCCGTTGTAGACGGCGGTCGAGCTGAGGCTGGCGTCGGAGAAGGTGACGCCGCGGATGGAGACACCGGTCGGCAGCTGGGAGTTCGGCGAGTCCGGGGTGTCGGTGGTGCCGAGCGACTCGCGCGCCCAGTCGAGGGAGGCGGCGTAGGCGGGGTCGCGCAGGGCCAGCCAGCTCCAGGTCTGCGGGTCCAGCGGCAGCGGGTCGCGGTTGATCGTGCTGCCGTCGTCGGAGCCGGTGTAGAAGTAGCCGCCGGCCGGCTCCCACATGATCTCCACGAGGGCCCGTGCCCGCCGTCCGGCTTCGGTCCAGCGCGCACGTCCGGCCGGGTCGGCGGCGCCGAGCGCGCGGAAGAAGGCGACGCAGTCGATGTTGTGCTCGGTCGACACGTTGGGCACCGGCTGGTCGGCGGCGTCCACGCCGAACCGGAAGCCGCCGAGCGCACCGGGGTTGACCGCGCGGCCGAGGATCCACTCCCCGATCCGGCGGGCGCCGTCGAGGTAGCGGCCGTCGCCGGTGCTGCGGTGCAGGTGCAGCAGCCCGATCCCGGGCCAGGCCATGTCGCCCACGGCGGTGCCGAGGAAGCCGAACTGGGACCCGATGTTGGCCGTCTGGTCGGGCCGCACCAGGCCGTACGGCTGCGGGACGCCGTCGTAGAACACGTAGGGGCCGACGTTGTAGGCCTGGCGCAGCCGGCCGTCGTCGTGCTGGGGGTCGTGCTGCTGGGCGAACAGCAGACCGTCGCCCACCACCCGCGCGGTGGCCCGGTCGCCGACCGCCAGCAAGGCGCAGACGGTGAGCGCGCAGTCGTAGACGAAGGCGGTGGAGAACAGCCCGGACTCGTCGGCGTAGCTCTGCGGCAGCCTCGGCAGGTCGGCCAGCCCGGGGTAGGCCGACGTCATCGTCTGCAGGAACCTCGTCCCGTCGGCCACCAGCGCGGCACCCGGCTGGGCTCCGGCGGGCAGCGCCGCACCGGCGCCGAGCGCGCCCAGCCCGGCGGCACCACCGGCGGCGAGGAAGGAACGGCGCCCCAGGACGGGACGGGGACGCGGGGCAGGACCAGGCATGACGAACTCCGTTGTTCGGCGGACCAGATGGGTGCACCGAATACCACCGCCGCCCCGGTGTCAACCGTCCTCGTCGCGACCGGCGGGCCCCGATGGACCCCGGGGGCGGGCGCGACAGGGTCAGCCCGGTGGGGGCAGAAGGTGCACCAGCCGGCGCAGCCGCTCCGACCAGAGCCGGCTGACCCCCCGCTCCGCCGCCCGGGCGGCCGCACGGAACGCCTCGTCAGCCCCGTCGCGATGACCCCTGGCCAGCTCCGCCTCGGCGAGCAGGGTGAGCAGGATCGGGGTGGTCATCCGGGCGCCGGTGGCCCGGTAGCCCTCGACGGCCGCCCGCAGCGTCCCCAGCGCGGTCCGGATCTGCGAGGCCGTGCTGCTCGGGGACGTCGCCGTGGCCCAGGAGCGGACCACGTCGGCCGTGTGCGCGTGCAGGTCGAGCCCGCTGGCCCGGGCCAGCTCGGCCAGCTCGTCGGCGAGGCGACTCGCGACCTCGCGGTCCTCGCGCCCGGCCGCGAGCAGGGCGGCGAACATCACCGCCCCGCCCGCTTCTGCCGGAGCCGACTGGCGCGCCAGCACGAGGCTGCGCTGCGAGACGTCCTCCGCCTCCGCGCTCCGACCCGCGCCGGCGAGAGCCGAGGAGAGCAGAGCGAGCACGGACGTCCGTGGGTGCTCGCGGAAGGCCTCGGCGAGGTCGCGACCCTGCCGGGCCGCCAGCTCGTCGGCGCGGACCAGCTCCGCGACGGCCTCGTCGTCGTCACCGCGGAGCCAGCCCACGGCTCCCCGTGACATCCGACCCAGCAGCTCGAACCACTGCCCCGCCGGCCCCGGAGCCGTCGAGCGTTCCAGCAGGACCTCGCCCAGGGCGGCGGCGCCGTCGAGGTCGCCGGTCACGGTCAGCCAGGACAACCGGTGGTAGAGGGCGGCGACCATCTCCTCGTCCGGCTCGGTGCGCAGCGCCAGGTGCTGGGCCCGGGAGAGGGCACGGTTGGCCTCCGCACTGCCCCACCCCTCCCGCACGGCCACGGTGGAGCCGAGCCGGGACTGCACGGCGAGCTCCCAGCGGTCGCGCTCGACGCCGGCCGGCAACCGGGTGGTCAGCGCCAACGCCTGCCGCAGCAACCGCTCCGCGTGCTCCAGGGCCGTCTGCGCGGCGGCCCGCCGCGAGGCCTGCAGCAGCGCCGGGAGCGCGGCCGCCGGCCCGGCGACCTCCGCACCGAGCAGCAGGTGGCGGGCGAGCTCGTCGACGCCGGTGTGGTGGCGACCGGTCGCCAGCTCGACCCCGACGGCCGCGTGCAGCCGGGCGCGCGCCACCGGTCGCAGCTGCTCGTAGAGGGCCTCGTGGACGAGGGCGTGGGTGAAGCAGACCCGCGGCGTGGGGAGCAGCTGCTCGGTCACGAACCCGGTCTCCACGGCCTCGGCCAGGGCCGCGTCCAGCTCGGTGGTGGGCAGGCCGCTGACCTGCTCGAGCAGGGTGAGCTGGGCCTCCCGTCCCACCACCGCGGAGACCTCGAGAAGGCGTCGGGTGAGGGGGCTCAGGGCGGCGAGCCGATCTCGCAGCACCGCCACCACCGTGGTCGGGACGCCCGCCGCGGGGTCGGTGGAGGCGGTGGCCGGGCGCTCGTCGAGCAGACGGGCCAGCTCGACCAGGAAGAAGGGGTTCCCGTCAGCCCTCGCGGCCACCGCATCCACTCGGTCGCCGTCCAGGGGCCGCCGCAGCCGCCGGCTCAGCAGCAGCCTGGCCTGCTCGGGCGGCAGACCGGTCAGCCGGATCTGGTGGGAGTCCTCGCCGGCCAGCCGCGCCAGCAGCCGGGTCAGCGCCGTCGTGGCGGGCGGACCGGGCGAGCGCAGGGTGCACACGAGCACCAGGGACGAGCCGGCGGCCACCTCGGCGACCGCGCCGAGCAGCTCCAACGACAGGGGATCCGCCTCCTGCAGGTCCTCCAGGACGACCAGCAGCCGCTGCCGGCGCGCCTGGTCGGCGAGGAGCTCGGCGAGGTGCTGGTGCCGGGCGGCCCGGTGGCCCGGCAGCGACGCCGCCGGCACCGCCGCGGCCTCGGGCGCGGTGCCGGCGACGAGGTCCGCGTCGCGGTGACCGGACAGCTCCGGCAGCGCCCGCAGCACCGGCGTCCACAGCCAGTAGGGGTGCGTGCCGGCCGGGCCCTGGCCCCGGCCCCACACCGTCGCCAGACCCCTCCGCCGGGCCCGGGCTGCCACGTCCTGGCACAGCGTCGTCTTGCCGATCCCGGCCTCCCCGGTCACCAGCCACACGGACCCGCGGCCCTCCTCGGCTGCGGCCAGCGCCGACTCGAGGCGCCGCAGCGGGACGTCCCGGCCGATGCTGACGTCCGCCGGGCCGTCGGCCGCATCCGCGCCGGTGCCGGTCGCCGTCGGCACCGACGTCCGCGCGGGCCTCAGCTCCAGGTCGGCGTCCTGCTGCAGCAGCCGCACGTGCAGGCGGCGCAGCTGGGGGCCCGGGTCGATCCCCAGCGTGTCGCCCAGCCGCCGTCGGAAGCGCTCGTAGGCCGTCACCGCCTCCGCCTGGCGGCCGCACCGGTAGAGCGCCAGCAGGTGCAGCGCCTGGGAGCGTTCCCGCAGCGGGTGCTCGCTGAGCAGGTCGATCGTGTGCAGCAGGGCCGTCTCGGCGTCGTCGGTCCGGAGCAGGGCGTCGACGTGGCGCTCACGGGTGCTGAGGACCTGCTCGGCCAGCCGCTGGACCTCCGCGGCTCCGGTCGACGGCAGCTGGTCGACGACGTCGGACAACGGTTCGCCGCGGACCAGGCGGAGGGCGCGGCCCGACAGCGCCACCGCGGCGCGCGGGTCGGGGTCCAGCTGCTCCTCGGCCGCCGCCGAGAGCCTGCTGAAGAGCTCGGTGTCCACCGCCAGGTCGGGGGCCTCCAGGAGGTAGCCCGGCGGCTGCCGCCGGATCCGCAGCCCGCGCGCCGGGGCAGCCGCCGCCGGGTCGGCACCCTCTCCCAGGATCCGGCGCAGCCGCGACACGTAGGCCTGCAGGGTGGCGGTGGCGGTCTCGGGCGGGTCGTCGCCCCACAACCACTCCAGCAGCCGGCCGACCGACACGGTCCGGCCGGGCTCCAGCGCCAGCCGCGCGAAGAGCGCACGGGCCTTCGGGGAGGGGAAGGCGACCGGTCGGTCCGCGACCAGCGCCTGGACGGGTCCGAGCAGCCGGACGAGCGGCTGGAGGTCGGCGTCCGGCCCGGTCGGGGCCGTGCGGGCACGCGAGCCGGCACTGCCGACCACCGCGTCCCTGGCGCCTCCGACTGGCACAGCGAAGTCTTGCACGGTGGGCCCCGGCTGGGGTGTGGTTCGGGAGGGGCACGCCGACGGGTCTGCAAGCGTCCTGCAAGCCGGTGCGGTCAGAGTTCTCCCAGGTCGGCCACGAGCGGGGGGTCGTGGCCGCCGGAGCGGAAGGAACTGATGAACGAGGACACCACGACCGGGGACCCGGCGGTCCCCCGCCGGCCCGGAGAGCAGGACGACCGTCCGTCGAGCGGCTGGCCGCCGTCCGCGACGTCGCGCACCGTCGACATCGGCGGACCCGTGCACTACCTGGACTTCGCCGGTCCGGCCGGCGGACCGGTCCTGGTCTGCATCCACGGCCTCGGCGGCTCGGCGCTGAACTGGGGGTCGCTGGCGCCGCTGCTCAGCCACCTCGGCCGCGTCTGCGCCGTCGACCTCGTCGGCCACGGCGCGAGCCGCAGCCGCACGCGGGGGAACGCGATCGAGGACGACCTGCGGGTGCTGGAGACCTTCCTGGCCGAGGTGTGCCGCCGACCGGTGGTGCTGGTGGGTCACTCCCTCGGCGGCGTGCTCGCCCTGCTGCTCACCGCTCGCCGGCCCGACCTGGTCGAACGGCTGGTCCTGCTCGGCCCGCCGGTGCCCCGGCTCGAGCGGGGGGCGCTGGACCTGCCCCTGGCGCTGCGCCTGCTGGCGCTGCGCATCCCGGGCGTCGCCGCCCTGGTGGCACGCAGCCTGCGCCGGCTGACCCCGGAGCAGGTGGTGGACCAGCAGCTGCGGGACGCCACCCCCCACCACACCCGGATCGCACCGGAGGCGGTTGCGGCAGCGGTCGCCGAGACCGGGCGGCGCATGCGGGGCCCCGACTGGTCCGCCGCGCAGCGCTCGCAGTGGCAGGCGATCCTGGGGGTGATGGGCCTGCTGGTGCGCCCGGCGGCGATGGCTCGCCGGCTGGCACCGCTCCGGCTGCCCGTCCTGTGGCTGCAGGGTGAGGACGACCCCAAGGCGCCGGTGTCGACGGCCAGGAGCTGGGCCGCGGCCCGGACCGACTGGGTGCTCAGGACGGCGACCGACGTGGGCCACGTGCCGCACCTGGAGGACCCCGGCTGGACCGCCCGCACCGTCGAGGAGTGGCTGGGGTGATGACCTCGCTGCGCCGCCACCCGTTGGCGACCTTCCTCGTGCTGGCGTTCGGCCTGCCCTGGCTGGTGTGGGTGCCCCGTGCGCTGGGCGTCCCGGTCGGCGTCCTCGACCCGCTGTCGACGTGGCTCGTCGCGGTCGCCGCGGTGCTGGCGGCGCTGCTGAGCGGTGGCCGCGCCGCCCTGCGGGACCTCGGCAGGAGGCTGCTGCGCTGGCGGGCGGGCTGGGTCTGGTACGCGGTCGTGCTGGTCGGACCGGCGCTGTTCACGCTGCTGGTGACCGGGGTCGTCGTGCTGCTGGGAGGTCGCTGGGCGGACACTGCTCCCCCGTTGCTGGTCCAGGGGAGCTGGGCCCTGCTGCTGGCCTTCCTGCTGGTCGCCACCCTCACCGACGGTCTCGGCGAGGAGGTGGCCTGGCGCGGGTTCGCCCTGCCGCGGCTGCTGGAGCGCCTCCGGCCGGTGCCGGCCAGTCTGCTGCTGGGGCTGGTGTGGGGGTTGTGGCACCTGCCGCTGCTGTGGACCGAGGGTCGGGTGCTCTACCAGCAGCCGCTCTGGCTGCTGCTGCTCGACATCACCGCGAAGTCGGTCCTGTTCACCTGGGTGTTCGTCCACACCGACGGCAGCGTGCTGCTCGCCGCGTTGTTCCACGCCGCCACCAACGTCTTCGTCGTCTCACCTCCCGTGCCCGCCGACGGCGACCTCACCCTGCCCCTGGTGGCGCTCGGGCTGAAGTGGGTCCTGGTCGCGCTGGTGCTCGGTCGCGGTGGTCTCCGCGGAGCGGTCGGGCGGACGGAACGGGTGGGCGGTCCGTCGCCGGCCGGCGGAGCAGGCGGCCACCGGAGCACCTGAGTCGACCGGCTGCCCGGTCCCGGGACCCTGACGCACGCAGGCGGCCGGGTCCCGGGAGGCAGCGCTCACTCCACCGGCAGCGCCGCCAGACCCATCTCGGCCGGGTGCGCGAGCGCTGCGTGCTTCGGCACCACCCGCACGGTGAACCCGCGCGACCCGGTCCGGCGGGCCTCCCGGCGCAGGGTGTAGCGCCACACCCCGTCACCGGACCCGGTGCGGCCGGTGAAGGCCTCGCTCTCGACGTCGGAGAGCTGGTCGTCGCCGTTGAGGTCGCCGAGCACCATCTGCACCTCGACGTCGTCGGGTCCCAGCCCGCCGAGCTGGACGTGGGCGACCACGTCCATCGTGCCGCCGACCTGCACGCTCTCCCCGCTCAGCGACTCCACGTGCAGCACCTTGACCGTCGGCCACTCCTCGCGCACCCGTCGCTTCCAGGCCGCGACCTCGGTGGCCGTCGCCGGCTCACCGGCCCGGGCGGAGACGGCGGCCGGGGCGTAGAGCTCGGTGACGTACTCGCGCACCATCCGCGAGGCGAGCACCTTCGGCCCGAGGATGGAGATGGTGTCGCGGATCAGCCGCACCCAGGCGGTCGGCACCTGGTGCACGTCCGTCTCGTAGAACCGCGGCACGATCTGGTGCTCGATGATCGAGTAGAGCGTCTGCGACTCCACCGCGTCGCGCTGCTCGGGGTCGCTGATCGACTCCGCCGAGGGGATGTCCCAGCCGCACCGCGGGTCGGACCACTCGTCCCACCAGCCGTCGCGGATGGACAGGTTGGCCGCCCCGTTGAGCGCCGCCTTCATGCCCGAGGTCCCGCAGGCCTCGAACGGGCGCAGCGGGTTGTTCATCCACACGTCGCAGCCCGGGTACAGCGTGCGCGCCATCGCGATGTCGTAGTCGGGCAGGAACACCAGCCGGTGCCGGACGTCCTCGCGGTCGGCGAAGCGGACCATCTCCTGGATGAGGCTCTTGCCCACGTCGTCGGCCGGGTGCGCCTTGCCCGCCACCACGATCTGGATCGGCGTGGTCGGGTGGTTGAGGAGCCGGATCAGCCGCTCGGGGTCGCGCAGCATCAGCGTCAGCCGCTTGTAGGACGCCCCCCGGCGGGCGAAGCCGAGGGTGAGCACCTTCGGGTCGAGGACGTCGTCGATCCACTCCGTCCCGCCGCCCAGCCCGCGGTCGGCGTGGCTGCGCCGCAGCCGCTCCCGCGCCATCGTCACCAGGTCGGCGCGCATCCGGCGCTTGATCGACCAGATCCGGTCGTCGTCGACCTGCTCCAGCCCCTCCCAGTCGCAACCGTCGAGGTCCTCCTCCTGCCCGGGCGGGCTGCCCAGCAGCTGCAACCAGGCCGGGTGCACCCAGGTCGGGTGGTGCACGCCGTTGGTCACCGAGCCGATCGGCACCTCGGTGGTGTCGAACCCGGGCCACAGCCCGTTGAACATCTCGCGCGACACCTCGCCGTGCAGCAGCGAGACCCCGTTGGCGCGCTGGCCGAGCCGGAAGCCCATCACCGCCATGTTGAACCGGGACGGGTCGCCGCCCTCGTAGTCCTCCGCACCCAGGGCCAGCACCCGCTCCACCGGCAGCGGGGCGAAGTCGGAGAACTGGTGGTGCACCATCGCCGCGTCGAACCGGTCGATGCCGGCCGGCACCGGGGTGTGGGTGGTGAAGACGTTGCCGGCCCGGGTGAGCTCCACCGCGGTGTCGAAGTCGGCACCGCCGTCCATGTACTCCCGGATCCGCTCCAGGCCCAGGAACCCGGCGTGGCCCTCGTTGGCGTGGTAGACCTCCGGCTCGGGGTGACCCGTGATCCGGCAGTACTCGCGCAGCGCCCGCACGCCGCCGATGCCCAGCAGCACCTCCTGCGCCAACCGGTGGTCCGCGCCGCCGCCGTAGAGCCGGTCGGTGACCGAGCGGTCGTACTCGCTGTTGACCTCGAGGTCGGAGTCCAGCATGAGCAGCGGGATCCGGCCCACCTGCGCGACCCAGACCTGGGCGGTGAGGGTGCGCCCGTGCAGCGGCACCTGCACGGTGACCGCGGCGCCGTCCTCGGTGAGCGCGGTGAGCGGCATCGCGCTCGGGTCGAGCAGCGGGTACCACTCCTGCTGCCAGCCCTCGGCGTTCAGCGACTGGCGGAAGTAGCCGTGCCGGTAGAGCAGGCCGACGCCGATGATCGGCACGCCCAGGTCGCTGGCGGCCTTGAGGTGGTCACCGGCGAGGATGCCCAGACCGCCGGAGTACTGCGGCAGCACCTCCGAGACACCGAACTCGGCCGAGAAGTAGCCGATCGCCCTGGGGGCCTCGGGGTGCTCGGCGGCGTACTGCTGGAACCACAGGTCGGCGCCGAGGTAGTCGCGCAGGTCGGCCTCGCACTGCGCCAGCTGGCGCACGAAGCGGCGGTCCTCGGCCAGCACCTCCAGCCGGCCGGGGTCGACCGAGGCGAGCAGCCGCAGCGGGTCGCGGCCGGTCCGCTCCCACAGCTCGGGGTCGACGGCGCGGAACAGGTCCTGGCTGGGCGTGTGCCAGAACCAGCGCAGGTTGCCGGCCAGCCGTCCCAGCGGCTGCAGCGGGTCGGGCAGCACGGGGTGGACGTTGAATCGTCGATAGGCGCGCACCCGTCGGAGCGTAGCGGCACCGGGCCCGCGCGCAGTGCGTCCCGGACGACCGGGAGGTGACGATCCGGTGACGGCAGGGACGCCCCTCGGCAGGGCGGTGGGGTGCCGCGTCGGCGGGCCGGACGGTGGCCTACGTTGGGCACGTGAGCGACCCGAGTGCGCAGCCCACCACCCCCCGCGGTCCCGGCCGGACCGCTCGACGCCAGCCCGCCGCCCACCCGGACGCGGGGGCGGCGCAGCCCCCGGCGCGCCAGGCCACCCCGACCGCCCCGGCCGCCTCCGTCGCGGCGGCACCGGCCGCGGCGCAGGCGCCGGCGCTCGGCGTCCCGATCGGCCGGATCCCCGTGGTCGCGGTCAGCCCGGTGGTCGAGGGCGGTCGCTACCCCGCCAAGGCCTCGGTCGGCGAGCGGTTCCCGGTGCGGGCCAAGGTGTTCCGCGAGGGCCACGACGCGGTCAACGCCTCGGTCATCCTCACCTCCCCCGACGGGGTGGAGACGCGGGTCGACATGACGGCGCTGCCGCCGGCCGGTCTGGACAACTGGGAGGCCTCGGTCGTCCTGGACGAGGTCGGCCCGTGGACCTTCCGGGTCGAGGGCTGGTCCGACCCGTGGCAGACCTGGGTGCACCACGCGGAGGCCAAGCTGCCGGTGGGCATGGACGTCGAGCTGGTCTGCCTGGAGGGCCAGCAGGTGCTCACCGCCGCAGCCGCGATCGCCGAGGCGGCCGGACGTCCGGGCGACGCCGCGCTGCTCACCGGGACGGCCACCGCGCTCACCCCCGACACCGCCCCCGAGGACCTGCTCGACATCGCACTCAGCCGCAGCGTCCGGCGGGCGATGGCCACCCACGGCCCACGCGAGCTGCTCTCCCCCACCCCGGACTACCCGGTCTTCTGCGACCGGCGGCGCGCGCTGTTCTCCGCCTGGTACGAGTTCTTCCCCCGCTCCCAGGGGGCGGTCTACGACGAGGAGCGCGAGCGCTGGGTGTCGGGCACCTTCGACTCCTCCCACGAGCGGCTCGAGGCGGCGGCGGCGATGGGCTTCGACATCGTCTACCTGCCGCCCATCCACCCGATCGGCACCGCCTTCCGCAAGGGCCCCAACAACACCCTCACCCCCGGCCCCGGCGACCCGGGCTCGCCGTGGGCGATCGGCTCGGCCGAGGGCGGCCACGACGCCATCCACCCCGACCTCGGCGGCTGGGACGACTTCGACCGGTTCGTGGCGAGGGCCACCGAGCTCGGGCTGGAGGTGGCCCTCGACCTCGCCCTGCAGGCCTCGCCCGACCACCCCTGGGTCACCGAGCACCCGGAGTGGTTCTCGCTGCGTCCCGACGGCACCATCGCCTACGCCGAGAACCCGCCCAAGAAGTACCAGGACATCTACCCGATCAACTTCGACCGCGACCCCGAGGGCATCTACGCCGAGGTGCTGCGGATCGTCCGGCTGTGGATGTCGCACGGCGTCCGGGTGTTCCGGGTCGACAACCCGCACACCAAGCCGGTCAACTTCTGGGCCTGGCTGCTCGCCGAGGTGCGGCGCACCGACCCCGACGTGATCTTCCTGGCCGAGGCCTTCACCAAGCCCGAGATGATGCGCACGCTGGGCAAGGTCGGCTACCAGCAGTCCTACACCTACTTCACCTGGCGCAACGAGAAGTGGGAGCTGGCGGAGTACCTGACCGAGGTGTCGCAGGAGACCGCGCACATCATGCGGCCCAACTTCTTCGTCAACACCCCCGACATCAACCCGACCTTCCTGCAGAGCGGGCTGGCCAGCGCCTTCACCATCCGCGCGGTGCTGGCGGCCACCATGTCACCGACCTGGGGGGTGTACTCCGGGTTCGAGCTGCTGGAGCACGAGCCGCTGCGTCAGGGCGGGGAGGAGTACCTGGACTCCGAGAAGTACCAGTACCGGCCCCGCGACTTCGACGCGCCCGGCAACCTCGGGCTGCTGCTCGGCCGGCTCAACGCCATCCGCCGGGCGCACCCGGCGCTGCAGCAGCTGCGCGACGTCACCCTGCAGCACGTCCCCGACGCCGAGATCTTCGCCTTCAGCAAGACCGCGACCACCTCGTCGGGCGACGACCACGTCGTCGTCGTCTGCAGCCTCAACCCCTACGTCACCCGGGAGAGCGAGGTCTACCTCGACCTTGCCGCGATGGGGCTGCCCGAGGACGCCGTGCTGGAGCTCGTCGACGAGCTGACCGGGGCCACCTACCACTGGGGAGCGCGCAACTTCGTCTCCCTCAGCCCGGCCGCCCCGGCGCACGTGCTCAGCGTCCGCGCCGTCAACGGCCAGTCGCTGGTGACCGGCGGCACGGGCGCGGGCCGATGAGCGAGCACGACCTCTTCGACCACATCTCCCGGGCCCGCTGGTTCGGGGGCAAGGGGCGCCACGCCGAGCTGGTGCGGGTCGACCCGCTGCCCTGGCTGACCGCACCCGGGGAGTGGCCGGCGGTGCGCGCCGAGATCGCCGAGATCGGCTACCCCGACGACGAGGTCGAGTTCTACCAGCTGCTGCTGTCCTACCGGCCGGCGGGCGGGGCGGCCGATCCCGCTGCGCTGGGCACCGACGAGCTGCCCGACCTGGGGCCGGTCGTCCGCTCCGACGCCACCCGCGACCCCGAGGCGATGACCGCCCTGCTGCGGGCGGTGGTCGAGCAGCGCGAGGCCGCCAGCGAGACCGCCACGCTGCGCTGCCGCACCGTCGAGGACCACCCCCTGACGCCCGCCCTGGCGCCGCGGCTGTTCGGCGGCGAGCAGTCCAACACCTCGGTGATGTACGGCGACGTCGCGATGGTCAAGGCCTTCCGCCGACTGGGGACCGGGGCCAATCTCGACATCGAGGTGCACCGCGCCCTGGCCGGCGACGAGCGCGCCCGGGCGGCCCGTCTGCACGGCTGGATCGAGGCGGAGTGGCAGTCCGGTCGCCGCCGGCACTCCGCCGACCTGGCGATGGTGGTCGAGCAGCTGCGCGAGGCCGCCGACGGCTGGGAGCTGGCCCTGGACGCGTGCACCGCCGGCCGCGACTTCAGCACCGAGGCCGAGGCCCTCGGCCTCGCCCTGCGCGGGGTGCACGAGGCGCTCGGCGACCACTTCCCGCGCGGGTCGGTCTCGGGTGAGGCGCTGGCCCGCACGATGGGCCGCCGGCTGCAGGCCGCCGCCCGGGAGACCGTCGAGCTGCTGCCGACCGCGGACGCGGTGCAGGCGCTGTTCGACCGGGTCCGACCGCTGACGGTGCCCACCCAGCGGGTGCACGGCGACTTCCACCTCGGCCAGACCCTGCACACCGCCGACGGCTGGAAGATCATCGACTTCGAGGGCGAGCCGTTGAAGAGCCTGGACGAGCGCCGCGAGCCGGACTCGCCCTGGCGCGATGTGGCCGGCATCCTCCGCTCGTTCGACTACGCCGCCGGCAGCGCGGCCGCCGCGGCCGCGGCCGCCGCCAACGACGGGCAGGTGCCGCCCGAGACCGCGGCGGCCACCCAGCGGTGGGCGGCGGGCTGCACCGCCGCCTTCCTGCGCGGCTACGGCTCCGGCTCGGCGCTGGCGGCCGAGGAGGAGACGCTGCTGCAGGCCTACGTCGCCGACAAGGCGGTGTACGAGGTGGTCTACGAGGTACGCAACCGTCCGGCCTGGGTAGGGATCCCCCTGCGGGCGATCGAGCGGCTGGTCGCCGACGACGAGGCGCCCGCAGCGAGACGACACGACGACCGGAGAGGACCGCTGAATGGCATTCGACCCTGAGGGTGGCCTGCGCGGCTGGGACTTCGAGGGCTTCCACCACGGGCACGACACCGAGGTCTGGCGCCGGCTCGGCGCGCACCCGATCACGGTGGCCGACGACGAGCGGGGCTCGGTGGACGGCACCCGGTTCTCGGTCTGGGCGCCCAACGCCCAGCGCGTCCAGGTGATCGCCGACTTCAACTACTGGTCCGGCGACGAGATGCGGATGATCCCCGGGTCGGGCATCTGGGCCACCTTCATCGAGGGGGTCGGCCCGGGCGCGGTCTACAAGTTCCGCATCCAGGGCGCCGACGGGGTCTGGCGCGACAAGGCCGACCCGATGGCCCAGCAGGCCGAGGGGCTGCCCTCCACCGGCTCGATCGTGCACCGCAGCGGCTACGAGTGGGGCGACGCGGAGTGGCTGGAGCGGCGGGCGTCCGCGCGGGCCCACGCCGAGGCGATGAGCATCTACGAGGTCCACCTGCCGTCCTGGCGGCCGGGGAACACCTACGCCGAGCTGGCCGACCAGCTGGTCGAGTACGTCACCTGGCAGGGGTTCACCCACGTCGAGCTGATCGGGCTGGCCCACCACCCGTTCCTGGGATCCTGGGGCTACCAGGTGACCGGCTACTTCGCCCCGTTCGCCTCGATGGGCTCCCCCGACGACCTGCGCTACCTGATCGACCGGCTGCACCAGGCCGGTATCGGGGTGATCATGGACTGGGTCCCCGGGCACTTCGCGATGGACGAGTGGGCGCTGGCCAACTTCGACGGCAAGCCGCTGTACGAGCACCCCGACCCCCGTCGCGGGATCCACCTGGACTGGGGCACCTACATCTTCGACTTCGGCCGCAGCGAGGTGAAGTCGTTCCTGCTCTCCAGCGCGCTGTTCTGGGTCGACCAGTTCCACGTCGACGGGCTGCGGGTGGACGCCGTCGCCTCGATGCTCTACCTCGACTACTCCCGCACCGACTGGCTGCCCAACCAGTACGGCGGTCGAGAGAACCTGGAGGCCATCGAGCTGCTGCAGACGGTCAACAAGCACCTCTACCAGCGGGTGCCCGGTGTCATCACCGTGGCGGAGGAGTCGACGTCCTGGCCGGGCGTGACCCGTCCCGTGCACGAGGGCGGGCTCGGCTTCGGCTTCAAGTGGAACATGGGCTGGATGAACGACTCGCTGCGCTACCTGGGCCGCGAGCCGATCCACCGCCAGCACCACCACTCCGAGATCACCTTCGGGCTGGTCTACGCGTTCTCGGAGAACTTCGTGCTGCCGATCAGCCACGACGAGGTCGTCCACGGCAAGGGCTCGATGCTGGGCAAGGTGCCCGGGGACGACTGGCGCAAGTTCGCCACCCTGCGGGCCTTCTACGCCCTGCAGTGGTCCCACCCCGGCAAGCAGCTGCTGTTCGCCGGATGCGAGTTCGGCCAGCGCACGGAGTTCAGCGAGGACCGTGGGCCGGACTGGCTGGCCTCGGGCCACTGGGGCCACCGGGGCCTGCAGAACCTCGTCCGCGACCTCAACCGGGTCTACCGGGAGCACCCGGCCTTGTGGGAGCTCGACAACGACCACCGTGGTTTCCAGTGGATCGAGGCCGACGACGCGGGTGGCAACGTCTTCTCCTTCCTGCGTCGCGACCAGCACGGCCAGCAGGTGGCGTGCGTCATCAACTTCTCCCCCGAGCCGCGGCGGGACTACCGGATCGGGCTGCCGGCCGAGGGCCGGTGGCGGGAGGTGCTCAACACCGACGCCGAGTTCTACGACGGCACGGGCCAGTTCGGCAACCTCGGGGCGGTGACGGCCACCGAGGTCGGCTCGCACGGGTTCCCGGCCAGCGCCGCGGTGACGGTGCCGCCGCTGGGTGCGGTCTGGCTGGTGCACGACCCGGTCCTCAGCGTGACCGAGGGGACCGACGCCGTGGGCACCGGCGCCGAGGGGGCGCCGGCGCTGGAGGCGGGCGCCGCAGCTGGCGAGGGCCCGGCCGGGTCCGGCGCACCTGCCGGCTCGTCCGGCTCGTCGACCGGGTCCTCCGGGTCCTCGGGCGCGGCCCCGCGCCGGGCGGCGCGCACGAGCCCGGGTGCGGCCGAGGACGAGCACGGCGCGATCCCGCTGGGGCCGGGGTCGACCTCGGAGCCGGCGGGTGAGTGAGCCGACCGGTCCTCCGGCGCGTGAGCTGAAGATCCAGGTTCGCCGCGCCGACGGCGTGGGGACGCTGTCGTGGCGGCTGGCGACCAGCAGCGACGAGCTGGCCCGGGCGCTGAGTGCGGTCGGTGACGACGCGATCCTCGGCGGTGAGCTGCGCCGGCTGGAGGTCAGCCTGCCCGCCTCGGACCGGGTCGCCCGCCGGGCCGTGCTGCGGGCGGGGTTCCGTCAGGAGGGGGTGCGCCGGCTCGCGCTGCGGACCGGCGCGGACAGCTATGAGGACGTCGTGCTCTACGCCCGGCTGGCCAGCGACGTGGTGCACGGCGCCACCGGCTTCTCCGGGGTGATGAACTCCACGCTGCCGCGGACCCGGGTGATCGCGCACGTGCTGTTCCGCCGTGCCGACGGCCGCTTCCTGTTCTGCACCACCACCTTCAAGGAGGACTGGGAGCTGCCCGGCGGGGTGGTCGAGCCGCGCGAGTCGCCCCGGGCGGGCGCGGTCCGCGAGGTGCGCGAGGAGCTCGGCATCGACGTCACCCTCGGCCCGCTGCTGGCGGTGGACTGGCTGCCGCCGTGGCTCGGCTGGGACGACGCCGTCGAGCTCATCTTCGACGGCGGTGAGCTCGACGAGTCCCAGATCCGCAGCTTCCAGCTGGAGGCGCACGAGATCGCCGAGGTGCACTGGTGCACACCCGAGGAGGCCGCGCCGCACCTGCGCCCCGGCGCCGCCCGACGCCTGGCCGTGCTGGCCGCCTCGCCCGGCGGAACGCACTACCTCGAGGACGGCGCTCCCCCGGCCTGATCCCGCCCTGGTGGGCCGACCCGGCACGGTGTACCCGACGCTGCACCGGCTGGAGGCCGACGGCCTGCTGACCTGCGAGCCACGAGTCGCGGACGGGCGCACGCGCACCCTCTGCTGATCAGACAGCCAGGAGGGGGTCGAGTGCTCGTCTCGTGGCGGCGAGGGTCTCGGGGACGACGCGGTAGTAGGCCCACCTGCCCCGCTGCTGGCGGATCAGGACGCCCGCGTCGGTGAGCAGCTTGAGGTGGTGGGACACGGTGGGCTGGGACAACCCGAGCGGACCGGTCAGGTCGCACACACAGGCCTCGCCGTCGGCGGCGGCAGCGATGAGGGACACCAGCTTCACGCGGGCCGGGTCCGACAGTGCCTTGAACATGCTGGCCAGCCGGACGGCGGCCTCGTCGTCGAGGACCCCCCCGTCCAACGGCGAGCAGCAGCCGGCGACGTCGCTGGGGATCACTGGGCTGGTCACCCCTCCAGTGTGCAACACCCATTGACAGATGTCGATGGGAGGTTAGGCTCTCATCGAGATTCTTCGATAGGAGGCTGTGATGGTGCAGGACGAACTCCCCGTGGTCGTGGTCGGTGCCGGCCCGCAAGGGTTGGCGGCGGCAGCGCACCTGCTGGAGCGGGGACTGGAACCGCTGGTGCTCGAGGCCGGCGAGGTGCCGGCGGCCGCGGTGCGGGGGTGGGGCCACGTCCGGCTCTTCTCGCCGTGGACCGAGCTGGTCGACCCCGCCTCCGCCCGGCTCCTGGGCAGCACGGGCTGGCAGGCCCCTCCCGAGGGCTACCCGACCGGTGATGAGTGGGCCGACGGCTACCTGGCACCGCTGGCCGACGTCCTCGGGGCCCGGGTGCGGTACTCGACCCGGGTGGCAGGGGTGTCGCGCCGGGGTCGTGACCGGCTGGTGTCCGCGGGCCGGGCCGACCAGCCGTTCGTGGTGCACGTGGTCGACGCCGCGGGGGCGGAGTCCCGGCTCGAGGCGCGGGCGGTGATCGACGCCTCCGGCACCTGGGGCTCGCCGAACCCGGCCGGCGCGGACGGTCTGCCCGCGCTGGGTGAGCGGGCCGCCGCGCAGGCCGGCGTTCTGGGTCATCGGCCGCCGACCCCGGCCGAGGCGGCCGCCATGGGTGGGCGTCGGGTGGTCGTGGTGGGCAGTGGTCACTCCGCGCTGACGGCGGTGATCGGGCTGGGCGAGGTGGCCCGCACCGCCTCGGGGACCGAGGTGACCTGGGTGCTGCGCCGGGGCGTGGTCGGTGACACCTTCGGCGGCGGCCGCGCTGATGAGCTGGCCCAGCGCGGCCAGCTCGGCCTCCGGGCGAAGGCCGCGGTCGATGCCGGTCTGGTGCGCATGGTGACCGGGTTCCGGGTGGAGGCCGTCGACCGCGACGGCGACACCCTCACCCTGGTGGCCGAGGACGGGCGCCGCCTGGCAGCGGACAGGGCGGTGGTGCTGACCGGGTTCCGGCCCGACCTGTCGTTCCTGTCCGAGCTGCGCCTGGACCTGGATCCGGTGCTGCAGGCGCCTCGGGCGCTGGCGGCTGAGGTCGACCCGAACCTGCACTCCTGCGGCAGCGTGTCCCCGCACGGGGCGGCCGAGCTCGCCCAGCCCGAGCCGGGGCTGTACCTGGTGGGGATGAAGTCCTACGGGCGGGCGCCGACGTTCCTGGCCATGACCGGGTTCGAGCAGGTTCGCAGCGTCGCCGCCAAGCTCGCCGGAGACCATGGAGCCGCCGCCCGGGTGGAGCTCAGGCTCCCCGAGACCGGCGTCTGCGGCGGGTCGGGTCTGTTCGACGCACCTGAGCAGCCGGCCCCCGGCGGCGGGTGTTGCGGGTCCCCCGCCTCGACCGGGCCGGAGCTGGTCACCCTGGGCGCCCCCGGGGCGTGAGGGGGACCCGGGGCTCCGGCGGGCGCTGGCCCGTCGCGGCAGCGGCGGCGCTGCTGGGCTGGTTCAGCATGCCCTGCGAGGCTGCCCCGGTCGGACAGCACCGAGGACGACGGTCGCTCTTGTGCTGCTGGATCGACACGTGTCAACATAGAAGCCCGTCGATGTAGGAGGACCTGTGGCCGCCCAGGACACCGCACCCGCCCAGGTGGCGACCCGACGACTGTCGACGCTGGACCGGTGGTTGCCGCTGTGGATCGGGCTGGCCATGGTCGCCGGGCTGCTGCTCGGCCGCTCCATCCCCGGCCTCTCCGACGCACTCGCCGCCCTCGAGGTCGGCGGGATCTCGGTCCCGATCGCGATCGGGCTGCTGGTGATGATGTACCCGGTGCTGGCCAAGGTCCGCTACGACAAGGTCACCGCGGTCACCGGCGACAAGGGGCTCCTGGTCAGCTCACTGGCCCTCAACTGGGTGCTGGGGCCGGCGCTGATGTTCGCCCTGGCCTGGGTGTTCCTGCCCGACCTGCCGGAGTACCGCACCGGGCTGATCATCGTCGGCCTGGCCCGCTGCATCGCGATGGTGGTGATCTGGAACGACCTGGCCTGCGGTGACCGGGAGGCCGCCGCGGTGCTGGTGGCGATCAACTCGGTCTTCCAGGTCCTCGCCTTCTCCGTCCTGGGCTGGTTCTACCTCACCGTCCTCCCGGGCTGGCTCGGGCTGGACACCCAGGGCCTGGACGTGTCCATCGGCGAGATCGCGCTCAACGTGCTGGTCTTCCTCGGCGTCCCCCTGGTGGCCGGGTTCCTCTCCCGGTTCCTCGGCGAGCGCGCCCGCGGCCGGGACTGGTACGAGAGCAGCGTCGTCCCCAAGATCGGCCCCTGGGCCCTCTACGGGCTGCTGTTCACCATCGTGCTGCTCTTCGCCCTGCAGGGGGACCAGATCACCTCCCGACCCCTCGACGTCGTGCGGATCGCGGTCCCACTGCTGGTCTACTTCGCCGTGATGTGGTTCCTCGGACTGGCCCTCGGCCGGGTCCAGGGCCTCGGTTACGCCCGCTCCACCACGCTCGCCTTCACCGCCGCCGGCAACAACTTCGAGCTGGCCATCGCGGTTGCGATCGGCACCTTCGGTGCCACCTCCGGCCAGGCTCTCGCCGGCGTCGTCGGCCCGCTGATCGAGGTCCCGGTCCTGGTCGGGCTGGTCTACGTCTCGCTGTGGCTGGCCCGCCGCTGGTTCAAGACCGACCCCTTCCACCCAGAGTCAACGACGACGACGGAGGTCCGCTCATGACTGCACCCGTGGAGACCCGACCCCTCGAGGTCTGCGAACCCAGCCCCGACAGCCACGCCATGGCCCTGGACTCCGCCACCGCCCTGGCGGGGGTGCTGAAGGCGCTGGCCGACCCCGCCCGGCTGCGGATGCTGTCCCACCTGGCCACCAGCGAGGGCGGTGAGGCCTGCGTATGCGACCTGGCCGAGCTCACCGACGTGTCCCAGCCGACCGTCAGCCACCACCTCAAGGTCCTCAAGCGCGAGGGGATCGTGGAGTCCGACCGACGCGGCACCTGGGTCTGGTACCGCCTCACCCCGGGTTTGCGTCAGCCGGTCACCGACCTGCTGGACCGGCTGGCCCCGGCTGTCCTGACCGCGGTCCCGCAGACCTCCACCGCCCCGCTGCTGCACGCGGACCGGGCCCTGGACCACGTCATCGACGACCTCGCCCGCCGCTTCCCCCAGCTGTCCGTCGAGGTGGTGCAGCGCACCGTGCGCGAGTCCTACACCGGCCTCTCCCGCACCGCCACCGTCCGCTCCCACCTGATCTCCCTCACGGAGCGGTTCGCCCGCCAACGCCTCAGCGACCTGGGGCGGGACCGCGCCACCGCAGCCCCGCAGGTGCTGTTCGTCTGCGTCGCCAACGCCGGCCGGTCCCAGCTCGCGGCCGCGCTGGTGCACCACTACGCCGGTGACCGCGTCGTCGTCCGCTCCGCCGGCTCCTCCCCCGCCGGTGCCGTTCACAGCAACGTGGCTGGCCTGCTGGCCGACCTCGGCACCGAGTCCGCGGACGCCTTCCCCAAGCCCCTCACCGACGACGCCGTCCGCGCGGCCGACGTCGTCATCACCATGGGCTGCGGTGACGTCTGCCCCGTCGTCCCCGGCGTCCGCTACGAGGAGTGGGCCGTGGCCGATCCTGCCCTGGCCACCCCGGCCGCCCTGGCCGGCATCCGCGCCGACCTCGACCGCCGGGTCCGGGGCCTGCTGGCCGACCTGGTGCCCGAGCTCGACCTGCCCGTCCGCTGACCACCATCCATCCAGGAGCATCACGTGCCGGAATCCCGCCCTTCCGTCCTGTTCGTCTGCGTCCACAACGCCGGCCGGTCCCAGATGGCCGCAGGATTCGTCCGCGCCCTCTCCGGCGGCGCGGTCGAGGTCCGCTCCGCCGGCTCCATGCCCGCCGAGCAGATCAACCCGGCCGCGGTCGAGGCCATGGCCGAGGTCGGTGTCGACCTGCGCGGCCAGCAGCCCAAGGTCCTCACCGAGGACGCCGTGCACGCCTCCGACGTCGTCATCACCATGGGCTGCGGGGACGCCTGTCCCTACTACCCCGGCAAACGCTACGAGGACTGGCAGCTCGACGACCCCGCCGGTCAGGGCGTCGAGGCCGTCCGCCCCATCCGCGACGAGATCCGCCGTCGCGTCGAGGAGCTCCTCACCTCACTCGACGTCACCCCAGCCACCACCCCCGCACCCTGACCCCTCCCCACCAGGAGCCCCGGCATGTCCACACCCTCCGTCCTGTTCGTCTGCGTCAAGAACGGCGGCAAGTCCCAGATGGCGGCCGCCCTGATGCGCCACCTGGCCGGCGACTCCGTCACCGTCGCCTCAGCCGGCACCCGCCCCGGCAGCAAGCTCAACGCCGAGTCCGTCGCCTCCCTCGACGAGCTCGGTGTCACCACCGCCGGCGAGCACCCCAAGCCCGTGACCGCCGACCTGCTCGACGCCGCCGACCTGGTCGTCCTCCTCGGCACCGAGGCCCAGCTCGACGACCCCCGAGGCACCCCGGTCGAGGTGTGGGAGACCGACGAGCCCTCCTCACGGGGCGTCACCGGCATGGAACGGATGCGCCTGGTCCGCGACGACATCGCCCAGCGCGTCGAACAGCTGCACGCCCGCCTCACCTCCTGACCACACCGGCGGCCCGCTCGGAGCCCAGGCCGACATCGAGTGGCCCCGGCGACAGGAGATCCGAGCAGCCCCAGACACCACCGATCGGCGGAGGATCAGAAGAGCGCCGTCGTCAGCGCCCGCCGGGCCTTGAGGACCCGCGGGTCGTTGCCGCCCACCGTCGCGAACAGCGCCAGCAGACGCTTGCGGGCGGCCTCGCGCTCGTCGCCGGCGTGGTCACGGACGAAGGCGATGAGCCGCTCGAAGGCCTGCTCGGGGGTGCCGGTCACCACCTCGACGTCGGCGGCGGCCAGCTGGGCCTCGAGGTCGTCCGGCGCGGCGGCCGCGGCGGCGAGCACGGCCTGCGGGTCCGCGGCAGCGGTGCGCGCCAGCAGCCCCGCCTGCGCCTTCCCGGCCGCGGCCTCGGCGTCCTTGGGGTCGGCGGCCAGCAACTTGTCGAACTCGGCCTCCGCGGCGGCGAAGTCACCGCGCTCGAGCGCGGCGTCGGCGGCGGCGAAACGCGGATCCGGCTCGTCGGAGGTCTCGTCGGCGGCCCCACCGGCGACCGGCTCGGCGGTGCCGACCACACCGTTGGCCACCGCGGCCTGCAGCAGCTGGTCGAGGTAGGCCTGGATCTGCTGCTTGGGCTGGACGCCCTGGAACAGCGGCACCGGCTGGCCCATCAGCACGCCGATGACCATCGGCACCTGCTGGACGCCGAGGGCCTGGGCGATCTGGGTCTCGACATCCACGTTCACCCGGCCGACCAGGAACTTGCCGCCGGCCGCGTTCGCGAGGTCGGCGAGGTCCCGGCTGAGCACCTCGGCTCCCTGGGCTCGTGGGGAGTGGATCTCCAGCACCACCGGGTGCTGCTGGGACCTGCCCACCAGGTCGTTGAAGGTCTGCACCGTGACGTCGACCACGTAGGAGCGACCACCGGCGGACGCCCCCGCCGAGGAGGAGGGCGAGGCCAGCGTGGAGAGGTCGACGGCGCCGGGACGGTTGAAGCTGGAGGAGGTCATGGCGGCTGGGTGGTCCTTCGTCGCGTGCGGGACGACCGCGGGCAGCGGTCCGGTCAGCAGCCGAGACTACTGCCCTGCGGACCGCCGCGGGCGGGGCCGAAACCGGTGGCGCCCGAGGGCCGGCTCCACCACGATGGCCCGATGGCCCTGCAGCTGCCCGCCACCTACCTGCGCGGACGCCGGACGACCTGGCCGGAGGCACCGGCCGAGGTCCGCGATGTCGTCGGAGGCTGCCTCGGCGAGCCTGTGGTGGGCTGGCAGGACCGGGTCGGCGGCATGTCGGTCGGGCTCGCGACGGTGGTGCACGGGGCGACCCGCAGCGTCTTCGTCAAGGGCCTGGACGGCACCTCCAACCCCGAGGGCCAGGAGATCTACCGTCGGGAGGCCGCAGTCGAGGCACTGCTGCCGCGCGTGTCCTAGCGGCCCGCCCTGCTCGCCGCCGTCGAGGTCCCCACCCCCGGCGCGGAGTGGACCATCAACGTGTACCCGGCGGTGTCCGGCGAGCCGGTCCGCCACCCCTGGCGCGCCCACGACCTGCTGCGGGTGCTGGACGCCTGGCACGCGCTGACCCCGGCCTTCCACCGGGCGCCCGTGACCGACGGCGCGCAGGTGTCGCTGTTCTTCGAGGGCTGGCGCGAGGTGGTCGCCGATGTCGACGACCCCTGGCGGCCCCTGCTCGAGCCCTGGTCGGAGCGGCTGGCAGCGATGACGGCGGCGGTCGACGGCACCGCGGCGGACCCGCCCGTGCCCTCCCACATCGACCTGCGGGCCGACAACATCCTGCTCGACCAGAGCTCGGGTGAGGTCTGGTTCGTGGACTGGTCGCACCCGGGTCTGGCCGCGCCCTGGGCCGACCTGGCCATCCTCTTCGCCGACGTGGTGGCCTCCGGCGGCGACCGGGCCGACGGCGGCGACGTCGACGTGCTGCAGCTGTGGCGCTCCCACCCGGCCACCGCCGCGTTCGACCCGGAGTGGATGGTGACCGTGGTGGTCGCCCTGGCCGCCGCCCTGCACCTGCGTTCCCGTCGGCCGCCGCACCCGCTGTTCCCGCACCGGCGGGCCTGGGAGGCGGCGATGACCAGCGGCACCGAGCCGTTCCTGCGCCGGCACACCCGCTGACCCCCGGGACGCGGGCCGGAACGGCTGGGCCAGGATGGGCGCCATGGCACACGAGCGCGCCGGACAGCCGGCCCAGCCCTCCGACCTCATCGACGTCGACGCGGTCCTCGCGGCCTACCACGACCGCGTGCCCGACCCGGAGGACCCGGCCCAGCGGGTGGTCTTCGGGACGTCCGGGCACCGCGGCTCCTCCCTCGACACGGCCTTCAACGAGGCCCACATCGCCGCCACCACGCAGGCGATCGTCGAGTACCGAGCCGATCAGGGCATCACCGGCCCGCTCTACCTCGGCAAGGACACCCACGCGCTGTCCGGGCCGGCCTGGCGGACCGCCATCGAGGTGCTGCACGCGGCCGGCGTCTCCGTACGGGCCGAGCGCGACGACGAGTACACCCCGACCCCGGCGGTGTCCCGCGCGATCGTCCGGCACAACGCGGGACGCCCGGGGTCGGCGGGTGGGGGCGCCCTGGCCGACGGCATCGTCGTCACCCCGTCGCACAACCCGCCCCGCGACGGCGGGTTCAAGTACAACCCGCCGCACGGTGGTCCGGCCGGCAGTGAGGCCACCAGCGCCATCGCCGCCCGTGCCAACGAGCTGCTGGCCGACCCGGGCGCGATCCGCCGCACCCGCTACGAGCGGGCGGCCGCCGACGTCGAGCGCTTCGACTACCGCACCGCCTACTGCACCGACCTGCAGCACGCCCTCGACCTGGACGCCGTCCGCGCCGCCGGGGTGCGGATCGGCGCCGACCCGATGGGCGGGGCGAGCGTGCAGTACTGGGAGTGGATCGCCGAGCGCCTCGGCCTCGACCTCACCGTGGTCAACCCCGAGGTCGACCCGCGCTGGGCGTTCATGACCCTCGACACCGACGGCAAGATCCGGATGGACTGCTCCTCCCCCGACGCGATGGCCTCACTGATCGCCAACCGCGACCGCTTCGACGTCGCCACCGGCAACGACGCCGACGCCGACCGGCACGGCATCGTCACCCCCGACGGCGGGCTGATGAACCCCAACGCCTACCTGGCGGTGGCGATCTCCTACCTGTTCGGCGCCCGGGACGGCTGGCCCCCGCGGGCCGGGGTCGGCAAGACGCTGGTGTCGTCCTCGCTCATCGACAAGGTGGCCGCCGAGCTCGGCCGGCCGCTGGTGGAGGTGCCGGTCGGGTTCAAGTGGTTCGTCCCCGGGCTGCAGACCGGCGAGCTCGGCTTCGGCGGCGAGGAGTCGGCCGGGGCGTCCTTCCTGGCCCGCGACGGCAGCACCTGGACCACCGACAAGGACGGCATCCTGCTCACCCTGCTGGCCAGCGAGATCACCGCCGTCACCGGCCGCTCCCCCAGCCAGCTCTACGCCGAGCTCGAGGCGCGGCACGGGGCGTCCAGCTACGCCCGCACCGACGCCCCCGCCACCCGCGAGCAGAAGGCCAGGCTGGCGAAGCTGTCGGCCTCCGACGTCACCGCCGACACCCTGGCCGGCGAGCCGATCACCGCGGTGCTCACCGAGGCCCCCGGCAACGGCGCGGCGATCGGCGGGCTCAAGGTGCAGACCGCCTCGGCCTGGTTCGCCGCCCGGCCGTCGGGCACCGAGGACGTCTACAAGATCTACGCCGAGTCGCTGAAGGACGCCGACCACCTGGCCCGGGTGCAGCAGGAGGCGAAGGCGGTCGTCGACGCGGTGCTCGGCGGCTAGCCCCGCCCCGACCGGGCCATCGCCGCCAGGTAGCGCCGCGCGGCGACGTGCTGGGCGAGCACGCCCACCGGCCCGGCCGCGCTCAGCCACCGGGTCGCCGGGCGCGACACCGCGCGGACGACTGCGTGCACGACGTCACCCGAGCGTTCGAGCAGGAACGCCTCCTCGCCCTGCTCGGGGTGGTCGTGCACCGCGACGTAGGCGAACCCGGAGCGGTCGGGCTCGTCCACGGTGGCGACCACCTGCACCGGAGCGGGCACCGGACCGAGCCACAGCACCGCGAACACCCCGACGCCGACGCGTGGGTGGTTGGGCCGCACGGCGAGCCCGGCCCGCCGGTGCACCTGCCAGGAGTGCAGCGCGTCCCGGGCGGGCTCGAACCGGGCCGCGGGGAAGGTGCGGGTGTGCTCCAGCCGGTGCCAGCCCGGCGCGTCCGGCAGCCCGCCCAGCGTGGCGCCGGGCCGCCACGGCGCGCCGACCCGCTGCAGCTCGGCCCGTCCCCAGCGGGCCGGGTGGTCGGTCATCTCCTCCTGGCTCACCGCGCGTCCTCCCCCTCGCCCGCCGCGCCGGCCTGCACCGCCTCGGGTCCGTCCGCGGGACGGGCCGAGAGCAGCCCGGCGAGCCCGGTGCGGGTCGCCACCAGCGCCAGCCGGTCACCCGGGTGCAGCTCCTCGCCGCCGACGTCCCAGCTCCAGGCGCCACCGCGCTGCTGCACCGCCAGCAGCTGCACCGCGCCGGGACGGGAGAGGGTGGCCGCCGACGTGCCGGCGGGCAGCTGCACCTGGGTGCCGACGGTCAGCTCGGTGAAGATCAGCACCCGCCGGCCGACCGGGAAGATCGTCTCGGAGTGCCGGCCCAGGGCGGCGGCCGCGAACGACGGGGCCGCCAGCACCGAGACGCTGCGGGTCGGGCCGAGGTCGAGCACCCGCTCGACCCGGGCGGCGAGGGCGTGGTCGAAGAGGCGGGTGACCACCCGCACCCGGGGGTTGGCCTCCTTGGCCACCATCGCGATCTCGAGGTTGGCCGCGTCGTTGTCGGTCAGCGCCAGCACCACGTCGGCCCGGGCCAGGCCGGCCGTCTCCAGGGCGGCGGCGTCGGTGCCCTCGGCCACCACCACCGGCACCCGCAGCTGACGGGCACGGCGCACCCCCGCGCCCTCCTCGTCGCGCTCCACCCCGACCACCGCCACGTTGCGGTCGTGCAGCCGCTGCAGCACCGACGTCCCGATCCGGCCCAGCCCGCAGACCACGACGTGGTGGCGCGGGCGGCCGCGGACACCACCGGTGAGGGCGGCCAGCCGGCTGGTCACCAGCAGGTCGACCAGCACCGCGGTGACGCCGGCCGACAGGGTCAGCCCGAACAGCTGGATCACCACCGCCCCGAACCGCGGGACCAGCGGCATCGCCTCCAGCTCGACGTCGACCCCGGTCTGGGTGGACTGGGTCAGCGCCAGGTAGACCGCCTGCCACCAGCCGACGCCGTTCGCCCGGAACCACACCACCGAGGCGAGGATGAGCAGCACCAACCCGATCAGCACCACCCGCACCTTCCGGTCCACCGCGCGACCCAGCGCCCCGACCAGCCCGGACGTCCGCACCCGGGTCGCCGACCCGGGGACCACCGCGGTGCCGAGCACCAGGTCGCCCTCGGCCGGCAGCAGCGCGGCGTCCCCCACCGCCGCGGTGCTCCCGAGAACCGCCAGCTGCTCCCCACCGACCCGGCTGCGCGACCCGGCCACCACTGAGCGTCCGGCCAGCTCGAAGGTCTGCACCTCCGAGCTCTCCAGCGCGGCAGCCACGATCGACGGGGCGGCCAGCTCGGCGGAGGAGAGGATGACGCACTCGCCGAGCAGCGGCTCCAGCCGGCGTCCGAGCTCGGGCTTGGACATCTCCAGCACCAGCCGGACGCCCGGGGCGACCTCCTCCACCAGCAGGGCCAGCTGCACCGCCCGGACGTCGTCGGACCCGAGCACCACCGCGCACCGTGCGCCGACCACCCCGGCGTCGCGCAGGTCGGTCTCGTCCAGCCGCCGGCAGCGACTGACCCGCGCACCCAGCCGCACCAGGTCGTCGTCGTGCTCGCCGTCCGGCCCGGCGGCGAGCACCACGACCTGCTGCCCGGCCTTGCGCAGCTCCTCGGCCAGCCGCACGGTCGTCGTGGTGACGCCGATCAGCAGCACATGCCCCGACGGTCGCTCCAGCGCTCCGGCGCCGCCGTCGTCCCCGCGGTCGCCGTCCCGCCCGCTCGCCATGGCCGCAGCGTAGACCGGGACCGGGTGCAACGGCCGGGCCCCGCGCGGGACCGGGACGCCGTGGGGCTCAGAAGCGGGCGGGCTCGGTGTAGCCGCCCCAGACCTCCCGCAGCGCGCCGCAGATCTCGCCCAGGGTCGCCTCGACCCGGACCGCAGCCAGCATCGGCTCGACCAGCGACGACCCCGCCGTCCCCGGCTCGCGGCCGGCCACCTCCACCATCGCCGCGATCGCGTCCCGGACGGCCCGGTCGTCGCGGGCGGCCCGGCGCGCGGCCAGCCGGCGGCACTGCTCGCGCTCCACCTCCGGACCCACCCGCAGGATCTCCAGCTCCGGGCTGACCGTCGCGGTGTGGGCATTCACCCCGACCACCCGCCGCTCCCCCTTCTCCAGCGCCAGCTGCTGGCGGAACGCCGACTCGGCGATCTCGGCGGTGAACCAGCCGTCCTCGATGCCGCTGAGCAGCCCGGCGGTGACCGGGCCGATCGGGTGCCCGCCCGCCCGCTCGCCCCGGCGCTCGATCTCGGCGAACACCGCCTCGGCCTCCTGCTCCAGCCGGTCGGTGAGCTCCTCCACGTACCAGGAGCCGCCGAGCGGGTCGGCGACGCTGACCAGGCCAGTCTCCTCGGCCAGCACCTGCTGGGTGCGCAGCGCGATCTCCGCCGACTGTGCGGTGGGCAGCGCCAGCGTCTCGTCCAGCGCGTTGGTGTGCAGCGAGCTGGTGCCGCCGAGCACCGCGGCCATCGCCTCGACCGCCGTCCGCACCACGTTGTTGTACGGCTGCTGGGCGGTCAGCGAGACCCCCGCGGTCTGGGTGTGGAAGCGCAGCCACTGGGCGCGCTCGGTGGTGGCGCCGAAGCGGTCGCGCATCCAGCGGGCCCAGATCCTCCGGGCCGCGCGGAACTTGGCGATCTCCTCGAAGAAGTCGATGTGGGCGTCGAAGAAGAAGCTCAGGCCCGGGGCGAAGCGGTCGACGTCCAGCCCGCGGGACAGCCCGAGCTCGACGTAGCCGAACCCGTCGGCCAGGGTGAACGCGAGCTCCTGCGCGGCCGTCGCCCCGGCCTCGCGGATGTGGTAGCCCGACACGCTGAGCGGCTTGTAGGCCGGCATCCGCGCGGAGGTGAACTCCATCAGGTCGCCGATCAGCCGCAGGTGCGGCTCGGGGGCGAAGATCCACTCCTTCTGCGCGAGGTACTCCTTGTAGATGTCGGTCTGGCAGGTGCCGTTGAGGGTGCTGACGTCCACCCCCTGGCGCTCGGCCGCCACCACGTACATGCACCAGATCGGCAGTGCCGGGCCCGAGATCGTCATCGAGGTGGTCACCGCGCCGAGGTCGATCCCGTCGAAGAGCACCTCCATGTCGGCGCAGGAGTCGACCGCCACCCCGCAGTGGCCGACCTCGCCCAGGCTGCGTGGGTCGTCGGAGTCGCGGCCCATCAGCGTCGGCATGTCGAAGGCGACGCTCAGCCCGCCGCCGCCGGCCTCGAGGATCATCCGGTAGCGCTCGTTGGTCTGCCGGGCGTCGCCGAAGCCGGCGAACTGGCGGATCGTCCAGGGCCGGCCGCGGTAGCCGGTGGCGTGCAGCCCGCGGGTGAACGGGAACTGCCCCGGCCAGCCGATCCGCTCGCTGCGCGGGTCGGCGGTCTCGTCGGGCGGGCCGTAGACCGGCTCGAGCTCCAGCCCGGAGAGGGTGGTGCGGTCGGGGTCGCGCACCCGTCCGGTGGCCACGGCCTCGTCGTAGGCGCGGCGCCAGCGTGCGCGTCCGGGGCTCGACGTCATCGGCGACCTCCTCGTCCTCGGCTCCGGGAACCGGTGCCACCACCATCCTAGGACGCCCTACTACCCGCCGCCGGGCCCGCGGCGCGACGCGACCGGCGTCCGCCCCGAGCCGCACCACTAGGGTGTGGCCCCGTGACCTGCATCGCCATCATCCCGGCCAGGGGCGGCTCCCAGGGAGTGCCCGGCAAGAACCTCCGCCCGATCGGGGGCATCCCGCTGGTGGCGCGGGCGGTCCTGTCCTGCCGGGCCGCGAGCGGGATCGACCACGTCTTCGTCAGCACCGACGACGCCCGGATCGCGGCCGCCGCACAGGAGGCCGGTGCCGAGATCATCCACCGCCCCGCCGACCTCGCCGGCAGCACCGCGAGCTCGGAGTCGGCGCTGCTGCACGCCCTGGACGAGGTGGCCGAACGCGGGATCGACCCCGAGATCCTGGTGTTCGTCCAGTGCACCAGCCCGTTCATCCGCGCCGAGGACCTCGACACCGGGGTGGCCATGGTGCGTGACGACGCCGCCGACAGCGCCTTCTCCGGTGTCGAGACCTACGAGTTCCTCTGGCGCGACGCCGATGAGAGCCTGCCGCCCGGCACCGGGCAGGTGGTCGGGCAGAACCACGACGCCAGCCACCGCCCGCGCCGGCAGGACCGTCGTCCGGACTTCCGCGAGACCGGCGCCTTCTACGTGATGCGCACCGACGGCTTCCGCCGGGCGAAGCACCGCTTCTTCGGCCGCACCAGCGTGGTGCCGGTCTCCGAGCTCACGTCGCTGGAGATCGACACCGTCGAGGAGCTGGCGCTGGCCGACGCCTTCGCCCGGGTGTTCGACCGGGGCCTCCACGACGACCCGGCGGCCCCGGACCCGATCGATGTGGACGCGGTGATCACCGACTTCGACGGCATCCACACCCCCGACACCGCCTACGTCGACCAGGACGGCCGGGAGACGGTGCGGGTCAGCCGGGCCGACGGGCTCGGGGTCTCCTTCCTGCGCCGCGCCGGGGTGCCCTTCCTCATCCTGTCGAGGGAGCGCAACCCCGTGGTCAGCGCCCGCGCGAGGAAGATGTCGGTGGACGTCCTGCAGGGCGTGGACGACAAGGCCACCGCCATCCGCAGCTGGATCGAGGAGCGCGGGCTGGACCCGCAGCGGGTCGCCTACGTCGGCAACGACGTCAACGACCTCGGGCCGCTGTCGGTGGTCGGCTGGCCGGTCGCGGTGCCGGAGGCCCACCCGCTGGTGCTGCGCGCCGCCCGGGTGGTCCTCACCCGGCCGGGGGGTGCGGGGGCGGTCCGGGAGCTGTGCGAGCGGGTGCTGGCGTCCCGTCCTGGGTCGGAGGAGCTGATCGTCGAGGTCGCAGGCGGCGCAGCCGGTTCGCGGCGTCCCACGCCCACCCCGGCAGCAGCAGACGCCCCTGGCGCCACACCCGGCCCCGGAGCCGACGCAGACCGGTGACCTGGGCGGGTCCCAGCGGACGGGCCCGCCGCCGGTCGACCAGCTCGGTCAGCCTCGGCACCCAGGTGTTGGCCTCGGGGGGGTGGAAGTAGTTCTCGGCCAGCCAGCGCTCGTCGGGCGGGCTGAACCGGCCGGCCCGCAGGTCGTCCAGACCGTGCAGCAGCCCGGACCCGCGGAACACCTCGTTGATCATCTCCGCCGAGACGCCGAAGTCGTCCAGCACGATGGTCGGCACCCCGGCGTGGATCGCCTCCAGGGCCGCCGTGGAGGAGACGGTGACGAAGCCGGCGGCGTCCTGCAGGGCCTCGGCCATCGAGCCCGCGCGGAAGGTGATCCGGTCGTGCGGCAGCCCCTCGCGCGCCGACAGCTCGTCCCACAGCGTCGCGTAGGGCAGCTCCTCGTGGTGGGTCTGCAGCTCGTGGGCCAGCGCCCGTACCTTGACCACCGGACGCAGCGGCGGCTCCACCGCCGCCAGCGCGCGCAGCACCGCCTCGCGCTCCCCGACCTCGCGCGGCACCTTGGCCTGGGCGGCGAAGACGATGTCGCGTCCCTCGGCGTGGTGGGCCCGCTCCTGCAGGAACGGCAGGGTGGCCAGCACGAAGTCCATCTGGTAGCCGCGGTAGGCCGCCTCGGCCGCGTAACCCCGCCGCTCGCGCTCGCTGTGCAGCACGAACAGGTCGGTGCCGCTGCGGAAGCGGATGCCCTTCCACCTCACCGGCCAGCTGATCCCGGGCAGCCCGGTCACCAGCACCGGTCGGTCCGGGCCGCGGAGCTCGGGGTACTCGAGCAGGGCGCTGATCACCGGTCCGGTGCAGGCCAGCAGGACGGCGTCGGGACGGGTGGCGCGCACCCGCGCCAGCAGCTCGCGCGAGCGGACCACCGGCAGGTCGGCCCCGGCCGCCGCCCGCACCTGCTCCGGCGACGGCGTGATCGGGGTGCGCAGCACCAGCACCTGCACCTCCCAGCCCTCGCCCAGACCGGCCACCAGCGTGACCGCCCACTTGAGGTAGGAGTCGCTGTCGGCCACCGCCAGCACCCGGCGGGGACCCGCGTCGGCCATCAGAAGTCGCCCGCGGCCGCGCGCGGACGCCGCAGCAGCGCAGAGAGCTGGTCGCACTCCTCCTCCGAGAGCGAGGTCAGCGCGAACCCGGAGTCGGTGATCACCCGGGTCGCCTGCTCCATCGTCTGCCGGCCCTGGTCGGTGAGCGCGGCGAGCACCGCCCGGCCGTCGTGGGGGTGCGGCCGGCGCTCGATCAGCCCGGCGGCGGCCAGCCGCTGAACCAGGGAGGTCACCGAGGTGGCGTGCACCTGCAGCCGTTCGCCGATCTTGCCCAGCGACAGCGAGCCGTGCCGGCTGAAGGAGAGCAGCACCAGCACCTCGTAGCGGGCGAAGGTCAGCCCGAGCGGACGCAGCCGCTCGTCGAGGTCGCTCAGCACCAGCTGGTGCACCCGCATCAGCGAGGTCACCGCGCGCATCCGCGCCGTCTCCGGGTGGTGCTGCGACCACTGCCGGGCCGCCCGCTCGATCGGGTCGAACGGCAGCGGGTTCCGCTCGGCCATCACCCTCCCCCTCGCTCGTCGCGGGTGCTCGCCCCGCGGTGGTCCCCGACCGGCCGGGGCGCGGGCACCGGTGCCGGTGCATGGGCCCGACGGGGTGCCGGCTCGGGTGGTCCGACCGGGACGTCGTCGCCCGACACTGCCATGGCCCGTCGCACGCCCGAACGCTGGATCACCCGTTGGATGGTGAGGTCACGCTCGTCGGGACGCCCCACCCAGCGGATGTCACGCAGGCCCTGGTCCTGGGCGGCGGACTCGAAGACGAAGTGGCCGTAGCCGAACACCCGGCCGACCAGCGGCTTGTGCACCGCGATGTCGAGGATCCGCTGGATCGGCATCGTCGCCAGGCGCTGGGAGAAGATCCCCGAGACCCGGAACACCCGCATGTTGGTGATGACGAAGCGGTCCATGTGGGCCAGCTGGATGCGGTACAGGCAGACCAGCGCGGCCAGCAGCCCCACGGCGAGCAGCAGCCACCAGCCGGACCCTGCCAGCGGCGCGGCGGCGACCAGACCGATGCACAGCACCAGCCCGGCGACCCAGCCGCCGTAGGCGAGCGGGTGCTTGTGCACCTCGTCGACCACCACCTCGCCCTCGTCGACGATCAGGTGCCGCCCGACGTGGGGGTCGAGGAAGTCGCTGAGGACGGACATCGGGCGTCCGGTCAGGCCGACAGCTGCTCGAAGAAGGTGGCGATGGAGCCGAAGGCGCCGAAGAAGGACCGGACGGCCGAGGCGGCGTCCTCGGGGCGGGTGAACAGGTAGAAGAGCGCGAACGCCACCACGAGCACCAGCACGATCTTCTTGACCCAGCTCATCATGACCTCGGGGAAGTAGGAGGACGGACGTCGCCCCTTTCTACCTCAGCCGGGCGGCCCGGCCGTGGACCCCGGCCCCCCGGGCGTGCCGCCGGAGGCCCTCCCGGCTGCCGAGAGCAGCCGGTCGGCGGCGGTGTGGGCGTCCAGCTCCCCGTCGCGGACCCGCTCGGCCAGCTGCTCGAGCAGGTCGCCGGTACCGGCCAGCAGCCGCCGCTGCAGGCCCGCCAGCGCCAGCGCCCGGATCTCGTCGTGGGCCCGGCGTCGTCGGCGGTCGGCCCACCCGCCGTCGCGCTGCTGGTGGTCCCGGTGCGCGTCCAGCGCGTCGAGCAGCTCCGCGGTGCCCTCCCCCGCCGCGGCCACCGTGCGCACCACCGGCGGGTGCCACACCTCCGGCCCCGGGCCGAGCCCGAGGGCCAGCATCGACCGCAGGTCGCGGACCAGGGCCTGCGCGCCGTCGCGGTCGGCCTTGTTGACGACGAAGACGTCGGCGATCTCCAGCACGCCCGCCTTGGCCACCTGCACCGCATCCCCGGTGCCCGGGGCCATCAGCACGCAGGTGGTGTCGACGCAGGCCGCCACGTCCACCTCCGACTGCCCCACGCCCACGGTCTCCACCAGCACCACGTCGCAGCCGGCGGCGTCGAGCACCCGCAGCGCGGCGGGGGCGGCGGCGGCCAGCCCGCCGAGGTGGCCCCGGGTGGCCATCGAGCGGATGAACACCCCCGGGTCGGTGGCGTGGTCCTGCATCCGCACCCGGTCCCCCAGCAGTGCCCCACCGGTGAACGGCGAGGACGGGTCGACCGCCAGCACCCCGACCACCTGGCCGCGGGCCCGCAGCGCGGCCACCAGGGCGGTCGTGGTGGTGGACTTGCCGACCCCGGGCGACCCGGTCAGGCCGACCACGTGGGCCCGGCCGGCGGTCGGCGCCAGCAGCCGCATCAGCTCGGGCAGGTGGGGTGAGCCGTTCTCCACCAGGCTGACCAGCCGGCCGACCGCGCGCGGGCGACCGGCCCGGGCCGCGGCGACCAGCTCCTCCAGCCGGGCGGGGGCGCCGCTCACCGGGCCCGCAGCAGCAGCGCGTCGCCCTGGCCACCGCCGCCGCACAGCGCCGCCACCGCCTGGCCGGCGCCGCGCCGGCGCAGCTCCAGCGCCAGGTGCAGCACCAGCCGTGCCCCGGACGCGCCGATCGGGTGGCCCAGCGCGATGGCGCCGCCGTGCACGTTCAGCCGGTGCTCGATCTGCTCCTCACCCAGTCCCAGCGCCCGCGCGCTGGCCAGCCCGACCGCGGCGAAGGCCTCGTTGATCTCGAACAGGTCGATGTCGCCCGGCTCGATCCCGGCCCGCCGGCAGACCGCGCGGACGGCCTCGGCCGGCTGCAGCTGCAGGCTCGAGTCGGGGCCGGCCACCTGCCCGTGGGCGACGACCTCGGCCCACGGCCGCAACCCGTGCCGCTCGGCCGCCTGCTCGCTCATCACCAGCACGGCGGCGGCACCGTCGGAGATCGGGCTGGAGGACCCGGCGGTGATGGTGCCGTCGGGGTGGAAGGCCGGACGCAACCGGGCCAGCGCGGCGGGATCGGCGTCGGCCCGCACCCCCTCGTCCCGCTCGACCAGGACGTCCTCGCCCCGACGTTGCGGCACCGGCACCGGCACGACCTCCGAGGCGAAGACCCCGTCCTGGGTCGCACGGGCGGCGAGGCGGTGCGAGCGCGCGCTGAAGGCGTCCTGGTCCTCCCGGCTGACGTGCAGGGCGCCGGTGTTGCAGGACTCGGTCAGCGCACCCATCGCCTGGTCGGTGAAGACGTCGTGCAACCCGTCGGCGGCCATGTGGTCGACCATCGTCACCGGCCCGTAGCGGGTGCCGGTGCGCGAGCCCGGCAGCAGGTGCGGGGCCCGGCTCATCGACTCCATGCCGCCGGCGACCACCACGTCGACCTCACCGGCACGGATCAGCTGGTCGGCCAGCGCCACCGCGTTGAGTCCGGACAGGCAGACCTTGTTCACCGTCAGCGCCGGCACAGCCATCGGGACGCCGGCCCGCACCGCGGCCTGGCGGGCCGGGATCTGCCCGCTGCCCGCCTGCAGCACCTGGCCCATGATCACGTAGTCGACCGCCGCCGGGTCGAGCCCGGCACGCTCCAGCGCGCCGCGGATCGCCACCGCGCCGAGCTCGGTGGCGGGCACCTCGCCGAGCGCCCCCAGCAGCTTGCCGAACGGGGTGCGCGCACCGCCGACGATCACCGACCCCATGTCCATGCCTCCTCGCACCCGGTCGCCCACCCGGCCACCGCCGTGGTGACCCGACCCAGCCTAACCACGACGGCCGGCACCGCACCCCGGCGGCGGCACGGGTGCGCGCCGGGTGCGGCCGGCGGTGTGAGACGGTGCCCCCGTGCAGCCCGACCAGCCCCCGGCCCCCGACGTCCCGCCTCCGGCGGAGGCGACCGGGCTGTTCGAGGGCATCGACCACGTCGGCTACGCGGTCACCGACCTCGACGAGGCGATCCGGCTGCACACCGAGGTGCTCGGGTGGCGCCTGGAGCACCGCGAGGTGAACGCGGAGCAGGGGGTGGCCGAGGCGATGCTGGTGGCCGGCGAGGGCGGTCCGGACCGGCCGCGCGTGCAGCTGCTCGCCCCGCTCACCGGCGACTCCCCGGTCGGACGCTTCCTGGCCCGCTCCGGCCCCGGCGTGCAGCAGGTCGCCTACCGGGTGCGCGACATCGAGCAGGTCAGCACGGTGCTGCGGGCCCGCGGGCTGAGGCTGGTGCACGACCGCGCGGTGCGCGGCACCGGCGGCTCGCTGGTCAACTTCGTGCACCCGCGCAGCACCGGCGGGGTGCTGCTGGAGATCGTCCAGCCGCCGGGGCCACCAACCGGGTCGGGTCCCTCCTGACCCGGCCGTCCCGGCGGCCGACGTTTCGTGGGACGCCCCGCGCCGACGACCCGCGGACGTCGGTCGCGCGCACTACTCTGGGCCCCGCAGCCGAGCCCGGAGGAGCCCCCACATGACCGTCGAGCAGCCCGGCCAGGGCCTCGAGATGTTCTTCGACCAGTCCGACGCCACCCGCTTCCGCCAGGTCCGCTTCGGGGGCTACGACAAGGGCGAGGTCGACCAGTTCCTCGTCGAGACCGAGCGCCGGGTGCAGGCGCAGCAGCAGCGCATCCTGCGCCTGGAGGCTCAGCTGGCCGAGGCCCAGCAGGAGGAGCAGACGGTCCCGCTGGCCGAGCCGCAGCAGGACATCGGCCACCGCGCCCAGGGCATCCTGCAGATGGCGGAGGAGGAGGGACGCCAGCGCAAGGAGGCGGCGGCCGTCGAGGCCGAGAACATCCTGACCGAGGCCCGGCGCCAGGCCCGTGAGCTGCTCGAGCAGGCCGAGCGGGACGCCGAGGACGTCCGGCTCACCACCCAGGCGCACGCGGACACCTTGCGCGCCCGGCTCGAGCGCGAGACCGGTGACGTGGTCGCCCGGGCCGGCACGGAGGCCGCCCAGCTGCTCGAGCGGGCCCACCAGCAGGCGGCGATGCTCGAGCAGGAGGCCGCCACGCTGGCCGAGCGCACCCGGGAGGCCGCGCTGCGCGACGCCGACGTCACCCGGCAGGAGGCGCTCACCCAGGCCGTGCAGTGGCGCCTGGAGGCCGAGCAGACCCGTTCGCAGCTGCTGACCACGCTGCAGGCCGAGCACGAGGAGGCCCAGGCCGCGCTGCAGGCCAGCATGGCGGAGCGGGCGGCCGCCACCGAGCAGGCCAACCGCGAGCTGGCGGAGATGGTCGCCGAGGCGGCCCGGATCCGCAGCGCCGCCGTGACCGAGGCCGACGAGACGCGGGCCCGGATGCTGCGCGAGACCGAGCAGCAGATCACCGTGGCCCGCCAGCAGGCCCGGATCAGCATGGAGCGCAACACCGAGCGGCACAACCAGGCCATCGAGGCGCTGCGACGCGAGATCACCTCGCTGCAGCAGCGTCGCCAGGCCATCGTCGACCAGCTGTCGAACCTGTCGGCGATGGTGACGGCGACGGCCGGGCAGTTCAGCGGACCCGACCTCGACCTGGACGACGCCGCGACGGCGGCGCCGGCCGGGGCCGACGAGCCGACCACCCAGCTGCCGCCGGTCGCGACCGCCCAGCTGGACGGGCCCGCAGCCGACGGCACCGGCCCCGACCCGGAGACCCTGGTGGACGCACCGGTCGTCGCGGACGGGGCCGCCGCCGGGCCGTCCGACGGGACCGACCAGCCGCAGCCGACCGGGGACGCCCCGGACGTGACCACCGTGGACCTGGAGCCGGTCGACGGCCACGACGCGTCGGCAGACGACGCCGAGGACATCGGCACCGGCCAGGGCGGGGACCGGCACGGTCCGCAGGCGCGCCCGGGCGCCGGACGTCCGGGCGGTCGTCAGCACCGTGGCGGTGGCCCCGGCCGGACGCCCGGCAACGGCTCCTCCGAGCGCTCCTCCGGCACCGGTCGGCCGGCCGGCACCCGTCCGGGTCGCTGAACCGGTCCCGGATGAGCGAACGCCCGCCCGAGCCGCGGCCGAAGGTGACCCCGGGCCCTCGCGACGCGCTGGACCCCGCGCGCCCGGACGGGATCCGGGTGCTCGTCGCCACCCCCTACCGGGTCGGCTTCTTCGGCTGCCTGGGCGTGCTGACCGCCTACGTGCTGGTCGAGGCGGCGCTGCAGGTCTCCTCGATCCTGCTGATGGTGCTGGTGGCGTTGTTCCTCTCCGTCGGGCTCAACCCCCTGGTCGAGCTCATCACCCGCCGGCGGGTGCCGCGGGTGGTGGCGGTGCTGCTGGTCTTCCTGCTGCTGGCGGCCGCGATGTCGCTGGTGGTGCTCGCGGTGGCGCCCGTCTTCACCTCCCAGCTCGACGAGCTGCTGCGCAACGCCCCGCGCTGGCTGGCCCAGCTGCGGACGAACCCGGTGGTGGCCGAGCTGGACGCGCAGTACCAGGTGATCACCCGGGTCAGCGACTTCCTCTCCTCCGGCGACCTCATCCAGACCCTCTTCGGTGGTCTGCTCGGCGCCGGCCAGTTCATCGCCAACGCGCTGGTCGCCACGCTGGTGACGCTGGTGCTGACGCTGTACTTCATGAGCTCGATGCCCTCGATCAAGCAGGTCGTCTACCAGTTCTCCCCCGCCAGCCAACGGGCCCGCGTGCGCTACCTGGCCGACCAGATCTTCAACCGGGTCGGCTCCTACCTGACCGGCATGTTCGTCGTGGTCGTCACCGCCGGCGTGCTGAGCTTCATCTTCCTCACCGTGATCGGGCTCGGGGAGTACGCGCTGGCGGTCGCCGCGGTGGTCTCGA
Organism: Desertihabitans brevis; assembly: GCF_003327535.1. Lineage (NCBI taxonomy): Bacteria > Bacillati > Actinomycetota > Actinomycetes > Propionibacteriales > Propionibacteriaceae > Desertihabitans > Desertihabitans brevis. The sequence goes on along the minus strand of NZ_QOUI01000001.1, from coordinate 181,253 downwards.
TCCTCAGCTTCATCCCGCTGGTCGGCTCGACCATGAGCCTGGTGCTCGTCACCCTGGTCTGCCTGACCAGCTCGGTGCCGCTGGGCATCGCCGGACTGGTCTACTACCTCATCTACCAGCAGTTCGAGGCCTACGTGCTCTACCCCCGGGTGATGGCCACCTCGGTGAAGGTGCCTGGCCCGGTCACCGTGATCGCGGCCCTGGCCTTCGGCACCCTGCTGGGCATCGTCGGCGCGTTGATCGCGGTGCCCACCGCCGCCGCCCTGCTGATCCTCTACCGCGAGGTGCTGATCCCCCGGCTCGACCGCAGCTGAGCGGTCCGGCGGGCGCGGAGGTCAGAAGAGGCGCTCCTCCGCCCGGTCCAGTCCGCGCAGGGCGTCGTAGTCGACGGTGACGCAGACGATCCCGCGGTCGGCGGCCAGCACGCGGGCCTGGGGCTTGATCTGCTGTGCGGCGAAGACACCCTGGACGTCGCCCAGCAACGGGTCGCGCCGCATCAGCTCCAGATAGCGGGTCAGCTGTTCCACGCCGTCGATCTCGCCGCGCCGCTTGACCTCCACCGCGATGTGGTGGCCGTCGGCGGTGCGGCACAGCAGGTCCACCGGGCCGATCGCGGTCATGTACTCCCGGCGCACCAGCTCCACCCCGGCGCCGAAGGTCTCGGGGTTCTCGGCCAGCAGCTGCTGCAGGTGCGCCTCCACGCCGTCCTTCTGCAGCCCCGGGTCGACGCCGAGGTCGTGCTCGGAGTCGTGCAGCACCTCAGCGATCGAGATCTGCAGGGTGTCACCGTCCTTGCCGGTGACCTCCCACACCTGGGTCAGCCGCGGGTCGAGGGCGTCCGCGACGGCCTGCTCGTCGGCCTCGGGCTCACGCACCTCGATGGTGCACGGCGGGCTCATCCAGTTCAGCGGCTTGTAGGCCCGGTCGTCGGCGTGGATGCTCACCGAGGAGTCCCGCTTGACCATGATCAGCCGGGTCGCCATCGGCAGGTGGGCGGTCAGCCGTCCCGCGTAGTCGACCTGGCAGCGGGCCACCAGCAGCCTCACCGCCGGGCCTCGCGTCCGGGCTCGGCGACGCCGTGGGCCGGGTGCCCGGCCGTCGCGGGTGCTGGGTGCTCGCTGGGGCTCACGGGCGCCGAATCTAGCCCCGGCACCCGACCGCGCCCAAGCCGGCGGACGCCGCGCCGGCCCGTGCGGCGCCGACGGTACGTTGGGGCGCGTGCGGGAGGTGGTCTGAGTGGGTCGCGGCCGTCGGGCCAGCAAGCACGCGCGCCCGCACCGCCCGCTGACCTCCGCGCTCGGCTCGGAGCGGGTGGAGACCGGCGACGGCAGCTGGGTGGTGCGCACCGTGCCGGGCGGCACCTCCGACAAGAGCTACGTCTGCCCGGGCTGCCAGCGCCCGGTCCCGGCCGGCACCGGGCACGTGGTGGCCTGGCCGACCGCGGGCCGCTTCGGCACCGAGCTGGGCGTGGGGGCCCGGCGCCACTGGCACACCGCCTGCTGGCGACGACGCTGAGGAGAGGACCCATGGCCGACCTGTTCACCACTTCCTTGGGCGGGGGCACCCCCGGCGAGCGCGGCAGCCGGGTGGTCTTCTGCCACGGCCTGTTCGGCCAGGGCCGCAACTGGACCCAGGTCGGCAAGGACCTGGCCGACGAGCACCGGGTGCTGCTGGTCGACCTGCCCAACCACGGCCGCTCGGCCTGGAGCGAGCGGGTCGACCACCTCGAGATGGCCGACGCCGTCGCCGCCCTGCTGGAGTCCGACGACCCGGTGACGCTGGTCGGGCACTCGATGGGCGGCAAGGTCGCGATGGCGCTGGCGCTGCGCCACCCCGAGCGGGTGGCCCGGCTCTGCGTGGTCGACATCGCCCCGGTCGACTACGGGCGCAGCGGCCCGTTCGCCGGCTACGTCGCCGGGATGCGGGCCATCGACCTGCCCACCCTGGGCTCGCGCGCGGAGGCCGACGAGCGGCTGACGGAGTCGGTGCCGGACCCGGTGGTGCGGGGCTTCCTGCTGCAGAACCTCCGGCGGGACGGCGACGGCTGGCGCTGGCAGATGAACCTCGACGTGCTCGGCGACCAGCTCGACGTCGTCAGCGGCTGGCCGGCCGACGCCCTGGCCGGTGTCCGCTACGAGGGCCCGACGCTGTGGGTGCGCGGGGAGCACTCCGACTACGTCACCGCCGAGCACGAGGACGCCGTCCGCCGCTGGTTCCCCCTCGCCCGCCAGGTGACGGTCAAGGGCGCCGGGCACTGGGTGCACTCCGAGCAGCCCGAGGTGTTCCTCTCCGTGCTGCGTCGTTTCCTCGACTGAGCCCCCGCCTTCACTTCGCCTGGCCGTAGTGCTCCACCACCGCGACCTGCAGCGGGAACTCCACCGCGGTGGCGCCGAAGAGCAGTCCGGTGGCCTCGGCGGCGGCGTCGTGCACGGCCGCCACCACGGCCTCGGTCAGCGGCTCCGGCGCGTGCACCACCACCTCGTCGTGCAGGAAGTAGGCCAGCCGCGCCGGAGGCCCGTCGCCACCCAGCGACCACAGCCGGGTGCGCAGGCCCGCCAGCCAGCACAGCGCCCACTCCGCCGCCGTGCCCTGGACGACGAAGTTGCGGGTGAAGCGGCCCCAGTCGCGGGCCCGCCGGCGGGCGTCGGCGCGGTCGGCCACGTCCAGGTCGGCCGGACCCACCTCTCCCCCGACGGCGGTCCAGTCGGCCTCCGACGGCGGCGGTGAGGAGCGTCCCAGCCAGGTGGTGACGCGGCCACCGGCCTCGCCGGTCCGGGCGGCCTGCTCGACCAGGGCCACGGCCCGCGGGTAGACCCGCTGCAGCCGGGGCATCAGCCGCCCGGACTCCCCCGATGTGGCGCCGTAGAGGGCGCCGAGCATCGCCACCTTCGCCTCCGCCCGGCTGGCCACCACGCCGTCGGCGACCAGCCCGGCGTAGAGGTCGGCCCCCGCGCCGGCGCGGGCCATCGCGTCGTCGCCCGACATCGCCGCCAGGATCCGCGGCTCCAGCTGCGACGCGTCGGCCACCACCAGCCGGTGCCCGGGATCGGCCACCACCGCACGCCGGATCTGCCGGGGCAGCTGCAGCGCCCCACCGCCGTTGGTGGCCCACCGTCCGGTGACCACGCCGGCGACCACGTAGTCGGGACGGAACCGCCCGCGCGGGACGCCGGTGACGTCCGGCTCGACGTGCACCCAGGTGTCGAGCCAGTGCCAGCCGTTGGCGGTCAGCAGCCGGGCCAGCTTCTTGAACTCCAGCAGCGGCCCCACCACCGGGTGGTCGAGCTGCTCCAGCTCGTGCTGGCGGGTGCTCTGCACGCCCAGACCGGCGGCGCGCAGCGCCTGCAGCAGCTCGGGCTGGGAGTCGGGGTTGAGCCGCGGCGCGTGCAGGAGCTCGCGGATCTCGGCGACCAGCGTCTCCAGCCGCTCCGGGCGCGCCCCGAAGGCGCCGGGGGCGCCCAGCAGCCGGCGCAGCTCGGCGTCGTGCACCTCCCGGCTCCACGGCATCCCGTCGGCCTTGAGCTCCGCGGCGACCAGTGCCCCGGCCGACTCGGCCGCCAGCAGCAGCCGCAGCCGGCCCGGCTGGTCGGCGGCGGCGAGCACGGCCCGCTGCCGGGCGTACTCGGCCACCACCTCCTCCAGCGAGGGACCGGTGGCCAGCTGGGGCAGGTCGAGCAGGGACGGCGCGCCGTCGTCGGGCGGGGTGTCGGGGGTGTGCCACGGTGTCTCGTCGGTCCACCGGCAGCGCTCGGAGCGGCTGAGCACCGCCCGGCAGAGTCGCAGGTCGTGGCAGCGCCGCAGCCGCAGCCCGGCCGCCAGCAGGTGCGGCACGAGTGGACGGCTGTCGGCCCACACCCAGCGCGGGCGCTGCTGCTCCAGACCGGCCAGCACCGCCACCCACCCGCCGTCGTCGGTGACCTCGGTGGCCCCGCTGTCGACAACCCGGCCGTCGGCGTCCAGGCGCGCCCAGCGGAGGGCCGACCCGCTCCAGCTCACTGCCACCTCCACCTGCGGGAGGCTAGTCGGCGGCTCCGACACCGGCGTCGCCCTCCCGCGGCGGACCGGCGGGGCGGTAGCGCGAGGGCGGGAGGCCGACCACCCGGGCGAAGTCGCGGCTGAGGTGGGCGTGGTCGGCGTAGCCGAGATCGGCCGAGAGCAGGGCCAGGTCGGGGGCGCGGCCGAGGTCGAGCGCGGCGGCCGCCTGCTGGAGCCGGCGCCGTCGCAGCACCCACAGCGGTCCGGCGCCGACGTGGTGCAGGAACACCCGCTGCAGGGTGCGAGCCGAGACGTGCAGACCGGTGGCCAGCGCCTCCACGGTGCGCACCCCGGGGTCCTCGATCAGGGCGAAGGCCCGACGCACGAGCCGGTACCCGGCGTCGGCCGCCACCGCGGCGGGGTCGTGCCGCCGCGCCACCGCCTCGACCAGGGGCTGCCAGGGGTCGTCGGCGTCCGCGTCGGTCGTGGCGACCTCGAGGACGTCGCCGGCCGGCAGCACGCGTCCCGCCCACGCCCGGGCAGCGGTGCCGGTGAGCACGCTCAGCCCGCCGGGGTGGAAGGCCAGCCCGTGCACCACACCGGCCACGGGGAGCTCGACCTCGAACACCTCCGGCACCAGTCCGTGCAGCAGCACCGTCGGGGTGGGGTGGCCGTGCAGCGGCGCCGGCGCGTCGGTCTCGTCGGTGGCCGCTTCCGCGGTCAGGTGCACCACCGGGTCCGACAGCACCCGCGCGGTGTGCGGCCGGCCGGGTGCTCGCTCCCAGCGGACGCGCCAGCGGTGGGACAGGACGTCGGCGAGCGGGCCCTCGACGTCCTCGCGCAGGGTGTCGGCCACCTGCTGGTGCGCGGCGGGACGCAGCACCCGACCGAGCTGTCGCGGATCTTCAAGCGCCACGGCACCGTCCCCGGCCAGGCTGGTCGGCATGAACGCACACGTCCCCGCCGGTCACTCCTCGCTGACCCCCCTGCTGGTCCTGCACCGCGCCGCCGAGGCGATCACCTTCTACACCGACGTCCTCGGCGCCCGCCCGGTGGTCCGGATGGACGGCCCCGACGGCACGGTCGTCCACTGCGACCTCGACCTCGGTGCCGGACGGTTCACGGTGATGTCCCCGTCCGAGGAGTACCACACCCGGGCACCCGACCCCGACGACGACACCGTCAGCTCCAGCCTGGGCGTGTTCGTGCCCGACGTGGACGCCACCACCCGGCTGGCGGCCGAGCGCGGCGCCACCGTCCGGGAGCAGCCGACCGACTTCGTCAACGGCGTCCGCTTCGCCTCGATCCGCGACCCGTTCGGCGCGCGCTGGACGCTGATGACGCAGGTCGAGCCCAAGACCGACGCCGAGGTGCAGGCCGCGCTGGACGCCTGGGCCGCCAGCTGGGCCTGACCGGCGTCCGCTCAGCCGATGGTGACGGTGGAGATCTCCGAGGGGTTGTTCGGCTTGCCGCCGCCGACCTGGCCGAAGCTGCCGTCCTGGCCCTCGGTGGCGATCCGGGCCACCACGCCGATCGAGGCCTCGTCCATGGTGCCGAGCACGGTGTAGTCCGGCGAGAGCTGGGAGTCCTCGTAGACCAGGAAGAACTGCGACCCGGTGCTGGCCGGCTGGCTCGTCCGGGCCATCGCCACCGTGCCGGCGCCGTAGGTCTCCTGACCGGTCAGCTCCTCGGCGAAGCGGTAGCCCGGGCCACCGGAACCGGTCGCGGTGGGGTCGCCGCACTGCAGCATGAACAGCCCGCCCGAGTCGCTGAGGCGGTGGCAGACCGTGTCGTCGTAGAAGCCCTGGGTGGCGAGGGAGACGAAGGAGTGCACCGCGCAGGGCGCGGCACCGCGGTCCATCGTCACCGTGACCGGTCCCTGGTTGGTCTCGATGGTGGCGACCACCTCACCGGTGGTCTCGACCTCGCTCGACGGCGGGTCGACCGGCCGGGCCGGCTGGCCCTCGGGCAGGTACTCGCACAGGGCGCCGACGGGCGCGGACTCCTGGCCCTGCGGGGCGTCGGCGGTCGCCTCCGGTTCGGGCGCGTCGTCCAGGGAGCTCTCCGGCGGGCTGCACGCCCCGAGCACGACGACACCGGCGGCGAGCAGGAGGGGGAAGGTTCGCTTCGGCACGGGCGTCACCCTGCCACATCCGTCCCCGAGTCGGCGGCCTCCGGTCGCCTGCCGCGTCCGCTGCCGGGCACCCACAGCGTCTCCCCGTCCGGGACGGCGAGCCGCCGTGCCAGCACGAACAGCAGGTCCGACAGCCGGTTGAGGTAGGTCAGAGCCAGCGGGTTGAGCCCGCCCGGGGCGGAGCCGTCGGCCGGTGCGGGGTCGGTGCCGTACACCGCGACCGCGGCCCAGGCCCGTCGCTCGGCTCGGCGGGTGACGGTGCGGGCCACGTGCAGGGCGGCGGCTGCCGGCGTCCCGCCCGGCAGCACGAAGGAGCGCAGCACCGGCAGGTCCTCGGAGAACTCGTCGCACCATCCCTCCAGCCGCTGCACGCTGTCGGCGACGATCCGCAGCGGCTCGTGCGCGGGGTGCTCGACCAGCGGCGTGGACAGGTCGGCGCCGAGGTCGAACAGCTCGTTCTGCAGGTGCTCCAGCACCTCCTGCAGCTCGGGCTCCAGCCCGTAGGCCAGCGCCACCCCGAGGTGGCTGTTGGCCTCGTCGACGTCGCCGTAGGCCTCCACCCGCGGGTCGGTCTTGTCGGTCTCCGACAGGTTCGACAGCCGGGTGCGCCCAGCGTCACCGGTGCGGGTGTACACCCGCGAGATCGTCACCATGGGCGACAGGCTAGGCGGTCAGGTCGGGTAGTCGTCGCGCGGCGGGGCCGCCTCCAGCCAGGAGAGGAACCCCGTCACCGACTCCGAGTTCATCGCCAGCTCCAGCTGCTCCTGGCCGCGCCGCGACACCTGGACCACCTGCTGGTCGCTGTAGAGCACCACGGCCTCCGAGCCCTCCGGTGGACGCCGCCGCACCAGCGCGGTGCCCTCCCGCGGGATCCGCACCCGGGGTCGCAACGAGAGGGAGAAGACCCGGAACCAGTCCAGGTTCTCACCCTCGTAACGCGCGACTCCGAGCGCCCAACCGGCGCCCGGAGTCGTGGTCTGGATCCGCATGGAGCACTCGAACATGCTGCCCGCGCGGGAGAGCCAGCGCCGGCGCAGCCCCATCAGGAGCAGCGGCAGGACCGCCAGCACCAGCAGGCCGAAGACGATCTCGACGACCGGCAGCCACTCCATAGCTGAAGACTACCGACGCTCACCTGGCCCGCTCGGCGGCCTTCACCCGGGCCTGGGCCCGGGCGATGGCGGCCTGCAGCTCCGGGTCGTCCTCGCCCGCGCCGGCCCGGCCGAGCAGCTCGTCGAGCTCGGAGCGGGCACGGCCGGCGTCGACCTCGCTGCTCATCGCGGCGTACTCGCTGAGGATCGAGACCCGGTTCTGCGCCACGGAGATGAAGCCGCCGTCGACCGCGACCACCTGGCGTCCGCCGCCCTGCTCGACGATCTCCACCCCCGAGGGCACCAGCACCGCCAGCACCGGGGAGTGCCCGGGCAGGATGCCGATGTCGCCCTCGGTGGTGCGCGCGGTGATGGAGGTGACGTCGCCGGACCAGACGGCGCGGTCGGCGGCCACCACCTCGACGTGCAGCACGCTGCTGCCGGGCTCGGCCACCTCAGCCCTCCTTCTGCATCCGGGCCCAGTTCTCCTCGACCATGTCCATACCGCCGACGTTGAAGAAGGCCTGCTCGGCGATGTGGTCGACCTCACCGTCGCAGATCATCTTGAACGACTCGATGGTGTCCTTGAGCGGGACGGTCGAGCCCGGGATGTTGGTGAACTTCTCGGCCATGTAGGTGTTCTGGCTGAGGAACTGCTGGATCCGGCGGGCCCGGTTGACGACGATCTTGTCCTCCTCGGACAGCTCGTCGACGCCGAGGATCGCGATGATGTCCTGCAGCTCCTTGTTGCGCTGCAGGATCTGCTTGACCCGCACGGCCACGTCGTAGTGCTCCTGACCGATGTACTGCGGGTCGAGGATGCGGCTGGTCGAGGTCAGCGGGTCCACCGCCGGGTACAGACCGCGGGAGGCGATCTCACGGCTCAGCTCGGTGGTGGCGTCCAGGTGGGCGAAGGTGGTCGCCGGGGCCGGGTCGGTGTAGTCGTCGGCCGGCACGTAGATCGCCTGCATCGAGGTGATGGAGTGACCGCGGGTGGAGGTGATCCGCTCCTGCAGCTGACCCATCTCGTCGGCCAGGTTGGGCTGGTAACCCACCGCGGACGGCATCCGGCCGAGCAGCGTGGAGACCTCCGAGCCCGCCTGGGTGAACCGGAAGATGTTGTCGATGAAGAGCAGCACGTCCTGGCTCTGCACGTCGCGGAAGTACTCGGCCATGGTCAGCGCCGACAGCGCCACCCGGAGCCGGGTGCCCGGCGGCTCGTCCATCTGGCCGAAGACGAGGGCGGTGTCCTTGAGGACGCCGGCCTCCTCCATCTCGTTGATGAGGTCGTTGCCCTCACGGGTGCGCTCACCGACCCCGGCGAACACCGAGGTGCCACCGAAGTTGTGGGCGATCCGGTAGATCATCTCCTGGATGAGCACCGTCTTGCCCACGCCGGCGCCGCCGAACAGGCCGATCTTGCCGCCCTGGACGTAGGGGGTGAGCAGGTCGAGCACCTTGATGCCGGTCTCGAGCATCTCGGTCTTGGACTCGAGCTGGTCGAACTTCGGGGCGTCGCGGTGGATCGGCCACCGCTCCTCGATCTGGATGCTGGCCGGGTCGGCGTTGAGCACCTCACCGGTCACGTTCCAGACGTGGCCCTTGGTGACGTCGCCGACCGGCACCGAGATCGGCTGGCCGGTGTCGCGCACCTGGGCGCCGCGGCGCAGACCGTCGGTGGGCTTGAGCGAGATCGTCCGCACGATGTTGTCGCCCACGTGCAGGGCGACCTCCAGGGTCTGGGTCCGCTTCTCCCCCATCACCTCGAGGTCGACCAGCAGAGCGTTCATCAGGTCGGGCATCTGGTCGGCGGGGAACTCCACGTCGACCACGGGGCCGATCACCCGCGCGACCCGGCCGATGCCGGTGCCGCTCGCGTCGCCGTACCCCGACTGGGTGTCGTTGATGGTGGCAGTCATTGTTCTCACTCGCTCTCGGAAGCATCGGCCAGCGCAGCTGCACCACCGACGATCTCGCTGATTTCCTGGGTGATCTCGGCCTGGCGCGCCTGGTTCGCCTCACGCGTCAGTCGCTCGATCAGCTGTTCTGCGTTGTCCGTGGCGGACTTCATCGCACGCTGTCGGCTGGCCAGCTCGGAGGCGGCCGACTGCAGCAGGCAGTACTGGATGCGGCTGGCCACGTAGAGGGGCAGCAGCTCGTCCAGCACCGTCGCGGGGTCGGGCTCGAACTCGTACAGCGGGTACACCTCGTTGCCCTGGGTGGCGTCCGCCTCGCCCTCGACCACCTCGAGCGGGAGCAGCCGGATGACCTCGGGGCGCTGGGTCAGCATCGAGACGAAGCGGGTGTAGACGATGTGGATCTCGTCCACCCCGCCCTCCTCGGCGGGGGTGTTGAACGCCTCGATGAGGGTGTCGGCGATCTCGCGTGCCTCGGCATAGCTCGGGGAGTCGGAGAAGCCCTCCCAGGCGCCGGCCACCTCGCGCTTGCGGAAGCCGTAGAAGGCCGCCGCCTTGCGGCCGACCAGGTAGGGCGCCACCTGCAGGCCGTCCTCCCGCAGCCGCTCGGCCAGCCCCTCGCCCTGCTTGATCACCGAGGAGGAGTAGGCACCGGCCAGACCGCGGTCGGAGGTGATGAGCACCATCGCCGCGCGCTGCGGGTTCTCCTGCTCGGTGGTCAGCGGGTGGTCGACCTCGGAGTAGGTCGCGACCGCCGAGACCGCACGGGTCAGCTCACGGGCGTACGGCGCGGCCGCCGTGGCCCGCTGCTGGGCCTTGATGATCCGCGACGCGGCGATGAGCTCCATCGCGCGGGTGATCTTCTTGGTGGTGGTGACGGAGTTCCGGCGCTGCCGCAGCTCACGCAGGCTGGCTGGCATCTCTCAGACCCCCGTCCCGCTCGTCGTCGTCATGGTCGGCACGTCAGCCCCGCTTGCCCTTGACGATCTGGGCCTGCTCGATGTCCTCTTCCTCGATCGCCTCGGTCTGCTCGTTGCCGACCAGCAGCTTGCCGTCGGAGGTCTGGAAGCCCTGCTTGAACTTCCCGATCTCCTGCTCCAGCGCGCTCGCGGTGTCGTCGTCGAACTTCTGGGTCTCGCGGATGGTCTGCAGCACCGGCGAGTTGTGGCGCAGGTGCTCCAGCAGCTCCTGCTCGAAGCGCAGCACGTCGTCGACGGGCACCTCGTCGAAGTAGCCGTTGGTGCCGGCCCAGACGCTGACCACCTGCTCCTCGACCGGGTACGGCGCGTACTGGCCCTGCCGCAGCAGCTCGGTGAGGCGGGCGCCCCGCTCCAGCTGACGGCGGGAGGTGGCGTCGAGGTCGGAGGCGAACATCGCGAACGCCTGCATGTCGCGGTACTGGGCCAGGTTCAGCTTCAGCGAGCCCGCGACACCCTTCATCGCCTTGATCTGCGCCGCGCCACCGACCCGGGACACCGACACACCGACGTCCACGGCGGGCCGCTGGTTGGCGTTGAACAGGTCGGACTGCAGGAAGATCTGGCCGTCGGTGATGGAGATGACGTTGGTCGGGATGTAGGCCGACACGTCGTTCGCCTTGGTCTCGATGATCGGCAGACCGGTCATCGAGCCACCGCCCAGCTCGTCCGACAGCTTGGCGCAGCGCTCCAGCAGACGGGAGTGGAGGTAGAAGACGTCGCCGGGGTAGGCCTCACGGCCCGGCGGGCGACGCAGCAGCAGCGACATGGCGCGGTAGGCCTCGGCCTGCTTGGTGAGGTCGTCGAAGACGATCAGCACGTGCTTGCCCGCGTACATCCAGTGCTGGCCGATGGCCGAGCCGGTGTAGGGGGCGATGTACTTGAAGCCGGCGGGGTCGGAGGCCGGGGCGTGCACGATGGTGGTGTAGTCCAGCGCGCCGGCGTCCGCCAGGGTGCGACGCACCTCGGCGATGGTCGAGCCCTTCTGGCCGATGGCGACGTAGATGCAGCGGACCTGCTTCTTCGGGTCGCCCGACTCCCAGTTCGCCTTCTGGTTGATGATCGTGTCCAGGGCGATGGCGGTCTTGCCGGTCTTGCGGTCGCCGATGATGAGCTGGCGCTGGCCGCGACCGATCGGGATCATCGCGTCGATGGCCTTCAGCCCGGTCTGCAGCGGCTCGCGGACCTCCTGGCGGTCCATCACACCGGCGGCCTGCAGCTCCAGCGCGCGACGGGCCTCGAGGTTGGTGATCTCGCCCAGGCCGTCGATGGGGTTGCCCATCGCGTCGACCACGCGGCCGAGGTAGCCGTCGCCGACCTGCACCGACAGCACCTCACCGGTGCGGCGGACGGTCGAGCCCTCCTCGATGCCCTCGGAGTCACCCAGCACCACGACGCCGATCTCGCGGACGTCGAGGTTCTGCGCGATGCCGAGCACGCCGTTCTCGAACTCGAGCAGCTCGTTGGCCATGGCCGACGGCAGACCCTCGACCCGGGCGATGCCGTCGCCGGAGGTGATGACCGTGCCGACCTCCTCGCGGGAGGACGCCTCGGGGGTGTAGTCCTGGACGAACCGGTCCAGCGCGTCCCGGATCTCCTCCGGGCGAATCGTGAGTTCCGCCATTGCTCTGCGTCCCTAGCTCTCGTGTCGTACGTCTGCTTGCAAGTATGTGCGTCTGCCTGGTCCGGGGATCAGTGCAGGCGTCGCCGGGCCTCTTCGAGCCGCGCGGCCACCGTGCCCTCGATGACCTCGTCACCCAGCTCGATGCGGATCCCACCGAGCACGGCCGGGTCGACGACGACGTGCATCGCCACCGGCCGTCCGGTCTGCCGGGTCAGCGCGGCCTGCAGGCGTGCCTGCTGGTCGGCCTCCAGCGGTCGCGCCACGCGCACCGTGGCGACCGCGCGCTGGCGCACCTGGGCGGCCAGCTCGAGGTAGCCCTCGAGGGTGTGGGCGAAGCTCCGCTCGCGGGCCCGGACGGCCCGCGTCGCCAGCGTCGTGGTGGCCGGGGCCGCCCGGTCGACGAGCAGCCCGCGGACCAGCTCCTGGCGCCGCTCCACCGGCACCGCACGGTCGGCGATCGCGTTGCGGAGCCCCTGGTCGGAGGCGACCAGCCGGCCGAAGCGGAAGAGCTCGTCCTCCACCTCGTCCAGCCCCTGGCCTCCAGCCGTCGAGGCGAGCACCGCCCGTACGGCCTGGCGCTCGAGGGCGGCCACGAAGTCGCGACCGCTCGCCCACCGGTGCTCCACCGCGGCGGTGAGGACGCTCAGCGCGCCCTCCCCCACCTTGCCCTGCAGCAGCGAGGTGGCCAGCTGCTGGCGCACCGTCGCCGGCGTGCCCGGGTCGGTCAGCGCCCGACGCAGGGCCGGCTGCTGGTCGAGCAGGTCGACCACGGCGAACAGGTCACCCGACAGGGTCGCCCCCTGCTGGGCGTCGAGCACGGCGTCCAGCGCGGACAGCCGGCTCGTCTCGGCGGCACCTGCGGACGGCGTCATACCCGCTCGCTCTCCGCCGGCGAGGACTCCAGGTCGGCGATGAAGCGCTCCACCGTGCGGCGGGCACGCTCGTCGTCGTCCAGGGACTCACCGACGATCCGTCCGGCCAGGGTGGTGGCCAGGCCACCGACCTCGGCGCGGAGCTGGGCGACCACCTGGCCGCGCTCGGCCTCGATCGCGGCGTGGGCCTGGGCGCGGATCCGCTCGGACTCGGCCTGGGCCTCCTCGCGCATCTCGGCCAGGATCTGCGCACCCTGGTTCTTGGCGTCCTCGCGGATCCGGGCGGCCTCGGAGCGGGCGTCGGCGAGCTGGGCGCGGTACTGCTCCAGCGCGGCCTCGGCCTCGCGCTGCGCGGCCTCGGCCTTCTCCATCCCGCCCTCGATCGCGGCGCGGCGCTCGTCGTACATCTGCTCGAACCGCGGCACCACCAGCCGCTGCATCACCACGAAGATGACGATCATGAGCAGGATGCCCATGACGATCTCGGAGGCGTAGTGCGGCAGCAGCGGGCCGAGGTTGATCTCGAGGAGAGGCATGATCAGAGCACGAAGGAGAAGGCGAGGGCGAGGATGGCCAGCGCCTCGACCACGGCGAAGCCGATCCAGGCGGTGCCCATCATGGCGCCACGGGCCTCGGGCTGGCGGGCGGTGCCCTGGATGACCGAGGCGAAGATCAGGCCCACGCCGATGCCCGAACCGATGACGGCGAGGCCGTAACCGATGAGGTTGAGGGAGCCCTCGATGATCGGACCAGTGGTTTCCATGGGGATTCCTTTCGGATCAACTCAGTGTGAGTGGTCTTGATGAGCAGGTGGGCGGTCAGTGGTCCTCGGCCAGCGAGGAGGCCACGTACTGGGCGGTCAGGACGGTGAAGATGTAGGCCTGCAGCGACGACACCAGCAGCTCCAGCGCGAAGATCGCGAAGCTGAAGACGAGCGAGGCGCCGCCGGCCACCTTGTTGATCACCCCGTCGGCCTGGAACAGCAGGTAGGCGCCACCGGTGACGAACACGAGGACCACCAGGTGACCGGCGAGCAGGTTGCCGAAGAGTCGCAGGCCCAGGGTCAGCGGCCGGATGACGAAGTTCGACAGGAACTCGATCGGGATGATGACGAACCACAGCGGCCAGGGCACACCGGCCGGCAGCAGGCTGTTCTTGAAGTACTTCATGCCGTGCCGGGCGACACCGGCCACGTTGTAGATGACGTAGGTGAGGATCACCAGGCCCCAGGCGTAGCCGATGTTGGAGAACGTCGGGAACATCAGCAGCGGGAAGAGCCCCATCAGGTTGTTCACCCAGATGAAGGAGAACAGGCCGACCAGGTAGGGGACGTAGCGCCGGAAGTCGTGCTGGCCGAGCACCTCGAGCGCGACCCCGTTGCGGATGAAGTTGTAGAAGTACTCGTTGAGGAACTGCAGCTTGCCGGGCACGACCTTGAGCCGGCGCGAGGCCAGCAGCCAGAGCACGATGACGATGACGGCCGCCAGCACGGCCTGGATGAACGGCTTGTTCACCCAGTCGGGTCCGCCGAAGCCGCCGACGAACTCGAAGTCCTCCAGGCTCGGAGTGTGCCAACCACCCTCCTCGCCGTGGCCGGTCTCCATCGGCACCGGGAACCTCATCGGCACTCCGGGCACGGTCAGGCCGCCCACGCGAGCTCCTCTCTGCGTCGACCGTTCACCGAACGGCTCCGTAACGCTTGACGATCATGTACACCGACAGCCCGAGGCCCAGGACGAGCCCCAGCGGCAGCAGGAACTGCGTGCCGAGGAAGTGGTCGCCGACCCAGCCGAGACCGCCGTAGGCCAGGGGCCCTGCGATGACGTAGGAGAGGGCTCGGTAGCCCTCCCGTTCACCGGCGGCGTTGTCGGCCCGGGAGCGGTCCGCACCGGTGAGGACCCTATCAGCGGAGATCCGATCGGTCATGCTGGTCGACCCCCTTCCGAGGCGTTCTCCGACACGTTGTCGTAGACCCTATCCGACGGCTCGTCGTAGATGGGAATCCGCAGCCGGCGGTAGGTCAGGACGACTCCGACGAGCCAGCCGACGACCGACAGACCACCCGTCACGGCCAGCGCCATCGCGTTGACCCGGGCCACCGACTCCGCCGGGAGGTTGGACCACCCGACGACGAGGAGACCGAGGACCGAGGCGCGCAGACCGAAGGAGAGCAGCGAGGCGCGCATCAGGACCCGCGGCGCGGCACCGGCGAAGCGGATCTGGACGGCCTGGCCGATCGTGTCGAAGACCAGCACGAGGGCGAGCCCGACGAGGGCCGACAGCAGCCCGCGGGCCCCGTCCACCACGGCCCAGACGAGCACCGCGGGCAGGGCCAGCGCGTGGCAGCCGATCACGCCACCGACCAGCAGCCGGCGTGCCCGCTCGGCGAGCACGACCGCCTGACCGGCGTCTGCGGGGGACTCCCCGCGGGCGTCGATGCTCATGGTCGTCATGGTGGTCGAGATCCTCGTCTGCGGCCAGGGTGCGGCCCGGCTCGGGGCGCTTGTGAAAACTAGCACAAGGGCCCGGGTGCGGCCGAAACGCGCGGTCAGCCCCGCCGGGCGGGGACCTGCGGGTGCTCGGTGGCGCGGTCCAGCGGGCGGCTGAGGGTGAGGACGACGGCCACCACGGCCAGCACCGCCACCCCGGCCATCACCACCCAGCTGCGGGACAGCCCGATCGCGATCACGCCGAAGGAGATCAGCGCCGACCACAGGTAGAGCAGCGCGACGGCGCCGCGGTGGGAGTGCCCGCGGCGCAGCAGCTGGTGGTGCAGGTGCTGCTTGTCGGCCACGAACCACCAGCGCCCGGCGATGGTGCGCCGGGTCCAGGCGAGCACCACGTCGAGCAGCGGTAGCGCGAGGATCGCCACCGGGAGCACGAGCGGCAGGTAGGCGGGCAGCACCCCACCGCCCTCGGTGCCGGGCTGGATCTGCGGCAGCCCGAACTGCCCGGTCAGGCTGATCGCCGAGGTGGCGAGCATCAGCCCGAGCAGCATCGAGCCGGAGTCGCCCATGAACATCTGGGCGGGGAACCAGTTGTGCGGCAGGAACCCGAGGCAGGCGCCCACCAGGGCGACCGCGATGAGGGCCGAGGTGGTGGCACGGGAGAGGTCCTGCTCGCGGGTGAGCACGTAGCAGAAGGTGAAGAAGGCCATCGCGCCGATGGCGACCACGCCGGTGGCCAGGCCGTCCAGCCCGTCGACGAAGTTCACCGCGTTGGTGCAGAGCACGATGAAGAAGACGGTGATGGCGATCGAGGTGATGTCGTCGAGTGAGATGATCCGGTTCGGCAGCGGGATCCACATCATCCGCACGCCGTTGACCACGACGATCCCCGCGGCCAGCACCTGCCCGGCGAGCTTGACCAGCGCCGACATGTCGTACAGGTCGTCCAGCACCCCGACGACGCAGATCACGACCGCCGCGAGCAGCACGTAGGCGGCGTCGTGGGTGACCAGCGGCTGGCTGCCCAGGAACGGCAGCCGGGACGCCACCAGGATCGCCGCCGCGATCCCGACCAGCATCGCCACGCCGCCGAAGTACGGGATCGGCACCACGTGCACGTCGCGGTCGCGGACCCGGGCGACCGCACCCCAGCGCAGCGCCAGCCGTCGGCACAGCCCGCTGACCAGGTAGGTGCCACCGGCGGCGACCAGCATCACCAGCAGGTACTCACGCACGGCGGGACGTCCTCAGCGGCGTTCGTCCGGCGCGGGGGCCGGCGGGTCTGCCGGCTCTCCACCGGCCAGGACCTGGTCGACGACGTCACGCCGGTCCACGTCCTCGTCGCCGGGGATCGTCTCGCCCTCCTCGGCCGCCGGGTCGAGCTGGGCGGAGGCGGGGGCAGGACCCGGGTCGTCGGCGGGCACCGGGTCGGCCCCGGTGGGCTCCGCCCGGTCGTCGGCGGGCGCATCCGCCGCGCCGGCACCGTCGGGCACGTCGGCCACGACCGTCACCCCGTGCTCGGCAGCGTCCTCGTCGACGACCACGACGGAGCCGTCGTCGGTGACGCTGCTGACGGTCTCCCCCGCGTCGTCGGGGACCAGTACGTCCTCAGGGCCGGGCGTGTCCGTCGCCGTCGCACCGTCGGCCGTCGCGGTGGTGTCCGTGGCCGGTGCGTCCTCGGCGACGTCCTCGGTCGCGGTGGTGGGGGCGCCGTCCTCGAGGACGTCCGTCGCCTCTGCCTCGTCGGTGTCCTCCCCGGCGGTCTCCTCCGCCGCGGCCTCGCGGACCGCGGCGAGCTCCGGGCTCAGCGTCAGCTGCGGGACGGTGGCCTGCAGCTCCTCCAGGCTCAGCACCCCTTCGCGCACCACGACGCCGGAGTCGTTGGTGGTGAAGTCGACGATGGTGGACGGCTGCGGGCCGGGCGTCGGACCGTCGTCGAGGTAGACGCTGACCAGGTCACCCAGCTGGTCGATCGCGTCGTGCACGTCGACCGCCGGCGGCTGACCGGTCTTGTTGGCGCTGCTCACCGCCAGCGGACCGGTGCGCCGCAGCACCACCCGGGCAGCCTCGGAGTCAGGCACCCGCAGGGCGATCGTGCCCTCGGTGTCGCCGAGGTCCATCCGCAGGCTCGGCTGGGCGGTGAGGATGAGCGTCAGCGGGCCGGGCCAGTGGGTCTCCATCAGCTGCTCGGCCTGCCGGGGCACCCGGGTGGCCAGGGCGCGGCTCACCGCCGGCTCGCTGACCAGCACCGGGGGCGGCATGTCGCGCCCCCGGCCCTTGGCGTCCAGCAACCGCTGCACCGCCTCCGGTGAGAACGGGTCGGCGCCGATCCCGTAGACGGTGTCGGTGGGGATCACCACGCACTCCCCCGCCTCGACGGCGGTCTGCGCGGCTGCGGCGCCCTGGTACAGCTCGTCGTCGCTGCACATGAAGTGCTGCCAGCCCTGCTCCTCGCTCACCCGGCCATCCTGCCAGAGGCGGCGGACCGGCATGGGAGGATGAACGCCATGAGGAGCAGCGACGACCTCGTCCCCGACGCCCCCGCCGACGGCGGGCGAACCGGCGACGTCCAGACCGTGGACTCGCTCGCCGAGCTGGAGGAGGTCGTGGGCCACCCGCTGCCGCACGTGCGGGACAAGGTCCGCCCCCGGCTGGTCGAGCTGGACCGCCGCTGGCTGGCGGTCTCCCCCTTCTGCGTGCTCGCCACCGCCGACGCCGAGGGCCGCTGCGACGCCAGCCCCAAGGGCGACCCGGCCGGCTCGTTGGTGCACGTCATCGACGAGGGCCACGTCGCGGTCGCCGAGCGTCCCGGCAACCGACGGGTGGACGGCTACCGCAACGTGCTGGTCAACCCGCACGTGGGGCTGCTGTCCTTCGTGCCCGGACGCGGCGACACCCTGCGGGTCAACGGCCGGGCCCGGCTGGTCCGCGACGCCCCCTGGTTCGACGCCATGGCGGTGCGCGGGCGGCGTCCGGTGCTCGCGGTGGAGATCACCGTCGAGGAGGTCTTCCACCACTGCGCGAAAGCCTTCCTCCGCTCGGGTCTCTGGCAACCCGACACGTGGACCCCCGACGTGCTCCCCAGCGTGGCCGAGATCAGCAAGGAGCTCTACCGCCCGCAGGACGACCTGGGCGAGCTCCAGCAGTACTACGGCCCGTCCTACGCCGAGAAGCTGTACTGACCCATCCGGGTGCCGGACCCCGGTCACCGTAGGGTGACGCCGTGACCTCCCCCGACGACGGACGACCCGCGGAGCAGCCTCCGCTGGCGACCGTGCCGGCCGACGTCGTGCTGGACCGGTTGCTGGAGCTGCTCCTGGAGGTGAGGAGCATGGACGACCTCACCGCCGAGCGGATCGCTGCGACCCTGCGGCTCCGGGTCGCCCGGCAGGACGCCGACCAGACCGTCTTCGCCGCCCGGCTCGATGCGCACCACCGCTGCGGTGTCGCACTGCACGAGCAGGCGCCGTCCGGACGCCTGCTCCTGCTGCAGGTGGTCGCCGACCGTCCCGACGGCGAGGTCGCCGGCACCGAGGTCGGACGGCTGGCGACGCCGCTGCTGGCCGCCGGCTTCAGCCAGCAGCGCAGCCACGGCTCCCACGGGGCCCGGGCCGGCTACCGGTTCGTCCGCGGCCCGCTGCAGGTCCGCGTCGAGACGAGCGGTGGGACGTCGCCGGAGCTGCCCGAGCGGATCACCGAGATCAGGGTGAGCGGCGTTGCCACCGGATGAGGCCCGACCCCGCCTGTCGGACGGGTCGCGTGCGCTGTTCGAGCGGTTCGCCGCCCGACCCGGGGCCGGCGCCGACCGTGCGGCGGCCCTGCGTCGGCACGTCGAGAGCTCTCCCGCGCTCGTGCGCCAGCTCAACCAGGCGGTCGCCGCCGACGAGCTGCGCGGCTTCACCGTGCAACCGGCCGACGTCAACGCCGGAGGCACCTACGACCCGTCCACCCGCCACATCAGCGTCCCGCTCAGCCAGCTGGAGGACCGCTACGAGTGTGTCTTCGTGATGGGTCACGAGGTCCAGCACGCGCTCAACCGGGCCGCGGTCGAGGACGCCGACACCCGCTTCCCCACCGACCTGCACCAGCAGGCGAGCAGCGGCTCGCTCGACTACACGACACCGGTCGCCACCCTCATGCAGGCCCAGCGCTGGGACGAGGCCAGCGCCAACCTCGCCGGGTGGAACGCACTGGTCAGCCACCACACCAGCGCGGCCGCCGAGGCCGGTCGGCCGCAGCCCTCGCTGGCGACCGTCGCCGCCTCCAACGGGCGGACCCGCGACGTCGTCGAGGGCGACGTGCTGACCGGCTACCACGTGCGTCCGAACCTGTCCCTCGGCCCCGACCTCACCGCGGAGCTCACCCCGGCCAACATCGAGGGCATGGCGCAGAACTACGTCGACCGGCCCGCCGCCGAGACGCGGCTGGGCCACCACGGCAACTCCGACTACGCCAACTACTACGGCGCGTACGCGGTCGGCGTCACGGTGCAGTACCACCGGGCGATGTACCCGCCGCAGCCCGGCGTGGCCGAGGTCCCGTTCGCCCTCGACCTGCAGCGGCTTGGCCTGGACCGGGCCCTGATGGAGCAGAACGGCGTCCACCTCGGCGGCTCGCGCCAGCCGATGCCCTTCCTCGACACCTCCACCACGCCGCCCCGCCGTGAGCACCTGCACCACACCTTCGAGACCCACCAGCACGTGCCGACGAGCCCGGCCTCGGACGCCGCACGCCGCGACCCGTCCCGTGCCGGACGGACCGACGACCTGCGCTCGATGTCGTTCCCCCGGTCACCGGCGCACGCCGGCGCCGTGGCGGCCACCTCCACCGGGGGCACGTCACGACCGGGTGCACGCGAGATGGTGCCGCCCGTGCGCACCCCGCGCTCCAGCGACCGCGGTCGCTGACGCCCTCCCGGCGGACGGGCGCGGACGGCCTCAGCCGCGGGTCGCGGTGACGAAACGGGGACGTCCGTTGAGGTCGCGGTGGTCGCGCACCTGCTGCCACCCGTCGGCCACGAACAGCTCCACCACGCTGTGCTCCTGCACCTCGGCGTGCTCGGCGGCGAGCAGCCCGCCCGGCCGCAGCAGGCGCCGGGCCGTCGCCGAGAGCGTGCGCATCGCGTCCAGCCCGTCCAGGCCGGAGAACAGCGCCAGCTCCGGGTCGTGGTCGCGCACCTCGGCGGCCACCGACTCCCACGCCTCCAGCGGGATGTAGGGCGGGTTGCTGACCACCAGGTCGACGGTGCCGTCGAGCTCGGGCAGCGCGTCGGCGAGGTCGCCGGCGTGCAGGGCGACGCCGGTGCCGGCCAGGTTCCGCTCGGCGTAGGCCAGCGCCTCCTCGGACAGCTCCACGGCGTGCACCCGCGCCCGTGGCAGCTCGTCGGCCAGCGCCTTGGCGATCGCGCCGGAGCCGGTGCACAGGTCGACCACCAGCGGTGCCGGCGCGCCGGCCAGCTGCTGCACCGCCCAGCCCACCACCACCTCGGTCTCCGGGCGCGGCACGAACACGCCGGGGCCGACCTCCAGCCGGACGTGGCGGAACCACGCCTCGCCGGTGAGGTGCTGCACCGGCGCCCCTCCGGCGCGTCGGCGCAGCAGCTCGCGGTAGCGCTCGTGCACCTCCGGCGTCATCGCCGGGGCCAGCACCAGCTGGCCGGGGTCGAGCCCGAGCAGGTGGCAGGCCAGCACCCGGGCCTCGGCCGCGGGGGCGGGGCAGCCGGCAGCCGCCAGCTCGACCGCGGCGGCGCGCAGCTGCTGCTGCAGCCCGGCCGGTCCTGCCAGCGGGGCCGCGCTCACCGGGCGGCCAGCCGCTCGGCGACCTCGGCGGCCTGCAGCGCGGTGATGACCGGGTCGAGCCCGCCGGCCAGCACCTGGTCGAGGTCGTGGGACTTGAACCCGATCCGGTGGTCGGCGAAGCGGTTCTCGGGGAAGTTGTAGGTGCGGATCCGCTCGGCGCGGTCGACGGTGCGCACCTGCGAGCGGCGGGCGGCCGAGGCCTCGCTGGCGGCCTGCTCGGCGGCCAGCGCGGCCAGCCGGGCCCGCAGCATCCGCATCGCCTGCTCGCGGTTCTGCAGCTGGGAGCGCTCGTTCTGGCAGGAGACGACGACACCGGTGGGCAGGTGGGTGATCCGCACCGCGGAGTCGGTGGTGTTGACGCCCTGGCCGCCCGGTCCGGAGGAGCGGAACACGTCGATGCGCAGGTCGCCGTCGGCGATCTCGACCTCGGTCTCCTCCACCTCCGGCATCACCAGCACCCCGGCGGCGGAGGTGTGGATGCGTCCCTGCGACTCCGTCACCGGGACGCGTTGCACCCGGTGCACCCCGCCCTCGAACTTGAGCCGGGCGTACGGCATCCGCTCCGGTGCCCCCGCACCGCCGGCCTTCACCGCGACGGTGAGCGTGCGGTAGCCGCCGAGGTCGGTCTCCTGGGCGTCGAGCACCTCGGTCTTCCAGCCCTGGGTCTCGGCGTAGCGGGTGTACATCCGGAGCAGGTCGCCGGCGAACAGCGCCGACTCCTCCCCGCCCTCGCCGGACTTGATCTCGATCAGCGCGTCGGAGGAGTCGTTGGGGTCGCGGGGGGCGAGCAGCAGCACCAGGCGCTCGGTGAGCCGTCCGCGTCGCTGCTCCAGCTGCTCGGCCTCGGCGGCGAAGGTGGTGTCCTCCGTGGCCAGCTCGCGCGCGGCGGCGAGGTCGGCGTCCAGCACGTCCAGCTCGGTGAGCGCGGAGACGATCGGGGTCAGCTCGGCGTAGCGCCGTCCGATCCGGCGCACCCGGGCGGCGTCAGCGTGCACGTCGGGCTGGGCCAGCTGGCGCTCCAGCTCGGCGAACTCGGCGCGCAGGCCGTCGGCCGAGGCGAACTCCTCGCTCACCGGGCTCCTCCCCTCCCTGTCCGTCCGCGGAGACGACGACGGCGCCAGGCAGGGCCCGGCGCCGTCGGTCTGGCCACGCTCAGCGCACGGGCTGAGCGGGCGAGGTCACTTCTTGTTCTTGGCGTAGCGCTTCTCGAACCGGGCGACGCGGCCGCCGGTGTCGAGGATCTTCTGCTTGCCGGTGTAGAACGGGTGGCACGCCGAGCAGACCTCGGCACGGATGGTGCCGGACTCGGACGTGCTGCGGGTGGTGAACGTGTTGCCGCAGGTGCAGCTCACCTGGGTCTCCACGTAGGTCGGGTGGATGCCAGCCTTCATCGTGATCTCCTCGTCATCGGGCACCGGGTCCAGCCTGGGGTCAGGGTGGTGAACCGGCACCAGCGGGTCATCATGCCTCAGCGTCGCGCGCCAGGCAACTATTCCTGCCCGGTCACTCCTCGCCCGGTCGCGCCGGCGTCGTCTTGGAGATGACCATCAGGAACTCGGTGTTGGTCTGCGTCTTGCGCATCCGGTTGAGCAGCATCTCCAGCGCCTGCTGCCCGTCCAGCCCGGAGAGCACGCGCCGCAGCTTCCAGATGATCTGCAGCTCCTCCCGGCTCATCAGCAGCTCCTCGCGGCGGGTGCTGGAGGCGTCCACGTCCACCGCCGGGTAGATCCGCTTGTCGGCGAACTCCCGGCGCAGCCGCAGCTCCATGTTGCCGGTGCCCTTGAACTCCTCGAAGATCACCTCGTCCATCTTCGAGCCGGTCTCGATCAGCGCGGTCGCGAGGATGGTCAGCGAGCCGCCGTCCTCGATGTTGCGCGCCGCGCCGAAGAACCGCTTGGGCGGGAACAGCGCCGCGGAGTCCACACCACCGGAGAGGATGCGCCCCGAGGCGGGGGCGGCCAGGTTGTAGGCGCGACCGAGCCGGGTGATGCCGTCGAGCAGCACCACCACGTCGTGCCCCAGCTCCACCAACCGCTTCGCCCGCTCGATCGCGAGCTCGGCGACGATGGTGTGGTCACTGGCCGGACGGTCGAAGGTCGAGGCGATCACCTCGCCGTTGACGGTGCGCTGGAAGTCGGTGACCTCCTCGGGGCGCTCGTCGACCAGCACCACCATCAGGTGGATCTCAGGGTTGTTGGCGGTGATGGCGTTGGCGATGGACTGCATCACCAGCGTCTTGCCGGCCTTCGGCGGGGACACGATCAGCCCGCGCTGGCCCTTGCCGATCGGCGCCACCAGGTCGATGATCCGGTTGGTCATGTTGGTCGCGGTGGTCTCCAGGCGGAGCCGCTCCTGCGGGTACAGGGGGGTGAGCTTGGAGAACTCCGGACGGTTGCGCGCCTGCTCGGGGTCGGCGCCGTTGACGGTGTCGAGGCGGACCAGCGGGTTGTACTTCTCCTTGCGGTCCCCCTCCTTCTGCGCCTTGATCGCCCCGGTGATGACGTCGCCCTTGCGCAGACCGTGCTTGCGCACCACCGACATCGGCACGTAGGCGTCGTTGGTGCCGGGCAGGTAGCCGGTGCGACGCACGAAGCCGTAGTTGTCGAGGACGTCGAGGATGCCGCTGACGTCGACGAGGACGTCGTCCTCGGTGATCACGGGCTCGGCCTCGAAGCGCTCGCCGCCGCCGCTGGCGCCGCGCCGGCGGTTCTGCCGGTCCCGGTTGCGGCGACGCCGGCCCCGGCGGCCGCCGCCCTCCTCGTCGTCACGCCGGTCGTCACGGGTCTGGCGGTCGTCACGGGTCTGGCGGTCGTCGCGGGTCTGGCGGTCGTCGCGGGCCTGGCGGTCGTCCCGGGTCTGACGGTCGTCGCGGGTCTGGCGCTCGTCGCGCCGGTCCTCGCGGGCCTGCGGACGGTCGTCGCGCTCCTCGCGGCCGTTGCCGCCGCTGCGCTGCTCCGAGCCGTTCTGCCGCTCCTCCGAGCCGCCGGCGACGCGACCGAAGTCGCGCTCGAGCGAGGCGCCGACCTCGGCGACCAGGTCGGGGTCGCCGCTGCTGTCACGGCGGCGTCCGCGCCGCTCCCGACGCTGGCCCGGCTCGGCGTCGCCGCCGTTGCTGGCCGCCTCGACGGTCGGCTGCGCGGCCTCTTCGCTGGGCTGGGTGCGGGCGCGCCCGGCCCGACCGCCCGATCGGCCCGAGCCGTTCTTCGACGTCTGCGGCGCCTCGGGACGGGTCGTCTCCGGCGCGGTGACGGTGCTGGGGGCCTCCTCGGCCCCGGCGCGCGGGGCCCGGGTGCGGGTGCCCGACGCGGCGGCGGAACCGCCGGTCTGCTGGGCCTTGATGGCCTCGATCAGGGCGCCCTTGCGCATGCTGCCGGTCCCCTTGAGGCCGAGGGACGACGCGAGCTGCTTGAGCTCGGGCAGCAACATGCCCTCCAGACCGTTCCCGCGACGGCGACCGCTCTGTCGCTCGCTGGACGTGCTGGGGGCAGTGTCGGTGGTGTCGGTCACTGGTGTCCTTTCGACGCGGGTCTCGCGACCCACAGGAGGGGCCGTCGAGCTCCCGGTGCCCGGGTGGGCATCGAGGGGCTCGCCGCACGGCGAGCCAGTGCTGCTGATGAGCCGTCACGTCCTGCATCCGACGCACAGGCCTCGGGGAGGCATCTGAGGTGGTGATGCCGCCGACCCTGGTCGGCGTCGCACCTGACGTGGGAGGTGCTGCTCGGTGTCGACGTGTCTCGATGAGGACCGAGGGACGTCGCCCGTCCGAACACCGACCACGGTAGCACCGAGGCGAAGCAACCACCTACTCCGACGCCGCGGCGCGCCGGGTTCACCCGACGGGATCGACCTCGAGGACGGCACCGCCGCCGACGGCCAGCGGCAGCGCGGCGAACCCCCCGGTCAGCTCACGCCCCGCAGCGCCTGCCAGCCACTGCCGCAGCGGCTCGTGGTGCTGCTCGCCGGCCAGCACGAGGACGGTGGGCCCGGCCCCGGAGACGACGGCGGCGAAGCCGGCCTCGCGCAGCGCCCGTCGCAGCCGGTCGGCCTCGGGCATCAGCCCGGCCCGGGCGTCCTGGTGCAGCCAGTCGCGGGTGGCGGGCAGCAGCAGGTCCGGGTCGCATGCCAGCGCGTGCACCAGCAACGCGGCCCGTCCGGTGTTGGCGGCGGCGTCGCGGTGAGCCACCTCCGTCGGCAGCACCCGCCGGGCGTGCTCGGTCAGCACCACCGAGCGGGGCACCAGCGCGAGCGTCCGCAGACCCTCGACGAGGCGACCGCGGCACACGCTGGCCCGTCCGCCCGGGGCATCGGACCAGGTGAGCACCAGCCCCCCGCAGATGGCGGCCGCCACGTTGTCGGCGTGGCCCTCCAGCGCGTTCGAGCGCTGCAGCAGCCAGTCCCGGTCCACCGGGACGTCCGGGTGGGCGAGCCCCCAGGCGGCCAGCAGGCCAGCCACCAGCGCGGCCGAGGACGAGCCGAGCCCGCGTCCGTGCGGGATGACGTTGCGGGCGGACAGCCGCAGCCCGGGCAGCTCGACGTCCCAGCCGGTCAGGGCGTCCAGCAGCGTGGCGACCACGAGGTGCGTGCGGTCGCGCGGGACGGAGTCGGCACCCTCACCCTCGACCACGATCTCGCAGCCGTCCTGCAGCACGGTGACCTCGACCTCGTCGACCAGGTCGAGGGCGAGGCCGAGGCTGTCGAAGCCCGGCCCGAGGTTGGCACTGCTGGCGGGCACCCGGACCGCGACGCGGCGTCCGGGCTCGACCCGGCGGGTCACCCCTCCAGCCCGAGCCGGTCGGCCACCGAGACGACGTCGGCCGGCACCGTGGTGGTCTCCAGGGTGTGCCGGGAGAGGGCGGTGTCGATGTCCTTGAGCCCGTTGCCGGTCACGGTGATGACGATCCGCTGGCCGGGGGCGACCTCACCGGCGGCGTGCAGCTTGAGCAGCCCCGCCACGCCGGAGGCCGAGGCCGGTTCGACGAAGATGCCCTCGGTGGCGGCGAGCAGGGCCTGGGCGTCGAGGATCTCCTCGTCGGTGACGGCCTCGAACCGGCCACCGGACTCGTCGCGGGCGGCGGTGGCCAGCTCGGCCGAGGCGGGGTTGCCGATCCGGATGGCGGTGGCGACGGTGTCGGGCTCGGCCACCGGGTGCCCGAGGACCAGCGGGGCGGCACCAGCGGCCTGGAAGCCCCACATCCGCGGGGTGCGGCTGCTCAGCCCCTGCTCGGCGTACTGGCGGTAGCCGCGCCAGTAGGCCGACACGTTCCCGGCGTTGCCGACCGGCAGCAGGTGCAGGTCGGGGGCGTCGCCGAGGACGTCGACCACCTCGAAGGCGGCGGTCTTCTGGCCCTCGATGCGGTCGGGGTTGACCGAGTTCACCAGCGCGACCGGGTAGTGCTCGGCGAGCTTGCGGGCGACGGTGAGGCAGTCGTCGAAGTTGCCGTCGACCTGGACGATCTCGGCGCCGTAGACGACGGCCTGGGCCAGCTTGCCCTTGGCGATCCGTCCCGCCGGCAGCAGCACCACCGGACGCATCCCGGCCCGGACGGCGTAGGCCGCGGCGGAGGCTGAGGTGTTGCCGGTGGAGGCGCAGACGACGGCCTGCGCGCCCTCGGCGGCGGCCCGGCTGACCGCGACGGTCATCCCGCGGTCCTTGAACGAGCCGGTGGGGTTGGCCCCCTCCACCTTCACCCAGACCTCGCCGGAGACCCGGTCCGACAGCCGCGGCGCGTGCACCAGCGGGGTGCTGCCCTCCCCCAGCGAGACGACCGGGTCGTCGGCGCCGATCGGCAACCACTCGCGGTAGCGCTCGATCAGCCCGGCGGTGCTCGGCACGGCGCTCATGCGCGATCCCCCTCGACCCGCATCACACTGATCACCTCGTGCACCTCCGGCAGCGAACGCAACGTCTCGACGGTGGCCGACAGGTCGGCGTCCCGGGCGTCGTGGGTGACGATCACCAGGCGGGCGCTGCCCGCGTCGCCGGTCGGCCCGGTCGCGTTCGGGCCGACCCCCTCCTGCCGGACGATCTGCAGCGACACCCCGTGCTCGGCGAAGGCGTGCGCGACGCTGGCCAGCACCCCGGTGACGTCGGCCACCGACAGGCTGACGTGGTAGCGGGTGACGACGTCGCCGATCGGGGCGACCTGGCGCTGGGCGTAGCTGGACTCCCCCGGCCCGGCCGCGCCGCGGACCCGGTTGCGCGCCACCGTGACGAGGTCGCCCATCACCGCCGAGGCGGTCGGGCTGCCGCCGGCGCCGGGGCCGTAGAACATCAGCCGACCGGCCGAGCGCGAC
This sequence comes from Desertihabitans brevis, assembly GCF_003327535.1. NCBI lineage: Bacteria > Bacillati > Actinomycetota > Actinomycetes > Propionibacteriales > Propionibacteriaceae > Desertihabitans > Desertihabitans brevis. The sequence continues at coordinate 154,125 of NZ_QOUI01000001.1, read as the reverse complement.
TCCACGAAGACCGCGTTGTAGGCACCGCCGACCGAGGCCAGCGGGTGGCTGCTGGGGATCATCGCCGGGTGCACGCGGATGGAGACCCGCGGCTCGGGGTCGTCGGTGAGGGTGCAGATGGCCAGCAGCTTGATCACCGAGTCCATCGCCTCGGCGGTGGCGACGTCGGCCCGGGTGACCTCGGTGATGCCCTCACGGTGGACGTCCTCGGCACGGACCCGGCTGTGGAAGGCCAGGCTGGCCAGGATCGCGGCCTTCGCGGCGGCGTCGAAGCCCTCGACATCGGCGGTCGGGTCGGCCTCGGCGTAGCCGAGCTCCTGGGCCAGCGTCAGCGTCTCGGAGAAGCCCACACCCTCGGTGTGCATCCGGTCGAGGATGAAGTTCGTGGTGCCGTTGACGATGCCCATCACCGAGGTGATCTCGTCGCCGACCAGCGACTCGCGCAGCGGCCGGATGATCGGGATGGCGCCGGCCACCGCCGCCTCGAAGTAGAGGTCGGTGCCAGCCGCCTCGGCCGCGGCGAACAGGGTCGCCCCGTCCTCGGCCAGCAGCGCCTTGTTCGCCGTCACCACCGCAGCCCCGCGCTCCAGCGCGGTGAGGATCAACGTGCGGGCCGGCTCGATCCCGCCGATCACCTCGACCACCAGGTCGATGTCGGGACGCTGCACCAGCTCGAGCGCGTCGGTGGTCAGCAGCGCGGGATCGATCCCCGGACGTTCCCGGTTGAGCCGGCGGACCGCGATGCCGGCCAGCTCGACCCGCCGCCCGATCCGCTGCTCGAGGTCGTCGGCCGAGTGCGTCAGCAGCTTGGCCACCTCGGCCCCCACGGTGCCGCACCCGAGCAGGGCGACCCGCAGGGGCCTCTCGGGTCGGTCGTCGACAGCGGTCATCAGTGGTCCTCGTTCGTGTACTCGGGCGTGGCGCGCGGCATCACGCCAGATTGTGTCGGCTGACCCGACGTCAGCCTGAGGATCTTCACCATGTGGGCACACCCGCCCCGCCGGCTTCGTGTGTGGGCCGGCTGGTTGGTACGGGAGCGTCCCAGAGCCGGTGGGTGGAAGACGGGCCGGTGGGTGGAAGACGGTCAGCCGGCGTCGAGGGCGAGGATGTCGTCGAGGGTCTCCCGGCGCACCAGCGTGCGCAGCCGGCCGTCGCGGACCGACACCACCGGCGGGCGGGGCACGTGGTTGTAGTTGCTCGCCATGGAGCGGGAGTAGGCACCCGAGGCCGGCACGGCGACCAGGTCACCGGGAGCGATGTCGGCGGGGAGGAACTCGTCGCGGACGAGGATGTCGCCGCCCTCGCAGTGCTTGCCGACCACCCGGCCCAGCCGCGGGTCGGCGTCGGAGGCCCGGTTGGCCACCGTGGCGGAGTACTCGGCGGCGTACAGGGCGGGGCGGATGTTGTCGCTCATCCCGCCGTCCACGGCGACGTAGAGCCGCTCGACGCCCTGGTCGACCACGACCGGCTTGACCGTGCCGACCTCGTAGACCGCCATCGTCGACGGGCCGCTGATGGCCCGTCCCGGCTCGATCGACAGCGCGGGCACGGTCACGCCGAGGGCCCGACACTCGTGCTCGACGATGCGCCGCAGCGAGCCGGCCAGCTCCGCGGGCGAGGAGGGGGTGTCCAGGGTGGTGTAGGCGATGCCGAAGCCGCCGCCGAGGTCCATCTCGGGCATCTCCGCCCCGGTCGTGTCCCGGACGTCGGCGTGCAGACCCAGGATCCGGCGGGCGGCCATCTCGAAGCCCTGGGTGTCGAAGATCTGCGAGCCGATGTGGGAGTGGATGCCGAGCAGCTCCAGGGTGTCGGACTCGTGGCAGCGCAGCAGCGCGGCCATCGCCTGGCCCGAGGCGATCGAGAAGCCGAACTTCTGGTCCTCGTGGGCGGTGGCGATGTACTCGTGGGTGTGGGCCTCGATGCCGGTGGTGACGCGCACCATCACCCGGGCGGTCGTGCCGCGCTCGCGGGTGAGCCGCTCGAGCCGGTCGATCTCGTGGCCGGAGTCGACGATGATCCGCCCGATGCCGGCGTCCAGGGCGGCCTCCAGCTCGGCGGTCGACTTGTTGTTGCCGTGCAGCCCGATCACCGCGGGGTCGACGCCGGCCCGCAGCGCGACCGCGAGCTCACCCCCGGTGCAGACGTCGACCCCGAGCCCCTCCTCGGCCACCCAGCGGGCGACCGCGGTGCAGAGGAAGGACTTGCCGGCGTAGTAGACGCGCCACCCGTCGAAGGCCTCGGCGAACTCCCTGGCCCGGGCCCGCAGGTCGACCTCGTCCAGCAGGTAGACCGGGGTGCCGACCTCGGCCACGGCGTCCGCGACGGCGAGCCCGCCCACCTCGAGCCGGCCGTCCTCGGCGCGGCGGGTGGTGCGGCTCCACAGCTGCGGGACGAGGGCGTTGACCTCCTGCGGCACCCGCAGCCAGTGCGGTGCCCCGGCGGCGGCGTCGGCGTGGATCGAGCCGGCCACGTGCGTGTGCGTCATGGCGACCACTGTGGCCGACTCCCGCAAGCCCGCACCCCGGGAACCGCCCGCTGGACCCGCCGGACGTCGAGTGGGCGATCCCGACGATCGGGTGCTAATGTCGTCGCCGGCGCCCGCGGGTCCGTACGACGGATCCGATGCTGATCTCAGCGCCGGGCCCCCGTAGCTCAGGGGATAGAGCGCCGCCCTCCGGAGGCGGGTGCGAAGGTTCGAATCCTTCCGGGGGCGCAGATGCCCGTCGCGCGCTACGCGCGGCGGCCTCGCGCCGTGACAGCCGACCCGTCCACCGCCGAAGGACCCGATGACCACTGCCGAGCCGACCAGGCGCGGCGACGTCACCATCCCGACCGGCGGGGTCTGGCTGAGCTGGCTGCTCACCCGTCTGCTGGTGCTCGCGGTGTGGGGGCTGTTCGAGCGGATCGCCACCGGCGACGTCCTCTACTACCACGGCAAGCTCGCCGCGCTGGGCGAGGCGGGGGTGGCCGGGACGCTGGTCGAGTACCCCACCCCGGTGGTGGCGCTGATGGCCGTGCCCTGGCTGGCTGGTGCCGGCACCCAGGCCGGGTTCCTGGTCGCCTTCGTCGCCGCGATGCTGGCGCTGGACGCCTGGTTGACCCGCAGGCTGCACCGGTCCGGCGCGCCGGCCACCGCCCTGCTGTTCTGGCTGGCCTTCGTGCCGCTGCTCGGGCCGCTGGCGCTGCTCCGCTTCGACATGGTCCCCGCGGTGCTGGCCGGGGTCGCCCTGCTGTGGTCGACACGTCGACCGGCGACCGCGGGCGGGCTGGTGGCCGCGGGCGCCGCGATCAAGCTGTGGCCGGCGCTGCTGGTGCCCGCCCTGCTCGGCGGCGACCGGCGGTGGCGGACGCTGGCCGGTTTCGCGGGCACCGGGGTGGCGCTGGCCCTGGTCAGCCTGGTCGCCGGCGGCTGGGACCGCTTGGTCTCCCCCCTGACCTGGCAGTCCGACCGCGGCCTGCAGGTCGAGTCGGTGTGGGCGACCGTGCTGATGGTGCTGCACGGCACCTCGCCCGAGACCTACACCGTCGGCTACTCCCGCTACCAGGCCTTCGAGGTGTTCGGCCCCCAGGTCGGTGCCTGGACCACCGCGGCCAACCTGTCGATGGTGGCCGGGCTGGCGGTGATGGCGGTGCTGTTCTGGCGGGTGTGGCGCAGCGGACGGGCCGACCGGCTCGCGGCCGCGACGGTGATGGCGGCGGTGGTCGCGCTGATGATCGTCACCAACAAGACGCTGAGCCCGCAGTACGTGCTGTGGCTCGGTGGGCCGGTGGCGGTGATGCTGGCCGAGGCGTCCGGCACCGGGAGCCGGCACCGGCGTCCGGTGCTGTGGTTCGCGGGCGCGACGCTGGTGCTGACCGCGTTGACCCACCTGGTCTACCCGGTGATGTACGGCGCCCTGGTCTACGACGGCCCAGGGCCCGCCCAGGCGCTCGCGCTGGTCGTGCTGGCGCTGCGCAACGTCGGTCTGCTCGGCCTCACCGTGGCCGCCGTGGTGCTGGCCTGGCGGCTCACCGGCAGGGTCACCGAGACGGAGCCGGAGCGGTCGGTGACGGCGTGAGTCCCGCCACACCGACACGGACCAGACAGCGACTGGTATGACTGAAGTTCTGCTGATGGGTACGGATACCATCGACAGGGTGCTCCCGGGCCGGAGAGGCGCGACCTCCCGGTGCGGACGACACCGTGACGCAACTCGCTCGACATCGGAAGAAGGCGATCGTGGCCACCGCGCCCGGACCCACTGAACCATCCACGACGGACCCAGCCGACGAGTTCGGAGCCAACGACTGGCTGCTGGAGATGATGCGCGAGAAGTGGAGTGAGGACCCCACCTCGGTCGACGCCAGCTGGCAGCAGTACTTCGCCGAGCACGGGTCCGACGGTGCCGCCAGCTCCAACGGCACCGGTCAGGCCGCCGCCGGCTCCGCTCGAGGCAACCAGCAGTCCCCGGGCTCGTCCCCCGAGCGCGCCTCCGCCCGGCAGGACGCCCCCGCGCAGAAGGCGCCCGCGCAGAAGCCTCCGGCGCAGGAGGCGCCGTCCGAGAAGGCCCCGGCCCAGAAGGCCCCGGTCCAGCAGGCCGCCGCCTCCTCCACCGGCAGCACCCCGCAGGGCTCGCGCGAGGCCGCGCCCGCCGAGGGCACGCGTCGCGCCACCGTGGAGCGTCCGAACCAGGTCAAGGACACCCGTCCGGCCAAGACCGGCAGCCACGGCGCCGTCCCGGCCGACCCGCCGAACCCGCTGGTGCGCCCGGAGTCCAAGCAGCGCGAGCCGAAGCGCACCGTGCTCAAGGGCGCCCCGATGCGCACCGCCAAGAACATGGACGCCTCGCTGAGCGTCCCGACCGCCACCAGCGTCCGCTCGCTGCCGATGAAGCTGGTCATCGACCAGCGCGTGGTGATCAACAACCACCTCCGCCGGGCCCGCGGCGGCAAGGTGTCGTTCACCCACATCCTCGGCTACGCCCTGGTCAAGGCGCTGGCCGACGTGCCCGCGATGAACAACGCCTACGAGGTGGTCGACGGCAAGCCGAACCTGGTCGAGCCGGAGCAGATCAACCTTGGCCTGGCCATCGACCTGCCGGGCAAGAACGGTCAGCGCCAGCTGCTGGTGCCCAGCATCAAGGGCTGCGAGGAGCTCAACTTCGCCCAGTTCTGGGCCGCCTACGAGTCGCTGGTGCAGAAGGCCCGCGCCGGCAAGCTCGAGGTGTCGGACTTCGCCGGCACCACCATCACCCTGACCAACCCCGGCACCATCGGCACCAACCACTCGGTGCCGCGGCTGATGCAGGGCCAGGGCGCCATCATCGGCGTCGGCTCGATCGCGTACCCGCCGGAGTTCGAGGGCGCCGACCCCGAGCGGCTCAACGACCTCGGCGTGTCCAAGGTGCTCACCCTCACCTCGACCTACGACCACCGGATCATCCAGGGCGCGCAGAGCGGTGAGTTCCTGGCCCGGATGCACCAGCTGCTGCTCGGCGCCGACGGCTTCTACGACGAGATCTTCGCCTCGCTGCGGATCCCCTACAGCCCGATCCGCTGGGCCACCGACATGTCGAGCCACCACGAGGACCAGGTCTCCAAGCAGGCCAAGATCTTCGAGATGATCCAGGCCTACCGGATGTCGGGGCACCTGATGGCCGACACCGACCCGCTGGAGTACCGCCAGCGCCACCACCTCGACCTGGACGTCCAGACCCACGACCTGACGCTGTGGGACCTGGACCGCGAGTTCGCCACCGGCTCCTTCGGCGGGGCGAAGCCGATGATGAAGATGCGCGAGATCCTCGGCGTGCTGCGCGACTCCTACTGCCGCACCACCGGCATCGAGTACATGCACATCTACGACCCCGCCCAGCGGGAGTGGATCCAGCAGCGGGTGGAGCGTCCGCACGTCGACCTGCCGCGCGAGGAGCACCTGCGGATCCTCGACAAGCTCAACGAGGCCGAGATCTTCGAGACCTTCCTGCAGACGAAGTTCGTGGGGCAGAAGCGGTTCAGCCTCGAGGGCGGCGAGTCCACCATCGTGGTCCTGGACGAGCTGTGCGAGCAGGCCGCGAACAGCGGTCTGGACGAGGTCTGCATCGGCATGCCGCACCGCGGCCGGCTGAACGTGCTGGCCAACATCGTCGGCAAGTCCTACGCTCAGATCTTCCGGGAGTTCGACGGCAACATCGACCCGCGCACCGTGCAGGGCTCCGGCGACGTGAAGTACCACCTGGGTGCCGAGGGCGAGTTCCGCGCGATGAACGGGGAGACGATCAAGACCTCGGTGGCGGCCAACCCGTCGCACCTGGAGGCGGTCAACCCGGTGCTGGAGGGCATCGCCCGGGCCAAGCAGGACGTCCTCGACCGCGGCAACGAGTTCCCGGTGCTGCCGGTGCTGCTGCACGGCGACGCCGCCTTCGCCGGCCAGGGCGTCGTCTTCGAGACCATGCAGATGAGCCAGCTGCGCGGCTACCGCACCGGCGGCACCGTGCACGTGGTGGTCAACAACCAGGTCGGCTTCACCACCTCCCCCACCGCGGCCCGCTCCTCGGTCTACGCCACCGACGTGGCCAAGACGGTCGGTGCCCCGGTGTTCCACGTCAACGGGGACGACCCGGAGGCGTGCGTGCGGGTGGCCCGGCTGGCCTTCGAGTTCCGCCAGGAGTTCAACAAGGACGTGGTCATCGACGTCATCTGCTACCGCCGGCGCGGGCACAACGAGGGCGACGACCCGAGCTTCACCCAGCCGCTGATGTACCAGCTGATCGAGGCCAAGCGCTCGGTGCGCAAGCTCTACACCGAGGCGCTGATCGGTCGCGGCACCATCTCGGTGGAGGACGGCGAGGCGGTCTTCAAGCGGTTCCAGCAGCGGCTGGAGAGCGTCTTCGCCGAGGTCCGCGAGGACAGGTCGGCCGACCCCGACTACCGCCGGGTGCCGGAGTACCCGCGCAAGGCCGAGGGGTCGAAGACCACCGCGGTCACCCCCGAGGTGCTCAAGCAGGTCGCCGACGCGTACACCAACGTGCCCGACGACTTCACCGTGCACCCCAAGGTGCTGCCGCAGCTGCAGCGCCGGGCCGGCGCGATCACGGCCGGCCCGATCGACTGGGCGACCGGGGAGATCATCGCCTTCGGCTCGCTGCTGCTGGAGGGGCGTCCGGTGCGGCTCAGCGGCCAGGACAGTCGACGCGGCACCTTCAGCCAGCGGTTCGCCGCGGTGGTCGACCGGGTCTCCGGCGACTCCTGGGTGCCGCTGCGCAACATGACCGACGACCAGGGCAAGTTCTTCGTCTTCGACTCCCTGCTCAGCGAGTTCGGCGCGGTCGGCTTCGAGTACGGCTACTCGGTGGCCCGTCCGGAGGCGCTGGTGCTGTGGGAGGCCCAGTTCGGCGACTTCGTCAACGGTGCCCAGGTGATCACCGACGAGTTCATCTCCTCCGGTGAGGCCAAGTGGACCCAGAAGTCGGGTGTGGTGCTGCTGCTCCCCCACGGCTACGAGGGCCAGGGCCCCGACCACTCCTCGGCGCGACTGGAGCGCTGGCTGCAGCTGGCCGCCGAGGGCGCGATCACCGTGGCCGCGCCGTCGACCCCGGCGAGCTACTTCCACCTGCTGCGCACCCAGGCGCTGAGCAAGCACCACCGCCCGCTGGTGGTGATGACGCCCAAGTCGATGCTGCGCAACAAGCACGCCACCTCCGACCCGTCCGACTTCACCGAGGGTGGCTGGCGCGGGGTGCTGGGCGACCCCACCATCACCGACCCGTCGGCGGTCCAGCAGCTGGTGCTCTGCTCGGGCAAGGTCCGCTGGGACCTCGTCCAGCAGCGGGCGAAGGCCGGCCGCGAGGGCGAGGTCGCGATCGTCGCGGTCGAGCAGCTCTACCCGCTGCCCGCCGAGTCGATCGCCGCCGAGCTACGCCGCTACGGCCACGTCACCGACGTGCGCTGGGTGCAGGAGGAGCCGGAGAACCAGGGGGCCTGGCCGTTCATGTCCTACCACCTGGCCGACGCGGTGGCCGAGCACCTCGACGGGCGCCGGATCACCCTGACCCCGTACACCCGTAAGCCGTCGGCCGCGCCCTCGGTGGGTCTGGCCAAGGTGCACGAGACCGAGCAGCGCGCGCTGGTCCAGTCCGCGTTGCAGGCCTGAGGAGGTCCCCGGTGACGCAGACCGCTGCGGCGCGCCCGCTGACACCCGCCACCGTGTCGGAGGCCTTCACCCAGCGGGTCGGCACGGCCCCCGAGGGCGTCTGGGCCGCACCCGGACGGGTCAACCTCATCGGTGAGCACACTGACTACAACGACGGCTTCGTGATGCCGTTCGCGCTGCCGCAGCGGGCCCTGCTGGCGGCGCGGCGGCGTGACGACGAGCGCTGGCGGCTGGTCTCGGTCGACCTCGACGAGGAGCACGAGCTGGGCGTGGACGACCTCGTCCAGGGCTCGCCGGGCTGGCAGTCCTACCTGGCCGGCGTGGTGTGGGTGCTGCGGGAGGCCGGCCACCGGGTGGGTGGCGCGGACCTCGTCATCAGCTCCGACGTCCCGGTCGGGGCCGGTCTGTCCTCCTCCGCGGCGCTGGAGTGCGTGACGCTGGCGGCGCTGGCCGACCTGTACGACCTCGAGATCGAGCCGCTGGAGCGGGCCCGGCTGGCGCGGCGGGCCGAGAACGAGTACGTCGGCGCCCCGACCGGTCTGCTCGACCAGGCCGCCTCCACCCTCTGCCGGGCCGGGCACGCGCTGTTCATGGACTGCCGCAGCGGCGAGGTGGAGCAGGTGCCCTTCGACCTGGCGGCTGCCGGGCTGGAGCTGCTGGTGCTGGACACCGCGGTGGCGCACTCCCACGTCGACGGCGAGTACGGCGAGCGGCGGGCCAGCTGCGAGGCGGCGGCCCGCGTGCTCGGGGTGCCCGCGCTGCGCGACGTCACCGACCTGGACGCGGCGCTGGCCGCGCTGGAGGACGAGGTGCTGCGGCGCCGGGTGCGGCACGTGGTGACCGAGGACGACCGGGTGCTGCGGGCGGTGGAGCTGCTGCGGGCCGGCGACGTGGCCGGGCTGGCCCCGCTGCTGGACGCCTCCCACGTCTCGATGCGCGACGACTACGAGATCACCGTGCCGGCCGTCGACGACGCGGTGACCTCGGCGCGGGCGCACGGTGCGCTGGGGGCCCGGATGACCGGCGGCGGCTTCGGCGGCTGCATCATCGCCCTCGTCGAGCACGGACGCGCCGAGGAGGTCGGGGCCGCGGTGGCCGCCGACCAGACCGCGGCGGGCCACCCGCAGCCGCGCTGGTTCAGCGCCCAGCCCTCAGCCGGCGCCGGCCGGGTCTGACACCGCCCCGGCGGTGAGGTCCCTCTCCCCGAAGTAGGTGGCGACCAGGTTGCCGTTGAAGTTGGCGATGTCGCGGTAGCCCTGCGCCCGGTACATCCGTGCCACGCCCGGTTGCCGGGGTCCGGCGTCGAGCCGGGCCACCCGGTAGCCGGCGGCGCGGGCGGCGTCCTCCAGCGCGTGCAGCAGCACCGCCCCCAGCCCGCGGCCCCGCGCGGCGGGCACCACGTACATCCGCTTGATCTCGCACGCGCCGTCGGGCAGCGGCTTGAACCCGCCGCAGCACACCGCCTCCTCGTCCTCGAAGCCGACGAGGAAGCCGCCGGCGGGGGGCGCGAAGTCGGCGGCGGTGGCGGTCGGCATCCCCGGCCGGGTGATGTCGCCGTAGAGCTCGGCCATCTCGGCGAGCATCGCCGCCAGCAGCCCGGAGGCGGGTGGCTGGTCGCTGGGCACGGCACGGAAGGTGGGCACCGACCGAGGCTAGCGGGGCCGGCCCCGGTCGTCGTGTGTCGGATCGGTGTCGATCCCGTGGCGTGGCCGGGCGCGAAGGGCGCCGGCGCCCGGGTTGGTGACAGGATGTCGACGCAGCAGTGAACGAACGAGCGAGGAGCCCCCCGTGAAGACCCGACGTATCGCCCTCTCCGCCCTGAGCGTCCTGGCGCTGACCCTGGCCGGGTGCGGCTCCAACTCGCTCAGCCCCGAGACCGGCGGTGCGTCCCCCGACGGCGGGTCGAGCGCGCCGGAGACGACGGTCAACGAGGAGCTGGCGGCCGCGCTGCCGCAGAGCGTCGCCGACTCCGGCGTGATCCGGGTCGGCACCGACGCCTCCTACGCCCCCAACGAGTTCCTCGACGCCGACGGCGAGACCGTGATCGGCATGGACGTCGACCTGTTCGACCAGGTGGCGGCCAAGTTCGGCGTCCGCGCGGAGTACCAGCCCTCCGCCTTCGACACCATCATCACCGGCGTCCAGGGCGGCAAGTACGACATCGGCGTCTCCAGCTTCACCATCAACGAGGAGCGCACCTCCCAGGTGACGATGGTCAGCTACTTCGAGGCCGGCACCCAGTGGGCCACCGCGGCAGGCAACCCGGAGGGCGTGGACCCGGAGAACCCGTGCGGGCTGGTGGTGGCGGTGCAGACCGGCACCGTGCAGCAGGAGGAGGACCTGCCGGCCAAGCAGGAGGCCTGCGGCGACAACCCGATGGAGATCCTCTCCTTCGACGGCCAGGACCAGGCCACCAACGCGCTGGCCGGCGGCCGGGCCGACGCCATGCTGGCCGACTCCCCCGTGGTCGCCTACGCCGTGCAGCAGACCGGCGACCAGCTGGAGACGGTCGGGGAGGTCTACGACTCCGCCCCCTACGGCTACGTGGTGCCGAACGAGGAGCGCGAGTTCGCCGAGGCGATCGCCCAGGCGCTGACCGAGCTGCAGGCCGAGGGCGGCTACACCGCCGCGCTGGAGGCCTGGAACGTCCAGGACGGCGCCGTCGACACCGTCACCGTCCAGCCCTGACCCCGGAGGCTGGGATGAGTGAGCCGGACCGGGCGCGCCCGCCGGCCGGGGACGCCGAGGAGCGTCCCGGTCTGATCGAGGCCGTCCCGGTGCGCCATCCCTGGCGCTGGGTGGCGGTCGCGGTGATCGCGGTGCTGACCGCGATGCTGCTCAACCTGCTGCTGACCAACCCCATCTACAACTGGCCCTTCGTCTTCGAGGCGATGATCCAGGAGCCGGTGATCCGGGGGCTGCTCATCGGCACCCTCGGCGCCACCGTGCTCGGCATGGTCTTCGGCGTGCTGGGCGGGGTGCTGCTCGCGGTGATGCGGCTCTCGGAGAACCCGGTGCTGCGCGGCGTCTCCTGGGTCTACACCTGGTTCTTCCGGGCGATCCCCCGCTACGTGCTCATCGTCACCATGGGCGTGCTGGGCGCGTTGTTCCCCGAGGGGATCTCCCTCGGCGTCCCCTTCGACTGGCTGATCATCGACGCGCTCGGGCTCAGCGGCGACTGGCGCTTCGTCACCCTGGACGCCTACGCCGTCTTCGGCGGCTACTTCGGCGCGGTGCTGGCCCTGGCCTCCTCCGAGGCGGCCTACATGGCCGAGATCGCCCGCTCGGGCATCCTCAGCGTGGACCGGGGCCAGGTGGAGGCCGCGCAGGCCCTCGGCATGTCCCCCGGGCTGGCGATGCGGCGGATCATCCTGCCGCAGGCGATGCGGGTCATCATCCCGCCGACGGGCAACGAGCTGATCTCGATGCTCAAGGACACCTCGCTGCTGACCGGGCTGCCGCTGACCACCGAGCTGTTCTTCCAGATGCAGTCGATCGGCTCGCGGACCTTCCAGACCTTCCCGGTGCTGGTCGGGGCGACCCTGTACTACCTGGCCCTGAGCAGCGTGCTGATGGTCGGCCAGGCCTGGGTGGAGCGGCGGTTCGGGCGCGGGGTCAGCCCCAGCGCAACCCCGCGGCAGCGGACGGTCGTCGCGCCGGCGGCCGGGGACGGATCGGGGGCGCAGTGACGTCGCAGAGCACGCCGGCCGGACCTCCGCTGGTCCGGGCGGTCAACGCGATCAAGGAGTTCGGCAGCACCCGGGTGCTGGACGGCATCGACCTCGAGGTGCACCGCGGTGAGGTGGTCTGCCTGCTCGGGCCGTCCGGTTCGGGCAAGACCACCTTCCTGCGCCTCATCAACCAGATGGAGCGGCTCACCGGTGGGCGGATCTGGGTGGACGGCGAGCTCCTCGGCGTCGAGGAGCGCGGCGGGCGGCTGCACGTGCGCAAGGACCGCGACATCGCCCGCCAGCGGGCCCGGATCGGGATGGTGTTCCAGCGGTTCAACCTGTTCCCGCACATGACGGCGCTGGAGAACGTGGTCGAGGCCCCGGTGCACGTCAAGAGGATGAATCCGGCCGAGGCGCGACGCCAGGGCCTGCGGCTGCTCGAGCTGGTGGGGCTGGCCGAACGCGCCGACTACTACCCCAGCCAGCTCTCCGGCGGCCAGCAGCAGCGGGTGGCGATCGCCCGGGCGCTGGCGATGGAGCCGGAGCTGATGCTCTTCGACGAGCCCACCTCCGCCCTCGACCCCGAGCTGGTGGGTGAGGTGCTGACGGTGATGCGCGACCTGGCCGACAGCGGGATGACGATGATCGTGGTGACCCACGAGATGTCCTTCGCCCGCGAGGTCGCCGACCGGGTGGTGTTCATGGACGCCGGCGTGGTGGTCGAGGAGGGCGACCCGGAGCAGGTGCTGCGCTCCCCCCGTGAGCCGCGCACCAGGGCCTTCCTGGACCGGGTCCGCCGCGAGGAGCAGGTGCTGGAGCAGCGAGCGGCCCGCGAGCTGGAGGACCTCGGACCGGAGCCCTCCGACCCGTCCTGAGCCGTCGGCCCGGGGCGTCCGGTGACTAGTGCTGGCCCTCGGGGCCGTTGAGGCCTCCGCCGGCTCCGAGCGCCACGGTGCTGGTGGGCAGCAGCAGGCAGACCAGCGCCAGCAGCGACAGCCCACCCAGGACGACCGTCACCCAGGTGGTGGGCCCGCCCAGGAAGCCCCACGCCACCGGCACCTGGATCAGCTGGGTCGCGACCGCCGGCCCGCGCGACCAGCGCGCGGCGCGGCGCAGCCCGTTGGCGACGGCCAGCAGGAAGACGCCGTAGCCGGCCATCAGCACGGTGGTGCCGACCGCCACCACCCAGCGGTTCGCCCGCAGGTGCACCAGCTCGACCACGGCGAAACCGAGGGCACCCACCCCGACCACCACCAGCACCGCGGCGGCGAGGAACAACGGCAGCGGCGGACGCGTTGTGGCAGTGCTCACCGGGCTGATCCTAGTGCGCTCGGCGGATCCGCCGGGTGGTCTGCAGGACACCTGAGTGTGACCCAGCCGACGTGGGTATGCCCTTGTGCAGCACCACTTCAATTGTCACAGTTGTCACGCGAACCAGTTACACGTCTGACACATCGGCGTGCCGCCCGCGTGAACACACCAGTTCGTGAACCGTTGAGATGAAGGAGTTCGCATGGATTGGCGCCACAAGGCGGCCTGTCTGGACGAGGACCCGGAGCTGTTCTTCCCGATCGGGAACACCGGCCCCGCCCTGCTGCAGATCGAGGAGGCCAAGCAGGTCTGCCGTCGCTGCGACGTCCGCGAGGAGTGCCTGCAGTGGGCGATCGAGGCCGGTCAGGACCACGGGGTCTGGGGTGGCATGAGCGAGGACGAGCGCCGCGCCCTCAAGCGACGCGCCGCCCGGTCGAGGCTGCGCACCGCCTGAGCCCGACCCGCGTCCAAGGCGCCGGTACCCGTAGGGGTCCGGCGCTTTTCGCGTCCTCCGGGCCGCGCCGCCGGGCGGCTGCGGGTCAGGACAGCGAGCTGTGGTCGGGCACCTCGTCCATCGGCAGCCAGACCCGCGCCGTCGACCCACGACCGGCCGGGTTGGGCCCGAGGGTGAACTCCCCGCCGAGGTCGGCGACCAGGGTGGAGACGATGCTCAGCCCGAGGCTCTTGCTCTGCGCCAGCGAGAACCCTTCGGGCAGTCCCTTCCCCTCGTCGCTCACCAGCAGCTCCAGCGCGTGGTCGACCCGGCGCGGTTCCACCAGCACCTGCCCGGATGCGCTCTCCAGCCCGTGCTCGACGGCGTTCTGGCACAGCTCGGTCATCACCAGCGAGAGCCCGGTGGCCATCGCCGCCGGGATCAGCCCGAACGAGCCCCGGCGGGTCGCCTGGACCTGGCCGTGCGCGGCCGAGACGTCGCCGACGATGCGCAGCACCCGGTCGGCGACGTCGTCGAAGGCCACCTCCTCGTCGTAGCTCTGGCTCAGCGTCTCGTGCACCGAGGCGATCGCCGCCACCCGTGACATCGCCTCGTTCAGGGCGTCGCGTCCCTCGGTGGACTGGATGCGGCGGGCCTGCATCCGCAGCAGCGCGGCCACCGTCTGCAGGTTGTTCTTCACCCGGTGGTGGATCTCGCGGATGGTGGCGTCCTTGCCGATCAGCCGGCGCTCCCGCTCCCGCAGCTCGGTGACGTCGCGGCAGAGCACCAGCAGCCCGTCGGGCTCCCCGTCGGCCACCAGCGGCAGGATCCGCGCGCGCAGGTCGGAGTCGCCGGTGTGCAGGTCGAACTCGGCCACCTCGGTTCCGTACAGCGCCTCGCCCACCGACGGGTTGGCCCGCGAGTCGCGGCGGGCCAGCTCATCGGTCAGCTCGAAGAAGTCCTCGTCGACCAGGTCGCCGTCGAAGCCCATCCGGCGGTACACGCTCACCGCATTCGGGCTGGCGTAGGTGATGTCGCCCTCGGCGTTGACCCGGATCAGCCCGTCACCCACCCGCGGGCTGCTGCTGGGGTCGGCAGGGTGCCCCGGCAGCGGGAACAGCCCGTGCTCGACCATCTGGCACAGCACGTCGGCGATCTCGAGGTAGGCGTCCTCCAGCGTGCTGGTGGCCCGCAGCCCGAGCCGGTTGGTCGAGCGCTCCAGCACCGCCACGGTCCGCCCGTCGACGGTGACCGGGACGGCGGTGACGTCGACCGGGACGCCGGCCTGCAGCTTGTTCTCACTCGTCCGGGTGGTGGTGCCGGAGAGGTAGGCCTCGCTGACGAGGTTCTCCGGCTGGTAGGCGATGAGGTCGCCCACCATGTCGTCGAACAGCGCGGTGGGCCCGGTGACCGGACGCACCTGGGCCGCGGCCCACAGCATGTTGGGGTCGCGGTCGGGCACCCACAGCACGAGGTCGGAGAAGGCCAGGTCGGCGATCAGGTGCCACTCCTGGGTCAACCGGCGCAGCGCCTCGGCCTCCTCCGGGGTGAGCGCGGTGTGCTCGGCGAGGATCTCCGCCATCATCGGCATGGCGCCACCCTAGTGAGCCCGCGGGCCCGCACCGCGGTGGTGTGCGCCGTTTCACAGAGCCGCGGGCCTCTGGCAGAATGACTCCTCGTGCCCCGACACCCCGGTGTCGGCGCGCGTTCGACGTCCGGTTCCCCGCAGGGGCCGGCAGCACGTACCGAGGAGGCTCAGATGGGCAAGACAGGCCGCAAGCGCCGCGCCCGCAGGAAGAAGGGCGCGAACCACGGCAAGCGCCCCAATGCTTGACGTCATGCGCAGCACGAACGCTTGACGTCATGCGCAGCACGAACGCTTGACGTCATGCGCAGCACGAACGCCTGAGGTCGGCCAGACGACGCACGAGGGCGGCTCCCCGGTCGGGGAGCCGCCCTCGTCGTGTCTCCGGGACGTCGTCGCGCGCTCAGCGGCGCAGCGGGTCCTCGCCGGTCTCGGCGACCACCTGGAGCACCCGCAGCCGCAGGGTGTCCGGCGCCTGCTCGCCGACGCAGCAGCGCCGCACCAGCCGCTTGACCGCCTCGGCGACGTCGAACTGGTCCAGGCAGGGCTCGCAGGCGGCCAGGTGCTCGCGGATCGTGTCGCTGTCGGCGTCGGCCAGCTCGTGGTCGATGAAGACGTTGACCCGCTCCAGCACCTCCGCGCAGTGCACCTCGCCGTCCTCGCCCACCAGGGCGTGGAAGTGCTGCTCGTGCTCGACGTGCTCCTCCGCACTCATCGGTGCTCACCTCCCGGCGTGCCGGTCGCGCTCATCCCCAGCTCGCGGGCGTGCTCGGCCAGCAGCCCGCGCAGCTGCTTGCGGGCCCGGTTCAGCCGGCTCATCACCGTCCCGATCGGCGTCTGCATGATCTCGGCGATCTCCTTGTAGGCGAAGCCCTCGACGTCAGCCAGGTAGACCGCCATCCGGAAGTCCGGCGAGAGCTGCTGCAGGGCGTCCTTGACCACCGAGTCCGGCAGCCGGTCCATCGCCTCGGCCTCCGCCGAGCGCAGCCCGCTGGAGGTGTGCTCGGCGGCGCGGGCCAGCTGCCAGTCCGCCACCTCCCCGCTGTCGGAGGTCTGCGGCTGGCGCTGCCGCTTGCGGTAGCTGTTGATGTAGGTGTTGGTGAGGATGCGGTACAGCCAGGCCTTGAGGTTCGTGCCCGGGGTGTACTGGTGGAAGGAGGCCCACGCCTTGGCGTAGGTCTCCTGCACCACGTCCTCGGCGTCGGCGGCGTTGCGGGCCATCCGCAGGGCCGCCCCGTACAGCTGGTCCAGGTAGGGCAGCGCGTCGGCCTCGAACCGGGCGCGACGGTCGGTCTCGGTCTCGGTGGCGAGATCGACCTCGGCGCCGGCCCGCTCCGGCCCCTGCTCGTCCGGCGTCCCCGCCGGTGTCTGTGGGAGTGTCATCACGTACGACAGTACTGGGCTCGGCGCACTCCGCTGCGAGCCCTCGGTCGCTGTCATCACCATCACGTCGGGCAGAACGCCGTCCCGGCGCGGGGGTATTCCCCGCCGGTCGCGGCTGACACACTGACCCCGTGCGTCCGACCGTCACCGTGCTCAACGGCCCCAACCTCAACCTGCTGGGCACCCGGGAGCCCGAGATCTACGGCACCGACACCCTCGAGGACGTGCGGCGGCTGTGCGTCTCGACCAGCGATGGGCTGGGCCTGGACTGCGACTTCCACCAGTCCAACGCCGAGGGGGAGCTGGTCGACCTCGTGCAGGCCGCCCGCGGACGCTCGATCGGGCTGGTGCTCAACGCCGCCGGCTACACCCACACCTCGGTGGCGCTACGGGACGCGGTGGTGGCGAGCGAGGTGCCGATGGTGGAGGTGCACCTGTCGAACGTGCACGCCCGCGAGGACTTCCGGCACCGCTCCTACCTGTCCGACGTGGCGAGCGGGGTGATCGTCGGCTGCGGGCTGCTGGGCTACCAGTTCGCCATCCAGCGGCTGGCCGCCCTCCACCGGTCCTGAGCGCACCGCGCCTGAGCCGGTTCAGCCGGCCGCGGCCGCCAGCGCCCGGCGGGCCGCGCCCAGCAGCAGCTCTCGCCAGTCGTCCGGGCTGATCCCGGCCCGCTGCGCCGGACGCAGGTCGTGCCCGGCGTCGGGCACGTCGAGCACGGTGACGTCGGCGTCGGGCCCGGCTCCGGCGAGGGCCGTCCGCAGCTCGTCGGTGCCGCCGAAGGGGTCGCGGGCGCCCTGGAGCACCACCCGGGGCACGGCCGGGGCGAGCAGCTCCTCCAGCCGGGAGGTCGTGCGTCCGGGCAGGTGCAGCGGGAAGGCCAGGCAGAGCACCGCCCCGGCCCCCACCTCGGTGGCGGTGCGGCAGGCCACCCGGGCACCGGCGCTGCGGCCGCCGGTGACCAGCGGTGCCTCCGGCCAGCGTCGGCGCAACGCCGGCACCGCCGCCAGCCACGCCTCGTCCAGCTGCGGGGGCCGGACCGCGACCTTGCGTCCGGCGACCAGCCAGGGCTGGGCGAACCGGGCCACCGCCACCCCCTCGGCCGGCAGCCGCCGGGCCAGGGTGGTGAGGTCGCGCGACTCCAGCCCGCCACCGGCCCCGTGACCCAGCACCAGCACCGCGTCCGGACGCTCCGGCGCGTCGACCAGCCACCGGCCGGGGCCCTGCGGGGTGTCGACCGGGACGTCCTCGCTCACAGCAGCCGGTCCTGCCCCGCCCCGGTGCCGTCCGAGCCGGTGCCGTCCTCGCCGGTGCCGTCAGCTGCGTCGTCGGCCGGGGCGGGCGGCTCCTCCCCCAGCGGCGTCAGCAGCTCGGGCCCGTCGTTGCGCACGTTGCTGACCAGGCCGACCACGGCGTAGGCCTCGAGCTGGGCCGCCTCGGTCACCTCGAGCAGCTCCAGCGCCCGCTGCGGGTCGGTGCTGGACGGGTCGAGCCAGGCGTCGCGGGCGGCGGCCGGCACCACCATCGGCATCCGGTCGTGGATGTGGCCGACCGCGTCGGTCGCGGTGGTCGTGATCACCGAGCAGGAGACCACCCAGGCGTCGGGTGAGTCCGGGTCGGCGGCCGGGTCCTTCCAGAACTCGTAGATCCCGGCCATCGCCAGCCGGCCGCCGTCGGCGCGGTGGATGAAGAACGGCTGCTTGCGCGGACGTCCACCACGGCCGGGCTGCGCGGTGTCGTACCACTCGTAGTAGCCGTCGGCGGGCAGCAGGCAGCGCCGGGCGGCGAAGGCGCGGCGGAAGGCCGGCTTCTCGGCCACCGTCTCGACCCGGGCGTTGATCATCCGCGCCCCACCCCTGACGTCCTTGCTCCAGCTCGGCACCAGCCCCCAGCGCAGCGGGGTGAGCCGCCGCCGGACCTCGCCGGTCTCCTTGTCGGCCCGCTCCAGCACAGCCGGGACGGCGTCGGTCGGGGCGACGTTCCAGCTCGGTCCGCCCCACTCGCCGACCACGTCGTCCACCTCGAACTCGCGGCTCAGGTCGTCCGAGCTCGCGGTGCTCGCGTATCGCCCACACATGCCCGACACGCTAGTCCCCGCCACCGACGGTGAGCCCGGTGTGGGCCGCGTCGGAGGAAGCCGGTAGAAAGGACCCATGAGCCTGCCTCGATTCGCCGCCCGCGCCATGCTGGCCAGCCTCTTCGTGTCCCGTGGTCTCAAGGCCGCGCGCCAGCCCGACGAGCTCGTGCCGGTCGTCGAGCCCCTGACCGACCGCCTGGTCCCGCTCGTGCAGAAGAACGCGCCCAGCGGCGTCGGCTCCTACATCCCCTCCGACACCGCCACCCTGGTGCGGATCGGCGGGGTGGCCCAGGTGCTCGCCGCGCTCGCGCTGGCCACCGGTCGGGCCCGTCGCCCCGGGGCGGTGCTGCTGAGCATCTCGATGGTGCCCCAGCTGCTGGCCTCCGCCCCCTTCGGCGGCAACAAGGCCGACGACGACGGCGAGCAGAAGCGCAGCTTCCTCACCAACCTGGCCG
This sequence comes from Desertihabitans brevis, assembly GCF_003327535.1. Taxonomy (NCBI): domain Bacteria; kingdom Bacillati; phylum Actinomycetota; class Actinomycetes; order Propionibacteriales; family Propionibacteriaceae; genus Desertihabitans; species Desertihabitans brevis. Next base: position 135,079 of record NZ_QOUI01000001.1, on the reverse strand, counting down.
TGCTCGGCGGGGTGCTGCTGGCCTCCCTCGACACCGAGGGCAAGCCCAGCCTCGCCTGGCGGGCCCAGGCCGGCGGCGACAAGGTCGCGGCCAAGACCCGCAAGGCGCGCAACCGGCTGGCCAAGGAGGCCAAGCAGGCCCGCAAGGACGCGCGGCGGGCCGTGAAGAAGGTCGAGAAGAAGTTCGACTGAGGACCAGCACGACGTGACGGCAGAACCCCCAGCAACGAACACCCCCGCCGGCCCGGCGCGACCCCGGCGAGCCGTGGCCGGAGGTGAGTGGTTCGCCCCCCGCGCCGAGGAACGCGTGCACGCCCGCGTCCGCGTCCCCGGGTCGAAGTCGGAGACGAACCGGGCGCTGGTGCTGGCCGCCATCGCCGACGGGCCGTCCACCATCACCGGCGGCCTGGACGCCCGCGACACCCAGCTGATGCGCGACGCGCTGCGGGCGCTGGGCACGACGATCGACGACGGCACCGACGTGTGGCGGGTCACCCCGGCGGCGGACGACCACCGGATGGGCGGCACCATCGACTGCGGTCTGGCGGGCACCGTGATGCGGTTCGTGCCGCCGCTGGCCGCCACCGTGCCCGGCACCGTGACCTTCGACGGCGACGAGGCGGCCCGCAGCCGTCCGATGCTGCCGCTGCTGGACGCGCTGACCGACATCGGCGCCGACCTCGACGACTCCGATGCGCTGCCGTTCACCCTCACCGGGCGTCCCGACCTGCCGGGCGGACCGGTCAACATCGACGCCTCCACATCCAGCCAGTACGTGTCCGCGCTGCTGCTGGCGGCCCCGCGGTTCGCGCGCGGGATCGACCTGCGTCACGTCGGCCCGACGCTGCCCTCCCTCCCCCACATCGCGATGACGGTGGCGATGCTGCGCGAGCGCGGCGTCGATGTGGACCAGCCCGAGGAGCACCGCTGGGTGGTCGCTCCCGGGCCGGTGCAGGCACGCGACGTCACCATCGAGCCCGACCTCAGCAACGCCGCCCCCTTCCTCGCGGCCGCCCTGGTCACCGAGGGTCGGGTGACCGTCCACGACTGGCCGGCCGAGACCGACCAGCCCGGGGCGATGCTGGTCGACCTGTTCAGCGCGATGGGTGCCCGCGTGGAGCTGACCGAGGACGGGCTCACGCTGACCGGGACCGGGCACGTGCGGGCGCTGGAGGCCGACCTGTCCGCCGCCAGCGAGCTCACGCCGGTGCTCGCGGCGGTCTGCGCGCTGGCTCACGGCACCAGCCACCTGACCGGGATCGGTCACATCCGTGGCCACGAGACCGACCGGCTCGCCGCGCTCGAGGCCGAGCTGCACGGGCTGGGGGCGGCGGTCAGCCAGCACGAGGACGGGCTCACCATCCACCCCCGGCTGCTGCACGGCGGGACGTGGCGCACCTACGCCGACCACCGGATGGCGCAGGCGGGGGCCGTGCTCGGGCTGGTGGTCGACGACATCACCCTGGACGACATCGGCTGCACCAGCAAGACGATGCCGCAGTTCCCCGAGCTGTGGGACGACATGCTCGCCCAGAGCGACCGGTGGCTGGCCCGCGACGTCGCCGAGCACCCCGAGGACGGCGACGAGGCAGCGCAGGACGCCCCTTGAGCCGACGGGGAGGCATCCACAGCGACGAGCACGCGGGCTTCGACCGTCCCGGCCGCCGCTCCCGTCCCCGCACCAAGGACCGGCCCGACTTCTCCGACGCCGCCCTGGCGACGGTGATCACCGTGGACCGCGGCCGCTACCGGCTGCGGCTGGACGGGGCGTCCGACGAGCCTGGCCGGGGGCTGGTCTCGGCGACGAAGGCCCGCTCGCTGAGCCGGTCCCGGGTGGTCGTCGGTGACCGGGTGCGGGTGGTGGGCGACCTCAGCGGCGAGGAGGGCACGCTGGCCCGGCTGGTGGAGGTCGAGGAGCGGCGGACGGTGCTGCGCCGGACCGCCGACGACGACGACCCCTACGAGCGTCCGGTGGTGGCCAACGCCGACCAGCTGGCCATCGTCACCGCGCTCGCCGACCCGCCTCCGCGGCCGGGGATGATCGACCGGATCCTGGTGGCCGGGTTCGACGCCGGCCTGGACGCGCTCCTGGTGCTGACCAAGGCCGACCTGGCGTCGCCGGACGAGATCGTCGCCGCCTACCGCCCGCTGGACGTCCCCGTGCTGACGACCCAGCCCGGTGCCGACCTCAGCGACCTGCGGGAGCGGCTGGCCGGGCGGACGACGGTGTTCGTCGGGCACTCCGGGGTGGGCAAGTCGACGCTGGTCAACGCGCTGATCCCGGGGCTGGACCGGGCGGTGGGGGCGGTGAACGCGACGACCGGCCGGGGCCGGCACACGTCGACGTCGGCGATCGCGCTGCAGCTGCCGGCGCTGCCCGACGGTCGCGACGGCGGCTGGGTGATCGACACCCCGGGCGTGCGCTCCTTCGGGCTCAGCCACGTCACCCCGGACGGGATCGTGTCGGCCTTCGGCGACCTGGCCGCCGAGACCGGCAGCTGCCCGCGCGGGTGCCGCCACGACAGCACGGCCGTCGACTGCGGGCTGGACCAGGCGGTGGCCGAGGGCCGGCTCTCCCCGGAGCGGCTGCAGTCCTTCCGCCGCATCCTCGACGCCCGGCTGAGCGCCGAGACGTACTGAGCCCCGGTCGATCGCGCGGCTGGGTCGGTCAGCTGGCCGACGGTGCGACGTCCGGGCGCTGGAAGTGCCAGAGGATCGTGGACGGGGTCGTCCAGGCCGCAGCGCTCGCCTCCGGGGCCAGGTCGAGCAGCGACCACGGCCACAGCGACCACGGTCCGAGGTCGTCGGCGTCGGCCGCCCGGCGGGCGGGCCGCTCGGACGCGGCACCGTCGTCGACCGCCCCGACCTCCTCGCAGCGGCGGACCTGCAGCCCGGCCGCCAGCGCCGCCCGCAGGTAGGCGCCGACCGGGTGGCGGTAGGTGGGCACCAGCCCCGGTCCGCCGTCGGCGCCGAGGGAGGTCACCACCGAGCCGCGCAGCACCAGCTCGGCGTGGACGTCGGAGATCACCAGGTGGCCGCCCGGCCGGAGCACCCGGGCGAGCTCGGAGAGCGGCCCCTCGAGCCCGGGCAGGTGGGACAGCGCGAGCGCGCACACCGCGACGTCGACCGAGGCGTCGGGCAGCGGGAGTCGCTCCAGGTGGCCCTGCACGAACCGGGCGGACGGCACGCGGGTGCGGGCGCGGGCCAGCATCTCGGGTGAGGCGTCGACGCCGACCACCCGGTGCCCGGCGGCGTCCAGGCGCTCGGTCAGCCGACCGGTGCCGCTGGCCGCGTCCAACGCGGTGCCGGCGGGCAGGCTCTGCAGCACCTCGTCGACGAAGGGCTCGTCGAGGTCGAACAGGCCGTTGGGCTCGTCGTAGCTCGGGGCCCACTGCCGGTACCCGTCGGCGGCGCTGCCCCGGGCGACCCGCACCCCGGGGTGCCCGGCGAGCACCGGGTCGTCGAGCAGCCGGCGCACCTCGGCGAGCCGCTCGCGGGTGAAGCCCTCGTCGAGGTCACCCGCCCATCCGCGCAGCAGCGCGAGCCCCTCCATCCCGAGCAGGTAGGCCAACGGGTGCTGGTAGATGGTCACGCCCGTCGAGCGTAGGCACGGATCGACCGGGCGGCCACCGGATTGCCCCGGCGGGCCGGAGCGGGATGCCGTGCGGTGACGCCCGTGCCCGTGGGACCCCGATAGCCTCTCCCCATGGCCCCGTCCCCTGCGCAGAACCTCACCGACGACCTGCGGCTCGCGCACCTGATGGCCGACAACGCCGACTCCATCACCACCAGCCGGTTCCGGGCCCGCGACCTCACCGTCAGCAGCAAGCCCGACATGACCGAGGTGACCGACGCCGACCTCGCCGTCGAGGAGGCCGTCCGGCGCACCCTGTCCAAGGCACGACCGCGGGACGCGGTGCACGGCGAGGAGGGTGAGGACACCGGGTGGGGCCCGCGCCGGTGGGTGGTCGACCCCATCGACGGCACCCGCAACTTCGTCCGCGGGGTGCCGGTCTGGGCCACCCTGATCGCGCTGATGATCGACGACGAGGTGGTGGCGGGCGTGGTCAGCGCCCCGATGCTCAACCGGCGCTGGTGGGCCCACCGTGGCGGCGGCGCGTTCGCCGGGAAGTCGCTGATGTCGGCCAGCCCGATCCGGGTCTCCCAGGTGGCGACGGTGGCGGATGCTTCGCTGTCGTACAGCTCGATCGGCGGCTGGGTGACCTCGGGCCACGGCCAGCCCTTCGTCGACCTGATGCGCGACTGCTGGCGGACCCGGGCCTACGGCGACTTCTGGAGCTACATGCTGCTCGCCGAGGGTGCGGTCGACATCGCCTGCGAGCCCGAGCTGGCCCTGCACGACATGGCCGCGCTGGCGGTGGTCGTCGAGGAGGCCGGGGGCCGGTTCGGCAACGTGGCCGGTGAGCGCGGGCCGGTGGGTCCGGGCGCGCTGGCGACCAACGGCGTCCTGCACGACGAGGTGGTGCGCCGGCTCAACACCCCGGTGGAAGCCGGCGACGACGACCTGGAGCCGTCGGTGGAGATCCCGCGGGTGACCCCGGAGGTCTGAGTTCGCTGACGGAGGCGTCACGCCCGGCCTGTTCGCGCCATCGCACGGGCGGGCTGAGGATGACGTCGTGCCCGCGCTGCTCGGGTTCGACAGCACCGAGCTGGCTTCCGCGGCGTCCTGGGAACGCGGCTGGGTGCACGCCTGTCGGCCGCTGATGCCGCCGGGGCTCGACGCCCCGGGCGCGGGCATGCCGCAGTCCCTCGCTGACCGGGTCAGCCGCGGGTGCGGCAGGGCGAGGCTGGGCTCCGACCGGGCGCAGGTCAGAACGGTGGCGGGTCGTGCTCCCCGGAGGCGCGCTCCCCTGGCGCCGTAGCAACGGCCCCTCGGAGCGGGGGTGCACCGCTCCTGCCGTTCGGCGTCGGCGCCGCGGGAGGCGGGGCGCCTCCGCGGGGTCGTGCGGTCTGGCCGGTCGCCGTCCGCGGTGACGGCTCAGCGGACGGCGGTGGTGACTGCTCGGAGCGTCTGGTGCCGTCGCGCCGGCCCGTCGGTGGGCCGGTGAGCGCGGTGGTGCCGTCGCGGTCACGGAGGAAGCGGTGGCCGTGGGGGCTCGTCCACAGGTGGACGCCGGGCGCGAGCCGCCGGTAGCGCCAGCGGTGGTGGGTCTTGTCGTTGTGGTGGCGCGGGCACAGCGGCACGAGGTTGTCCGCGGAGGTGGGGCCACCCTGCTCGTAGGGGATCTGGTGGTCGAGCTGCACCGTGGGCTTGCGCGGCACCTCGTCGGCCGGCGTGGCCAGGGCACGCCCGCGCCTGCCGGCACGGAGCGTGCGCGGGTGTGCGGGTCGGTGGCAGAAGGGGAACAGGCAGGTGCGGTCGCGCAGCGTGACCCGCTCGCGGAGCCAGTCGGGGATCGCGTAGCCCTCGACCGAGGGGTTCTCGTTCAGGTCGATGACCGGCTTCACCTCGACCTGGGCGTCGGGCCGACCGCACCAGTCGCGGATCTGGCCGGCGGTGACCGGGGTGCGGGTGTTGCCCACCCACCCGACCTGCGCCCGGTCCGGCGCACCGGTGGGCGTCCGGCCGAGCGCATCGGCAGACAGGTGCAGGTACAGCAGCACCCGAGACCGCCCTGCCGCCGGCGACCCGCCGGGCCCGCGCTGGTCGGCCGTCGTGGAACCAACGGCCGGGCCGGTCGTGGCGTCGTCCTCGGCAGTCGGACCGAGGTCGAGGGCGGGCTGGCGCCGGGCGAGCTCGCCGACGGCCATCGAACGGCGGACGTCCAGCGGCTGCTCGCACCCGGCCTGCGCCAGGGCGACGGCACCGTCGCTGATCGCGGCGTCGAGGTCGAGCGCGTCCACCAGGTCGAGGGTGCCTTCGACGTAGGACAGGCCGCCGCCGTCGCCGTCGTCGGGGTGGCGCACGGTGAAGTGGCGGCGGTCGGCGGCCTCGAGACGGCGTCGCTCGGCCTCCTCCGGCATGAACTCCAGCACCGCCGCGTCGACCAGCCGGTCGAGCTGACGCGGCCCGACCCGTCCGGCGACGGCCGCGACCTGACGGTCGACGAAGGCGACCGCCTCGAGCGTGAGGGTGCTGGTGGACTGGGCGATCCCGCGTGCCCGCCAGGCCGGCACGCGCCCAGCCTGCACGAGCGCCCACACCGCGGGCAGGCGGTGGCGCAGCTCCAGGGCGTCGCCGATCAGCCGCTGACCGGACTCGGACGGCAGCCCGACCGCGGCGGCGAACTCCGAGATGCAGGCGCGGTCCACCTGCGGGGTGCCCTCCCCCGCCAGCGGGACACCGCACTCGCGGCCCTGCCAGGTGGAGACGGCCGCCTCGTCGGCGTCCACCGCCGGGTGCAGGTCGGCCCACGAGGCGGCGTGCCGGAGCAGCCCGGCGCTCGCGCTCAGCTCCTGCTCGTGCAGCTCGCGCGCGCCGGCGAGCACCGTCGTCGCGTCGATCCCCCGTGCTGCTTCCATGACCCCGACGCTACGGAAGACCTCTGACAGTTTCGAACGCGTGATCGATCTGGGATCCGTCGTCGCGGGAACGGCTCGGGCCGTGTGACGTCGACCCGTCGCGCTGCAACGGGCTCAGGGGTCGGGGCCGTTCGAGCCTCGCTCCCGCTCACTTCCGGGTGGCGGCCGGGGTCCGCGCGCATCGGCTCGTGGCGCGGCAGCCGCGCCCCGGAGATGAGGGGCTCGGTCACGCCGCGGGGACCACCTCAGGACGGCGGCAGTCGGTTGCTCGCCCTTCGACAGGCTCAGAGCGCTTGAAGCCGGGTGCGGCGCAACCGCTCAGCTCGGCCGGCGGGAATGAGCCGGCCGGCGTCCGCGCTCGCCCTTCGACGAGTTCGGAGCGTGGGGCGGCGGCGCGGGTCAGCAGCCGATGGTGGTGAGGCGGACCGTCTCGGGAAGGGCGAGGAGCTCCTCGATCATCGGGGCCGGCAGGGGGCTGGCGACGTCGGTGACGACGTAGCCGAGCTCACCGCGGGTGGAGAGCACCTGGCGGTCGATGTTGACCTGGTGGCTGCCGAGGACGGTGTTGAGCCGGGCCAGCACGCCGGGGACGTTGCGGTGCAGGTGCAGGATCCGCGCGTGCGGCACCTGGTCGTCGATCTGCACCGAGGGCAGGTTGACGCTCATCACGGTGGCGCCGGTGGCGGCGTAGTCGCGCAGCTTGCCGGCGACGAACCGGCCGATGTCGATCTGCGCCTCCTCGGTCGAGCCACCCACGTGCGGGGTGAGGATGACGTTGGGGATCCCCTGGAGGCTGGAGACGAAGGGGTCGCCGGCCGACTTCGGCTCCTCGGGGAAGACGTCCACGGCGGCACCGGCGAGGTGCCCGCTGAGCAGCCGCTCCCGCAGCGCCTCGTGGTCGACGACGATCCCCCGGCACAGGTTGAGGAACAGGCTGCGCGGACGCATCTGGTCGAACTGCTCCGCGCCGAACAGCCCCGCGTTGCCGGGACGCCCGTCCACGTGCAGCGAGACCGTCTCCACCTTGGACAGCAGCTCCTCGAGGCTGTCGCAGCGCCGGGCGTTGCCCAGCGCGAGCTTGTCGACGACGTCGTAGAAGTACACCTGCATGCCCAGCGCCTCGGCCACCACCGACAGCTGGCTGCCGATGTTGCCGTAGCCGACGATGCCCAGCGTGCGGCCCCGCACCTCGTGCGAGCCCTTCGCCGACTTGTCCCACACGCCGGCGTGCAGCGAGGCGTTCTTGTCGGTGAGGTGGCGGGCCATCGCGATGATCTCGGCGATCGCCAGCTCGACCACGCTGCGGGTGTTGGAGAACGGCGCGTTGAACACCGGGGTGCCGGCGCGGCTGGCGGCGTCGAGGTCGATCTGGTTGGTGCCGATGCAGAACGCGCCGACGGCGGTCAGCCGTGTCTCGGCGAACACCCGCGCGGTCAGCTGGGTCTTGGACCGGATGCCCAGCAGGTCGACGCCCTGCAGCGCCTCGATCAGCTCGTCCTCGTCCATCGCCCCGGAGGCGGTGCTCACCTTGATGGAGCGTTCCTCCAGCAACCGGGTCGCCTCGGGGTGGATGTTCTCCAGGAGCAGCGCGCGCACGGCCGCCAGTCTAGGAAGCACCCCGCACACCTGCGGTCGCCGTCCAGCGACTGGCCGTCGGAGCCGGGTCAGCTCAGCGGGTCCAGCGTCCGACGGGCCAGCCCGAACGACAGCGTCATCCCGATCCCGGAGGTCGCCGACCACCCGGACGCCCGGCGCGGTCTCGCGGTCCAGCAGCGGCTCCACCGGTGAGTAGGCGTAGACCCCCTGCCACCGCTCGATGACGTCGAACCGCGTTCCCAGCAGCCGGCCGGCCGCCCCCACCAGCAGCACCGAGGTCGCCTCGGACAGGAAGGGCCGCACCGTCGGGGCGTAGGCGTGGGAGTCGCCGAGCACGAAGCTGCCGTCGGCGAGCTGGGTGGTCAGGACGTTCGCCCCGACCGCGAGCAGCTCCGGTGTCGCCGCCTCCACCTCTGCGCGCAGCGCCGCGCTGGAGGGCTGGGCGGTGAAGGCGTCGTAGCGCAGCATCGAGGTGGCGCTCAGCACCGCCGGGCCGATGGTGGGCTGCCCGCCCGACCAGAGCCCGCGGGCCATCTCGAGGCTGCACCGGGTGATCTGGTGCTCCTCGGCCAGCGTCGGCAGCAGCTGGTCGACGTCGTGGCCCACGCAGACCAGGACCTGCCGCTCGCCCGCACCGGCCGGCGGGTGGTCTGCACCACCCCGGGCTCCACCGCGGTCACCGCGGTCCGCCAGCGCACCTCACCGCCCGGCTGGTCCTGCACCCAGGACGCTAGCGCGGCGACCGTGACCCGGGGGTCCACCCGCAGGTCGGCGGCGAGGAAGGCCCCACCGACCAGGTCGTCTGCGCCGCAGCCGTCCAGCCGGCGGCGGGTCTCGGTCGCCGACAGCACGGTCACCGAGCCGTCGTCGCGGGAGGCCGCCAGCTCCTCGAGCACGGCGAGCTCGGCCGGCGTGCGGGCCACCGCCACCGCCCCCACCTCACCGGCCCAGAACCCGGCCGCCGCGGCCGCCTCCAGCCAGCCCCCGCGGGAGCGCAGCCCCAGCTCGCGCAGCTCGCCGCTCTGGGCGGTGAGGCAGATGTGGCCGAAGTTCCGAGGCCCCGACGGCCTCGGCGTCCCGGTCGAGCACCGTCACCGACATCCCCCGCCGCAGGGCTGTCATCGCGTGCGCCATCCCGACCACGCCGGCGCCCACCACCACCAGGTCGCGCAGCTCCTCCGTCACGCACGCATCCTGGCGGCGACCTCCGCGGGGCGGCAAGCCCGACTCCCGTGCGCCGCGGCCGCCGACTCCGACCGGGCGGCGGCACAATGACGCCATGAGCCGTCACCCCGCCCTCCGGGTCGTCCTGCGGGCCTACGACGCGAGCGAGCGCACCGCCCGGCGCGGCACCGCCAACCTCGCCCGGCGGGCCCGGCGGCTGCGTTACCGCTCGTTCCTCATCGGCCAGTGTGCTATTACCGCGGGGCTGGCCTACCTGGTCGCGAACCGGCTGCTCGGCCACCCGCTGCCGATCTTCGCCCCGGTGGCGGCGATCGTCTGCCTCGGGTTCTCCTTCGGCCAGCGGTTCAGCCGGGCCATCGAGATGGCGGTCGGGGTGGCGCTGGGGGTGGCGGTCGGCGACCTGTTCGTCATCGTCTTCGGCACCGGACCGCTGCAGATCACCGTGGTGGCGGCGCTGGCGATGGCGGTGGCCACCCTGGTGGGCGCCCGCAACCTGATGATCACCCAGGCCGGTGTGCAGTCCTCCATCGTCGTGGTGCTGGCGGCCGGCACCGGGCCCAGCGTGGACCGCTGGCTGGACGCCGTGGTCGGCTGCGCGCTCGCCCTGGTCGTCACCACGGTGGCGCCGTCGGCCCCGCTCATCCGGCCGCGGCTGCTGGTGGCCGAGGCCCTGCAGGAGGTGGCCGGGACGCTGACCGCGGCGCGGACGGCGCTGACCAGCACCGACCTGCAGCTGGCCGAGGAGGTGCTCGACCGGGCCCGGCGCAGCGAGCAGCGGTTGTCGGCGATCGAGGAGGCCAACCGGGAGGGGATGGCGGTGGTCCGCTACTCCCCCTTCTTCGGCCGGCGTCGCAACGAGGTGCAGAACATCGCCGCGCTCTACCAGCCGCTGGACCGGCTGATGCGCAACCTGCGGGTGCTCACCCGGCGCACCGCGGTCGCGGTCTTCCACGGCCAGCGACCGCCCGAGGCCTACCTCCAGCTGCTCGACGAGCTGGTCGAGGTGGTGGAGTGGATGGCCGGTGAGCTGTACGAGCGCCGGCTGCCGACCGCCGCCCAGAAGCGGCTCGTCCGCCTCGGCCAGCACACCGGCGACGCCGGGCTGAACACCAGCCTGTCCAACATCGTCGTGCTGGCCCAGATCCGCTCGATGACGGTCGACCTGCTGGAGCTGACCGGGCTGTCCTACGCCGACGCCCGCGACCTCATCCCCGAACCGGCGTGAGACTCAGCGGTAGCGCACCGTCGCCTTGCCCGACTTCCAGGTGATGGTGCCACCCTCGAACCGGCTCACCCGCGAACCGCCGGGTCCGGCCTCCTCGGTGCCCAGCGGTAGCCCCAGCCGCGACTTCTCCGCGCCGAGCTGGCGGTAGCGCTCGTCGATCTTGCCGTAGGTCTCGCGCACCCGGTGGTCGACCCAGAACCAGGTGCCGGTGGTGAAGCGCTGCACCGGGACGCCCTTGGCGGCGCTGCGGGTCTCCGGGCCGGTGGGCACCCCGCGGTGACGCTGCTCGGAGTCCGACAGCCGGTTCCAGTGCCCGCCGAAGCCGCCGATCAGCGGCACCGCCCGGCCGCCCTGCCAGAACGCCCAGCCCTTGCTGAACCGCTGCACCGGCGTCCGCAGCGTCGTGTGGGCGACCTCCTCCCCGGCCGGGACGCCGAGGGCGTCGCGCAGCCGGGCGTCGTCGCGGTAGGAACGCCAGAACCCGTCGCGCACGACCCGGGCGCCGGTCGGGCCCGTGAAGATGATGGCGCCGTTCTCGAACCGGCTGATCCGCGAGCCGTGCGGGCCGGCCTCCTCGTCGCTGATCGGGAACCGCAGCCGTGACCCAGCCGTGCCGAGGGCCCGGTAGCGGTCGCGGATCCGGCCCACGGTCCAGTAGGCGTCGGTGCGCGGGGAGGAGAACAGGGTGTGGCGGGAGAACTCGCGCATCCGGCCGTCGGCGACGTCGCGCTCGGGCCCGGTGGGGCGTCCGAGCGGACCGTCCGCGCCGCCGGTCTGCTGCCAGCGCCGGTCGATCGCGGTGGCGGTCGGCACGACCCGCAGCAGGTCCGAGCGCAGGCCGAACCGGCCGCGGAAGGTGGCGCCGGAGACGGTGACGCTGCTCTTGCTGCCGACCACCTTGATGGTGCGGACCCGGCCGCCCCAGCTGCCGGCGCCGTCGCGGGCGGTGACCTGCAGCTCGCGCACCGTGCCGACCTGCGGCCAGGCGGCGGCGAGCTGGCGGGCGGTCAGCGTGACCTTCCAGGCCTGGGACTGCACCACACCGTCGTAGGGGTCCTTGCGGGCCGTGAGGTAGGGGTGGTCGCCGCGGGCGGTGTGCCCGCCGTTGGAGGCCGAGAACTGGGTCAGTGCCACCTCGCCGCGGTAGCTGACGACGTAGCGGGCGGTGCCCTGGACGGCCGCGGTGCCGCCGCTGGTCTCGTGGCTGGTCCGCCGGCCCGAGACGGTGGTGGCGACGCCCTTGTACACCTGGCAGGCGGTGGTGTCGCAGACGTCGTAGCCGCTGGTGCTGCTGTGCTCGCGCAGCCGGACCGCATAGCTCCGGGCGGCGACGGCCTGCGCCCGGACGGCCTCGCCGTGCCAGGAGGTCGGCATCTCCGCCGGGACGACGCCGCGCAGGTACAGCTCGAGGTCGACGGTGTTGACGGTGCGGGCGCCGCTGCCGGCGGCGATCAGGCCGACCCGGCCGCGGTACTCGGTGGTGCGTCCGCCGGGCAGCACCACCGAGACCACGTCGTCGGAGGTGTCGAACTGCCAGGGCCGGGACGCCGACAGCCCCGGGTCGTGCTTCTTCCAGGCACCGCCCTTCGCCCGCCGCTCCAGCACGAACGACGACCCGCTGCGCCGCACCCGCCACTCGGCGTAGGACGATCCGGTGGGCAGCGTGGCGTACTTCCTCGCCTTCGGCTCGTAGAGCCGAATCCCCTTCTCGGCCAGCACCTGCAGGCTCGCGTCGGTGTCGGCGGTCAGCCAGACCCGGATGCTGGAGGCGTCCAGCCGGGTGATCGTGGTGCCCGGGTAGTAGAAGCCGAGGATGTCCCGCCAGTGCAGACCCTGGCGGGCCGCGCCGTAGGCGCCCCACTGCGACATGCCCCAGCCGTGGCCGTAGCCGCTGCCCTCGATCTGGAAGCTGCCGTCGTGGACGGCGACGGCGTCGTCGGCGCGGGCGGGTGACCACCCGGTCAGCAGCAGCGCGAGGCCGACGGCGGTGGTGGTCAGGGCGCGTACCCACGCGGCCGGACGTCTGGCGGTCATCGTCTTCTCCCGGGCTCGTCCCCCGAACCGGGAGAAGCGTCCACCGGCCCGGTCGTCGGCGCAAGAGCCGGCGACGAACCCTCAGGGACAGGTCGAGACCAGCCTCCGCCAGCCCCGCTCGCGAGCCGACCGGGACGCCAGCGAGGATGGGAGGTCCACGGCCCTGACGGATCCGTCCCGAGGAGGAACGATGCCCCCATCCGGTGAGGTCGGCGACCTGCACGTCGCCACCGTCGTCATCAACGTCTCCGACATGGCCCGGGCCCTCGCCTTCTGGCGTGCGGCGCTGGGCTACGTCCCGCGCGAATCCGAGCTCGACCCCGAGTTCATGATGCTGGTCGACCCGGACTCGCGCCGGATCCCGGTGTCGCTGCAGCGCACCGACGACCGACCCACCCAGCCGGTACGGGTGCACATCGACCTCTACACGTCGGAGCAGCAGCGCCACGTGGAGCGGCTGCTGGCCCTGGGCGCGACCCGGGTGGAGGACTGGCCCTACCCGCCGGAGGCCGACTTCGTCGTCCTGCGCGACCCCGACGGGAACGAGTTCTGCCTGATCGACCAGCCCGAGCTCAGCGTGGTCACCCCGCACGAGTGACGTCGGGAGGTCGCCCGCGCGAACGGCTCGACCGTCACTCCCAGCCCACCCGGACCAGCGAGGTGACGTCGAAGGGGTCGCTGCCGTGCTGGGCGGCCAGCACCCCCGCACCCTCCGGCGAGCCGGTCCACAACGTCCGGCCCGGGCCGACCCAGCGGTCCCAGGCCCGGGCGTAGCCCTCGACCAGCGTGGCGTTGCGCCCGAGCGCCGTCGGCACCGCGTGCCAGGCCTCCGCGGTCGGCACCGTGCCACCGGCTCCGACCCGCAGCAACGCCCGCCGGCCGCTGACGGCGGCGGGCACGCGGCGGCTGATCAGATAGCGCGGGTCCAGCACCGGACCCAGCGCCTCCTCCAGCGCGGCGGCGAACTGCGCGGAGACCGCCACCTCGACGCCGGTGAGCCGGCAGCGGTACTCCCCCGCCGAGTCGACCTCCACCACGACCGCGTCGGCGCCTCGGGGGCTCAGCCCGCCGGCGTGCAGACCGTCGGCGACCGCGGCCGCCACCTGGTGCACCGTGGTCGGCTGGCGCGCCGCCTCCAGGGCCAGCCGGCCCCGTCGGAGCAGCCGGGCCGCCTGAACCCCACCGGCCAGGGCCAGCGCCAGCGGGACGAGCAGCGCCAGCGGACCGGGGTCGAGCAGCGTCAGCACCAACCCGGCGGCCGCCGCCAGCACGCCGACCACGGCCGCCGGGTGCACCGGCCCGGGCACCGCCAGCGCCCGGGCCCGCAGCCGTCCGGCCCCGTCGGGGACCACCGCGACCGCCGCCGTGCCGGTGCCCAGCGGCCGCCGGCCCGGCACCAGCCGCAGGGTGTGGGCGAGCTCGTCGCGGTAGGGCTCCCCCACCCGCCACTGCTCGGTCAGCCGGTGGCGCTGCTCGGCGCGCCGCAGCATCCGGGCGTTGACCGCCTCGATCTCGGCGACGTCGGGCGGGTGGTAGGGCGAGAACGCCGGGTCGACGTGGCCGACGCCGTCGACCACCTCGCCGTCGGCGTCCACACCCCAGAAGCCGGTGTGCTTGCGGACGAGGCGCTGCCAGTCGTTGGCGCCGCGCGGGTGCTCCGGGGCCAGGGCCACCACCGACCAGGTGACGGCCGTCTTGTCCGGCCAGTCGGGGTCGGTGCGCAGCGCCCGCCCGCGGGTCTGCACCACCGCGGTCGTGGTGGTGGCCGCGGTGAGGTCGACCAGGCCGCTCACCCGGCGGGCGTCCCAGCCCTCGCCGAGCAGACCGCGGGTGCCGACCAGCACCTGGCTGTGGCCGTCCTCGAAGAAGTCGGTGACGGAGGCCACCCAGCGTCGGCTGTCCCACCCGCCGGTGAGCACCGGCAGTCCCTCGTCCTCACCCACTCCGAGGCCCAGGCCCGGTTCACGCCGCTCGACGTACGCGGCGAGCTGCCGCAGGGTCTCCTCGGCGCCGGCGACGGTCCGGCCGGTGACCAGCAGCGGGCCGAGCGACGCGGTGCCCGGGTCGTCGAGCAGCGTGCGCAGCACCGCCCGGGCGGAACCGGCCTCGGGGGCGAGGACGTCGTCGAGGACGCCGGGCAGGGTGGCGCTGGCGCTCTCGTGGTCGCAGAGCACCAGCGCCCGCAGCCGCGACCCGAGCTGGGCGGCCTCGGCGGTGAGCAGCTGCACGGCCGCCGCGGCCTTGGCCTCGGTCCGCGCCAGCACCCGGTCGACCGGGGAACGTCCGGGCACGATCCGGTTGCGGGTCCAGCGGTAGCCGATCGAGGGCAGCACCGTCCGCACCCGCTCGAGCACGGCCCGGTCGGCGGGGTCGTCGGCGTCCAGCCCGCGACGCAGCCAGTCGTCGGCGAGCAGCATCCAGTCGTCGGCGTCGGGCGGGCGGCGGTGGGTCTCGTGGAGCCGGGCGCCGGTGGGCAGGGCCAGCAGCCCGGCGGTGTGCATCCGCAGCGCGGCGTCGCACAGCTCCGGCTCGGCGGAGGCCAGCGCGGCCCACGTCGTGGTGGTGCCGACCGGCGCGCAGAACCGGCGGTCGAGCCACTGCAGGAAACCGGTGCTGCCGTGAGCGGGATCGGTGAGGTAGCTGCACAGCTCGGCGAACCGCACCCCGCCGTCGGCCAGCCAGTCCAGCTCGGTCGGGGTGGGCCGGACCAGCCAGGCCAGCTCGGCGAACGGGGCCAGGTCGCCCTCGCGGACCAGCGCCGGGATCGAGGCCTGGTAGACGACGTCGCCGAACAGGTCGTCGACCAGCTCGGCCTCGGCGGCGGTGAGCGCTCCCGGCGGGGTGGCGGTCAGCCCGAGCACCCGGACCTGCGGGAGCAGCTCCAGCAGCTCGGCCAGCAACCGCCCCCAGACCTCCAGCAGGTGGTGGCACTCGTCGAGCACCAGCAGCAGCGGCCCGGCCGACCGCAGCCGCTCGACCAGGGCCTGCCCGTTCGGGTGCAACCGGGCCAGCAGCGGCTGCTCCACTCCGTCCTCGTCGACCTCGGCGTCGGGGTCGAAGACCGCCAGCGACTGGTAGGTCAGCGCGGTGAGCCCGGCCTGCAGCGAGCGGTCGTCGCCGACGGTGGCCGGCAGCACCCCCTCAGCCGCCAGCGTGGCGGCCTCCTCCAGCCACTGGCCCTGGATGGCGGTGTTGGGCCCGAGCACGACCACCCGGGCCACCCGGTCGTCGGTGAGCAGCTCGGCGGCCGACCACAACCCGACCAGCGTCTTGCCCGCCCCCGGGGGCAGCACCACCCAGGCGCGGGTGCCGCCGCGGCGCCAGAGGTCGCCGAGCGCGGTCAGCGCCTCGCGCTGGTGGCGGCGCGGGACGCGCGGACGGGCTGGCACGGGGTCACTGTGCCAGCCCGTCCGTCACGTCGGGAGGAGCCTCGGGTGGGGGATCAGCCCTTCGAGCCCTGCAGCGCGATGCCCTCGACGATGTGGCGCTGGGCGATGATGAAGACGATGAGCAGCGGGGCCGCGGCCAGCGTCGCGGCCGCCATCAGGCTGGTCCAGTCCGAGGAGTACTGGCCCTTGAACTGGTTCACCAGCAGCGGGAGCGTGAAGTACTCCTGCGTGTTGAGGAAGATCAGCGGGTGGAAGAAGTTGTTCCACTGCGCCAGGAAGATGAAGATCCCCAGCGCCGCCATCGGGGTGCGCAGCAGCGGCAGGATGATCGTCACGAAGATGCGGGCGCGGCTGGCACCGTCGATCGCCGCCGCCTCCTCGAGCTCGACCGGGATGCCGCGGACGTACTGGCGCAGCAGGAACACCCCGAAGGCGTTGAAGAGGATCGGCGGCACCAGCAGGGAGAGGTGGGTGTCCACCCAGCCGAGCTGGCCCATGATGATGTAGAGCGGGATGATGGTCATCTGCGCCGGGATCATCATGGTGGCCAGGAACACCAGGAACAGCGGCTCCCGGCCGCGGAAGCGGATCCGGGCGAAGGCGTAGGCCGCCATCGCGCAGGTGAGCAGCGACAGGATCGTCACCAGCGCCGCGATGTAGAAGCTGTTCCAGAGCCCGGCGGCGAACGGGACGCCGGTGACCGCGTCGACGAAGTTGCCCGGCTGCCACTCACTCGGCAGCAGCCGCGGCGGCTGGAGGAAGATCTCGCTCAGCGGCTTGAACGCCGAGAAGATCATCCACAGGAACGGCAGGGCCATCAGCACGGAGCCGACGGTGAGGACGACGTGCAGGACGATCCGGGCGACGCTGATCGGACGGCGCCGTCCGCCCCGTCGGGTGTGGCCCTCGTCGACCGGGGTGACGAGGGGCGTGTTGCTCGCGGTGGTCACAGCCATTGGGGATGCCTCACTCACTCCGTGTAGTGGACCCAGCGCCGCTGGGCGGCGAGCTGGAGACCGGTCAGGACCAGCAGGGACACGAACAGGCAGACCGCCACGGCGGAGGCGACACCGAAGTTGAACTCGGTGAAGGCGATCTGGACGATCTCGTACACGATGGTCCGCCCGGCCTGCGGGGCGTTGGTGTCGAGGAAGACGTAGATGTAGTCGAAGATCTGGAACGAGCTGATGATCGAGGTGATCGAGAGGAAGAGGATCGTCGGGGAGATCATCGGCAGCGTGATGCGGAACATCTTCTGCACCTCGCTGGCCCCGTCGATGTCGGCCGCCTCGTACATGGTCGGCGAGATCGACTGCAGACCGGCCATGAACATGACGATCTGGTAGCCCAGGCCCTGCCAGATGGAGACGATGGCGAAGGCCGGGATGATGTAGGACGGGTCCTGCAGCCAGTCCGGAGCGGTGATCCCGACGCTGTTGAGCACCGAGTTCAGCGGGCTGATGTCGGGGTTGAACAGCCACAGCCAGATCGCCGCGACCGCGACGCTGGAGGTGACCACCGGGGCGAAGTAGAACGTGCGGTAGAAGCTCTTGAGCTTCCCCGCGTTCTGCATCATCAGCGCGATGAGGAACGCCGAGATCATCATCGGCGGCACCTGCAGCACGGTGAACCAGATGGTGTTGATGGCCGACTGGCGGATGTCGGGATCGGTCAGCACGTAGGCGAAGTTGTCGAAGCCGGCCCACGACCGGTTCCCGAAGCCGGACCAGTTGGACAGGCTCAGCACGATCGCGAAGACCAGCGGGCCGACCATGAAGACGACCAGGCCGATCAGCTGCGGGGCGAGGAAGCCCAGGGCCTGCAGGTTGTCGTGGCCCTTGCGGCGTCGCGGCGCGGGCGGGGCGGGATCGGTTGTGACGGGCGGTGGCGTGGTCGAGACGGTGGCGGTCATCAGCTCAACCTCTCCGGGTCGGCGATCATGTCGGACAGCTGCACCAGCAGCGTCTGGGCGTCGGTCGGCCCCGCCTTCATCACCTCGTCCATCGAGGGTGAGAAGCGGGAGGCCAGCCGCGGGTCGCGCAGCAGCTCGCGCGGCATCGCGTAGCCCTTCTCGGCGCACTCCAGGAACAGCGCGCCGTGGGCCGGCACGCCACCCTCGGTGACGACCTCCTCCAGCCCGTGCACCGAGGGCACCGCGTTGCCGCCGCCGGAGAGGCGGAAGCGCTGGCCCTCGGTGTTGACGAAGGCGCCCAGGAAGTCGAGGGCCGCCTCGGGGTTGACCGAGCGTTTGTTCACCGACATCGCCGCGCAGGCGACGCTGGCCGGCATCACGACGCCGCCGTCCTTGGTGGGGAACGGCACCATGTCGTAGGTGAAGTCGAGCTCGCGCAGGTTGGGCAGCACCCACCGGCCGGCGACCACGCAGGCCAGCTGCTGGGCCTGGAACAGCTGCTCCCCGCCCTGGCCCTCCGGCAGCGAGCCGCCGTAGAACATCGTCTCGGCCCGGAACTGCTCGAGGATCCAGCCGATCGTCTCGATCGCCACCGGGTCGTCCTGGAAGACCGGGCGGCCGTCCTCGAACAGCGTCCCGCCGAAGGTGGTGATCCAGCTGAACAGGTGGCCGTAGCCGGACTCGAAGGTCAGCCCCCGCTTGCCCGTGGGCTTGACGGCCTCGAGCACGTCGGTCAGCGCGTCGAGCGTCCAGCCGCCGTTGTCGAAGGTGTCGGCCGGCAGGTCGACGCCCGCCTCGGCCATGATGTCGGAGTTGAACCAGATGACCAGCGGGTTGCAGTCCACGGGGAGCCCGTACAGCTCGCCCTCGGAGTTGCGGCACCAGTCGACCAGGCCCGGGAAGTAGTCCTCCTCGGCGGTGGCCGCGTCCGGCGAGGCCAGGTAGTCGGTCAGCGGGATGACCTGCTCCTCCAGGATCAGCGTCGGCATCATCGCATCGTTGACGTAGAAGGCGTCCGGTGCGGCCCGTCCGGCCAGCTGGGTGAGCACCTTGGCGGTGTAGTCGCCGACGACCGTCTGGTAGACGGCGTTCACCCCGGTCTGGGCCGTGTACTGGTCGTTGAACTCGAAGAAGCGCTTGGCCTCGCCGGGGTTCGCCCAGGATCCCCAGGTGACCGTGTTGTCCTCCGGTCCCCGCATCATCCGGCCCACCCCGCAGCCGGACAGTGTGAGACCGGCGCCGACGGCACCGCCCAACCCGAGCAGATGACGACGCGAGAGCGTCGGGGGCGACGAGCCCTGTGCCATGGGTTCCTCCTCGAACCGCTGGACCTGCACCGCCCGAGCCGCGGGAGCCCGGGCTGTCAACAAAGGTGACGCGAGTCTGTGCCCGGCACATCGGCGTGTCAAGCACCACCGGATAACGGTGGGACGTGTCCCAACCCGCGTCGGCGGACCACGCGTGGGTACCGTGACCGGGGTGGTGAACCGACTCTCAGACGCGACCTCGCCCTACCTGCTGCAGCACGCCGACAACCCGGTGCACTGGTGGCCGTGGGGCCCCGAGGCCTTCGCCGAGGCCCGGCGCCGCGACGTCCCGGTGTTCCTCTCGATCGGCTACGCGGCCTGCCACTGGTGCCACGTGATGGCGCACGAGTCCTTCGAGGACGAGGCGACCGCGGCGGTGCTCAACGAGGGGTTCGTGGCGGTCAAGGTCGACCGCGAGGAGCGCCCGGACGTCGACGCCGTCTACATGAGCGCCACCACCGCGCTGACCGGTCAGGGCGGCTGGCCGATGAGTGTCTTCCTCACCCCGGACGGACTGCCGTTCCACGCCGGCACCTACTTCCCGCCGCGGCCGGTGCACGGGATGCCGTCGTTCACCCAGCTCCTCGACGCGGTGACCGAGGCCTGGCGGGACCGGCGGGAGGAGGTCGTCCAGAGCGCGGGCAGCATCAGCTCCCAGCTGGCCCAGATCGCCTCGCCGCGGCTGCCCGGGGCGGTCGGCGAGCCCGAGCTGGAGCAGGCGCTGCAGCGGCTGGCCGGAGAGTTCGACGCCGAGCGCGGCGGCTTCGGCCCGGCGCCGAAGTTCCCGCCGTCGATGGTGCTGGAGGCGCTGCTGCGGGCCGGGGACGAGCGGTCGCTGGCGATGGTGGCCGACACCTGCCGGGCGATGGCGCTGGGCGGGATGTACGACCAGCTCGGCGGCGGCTTCGCCCGCTACAGCGTCGACGCCGACTGGGTCGTGCCGCACTTCGAGAAGATGCTCTACGACAACGCGCTGCTGCTCGGCGCCTACACGCACTGGTGGTGCCGCTCCGGCGATCCGTTGGCCGCCCGGGTGGTGGCCGAGACCGTCGCCTGGCTGGAGCGGGAGCTGCGGACCCCGCAGGGTGCGTTCGCCTCCAGCCTGGACGCCGACAGCCCCGACGACGGGGTGCTGGGCACCCCGGGCCGCTCCCGCGAGGGCGCCTACTACGTCTGGACGCCGGAGCGGCTGCGCCAGGTGCTGGGTGAGGAGGACGCCGACTGGGTCGCCGAGCTGACCTCGGTGACCCGCGCGGGCACCTTCGAGGACGGCACCTCCACCCTGCAGCTGCGCGGGGACGTGGCGCTGGAGCGGTGGACGCCGCTGCGCGAGCGGCTGCGGGAGGCGCGCGACGGGCGTCCGCGGCCGGGGCGCGACGACAAGGTGGTGGCGGCATGGAACGGCTGGCTGGTGGCCTCGCTGGTGGACGCGGCCGGGGTGTTCGACCGTCCGGAGTGGCTCGACCTGGCGCGGGAGGCGCTCACCCACGTCTGGCAGGTGCACCACGTCGACGGACGGCTGCGCCGCACCTCGCGCGACGGCCGGGTCGGCGACTCCGACGCGGTGCTCGAGGACGTCGCCGCGCTGGTGCTGGCCGCCGTCCGGCTGGCCGCCGCCGACGCCGACGGGCGCTGGCTGGAGCGGGCGACCGTGCTGGCCGAGCACCTCGTCGGGGCGTTCGGGGACGGCGAGGGCGGGTTCTTCGACACCGCCGACGACGGCGAGCAGCTCTACCTGCGTCCGCGGGACAGCACCGACAACGCGACGCCGTCGGGGCTGAGCACCACCGTGCACGCGCTGGCCGAGCTGTCGGCGCTCAGCGGTGACCCGCGCTGGGACGAGGTCGCGGAGCGGGCGGCGGCCGGTGCCGGTGGGCTGGTACCGCGGGCGCCCCGGTTCGCCGGCTGGCTGCTGGCCGACGCGGTGACCCGGCTGCGGCGTCCCCGGGTGGAGGTGGCGGTGGTCGGCGAGCCCGGCGACCCGCGGGTGGCGCAGCTGGCCCGCACCGCCCGCGTGCAGGCCCCGGCCGGATCGGTGGTGGTGGCCGGACGTCCGGACGCGCCCGGGATGCCGCTGCTGGCCGACCGGCCGCTGGTCGATGGACGTCCCGCCGCCTACGTGTGCCGGGGCTTCGTCTGCCGGCTCCCGGTGACCGACGTGGAGGCGCTGTCTGCTGAGCTTGCGGCGGTGTGACCTGGATGACACCGTCTCGATTTGGCCTCCCCGACACCAGCCGGTAATGTTCTGGGAGTCGCCGCGGGGTGGAGCAGCTCGGTAGCTCGCTGGGCTCATAACCCAGAGGTCACAGGTTCAAATCCTGTCCCCGCTACGATGCGCGGAAGCGCAGGTCAGAGGCGGTCTCCGGAGTGGTCCGGAGGCCGCCTCTGGTGCTTCTCCGGCACCGGCCCCGCCCTGATGCGGACCGGGACACCCCCGTCGACTGCTACCCGTGGGTCGCGGGTGGTGCCGCGTAGCCGGAGGCGCTCGAGCGCGGCCGCGAGGCTCAGTGGCAGTGCCGAGGTCCGGACGACGGGCCCGCTCCCCCGCTCCCGAGGTGGTCGTCGTGCCCGGCGTCGAGACGGTGCCACTGGACCAGCGGACGGCCCGTCCCGTCGGCGGCGGGCGCCCACCCCGGTGCCCCGGAGCCGGTGCGTACCTCGGTGCACTCCTGCGGCCAGCCGGCCGGGGAGTCCTCCCGGGACTCCTGACGTCCCCACACGGTCAGGTCCATCAACGCGTAGCTGTGGTCCATCGCCTGCACGCCGCGCCGGCTCGCCCGAGGAGCTCGGCGCGGCCGTCCACCTCCACCATCGGCAGCCGACGACGCGCCGCGGCGATCGCGTCCGCCTCCCGGGTGTGCGCCTTCTCCCGCCGGCGCAGCCGCTCGACCTGCGCCTCGTAGGAGGCACGGTCGGTGACCGGCGGCAGACCGGCGTTCTCGAGGGCGTCGGCTCGCGTGCCCATCACAGGTCCTCCGCGATCGCCTTGATGTCGGCGAGACGCCGCTCCCACGCCACGCCGATGGCCTCCAGACGGCGGGCCGTCGCGCTCAGCTCAGAGCCGAGCACCTGGTAGCGCACCTCCCGGCCGACCCGCACCGGTTCGACCAGCCCCACCCGTTGGAGGACCTCGAGGTGCTTGGCGATCGCCTGGCGGCTGACGGGTAGCCGGGTGGCGAGCGCCGACGCGGAGGCCGGTGCCTCGCCGAGAGCGGTGAGGATGCTCCAGCGGGTCTCATCGCCCAGCGCGGCACACACGGCGACCACCACCTCGTTCATCGGGTGGCCTCGAGGAGGGCGACCAACCGGTCCAGCTGCGCGTCCCAGCCGAGGCGGTGGCTCTCGAGGTTGCCGGTGGGATCGGTGGTGGTCTCGAACCCGGTCTCGGTCACGGTGAGCTGCGTGCCGCCGTCGGCGGGCTCGAGGACGAAGGTGAAGACCGTGGAGTGCCGGAGGTCGAGCTCGTCCTGGACGGGTCCGGCGCCTCCGTCGTTCCACCAGCGGTAGGAGATGCTCCGGGGCCGGTCGGCCTCCTCGACGCGAATCGGGATGGCGGGCTCGTCCGGCCAGGTGACGGTGCCACGCGCCCCGGCGCCCTCTCCGACGAGCACGGTGCGCCCGAACCAGCGGGAGATGTGCTCGGGATCGGTGACGGCCCGCCACACCTTCTCCACCGGCGCGGCGATGTAGATGCTGCGATGCACGGTGGACGTCTCGTGGTCGACCACGGACAACGGGTTGTCGGTCATGTCGGTGTGCCTTCCTTCTCGGGTCGGTGCCTAGGCGGCGATGGGGTCGACGGTCCGCGAGGTGTCCTCGACGGCGGAGGCAGGCGGGCGCAGCCGACTGGTGGCGATCGCGACGGCCACGGCGATCGCCGCGACCGCGGCCCCGGCGAGGACCGCGCCGGGGAGACCAGCCTGCCCGATGGCGCCACCCCCGAGCAGCGCACCGACGGCGTCCCCGGCGTTGGCGGCCGACGCCGGGAGCGACGCCGCGAGGGCCCCGCCCGGTCCGGCGAGGCTCATCACCCGGCTCTGCACGGTCGGCGCCATCGCCATGGCGAACAGCCCCATGCCGAAGACGGCGAGGACAACCAGGCCCACCTGCCCACCGAAGAGGTACAGGGCGGCCAGCGACACCGTCAGGCCGACGGCCCCGACCACCAGGGCACGTGGGGCGTGCGCGTCGGCGAAGCGGGAACCGGCCGCGGAGCCGACCGTGGTCGCCACCCCGAAGACGCACAGCACCACCGCCACCGCCGAGCCGGAGATCCGGGTGACGTCCCCGAGGTACGGCACGATGTAGGTGAGGGCCGACTGGAGGCCCAGGAAGACCAGGCTGCAGAGCGCGAGCAGGGCCAGCACCCGGGGAGCGAACGCGTGGCGCAGCTGGGTGCCCGCGGTGTGGCCCGCCCGCGCCGTCGGCAGGGCGGGCAGGACCAGGCTCGCCGCCAGCAGGACCCCGACCACGACGACGGCGAGGCCGGCGAACGACGCACGCCAGCCCAGCAGCTGTCCTGCCAGGGTCCCGAGCGGCATGCCGAGCACGCCCGAGGTGGCGAAGCCGGTGATGACGACACCCATCGCCTGGCCGACGCGCTCCTTCGGCACCAGGCCTTCGACCGCGGTGAGCGCGGCCGCGAGGAACAGGCCCTCGGCCGCTCCGCACCCGGCCCGGGCGATGAGGAAGAGGGTGTGGTCGGCCACCAGCACCGGCACCAGGGTGAGCGTCGCGAACGCCGCCACGGCGCCGATCAGCACACTTCGACGGTCCAGGCGCGCCGTCAGCAGCGCGAGCACCGGGCCGCCGACGGCCATGCCCAGCGCGAAGGCGGTCACCAGGGCGCCAACCGCCGGGATCGAGACGGCCAGACCGGCCGAGATCAGGTCGAGCATGCCCACGACGAGCATGTCCGCGCTGCCCATGGCGAACGCGCCGAGGAACAGCACGGCCAGCACCATCCGGGTGCCACCGCGGGGCTTGACGATCGCGTCCATCACATCCTCCTGTCGTCCGAGTTCTCGTTGCAACTCGATGGTTGCACCTCGTGACTCAGATCGCAACCCTGTGGTTGCAGTTCGAGGCCTGTGCTCCCGGCGGCGCTGTCGAAACCGGTCGCAGGCGCAGCGACGTCACGGCTAGCGTCGGCCGCAGGCCGGCACGACGGGGCGACAGGAGGCGATGTGCGACTCGACCTGCCCAGTCACCTGACCGCACGCCAGCGGGCCCTGCTCGAGGGTGCCGGGCGGACGCTGGCGGCAGAGCTCGGACCCGCGCTGCTGGGGCTGGTGCTGTCCGGGTCGGCCGGCCGCGGACTGGCGACCGAGCACTCCGACCTCGACCTGCTCGTCGTCATGACGCCCGAAGCCGCCCAGGGCCCCGCCGCCCCCTGGTTGCACACCGCCGAGCTCGAGCAGATCCCCCTGGCGCTGGACCACCTCGAGCAGGTCGCGCCCTACGGCAGCCCTGGGTTCGCCTACCGCTGGTCCTACGCCTGGGCTCCGGTGCTGGCCGACGCCACCGGCGGCCGGATCGCGGCCGCGCTGGACCGGCAGACGCACCTCAGCACCGCAGAGACGCTCGACGAGCTCATCGGCCACGGACGCATCGGGGCCTGGCTCAACCTCACCTTCCGGGCGCTGAAGTCCGTCCGGGCGGGCCGACCGCTGGAAGCGCGGCTCGACGCCGTGGAGTCGTTGCCCTTCTTCCTCGACGTCGTCTTCGCCCTCGACGGGCTGGTGCGTCCGTACAACTCCTCGCTGCCGTGGGCGCTGGCCACGCACCCGCCGCCCTCCTGGTCGACGGCTGAGCTGCTCGGCCTCGTCGAGGGGATGCTGACGGCCGTCCGGACGCGCTGCGTTCAGGTGTCCGCCGAGTGGCGGCGCACGCGTCGACGTTCGCCGACGAGCAGGGCGAGCAGGCGGTCCGCGAGGCGTTCGACGAGTGGCGTCCCGACGACTACGGCGTCGTGCTGGGGCTGGCGCCGTCGGGCTGACCGACCCGGGTCGAGCCGCGCAGGATCTTCTCCATCGGCCGGGTCCTGGTCAGCTCCTCGACCAGCTTGTCGAGGTAGCGGATCTTCCGCATCAGCGGGTCCTCGATCTCCTGCACCTTCACCCCGCAGACGCTGCCGGTGATGAGCGAGGCGTTGGGGTGCAGCTCGGCCGCGGCGAAGAAGTCCTCGAAGGTGGTCTCCTCGTCGAGGTGCCGGCGCAGCGTGGCCTCGTCGAAGCCGGTGAGCCAGCAGATGATCTCGTCCACCTCGGCCCGGGTGCGGCCCCGGCGCTCGGCCTTCGCGACGTAGTGCGGGTACACCGACGCGACGCTGGTGCTGAAGATGCGGTGCATGCGTGGACCGTACCGCCATCGTGCGCCCGCCACCTAGGATCCACCCATGGCGGCCGGGCGGGGCTATGACGAGGTGACGCCGGCCGATGCCGCCTGGGTGGACGAGACCCCGGACGAGATCCTGCTCCAGCTCGTGGGGACCTGCCGGGACCAGGAGGTGCTCTCGTTGGCCTGCGGCCAGGGCCGCGACGCCCGGATGCTCGTGCACGCCCGGCCGCGCGTCACCGGTGTCGACGCCTCGGCGGAGATGATCGACCTCGCCCGGAGCCGGACGCGCCCAGGGCCGCGCGCCGAGTACCTGGTCGACGACGCCCAGCACCTCGCGCGGGTCGACGACGCCTCTGTCGACGGGGTCGTGTGCCACATGGCCCTCATGACATCCCCGACCTCCCCGCCACCCTCGCGGCCGTGCGCAGGGTGCTGCGAGCGGGCGGCTGGTTCGTCCTGTCGATCACCCACCCGTGCTTCAAGCCGCCGGTGACCGGTGAGCTGCTGGACCACCGCGACGGGTCGGGGTGCACCGGCTCGTCGGGCACTACTTCACCGAGGGCGAGATCCCCGCTCCGCGGCGCGACCACGACGCTCTGCCGCCGACGACCCACCACCGGACGCTGAGCACCTACCTCAACGCGCTGCACCGGGCCGGTCTGCAGGTGGTCGCCGCCGCCGAACCCGCAGGGGTCGGCGGGAGGCCCGTGTGGGACTCCGTCGCCTGCCTGCTCTACCTCCGGTGCGAGGCCGTCCCCGGCTGAGCACCGCGAGCTAGTCCTCGGGCTCGGGCTGGCCGGCGGTGACGATGTCGTGCTCGGCGGCCCACTCCCCCAGGTCGCGGCGCTGGATGGCGGCGGCCATCAGGTCGGGGAAGACGTCGGGGGTGCAGGCGAAGGCGGGGACGCCCAGCTCGGCCAGTGCGCGGGCGTGGTCGGCGTCGTAGTACGGCGCGCCGTCGTCGCTGAGCGCGAGCAGCGCCACCATCACCGCGCCGGAGTCGTGCACCTGGCGGGCCCGGCGCAGCATCTCCTCGGCGATCCCGCCCTCGAGCAGGTCGCTGAGCAGCACCAGCACCGTCTCCTCCGGCTCCTCGACGAGCTCCTGGCAATAGGCCAGCGCCCGGTTGATGTCGGTGCCCCCACCCAGCTGGACGCCGAACAGCACGTCGACCGGGTCGTCCAGCTCCTCGGTCAGGTCGACCACCTCGGTGTCGAAGACCACCAGCGACGTGCGGACCGACCGCAGGGAGGCGAGCACCGAGCCGAACACCGCCGACCAGACGATCGAGCTGGCCATCGAGCCGGACTGGTCGATGCACAGGATGAGGTGGCGCTCCACCTGCCCGCGGCGCCGGGCGTGGCCGACCAGCCGCTCGGGCACCACGGTGCCGTGCTCGGGCTGGTAGTGGCGCAGGTTGGCCGCGATGGTCCGCGGCCAGTCGATGTCGGCGGCCCGCGGCCGGGTGGTCCGCCGCGACCGGTCCAGCGCACCGCTCACCGCCTGCACCAGGGCCTGCGCGAGGCGCGCTTCGAGCTCGTCGGTGACGGCGCGCACCACCTGCCGGGCGGCCTCCTTCGACGACTCCGGGATCGCCCCGCGCAGCCCCATCAGGGTGGTGACCAGCCCGATGTCGGGCTGCACCGCGGCCAGCATCTCCGGCTCGGCCAGCAGCCCCTTGAGACCCAGGCGGTCCATCGCGTCGGCCTGCATCACCTGCACCACCCGGCTGGGGAAGTGGCTGCGGATGTCGCCCAGCCAGCGGGCCACCGAGGGCGCCGAGGCCCCGAGCCCGCCCCGGCGCGGGCGCTGCTCGGCGTCGTAGAGGTCGCCGAGCGCCCGGTCGCGCACCAGGTCGTCGCCCTCCAGCCGGGCCCCGGTGCCGTCGGCGGCCTCCCCGCCCAGCACCAGCCGCCACCGCCGCAGCCGGTCCTCGTCCTCGCTCACGGGACCTCCTCGGTCGCAGGGTCGGTCAGGCCGAGCAGCCGGGCGAACGCCGCCACCGCGGGCCGGGCCCGGTCGAGGTCGATCTCGGCGGTCTGGCTGCGTGGGGTGCCGCCGGAGCGCAGGGTCTCCCCGATCGAGCGGCGCTCGGCGGCGGAGAAGGCGGCGAAGGTGCGGCGCAGCAGCGGCAGCAGGGCGTCGAAGGACTCGCCGCCGACCGAGCGCAGCCAGCCGTCGAGCAGCCGCAGCAGGGTCGGCTCGTGCAGCAGCAGCAGCGCGTCCCCGGTGAGCAGGCCGTCGACGAACCCGGCCGCGGCCAGCGGGTCGGTGCCACCCGACAGCCAGCGCGACACCCGCCGCGCCACCTCCTCGGCGTCGAGGACGCCGACGTCGAGCAGCATCCGGTTGGCGCGCCCGACCACCGTGCCGTGCACCCGGTCATCGGCGGCCACCGCGGCCAGCGCCTGCTGCCAGGGCCCGAGCAGCTCCTCGGTGCCCAGCAGCCCGATGCCGGCGTCGGTCGCCTCCATCGCCGCCACCATCCGCGCGGCCGCCTCGTCGTCGAGCGCGCTGCAGGCCGCCCGCAGCCCGACGCTGGCCCGGCGCACCACGGTGAGCAGCACGTCGGCCACCCGCGCGACGTCGAGGGCGCGGACGTCGCCGTAGCGGCAGGTGCGGGCCATCGGCTCCACCGAGCGGAGCAGCCCGACCACGTCGGTGTGGTGCGCGGCCTGCTCGTCCAGCCGGGTCAGCACCGTGGGCAGCGCCTCGTCGAGCTCGGCCAGCAGGCACCGCTCGACCAGCCCGGCCAGGGCGTCCAGCCCGTCGGCGTCCCGGGCCCGCTCGGCCAGCCGGCCGGCGGCGGCCTCGCGGACCGTGGTGCCGTACAACCCGGCCTCGACCAGCGTCACCGCCAGCTCTGGGCGCCAGGTCAGCGACCACGTCTCCTTGAAGGTGCCGAGCCCGGCCTCGTCACGCACCCGGGTGGCCCAGTCGACGTCGAGCACCCCGAGCCGGTGGAAGAGCACCGAGCGGCCCCGGGCGGCCTCCCGGCGCAGATCGAGCTCGACCACCTTCTCCTCCGCCGACACCCGCAACCGCAGCGTCTTCTGCTGCCGGGCCAGGTCGGCCGCGACCGGGGCCATCGGGGTGTCCTCGGGCACCTCGCCGAGCCGGTGCCCGACCACCAGCCGCTCCCCCACCAGCCGCAGCGGCACCGCCGACCCGCCGCAGAGCACGGTCTGGGTGGCGTCCAGCACCTCCTCCAGACCCACCGACGGCCGGCCCCGGACGACGGCCAGGGTGCGGGCCAGCCGGACGGCCTCCACCACCGAGGCAGGCGCGGCGTCGAGGCCCTCGGCCCGCAGCGCCTGGGCGGTGCGCACCAGCCAGCTGGTGCTCGCGGCGTCCTCGCCCACCGCGTCCCCGTCCTGCCAGCTGTCGAAGAGGTGCTGGTACCAGCCCGGTGAGGTGATCCCGGCGCCGTAGCCGCTGGAGCGGGCCAGCCGGCCGGTGGTCCACGGCACCCAGGTGGCGGCCACCTTCACCCGGGGCAGCTTCGTCAGCAGCCGCGTGTCGGGGGCGGCGGGACGTCCGGTGGGGTCGACCGCCGGCGCGTGGTAGGCCCCGCAGACGAAGGCGACGCGGGGACGTCCGGCCTTCCACTCCGCGCGGACGGCCTGCCGCATCGCGGCCTCCCGGCGGGCGTTCTGCACCGTCCACCCCGAGGCCTCGTCGTCGAGCGCGGCCGCCACCGGGTCGTGGCCCTCGCGGACGGCCGCCATCGCCTCGGTGATGCTGGCGAAGCGGGCCAGGGAGGAGGTGGAGCGGTGCTCGACGGCGTCCTCCCACCAGCGTTCGGGGTCGTCGTAGCCGGCGGCCGCGGCGAGGGTGCCGATGGCGTCGGGTCGGGCCCGCAACGCGTCCGGCTCCTCCGCGCCCGTGTCCTCCAGGGCGAGGACGTGGGTGGCGGCCAGGTCGGCCATCCGCGCCGGGACGGCGTTGGCCAGCGCCCAGCGCAGCGCCACCCACTCCGGGGAGAAGGAGGCCATCGGGTAGAACAGCGCCCGGCCGCGCTGCTCGACCCCGTGCACCAGCCCGGCGACCGGCGGCCGCATCCCGTCGGCGGCCAGCAGCGGCAGCACCGGATCCAGCTCGGGGACGCCCTCGACCAGCACGCTGTCGGGCTGCAGCTCGGTCAGCGCGAGCAGCACCGAACGCGCCGAGCCGGGCCCGTGGTGGCGGACGCCGAGGACGGCCACCTCCGGCGTCGGCGCCCCTGCGTCGCCCGGCACGCTCAGCCCAGCTCCCGGCAGGCCCGGTAGAGGTCGGCCCACTCGCGGCGGTCCTTGACCACGGTCTCCAGGTACTCCTGCCACACCACCCGGTCCTGCACCGGGTCCTTGACCACCGCCCCCACCAGCGCCGCGGCGACGTCGTCGGCGCGGACCCGGCCGTCGCCGAAGTGGGCGGCCAGCGCCACCCCGTTGGTCATCACCGAGATCGCCTCGGCCGTCGACAGCGTCGCCGACGGCGACTTCACCGTGGTGCGCCCGTCCAGGGTGAGGCCGCCGCGCAGCTCGCGGAACACCGTCACCACCCGTTCGATCTCCGCCGAGGCCTGCAGGTCGGCCGGCAGCTCCAGCGAGCGCCCGACCTGGCCCACCCGCTGCTCCACGATCCGCACCTCGTCGGCCAGGGTCTCGGGCAGCGGCAGCACCACGGTGTTGAACCGGCGCCGCAGCGCGGAGGACAGCTCGTTGACGCCCTTGTCGCGGTTGTTGGCCGTGGCGACGACGTTGAACCCGCGGACGGCCTGCACCTCGGTGTCGAGCTCGGGCACCGGCAGCGTCTTCTCCGACAGCAGCGAGATCAGCGCGTCCTGGACCTCCGCCGGGATCCGGGTCAGCTCCTCGACCCGGACCAGCGAGCCGTTCTCCATCGCCCGCATCACCGGGCTGGGCACCAGCGCGGCCCGGCTCGGGCCCTCGGCGAGCAGCCGGGCGTAGTTCCAGCCGTAGCGCAGCGACTCCTCCGGCGTGCCGGCGGTGCCCTGGACCACCAGCCCGGAGTTGCCGGAGATGGCGGCGGCGAGGTGCTCCGACACCCAGCTCTTGGCCGTCCCGGGCACGCCGAGCAGCAGCAGCGCCCGGTCGGTGGCGAGCGAGGCGACGGCGATCTCGACGAGCCGGCGCGAGCCGACGTACTTGGCGCTGATCTCGGTGCCGTCGGGCAGCCGGCCGCCGAGCAGGTAGGTGGTGACCGCCCACGGCGAGAGCCGCCACCGCGGCGGGCGGGGCCGGTCGTCGGCGGCGGCGAGGGCGGCGAGCTCGTCGGCGTAGGCCTGCTCGGCGTGCGGGCGGAGTGTCTCGGTCAGGGGTGTCTCGGTCGGGGGTGTCTCGGTCGGGGGTGTCTCGGTCGGGGGTGTCTCGGTCGGGGGCGTCCCGGTCGGTGGGGTCTGGGTCATCGGAAGGCCTCTCGGACGGACGTGCGGACGGACAGGTGCTGGCGCAGCTGGGCGACGGCGGTCAGCCGGGGTTTGGCGGCCCCCAGGTCGGCGAGTGCGTCGTCGACGCCGGGGTGCAGGCGGTCGGCCAGCAGGCCCAGCGGCAGGTCGAAGGAGTCCGGACGCGCGCGGCCCAGCGCGCGCAGCAGGGCGCGGCTGAAGCGCTCGTCCCAGGGCCCGGGGACGGCCGCGAGCACCGGTCCGGCGCCGACGGTGTAGCCGGTGCGCTGCCCGGCCACCCAGGCCAGCACGTACTGCTGGCGCAGCTCCACCGGCGCCAGCGGCAGCCACGCCCGCGGCACCTCACCCACCAGCGGCCACAGCGCGGTGGCCCAGCGCCCGTCGCGCTGGGCGGTGACCGCGGCCACGATCCCGGCGCGGACGGCGTCCTCCTCGACCGCCTGCCAGACGACGGCCGGGTCGTCGTCGACCGCGTCCCAGACGGCGAGCGGGCTGGCGGCGACGAGCGTGCGCAGCCAGGCGTCGGTGCGCGACCCGGTCGGCGGGTCCTCCACGCCGTCACGGCGGGCGGCGGCGTCGGGCTCGTCGGGCCGCTCGACCCGGACACGCACCGCACCGCCGAGCAGTCGTCCCATCCCGCGGGGCCGTTCCACCCGGAGCAGGGCGGCGAGCCGGGCTGCCATCCGGGCCGCCCGCGGGGAGCCGGGCAGCCGGTCGAGCATCGCCCGGGCCTGCCGGCGGACCCCGACCGAGGCGTCGTCCAGGGCCCGCTCGAGCAGGTCGGTGGCGGCGGGGTGCAGGTCGCGGTCCAGCGCCTCCAGCACCGCCAGCCGGTCGCGGGCGGGGTCGGTGTCCCAGGTGCTGCCCACCAGCGCGACCGCGCCCGCCGGGTCGAGGGGGCACCGGCGCCGCAGCACCGCCTCCCGCTCCTCGCGGCCGAGCGTGGCCCACTCCTCGGCCGTCGTGGTGTCGGACCTGCCACCGGTCGGCGGGCTCAGCACCCAGCCCGGGCGGTGCCCGGCCAGCCACCGCAGCCGGGAGGAGCCGACGGCGGCCAGCGCGGTGCGGACCGGTGGGTCGCGGCGGGCAAGGTCGAGCAGTGCCGGCAGCCGGGGCGGGGCGGGGACGCGTCCCGCGGCCGCGCAGAGGTGCAGCCAGTCGACCAGCAGCCGCACCGCCAGCTCCCGGCGGACCGGTGGCTGGTGCAGCAGCAGACCCAGCAGCTCATCGGCGGCCGGCGGTGCCGGGGGCAGCGTCTCGGCCGGAGCCGGCGCGACGGGCTCGGCCGGCTGCGGCCGCTGCCCGACCCGGCGGGCGAGCTGCCACAGCGCGGCGGTGTCGAGCAGCCGTTCCTCCGCCCGTCCCGACGGCTGCGCCGGCCAGCCCGCCGGGACGTCCGGGGCGGGCCGGCGCTGGGTGCCGACCAGGGCTGCTGAGAGCAGCCCCTGCTGCCAGTCCCCGCTCACGCGACCACCACCGCCCCGGGGGCGAGGCCGGCGGCCGGGTCGGCGCGGGTCACCGTGAGCGGCCGCACGCGCGCCCCCTGCAGCTCGACCACGACGTCGGCGGGGTGCCCGCCGGTGAGCGCGGCCAGCGCCCACACGTCGGCGTCCTCGGCCAGTGGCAGCCCGCGGCCGTCGGCGTCCACCAGCAGCGGGGCCGGCGCCAGCGCGAGCCGCACCGACCGGAGGTGGGCGGGCACCACCCGCAGCCAGGGCTGGTCGACCAGCAGCGCGTCGCGGCGCTCGACCGCCTCGGTGGTCGTGACGGCTGCCGGCCACGGCGCGGCCACCTCGGCCGGGCGCGGCTCGTCGACGAACAGCGCCCGCCGCGGTGGGTGCCCCGGGTAGCGGGCCAACCCGGCGGTGAGCGAGGTGCCGCTCACCTGCGGCAGCGGCAGCGCGGACGTCCCGGCGGCGAAGTCGAGCAGCTGCACGGTCTCGCCGGTGCGGCGTCCGTGCAGCCAGGTGCGCTGCTGCTGCAGCCGGCCGTCGTCGCTGCGGTGGGCGCCGAGCACCAGCCAGTCGTCGAGGAGGATCTCCCGCTGACGGACCTCCTCGCGGGAGAACGACCAGCCCACCACCGCCCGCAGGTCGCCGAGCTGGTCGGCGTCCAGCTGCTCGCGACGGCGCCAGGCCCGCACCACCGCCCACAGCCGGCCGACCGCCGCCAGCAGGTGCTCGGTCCAGTCCGGCCGGGCGCTGACCTCCGAACCGAGGTCGCGCAGCCGCTGGCCGAGCCCCGGCAGCTGGGCGTCGACCATCCGGGCGCCGATCTGGTCCCACCAACCGGTCGGGCGGGAGCGCGCCGCGCCGAGACCGGTGCGGACCAGGTCGGTCAGCCACAGCGCCAGCTCCTCGATCCCGGCGTCCATCAGCGCCAGCCGCTTCTCCAACCGGGCCGCCTGGGCGGCCGGGTCGGGCGGGGCGGAGACCGGCTGCGCGGCCCGGGCGGCCCGGCGCGCCGACCACTCCGCGGCCTCGGCCGGGGCGTCCCCCGTCTCCAGCGCCCCACCGGGCTCCAGCGCACCGTCGGACCACAGCAGCAGCAGCGCCAGCGCGTGCTTGCACGGGGAGCGCCGGCTGGGGCACGAGCATCGCCAGGCGGGCGTGGTGAGGTCGATGCTCACCTGGTAGGGGGTGGCACCCGAACCCTGGCAGTGTCCCCAGAGCAGGGTGTCGTTGGCGCCGCAGCCGCTCCACGGTCCGGGACGGGCCAGCCTCCAGGCGGCGGCCAGCGACCCGGCGTCGGTCGCCGCGGCCTCGACCTGCGACCTGCTCCACCGCGCCACGTCTGCAGCGTAGTGACGCGCTCCGACGTGGCCGACGCGCCGGTGGGGCGACTTGCCGTGCTGAATCGATTGAGTAGCGTAGCCCCGGACGTACCCCATACAGAGCCAGAGAGGTCCCTGCATGTCCGCACGCACGTTGCCCGGCCACACCGCCGCCGAGACGGGGGCGACCGACGAGCTCCGCGTCGGTGTCATCGGCCTCGGCTTCGCCGGCACCACCCACCTCGACGCCTTCACCGCCCTGCCCGGCGCGCGCGTCGTCGCGCTGGCCGGTCAGGAGCCGGCCCGGCTGGCCGAGCTCGCCGACACCCGCGGTGTGGAGCACCGCTACGAGGACTGGCGCGAGCTGGTCGCCCGCGACGACCTCGACGTCATCTCCATCGGCGTCCCCAACGACCTGCACCACCCGATCGCGATGGCCGCGCTGCAAGGCGGCCGGCACGTCTTCTGCGAGAAGCCGCTGGCCGTCACCGGCGCCCTGGCCGAGGAGATGGTGCAGGCCGCACGCGAGGCCGACCGGGTGCTGGAGGTGGCCTACAACCATCGCCGCCGCACCGACGTGCAGTGGTTGCGCCGCCACCTCGACAGCCGCCCCTTCGGCGACATCTACCACGCCCGCGCCAGCTGGCTGCGCCGCACCGGCATCCCCGGCCTGGGCTCCTGGTTCACCTCCAAGGCGACCGCCGGCGGTGGCCCGCTGATCGACCTGGGCTCCCACGTCCTCGACATCGCGCTGTTCCTGCTGGACGAGCCGAAGGTCACCAGCGTCTCCGCGGTGGCCTACAACCACCTCGGCGCGGCCGGGCGCGGCGGTGGGAACAAGGTCGCCTCCCAGCGGCTCGACTTCGACTTCGAGGTCGAGGACTTCGCCAGCGCGCTGTGCCGCCTCGACAACGGCGCCAGCCTGCAGCTGGAGGCGTCCTGGGCCTCCTACTCCAAGGCCCACGAGGACATCGAGGTGGACCTGCTCGGCGCGGTCGGCGGAGCCCGGCTGCACGTCGACAACTACTCCACCACCGACACCCTCACCGTCTACTCCGACGTCGCCGGCGCGCCCACGATCTCCAAGCCGCAGCTGCGCGACCCCGGCAAGCACCACCAGAGCGTGATCGCGGAGTTCCTCACCGCCATCGACGCCGGTGCCGAGACCCCGGAGGGTCAGCCCCGCTACGTGGGCCACTACGGTGAGTTCGCCCTGCACCGCAGCCGCGTCGTCGACGCGGTCTACCAGTCCGCCGCCGAGCGCCGAGAGGTCGAGGTCCCCCAGTGAACAAGCCCATCCGTGTCACCGTCTGGAACGAGTTCTTCCACGAGACCCGCGGGGACGAGACCGTCCTGCGCCACTACCCCGACGGCATCCACGCCGTCATCGCCGACGGCCTGCGCGAGCTCCTCGGCGACGACGTCGAGGTGCGCACCGCCACACTGGCCGAGCCCGAGCACGGGCTGACCCCCGACGTCCTGGACAGCACCGACGTGCTGCTGTGGTGGGGCCACGCCAGGCACGGCGACGTCGAGGACGCGGTGGTCGAGCGGGTGCTCGCCGCCGTGCACGCCGGGATGGGCATCGGGGTGCTGCACTCGGGCCACTACTCCAAGATCTTCAAGCGCCTGATGGGCACCACCTGCTCGCTGAAGTGGCGCAACGAGCGCGACCGCGAGCTGGTCTGGACGATCGCCCCCGACCACCCGCTGGCCGAGGGGGTCCCGAACCCGATCCAGATCCCCGAGCAGGAGATGTACGGCGAGCTGTTCGACATCCCGACCCCGGACGAGCTGGTCTTCATCTCCTCCTTCTCCGGCGGCGAGGTGTTCCGCTCCGGGGCGACCTGGCGGCGCGGGCTGGGCCGGGTGTTCTACTTCTCCCCCGGCGACCAGGACTACCCCGTCTACCACCACCCCGACGTCCGCCGGGTGCTGGCCAACGGGGTGCGCTGGGCCCGCCCGCAGGCCCCGCGCCGCGAGCTCACGGCCGACCACCACCCGCGCGACTGGTTCGTGCAGGGCTGAGCCGGCGGGTCGGGCACGCCCTGGGTGGAGGGGCGCCGGTCCGGGTAGAGGACCGGCGTCCCCACACCGAAGGAGCTGTCGTGCCCGACCCGTCCGAGTTCTCCCCCACCCGCGCCGTCGTCACCGCCGGCGACTCCGGCATCGGCCGTGCCACCGCCGTCGCCCTGGCCCTGGCCGGCATGGACGTCGGGCTGACCTGGCACACCGACCAGGAGGGTGCCGAGCAGACCGCGGAGGAGATCCGCGGGCACGGCCGGCAGGCGCACGTCGCCCGGCTCGACACCAGCGAGATCGAGACCTGCAGGGACGTCGTCGACGACCTCGCCGACCGCCTCGGCGGCATCGACGTGTTCGTCAACAACGCCGGCACCGGCGACTCCACCCCGTTCCTCGACGTCACCCTCGAGGCCTGGCGCCACGTGGTGGCCACCGACCTCGACGGCGCCTTCGTCTGCCTGCAGCGCGCGGCCCGGCACATGGTGCAGGCCGGTCGCGGCGGCCGGCTGGTCGCGGTGACCAGCGTCCACGAGCACCAGCCGCGGGTCGGCTCCAGCGCCTACGACGCCGCCAAGCACGGCCTCGGCGGGCTGGTGAAGACGATGGCCATCGAGCTGGGCCGCCACGGCATCACGGTCAACTCGGTCGCCCCCGGCGAGATCGCCACCCCGATGACCGGGCAGACCGACACCGACCCCCGCGAGGAGGACCGTCCCGGGGTGCCGCTGGGACGTCCCGGCCACGCCTGGGAGATCGCCGACACCATCGCCTTCCTCGCCACCCGCGGGGCCGGCTACATCACCGGCGCGTCGTTGGTCGTCGACGGCGGGATGCTGCAGATGGGTCCGCAGGGCGGCTCGCACATCACCTCCCACGACTGGCGCGAGGTCTGAGGGCCGCGACGTCTGGAGGCGGGGCTCAGGCGGCGCGGGCGAGCTCTCGGCGCCGACGTCGCGAGGGGACGTCCGGGTCGACCGGGGCGCGCCCGCTGACGTCGAGGCGGGTGGCCCAGGCGAGCACACCGAGCCCGGCGACGCTCAGCGCGGCAGCCACCAGTGCCGGTGAGGCGAACCCGAACCCGGCGTCGATGGCCAGCCCGCCGAGCACCGCGCCGACCGCGTTGGCGCTGTTGAACGCCGCCTGCATCGAGGCCGAGGCCATGCTGGCCCCGCCGCCGGCGGAGTGGATGGCACGGCTGACGATGGAGGCGCTCATCACGAAGCCGAAGAAGGAGAACCCGAGGATGCCGAGGACGGCCGCCACCGGGTGCTCGGCCAGGGTGAAGAGCAGCACGAAGAGGACGCCCTGCCCGGCCAGCCCGAGAGCCAGCGTCCGCGGCACCGACCAGTCGGCCAGGCGTCCGCCCAGCACGTTGCCGGCGGTCGCGCCGACGCCGAAGACGACCATCACCCACGGCACCGCGCCCGTGGCCAGCCCGGTCACCTCGGTGAGCATCGGGGCGATGTAGCTGAGCACGGTGAAGGTGCCGGCGAAGCCGACCAGGGTGATGAGCAGGGTCATCCAGAGCTGACCCCGCCCGAACGCGGCGAACTGCGCGCGCAACCCGCCCTCGCTCTGCTCGACCCGCGGCACCGCCAGCGCCACCGCGACGACGGTGACGACGCCGATCAGCCCGATCAGGGCGAAGCTGAGCCGCCAGCCGAGCTGCTGGCCGAGGAAGGTGCCGGTGGGGACGCCGACGATGTTGGCGACCGTGAGCCCGGTGAATACCAGCGCGGTGGCCCGTCCCTGGAAGCCGGGGGCGGCCAGGGTGCGGGCGACGACGGCGGCCGCGCCGAAGAAGGTGCCGTGGGCCAGCCCGTTGACCAGTCGCGCCGCCACCAGCGTCTCGAAGGTGGGGGCGGCGGCGGTGGCCACGTGGGCCAGCGTGAACAGCACCATCAGCGCGATGAGGACCCGCTTGCGCGACCAGCGGTGCGCCAGCGCGGTCAGGGTCGGTGCGCCGATGACGACGCCGAGGGCGTAGGCGGTGATCAGCCAGCCGGCGGTGGGGATGTCGACACCGAAGGTGGCGGCCATCTCGGGCAGCAGACCCATCGAGAGGAACTCGGTGGTGCCGAACCCGAAGGCGCCGACGGCGAGGATCCAGACAGCGAGAGGCATGGGCGGGTCTTCCGGAGCAGGTGCAGGACGTCCGGACGCGCCGTCGCGTCTCGAGCCCCCAGTCTGCACCCGGGTACTGGATCGATCCAGATGCCATCCGCCCCCATCGGTGGTGACGCTGGTCACAGGCTGACCCGACGGCAGCGCGTCCGCGCTTGACCCCGACGCGACGTCACGGTCTGTGCTGGACCCGTGCCCCGAATCGTCCTCGCCTACCTCGGCTCCCACGTCCTCAGCCTGCTCGGCAACGGCGTGCTGGCCGTCGCCCTGCCCCTGATCGTGCTGCAGACCACCGGCAGCCCGCTCCACGTCGGCATCATCGCCACCGCCACGGCCGTCCCGGCGGTGCTGGTCGGCCTGTTCGCCGGGGTGGTTCTGGACCGGGTGAACCGGCGCACCTGCTCGGTGCTGGCCGACCTCATCTCGGCGGCGTCGGTGGCCGCCATCCCGCTGGCCGACCTGCTGTTCGGGCTCAACCTGTGGTGGCTGGTCGGGCTGGCCGTCGTCGGCGCCTTCGGCGACGTCCCGGGCATGACGGCCCGCGAGGTGCTCGTCCCCGCGGTCGCCCGCCACACCGGGGTGCCGTTGGAGCGGCTGGTGGGGCTGCGGCAGTCGCTGACCGCGATGGCCCTCGTCCTCGGCCCGGCCGCCGCGGGCACCCTGCTGGTGCTGCTCGAGGGCACCACGGTGCTGCTGGTGACCGCTGCCACCTCGGCGCTCGCAGCGCTGCTGACCCTCGTCCTGCCGCACCGCTTCGGCCGCGTGGAGGGGGCCGGCGCCCCGCGCGGCTCGGTGTGGCAGCAGCTCACCGCGGGCGCCCGGGTGCTGCGCGGCAGCCGCTTCCTCACCGGGCTGGTCGGGCTGACCGTCGGTCTGGCGGTCGTGCTGGGCGGGGTGCAGGGGCTGGTGCTGCCGCTGTACTTCACCAGGGTCGGCCAGGAGGACCTGCTCGGCTTCGTGCTCACCGCGCTGGCGGTCGGGATGCTGGCCGGCACCGCCGTCTTCGCGGTCGTCGGCGCCCGGCTGCCGCGCCGGACCTGGATGACGCTCGCCCTCGTCGGCACCACCACCGGGTTCCTCCTCATCACCACGCTGCTCTCCCCGGTGGTCGTCTTCGTCGGCGCCGTGCTGGTCGGCGTGGCCAACGCGCTGCTCGGCGCGACGGTGGGCGTGCTGCAGGCCGAGCGGGTGCCCGACGAGGTGCGCGGCCGGGTGCTCAGCCTGCAGAACGCCGTCCTGCTGGTCGCCGCACCCGCCGGGATCGCGCTGGCCGGGGTGGTCGCCGAGTACGGTTCCCCCCTGACCGCCGGGCTCGCGGTGAACGCGGTGTGGCTGGTG
Source organism: Desertihabitans brevis (assembly GCF_003327535.1). NCBI lineage: Bacteria > Bacillati > Actinomycetota > Actinomycetes > Propionibacteriales > Propionibacteriaceae > Desertihabitans > Desertihabitans brevis. The sequence continues at coordinate 95,940 of NZ_QOUI01000001.1, read as the reverse complement.
GTGCTCGGTGTCGTCCTGCTCTCCCGGGCCCTGGTCGACCTGGAGCCGAAGGAGCGGACCGATGCGCAGCAGTGAGCTGGCGGCCCTGGCCGGGGTCACCGTGCGCACCCTGCGCCACTACCACCAGATCGGGCTGCTGGAGGAGCCGCAGCGCTCGGTCAACGGCTACCGCAGCTACGACGTCGGCCACCTGGTGCGGATCCTGCGGATCTCCCGCCTGACCGCGCTCGGCGTCCCGCTCGCGGTGCTGCCCGACGTGCTGGACGACCCCGAGGCGGCCGAGGCCCTGCTCGACGAGCTCGACCAGCAGGCCGCGGCCGAGATCGAGCGGCTGACCAGCCGCCGGGCGGTGATCGCCACCCTGCGCGAGCACCGCGGGATGCCCGACCTGCCGCCGGTGCTGGCCGAGCTGGGGGTCGACCTGCGGGCCTCGTCCGAGGCCGTCCCGGAGCTGGCGCGCTACGAGCGCGAACAGCTGGTGCTGCTGGCCCACGTCCTCGGCGAGACCGACTTCGCGACCGTCGCCCGGTCGCTGGCCCCGCTGATGGTCGGCGACCCGGCGGCGACGGAGCTGGTCCGGCGCCTGGCCCGGGTCGACCAGGACACCCCCGAGGCCGAGGTCGAGCGGCTGGCCACCGACCTGGCCGACCACTACCGCCCGCTGATCGCCGGGCTCGGCGACCTGCCCGCGGTCGTCGACCCGGCAGAGCTGCTGTGGGCCCACCTGCAGCAGAGCTACAACGAGCGGCAGCAGCAGGTCAACGAACGCTTCGTCGAGCTGCTGCAGCCGCCCGACCGTGCCGATGAGGATCTTCCTAACGACTAGAGGTTTCTGCCTACAAGGTGTAGGTTGTTCGGGTGCCACGCCGATCCCTCTCTCCCGCCACCGTCATCGCCGAGGCGGCCGTCCTCGCCGACGCCGAGGGGCTGGAGGCGGTCACCGTCTCCGCGGTGGCCCGCCGTCTCGGGGTCCAGCCGGCGAGCCTGTACTCCCACCTGCCCGGTCGCGACGCCCTGCTGGACGGCCTGACCGAGCTGGCGCTCGGCGAGCTGGCCGAGCGGGTGGCCGAGGCGGTCGCCGGACGGGCCGGGCACCCCGCGCTGGTTGCCCTGGCCGACGCCCACCGCGGCTACGCCTCGGAGCACCCGGGCCGGTGGGGCGCGCTGCAGCGCCGGTCCGGCCCCGGCCCGGTCGCCTCGTCGGCGGCGGCCCGGCTGGTCGCGCTGACCCGGGCCGTGCTGCGCAGCTACCCCGTCCCCGAGGACGACCACGTGCACGCGGTCCGGCTGCTGGGCAGCACCGTCAACGGCTACCTCACCCTCACCGGTGCGGGCGGCTTCGACCACCGCACCCCCTCCCCCGACGCGTCCTGGCCCCGGGTGCTGGCCGCTCTGGACGTCGCCCTCCGCCACTGGCCGACCGGCCCCGACCCCGAGGAGACCCGATGACCACGACCCCTGTCCCCGCCGCGATGGTGCGCGGCGCGGCCGAGCTGGAGAGCACCGAGCGCGGGCTGCGCCCGCACCGGCTGCCCGGCTGGGCCCGCGAGCAGTACCCCGACCCGCGGCTGCTCACCATGGAGGCCCAGCCCTCGGGTGTCCGGCTGGCACTGGCCGGACGCGCCACCACCGTCGAGGTGCTCTGCCACCCCACCCGGCTCGCCTACCGCGGGGCCGAGCGGCCCCGCGGCCGGCTGGACCTGCTGGTGGACGGCGAGCTGCTCGCCAGCGATCCGCTCACCGGCGGCGACCGCTGGGAGACCGATCTGCAGACCGGGGCGACCGAGCACCACCCCGGACCGCCGCACCGCACGGTCTTCCGTGGGCTGCCCGACCACGACAAGACCATGGAGATCTGGCTGCCGCACTCCGAATCGGTGGAGCTGCTCGAGCTGCGCAGCGACGCCCCGGTCCGCCCGGCGCCGCCGGCGCGACGTCGCTGGCTGCACCACGGCAGCTCGATCAGCCACGGCTCGAGCGCGGAGAGCCCGAGCGCGACCTGGCCGGCCGTCGCCGCCCGGCTCGCCGGGGTGGAGCTGCAGAACCTCGGGCTCGGCGGCAACGCCCTGCTCGACCCGTTCCTCGCCCGGGTGCTGCGCGACACCCCCGCCGACGTCATCAGCGTCAAGCTGGGGATCAACGTCGTCAACGTCGACCTGATGCGGCTGCGCGCCTTCGTGCCCGCCGTGCACGGCTTCCTCGACACCATCCGCGACGGCCACCCCGACACCCCGCTGCTGGTGGTCTCGCCGATCCTCTGCCCGATCCACGAGGACACCCCCGGCCCGGGCGCGGTCGACCCCGCCACGCTCGGCACCGACCAGGTCCGCTTCCTCGCCACCGGCCGGCCCGAGGAGGTGGCCGAGGGCAAGCTGACGCTGCGGGTGATCCGTGAGGAGCTGCGCGCGCTGGTCGAGCGGCGCGCCGACCCGCACCTGCACCACCTCGACGGCACCGAGCTCTACGGCGAGGCCGACGCCGCCGAGCTGCCGCTGCCCGACGCCCTGCACCCCGACACCGCCACCCACCGGCTGATCGGCGAGCGGTTCGCGGCGCACGCCTTCGGCCCCGGCAGGCCCCTCGCGGCACCGGAGCACGCGGGCGCTCAGCCGGCCTGACGGGCGGTGAGCAGCCGCAGCTGGAGCAGCCACTCCGTGCCCAGCCGCCGGCCGTCGGGGAGCTGGTCGCCGGCGTCCCAGCGCCAGGTGGTGATCATCGCCAGCACCAGCGTCCGGCAGTCCCGCAGCAGGTCGTGGTCGAGACCCGGGTAGTGCCCGGCGACCTCGTCCGGAGCGTGCGCCAGGTCGAACTCGACCGGTCCGCGGCAGCAGGTCTCCAGATCGATGAAGACCGGCCCGTCCGCGGTGCCGAGCACGTTGCCCGGGTGCGGCTCGCCGTGCAGCAGCTGCTCCCCCGGCGCACCGGCCACCCGCCGGCGCAACCGGCGCAGGGTCTGCTCCAGCAGCGTCCGGCCCGGCGGGTCCAGGGCGGGGGTGCGCTCGGGCTGGGTCACCAGCGCCAGCGCCTCGTCCACCCGGTCGGTGGCGTGCGGGGCGCGGACGTCCACCTGGCGCAGGCCGGTGTGCAGCCGCTCGAGCGCCTCGGCGTACGCCTCGGGGCTGATCGCGGCGGTCGGGGCGTGGTGGGTCCAGAAGGTGAGGGCGAACCCGTCCCGCGGGTGCACCCGCGGTTCCACCCGCGGGTCGGGCCCGGCCACCGGGGCGCCGGCGGCGACGAGCTGACGTCCCAGCTCGAGCTGGGTGGCCGCGGACGGGTCGGCGGCGGGTGCGACCCGGGCCACCACGTCGCACGGCAGCAGCCGCAGCGTCACCGCGTTGGAGCGCTGCAGCACGAGGACCTCCTCGACGACCAGCCCGAGCGAGGACGCGACGGCCCTCGCGGCGGCAGAGGCGTCCCGGGGCGTCGGCGGTGTCACGGGTTTCACGCTAGAGCGCTCCTGCGCGGCAGCGCACCGGCTTTCCGCGGCGGGCGTCTCACCTGCGGGTCGTCGGTACCGGGCCGGTCGCGGCGGTGCTCTCCCGGGGCACCAGCCGGTGGCCGACCACGGTGTGCTGGACCTCCGGTGCCGTCGCCCCCTCCTGACGGCGCAGGGAGGCCACCGCCAGCCGGGCGATCTCCTCCCGGTCCGGGGCGATGGTGGACAGCGTCGGCAGCGCGGCCAGGTCGTAGGGGATGTCGTCGAAACCCATCACCGCGACGTCGTCGGGCACCGCGAAGCCGTGCAGCCGCAGCGCGCGGATCACCCCCATCGCCAGCCAGTCGGTGACGCAGAACACCGCCTCGGGCATCGGGTGGCCCGAGCCCAGGAAGGCCTTCATCGCCTCCTCGCCGTGCCGGCCGGTCACCCCGCGGACGGGCAGGTGCAGCGCGGCGGGCAGGTCGAGACCGTGCGCCCGCAGCGTGGCCCGCGCCCCGACCACCCGCCGGTCGGTGCGCCCCGGCCCGCCGACGACCGCGATCCGCCGCCGTCCGGTCTCGAGCAGGTGCTGCACCGCCGAGGCGGCCGCAGCCGCGTTGTCGATGCCGACGTGGTCCACCGCGGCGAAACGGCGCTCGCCCAGCATCACCAGCGGCAGCCCGGAGCGCTCGGCCAGGTCGGACTCGCGCAGCCGCAGCGGGCTGAGCACCATGCCGTCGATCCGGCTCTGCCGGGTCTCGGCCAGCAGCTCCAGCTCGGCGGCCCGCTCCCCCCGGGTCTGGCGGATCTGCACCCACCAGGACGCCGCCTCCGCCGCGGTGATGAGCTGCATCGCCAGTGAGGCGAAGTACGGCATGTCGAGGCGGGGCACGCCGAGCACGATCACCCCGGTGCGTCCCTTGGCGAGGTTCCGGGCGCTGAGGTTGGGCCGGTAGCCCAGCTCCTCGATCGCCGCCGTCACCTTCTCCCGGGTCTGCGTGGAGATGTGGGGGAAGTCGTTGATGACGTTGGAGACGGTCTTGATCGACACCCCTGCGCGGGCGGCGACGTCGGCCAGCCGGGGCCTCACCGACGCCGCCTGGTTGCCATGGCTGGAGACTAGTGCCCCAGTGCCACCCCGGCCGCATCGACGAACTGCTGCGCGGCGGCGCCCGGGTCGGAGCGGCCGAACGCGATGTCCTCGTTGAGCCGCCCGAAGGTCGACAGCAGCTCCCCGTAGCCCGCCGGCCAGGGCTCGGGCGACTCCCCCACCTCCGGCTCGATCCGGTCGACGTAGTCGATGGCGCGCTGGGCCGCGGCGTCGGCGGTGGCGGCCACCACCTCCCGCGAGCTGGCCGAGGGCGGGACACCGAGGGTCAGCCCGATGCTCTGCACCGCGGCGGCGTCGTTGAGCAGGAAGTCGACCAGCCGCTCGGCGTCCTCGGTGCGGCGGGAGCGGGCCGAGACGCACCACAGGTCGAGGGCCTTGAGGAACTGCCCGGACAGGTCGCCCGGGGAGCCGTCGGCCGAGGGCAGCGGCACCAGCTCGACGTCGGCGTCCGGGACCAGCGGCTGGTAGAAGGTGACCTGCTGGACGAACCCGGCCAGCAGCGGTGCGCTGCCCCGCACCAGCAGCGACTCCTCGAACGAGGTGCTCTCCGCCGACACGTCACCGGGCGGGGCGGCGCCGTCGGCGCGGAGCTGCGCCCACATCGCGTACCACTCCTCGACCGTCTCCCGGCTGACCGCCAGGCCCGCACCGCCGGGGGCGAAGACCCCGGTGCCGGCCTGGCGGGCGAAGACCTCGAAGGTCTGGAAGGCGCCACCGAGGTCGGCACACCCCCAGCTGCCCGGTCCGGCCTCCTCGGCGTAGCCGCGCACGAAGTCCTGGAACGTCGACCAGGTCCAGTCCGTGGGGACGCCCACGCCCACCTGCTCGAGCAGCCCGGAGTGGACGAACACCGCGTGGGAGATCGAGCTCTGGCCGATGCCGAACAAGCCGTCCTCCAGCTGGCCGCTGGTCGCCACGTCGGGGTCGAGGGCGTCGGTGCGGATGGTGCTCCCGACGGCCTCGCCGAGGTCGGCCAGGGCCCCGCGCCCGGCGTACTCGGAGAAGTAGCTCATCGACATCCGGAGCACGTCGGGGGTGTCGTTGCCGGCGGTCTGGGTGGCCAGCTTGTCCCAGTAGCTGTCGAACGGCGCCTTCTCCACGGCGTAGGGGACGTCGGGGTGGGCCTGCCCCCAGGCCTGCAGCGCCCCCTCGACCCCCTCGTGCACCGGCGTCCCGCCGTACCAGGAGACCCGCAGCGGGTCACCACCTCCGCCGCCGGCACCACCGCCGCAGGCGGGCAGCAGCAGGGCACCGCCGGCGGCGGCACCGGCGGTCAGGAATCCTCGTCGAGAAAGCGTCATCGATCTCTCCTCTGTGGGGGACGGCTCAGCGGGACGTGCGGGAGGTGGGGGTGGATAGGGGCGGGGTGGGCCCGGTCCAGCGCCAGTTGTGCGGCAACCGCTTGGGCCGGTAGGCGCCGGTGGGCAGCTCGTCACCGACCCGGATCATCCAGGCGGCCAGCAGCCGGGTGAGGGCGAGCAGCTCACCGGTGTGGGCGGGGTCGTCGGACAGGTCGACCAGCTCGGCCGGGTCGTCGGCGAGGGAGTAGAGCTCGGTGCAGCCCTCGCTGTCCATCACCAGCTTCCAGTCCCCGGCCCGCACCATCCGCCGGCCACCGCTCATCGTCACCGAGTTCAGCTCGTCGTAGGTGGTGCCGGTGTAGTCGAAGTGCAGCGGCGGGTGCTCGTCGGGGCCGTAGGGTGCCCCGCCGAAGCCGACCTCGGCGTAGATGCTGCCGAACTCGCCGGCCGGCACCGGCTCGCCGGCGAGCAGCGGCGCCAGGCTGCGGCCCTGCACGCCGGCCGGCAGCTCGAGCCCGAGCAGCTCGCAGAGGGTGGGCAGCACGTCGACCAGGGAGACCATCTCGGTGCGGGTCTGGGCCGCGATGCCGGGCCCGGTGACGACCATCGGGATCCGCGCCAGGAACTCCGACAGGCCCGCGCCCTTGCGCTGCAGGCCGTACTCGCCGACGTAGTCGCCGTGGTCGCTCAGCACCACCACGACGGTGTCGCGGCCGCGGGACGCGACGGCGGCGAGCAGCCGCTCCAGCTGGTCGTCGACCAGCCGCAGCATGCCGAGGTAGTTGGCCGCGTAACGGCGCCACAGGTCGTCGTAGCCGGGCCGCTTGGACTCCACCAGCCGACGCAGCCACAGGTGGTCCCCGCCCTTGGCCTCGGCGGCCTCCGGCCCGCTCAGCCGCTCCGGGACGTCGGACTCGGCGAACATCGAGAAGTACGGCTCGGGCACCTGGTAGGGGTTGTGCGGCTCGGGGAAGGAGACCCAGCTGAACAGCGGCTGGTCGGTCGGCGCCTCGCCCAGGGCGCCCACCGCGTCGTCGACGATCCGGTACGGCAGCTGCACCTCCAGCGGGAACGGCGTGGCCTGCGTGCTCGGACCGTGGTCCAGACCGCGCAGCCACGCGTCGAAGGCGGCCTGCTGCTCGGTGTGCTGCGGCCCCTCGGTGTGGAAGTACGGACCGGCCCAGGAGTCGAAGTCGGCCGGCCCGCGGTGGATGTGCGGTTTGCCGGCGAAGTGCAGCCGGTAGCCGGCGCCGCGCAGGACGTCGAGCAGGTCGGCCTCGTAGCAGGCGTGCTGGGCGGTGCTGTTCTGCCGCACCCCGTGCGCGGAGGGGAAGCGGCCGGTGAGCATGCTGGTGCGCGCCGGCACGCAGGTGGGGTGGGGGGTGTAGGCGTTGACCAGGTCGGTGCCGCCGGCGGCCAGCCGGTCCAGGCACGGCATCGTGTCCAGCGGGTAGCCGCTGCGCCGGGTCAGCCCGGCCCGGTGCTGGTCGGTCATCACCAGCAGGACGTCCGGATGTCCGGCCAGCGGGTCTGCTGCGTTCGGTGCCACGCTGCTCCTCAGGTCGAGTGCGACCAGTGTGGAGCAGATTTCTAGCGCTGTAAACCCTGCGCGCGAGAAGGCGATGAGTCGGGGGTGGACGCTGTCAGGCCGGTGGCTGGTCGGCGCTACGACGTGGCGCGGCCTGCTGGTCGGGTGCCGCCGCTCCGGGGGCGGCGGGGCCCGGACGGCCACGCTGCGGCTCGGCGCTCTCGGGGACGGCGGGCGGTCGCTGCCCGGGTCGGGCCCCCTCCCCGGCGTCGCCGTCGGCGGACCCCGCCGGACGCGCAGCACCCGCGTCCTGCCCGTGGCGACGGGAGCCGTCGTCCGCGTCGGCCTCCGGGCCGCGGTGGGCGTCGGCTCCGCGGTCGACGTCGGCTCCCCTGTCCCGGTGGGGGGCGGCCTCCCGGCCGCGGCCGCTGTCGGCGTCCGGGCCACGGTCGGCGTCCCGGTCGTGGTCCTCGTCGCCTCCACGGCCGTGGTCGGGGTCGAGCTCGTCGGCCCGCCGTCGCAGCGCCTCCTGCTCGTCGCGGCGCCGGCTGGCCGCGCGCTCCTTGGCCACGGCCTCCGCCTCGACGCGTTCCGCGGCCGCGGCGCGCTGCTCGGCCTCGGCGGCCTGCTGCTCGGCCTCGGCGCGGACGCGGCGGGACTCCGCCTTGGCCTCGCGGGCCTCGGCGTCGCTCCGCCGCACGTCCAGCCCCTGCTGCTCCGAACGCTGCCGCAGCTCGGCCGCCTGCTCGCGGTGCCGCTCCCGGCGCCGGCGTGATGCGACCAGCGCGACCAGCACCGCCGCCAGCAGCACGACGACGATGACGACGACCCAGACGATGGTGGTGGTGCTCATCTCCGCTCCCGTCTCCGATTGTGCCCCGATCGTGCCCGGCAGCGACCGGACCAAACCGGACGCGCCCCGCGCCCCCTGCGGCGGGCCCCGGGGGAGGAGCGGCCGGGGCTGGGTACGGTCGGCGTGACCGACCCTCCTCGTCCCCCGCGGCGACGAGGAGCCACCTCTCTCGACGAGGAGAACCCATGGAGTACCGCACCCTCGGACGCAGCGGCACGTCCGTCTCGACCTACGCCCTCGGCACGATGACCTTCGGCGCGGAGAGCGACGAGCAGACCGCGTACGCCCAGCTGGACGCCTACCTCGACGCGGGCGGCAACCTGGTCGACACCGCCGACGTCTACGCCGGGACCGAGTCGGAGTCGATCATCGGCCGCTGGCTGTCCAGCCGGGGCACCGACATCCGCGACCGGGTGGTGCTGGCCACCAAGGGCCGCTTCCCCACCGCCGACCACCCCAACGGGCTCGGGCTCTCCCGCACCCACCTGTCGCAGGCGCTGGACGCCTCGCTGCGCCGGCTGCAGACCGACCGGATCGACCTCTACCAGGTGCACGCCTGGGACGCCCTGACCCCGCTGGAGGAGACGGTCCGCTTCTTCGACGACGCGGTCGCCGCCGGCAAGGTGCGCTACTGGGGGCTGTCGAACTTCACCGGCTGGCAGCTGACCAAGACCGTCGACCTGGCCACCTTCCGCGGCTGGCCGGTGCCGGTCACGCTGCAGCCGCAGTACAACCTGCTGGCCCGTGGCATCGAGGCCGAGATCGTGCCCGCCGTCCAGGACGCCGGGATGGGCCTGCTGCCCTGGTCCCCGCTGGCCGGCGGCTGGCTGACCGGCAAGTACCAGCGCGACCAGGCCCCCACCGGTGCCACCCGGCTGGGTGAGAACCCGGAGCGCGGGATGGAGGCCTACGCCGGCCGCAACGCCGCCGAGCGCACCTGGCAGGTGATCGACGCCGTCACCGCGGTGGCCGACGAGCTCGGGGCCTCCCCCGCCCAGGTGTCGCTGTCCTGGCTGGCGGCGCGTCCGGCGGTGACCTCGGTGATCCTCGGTGCCCGCACGCTGGAGCAGCTGCAGCAGTGCCTGGGGGCCGCCGAGGTCGCGCTCTCCCCCGAGCAGCAGGATCGGCTGACCGAGGTCAGCGCCCCGGTCTGGGACGACTACCCCTACGGCGAGCCGGGGGTGGCCCAGCGCCACCGCAAGATCACCGGCGGCCGCTGAGCACCTCCGACGTCGCCCGGCCGGACGGTCAGCGCAGGAAGGCGCGCAGCCCGTCCAGCAGCCGGGCGACGTCCTCGGCGTCGGTGTAGGGCGCCAGCCCGACCCGCAGCGGCGGGTCGTCGAGGAGCCCGAGCACCCGCGCCGGCTCGGTGGCGTAGAAGGTGCCCGCCGGGGCGAGGACGTCCCGCTCGGCGAGGAAGCGGGCGGCCTCGGCCGCGCTGCGCCCGGGCAGCGAGACCAGCACGGTCGGCGTCCGCTCGGCGGCCCGCGAGTGGCGCACCACCCGACCGCCCAGGGCGTCCAGACCCTCCTCCAGCTGCACCCGCAGCGCGGTCTCGTGAGCGTGCACCGCCCGCATCGAGCGGCGCAGCCGCTCCCGCCGGGAGGCGGTGGGCCGGCCCGGCACCAGCTCGGCGAGCAGGTCGACCGCGGCCGTCACCCCGGCCAGCACCTCGTACGGCAGGGTGCCGAGCTCGAACCGCTCGGGGACGTCGTCGCTGGAGGGGCGCAGCTTGTCCGGGGCCAGCCGCTCCAGCAGCCGTGGCGTGGCCGCCAGCAGAGCGCAGTGCGGGCCGAGGAACTTGTAGGCCGAGCAGACCAGCGCGTCGACCCCGAGGGCCGGCAGGTCGACCGGCTCGTGCGGCACCAGGTGCACCCCGTCCACCCAGACCAGCGCGCCCACCGCGTGCACGGCGGCGGCGATCCGCCGCAGCGGCGGCCGGGTGCCGAGCAGGTTGGACGCCCCGGTGACCGCCAGCAGCCGGGTCCGGCCGGTGAGCACCTGCTCCAGCGCGGACAGGTCCAGCTCGGCGGTGGCCGGGTCGAGCTCGAGCCAGCGCACCCGCGCCCCGACCCGCTCGGCGGCCAGCAGCCACGGCTGGAGGTTGGCGTCGTGCTCCAGCCGGGTGAGGACGACCTCGTCGCCCGGCTCCCAGTCCCGCGCCAGGGTGCGAGACAGGTCGAAGGTGAGCTGGGTGGCGCTGCGCCCGTGCACCACGCTGGTCGGCGGCACGCCCAGCAGGTCCGCGCCGGCCTCCCGGAAGGCGGCGACGACGTCCTCGGCGTTGCGCTGCGCCCGGTGCAGCCGGCCCCGGTTGGACAGCGGCGCGGTCAGCACGGCCGCCATCGCCTCGGCCACCGCGCGCGGTGTCTGGGTGCCGCCCGGGCCGTCGAAGTACGCCGTCCCCGACGCCAGCGCCGGGACCCGGGCCCGCAGCGCGGCGACGTCGTACCCGCCCGGTCCCCCGTCCGGACGCGGAGGGTCGGGACGGGCGGGGCGGGCGGGACGGGCGGGACGGGCGGTCTCGGGCACGGGCTCAGCCTGCCACCCGGGCGACCCGCTCAGTCGACGGCGGCGCCCGGCCGGGGCGCCGTCTGGCCGGTGACCGAGCCCTGCGGCGGGATGGTGGCGGCTCCGTCGACGGCCTCCGCCTCCCCGGGTGCGGGCGCGCTCTCCTGGTAGGCCCGTGAGAGCCGGCGGTAGTAGGGGCTGGCCAGCGCGGCGAGGGTGGCGACCACGCCCAGCGCGCCGGAGACCACGAACACCAGCGCGATGCCACGGTCGGGGCCGGTGCCGAACCAGCCGCCGATCAGCTGCGCGCCGCGGCCGTCGGTCATCCACGGGATGACGGCGAGCTGGGTGATCGGACCGATGAGGAAGGCCGTCAGCGGGGAGGCCGCCTGCTCGATGCTCTGGGCGAACCCGAACACCCGGCCCTGGCGCTCGTAGGGCACCACCCGCTGCAGGATGGTCTGCTCCCCCGCCTCGGCGAACGGCATCGCCAGCATGTAGACGAACATGGCGATCGAGAGGATGACGATCGAGGACCGCAGCGGGAAGAGCATGGTGATCGTCCAGGCCAGCAGGTTGACCAGCAGCAGCAGCCGCAGCGGGTTGCGGCCCAGCCCGACCCGGGCCACCAGCAGCCCGCCGATGATCACCGCCGTGCTCAGACCACCCCAGAGGAAGCCCCACACCTCCACCGGCACCAGGTAGAGGCCGTAGGCGTCCATCAGCGCCATGAACGCCCCACCGAGGAAGTTGTTGAAGCAGCTGAAGGCGATCAGCGCCGGCAGCCCGGGCACCGAGCCGACCAGGCGCAGCGTCCCGCGCAGGTCGACCCGTCCGGTGGCCTCGTCCACCACGCCCGTCGCCGCCGCGCCGCTGGTGCCGTCCTCGCCGGGTGAGACCACCTCCCGCTCGGGCAGGGTGATCGTCTGCAGGTGCACCAGCCCGGCCACCATCATCACCGCGCCGAGCAGCAGCACGTAGAGCATGCCGCCGGCGGCGACCAGCACCCCGCTGATCACCGAGGTGACGAGGAAGGAGATGCCGGTGGTGGTGCCGACCAGCCCGTTGGCCCGGTCCCGCGTCTCCGGCGGGATCAGCAGGGTGACCAGGGTGGGCATCGCGATGGTGCGCAGGTTGCCGACCATCACCCCCGCCATCACGACCACCACGAACACCCACAGCAGCGGGCTGGCGACATCGGAGAAGGTGCCCTCGGGCACCAGCAGGTACAGCGCCAGCGCCGCCGCGTAGAAGACCAGCGAGAGCAGCGAGGACACCTGCATCACCCGGATCTTGTGGTGGTGGTCCACGACGCTGCCGAACCAGATGCCGGTGCTGGCGGTGGCGAGCACGAAGATGCCCGCGATCATGCCGGTCGCCAGCACCGACTCGGTCTCGAGGAAGATCCAGAAGGTGATACCGAACCAGACCGTCATGTTGATGACGGCGGCCACGGCGGTGTTGGCCAGCAGGTGGGCGAAGGTGCGGCCCCGGCTGCTGCGCAGGTCGAGCCGCGGTGCGGTGGGAGTGTCGGCGGACCCGCTCGCGGGCCCCTGGCTGCTGCTCATGTGTCCTCCAGCGGGCGTGTGCTCGGGGAGTTGACCGGCCTCGTCGCGCGGACTCATCGGCCGGCCCGTCCGGGCACGGCAGCAGCCTAGGACCGGGCACCGACGACCGTCAGGACGATTTCCGTCCCCGCCGGGCGGCCCCGGCTGGGCCGGTGCGGACGTCCGTGCTGTGATGTGCCCCGTGCCTCCTCCACCCGCCGCCCCGACGACCCTGGACTACCCGGTCGCCCAGCACACCCTGGCCAACGGTCTGCGGGTGGTGGTGAGTCCGGACTCCGCGGCCCCGGCGGTGACGGTCAACCTCTGGTACGACGTCGGCTCCCGGCACGAGGCGCCGGGACGCAGCGGGTTCGCCCATCTCTTCGAGCACGTGATGTTCCAAGGCTCGGCGAACGTGGCCCGCAGCGAGCACATCGCCCTCGTGCAGGGCTGCGGCGGCACCGCCAACGCCACCACCTGGTTCGACCGCACCAACTACTTCCAGACCGTGCCGGTCGGTGCCTTCGAGCTGGCGGTCTGGCTGGAGGCCGACCGGCTCGGCACGCTGCTCGACGCGCTCACCCAGGAGAGCCTGGACAACCAGCGCGAGGTGGTGAAGGAGGAGAAGCGCCAGCGCTACGACAACGTGCCCTACGGCGACGTGCTGGAGCGGATGGTGGCGCTGACCTTCCCCGCCGACCACCCCTACGGCCACACCACGATCGGATCGATGGCCGACCTCGACGCGGCCTCGCTGGACGACGTCCGCGACTTCTTCCGCACCCACTACCTGCCCAGCAACGCCGTGCTCACCGTGGTCGGCGACGTCACGGTCGAGCGGGCGCTGGCGGTGGTCGAGCGCGAGCTGGGCGGGCTGAGCGACGCCGTCCGCCCACCCCACCCGCGCCCGGCGCCGCTGCCGCCGATCAGCGGCGAGCCCCACCAGGAGGTGCGGGCCGACCTGCCGGCCGACGCCGTCCACCTCAGCTGGCGGCTGCCGGCCCTCGACACCGACGTCTTCGACGCCCTCGACCTCGCCCTCGGCGTGCTCGGCGACGGCCAGACCGCCCGGCTGCACCAGCGGCTGGTCCGCCGCGAGCAGCTGGCCGAGTCGGCCACCGCCGCCTCCCTCGGCCTCATCGGCGGCACCTCCTTCGGCTACCTGGCCGCCCGCGCCCGGGACGGGGTGGGGATCGACCGGGTCACCGACACCCTGCTCGCCGAGCTGGAGCGGCTGCGCGCCGACGGTCCCACCCCCGAGGAGCTGGACCGGGTCAAGGCGCAGCACGAGCGGGCCTGGCTGCAGGCGCTGAGCCGGATCGACGCCCGCGCCGACCACCTGGGCCGCGCCGCCACCCTGCTCGGCGACCCGACCGAGGTGAACCGACGGGTCGCACGGGTCCGGGCGATCACCCCCGACCAGGTGCACCAGGCCGCCGCCGCCTGGCTCGACCCCGCCTCCCGCGCCACCCTCGTCCACCTCCGGGAGAACCGATGACCAGCACCGCGAGCAGCCACGCCCCCATCCCGCCCGCGGTGCTGCCGCCGCCGCGGTGGCGCTTCCCCGAGCCCACCTCCGACGTCACCCTCGACAACGGGCTGCGGGTGCTCTGGTACCGCGTCCCCGGCCAGTACGTGCTGGCCGCCACCCTCGTGCTGCCGCTGCCGCTCAGCGCGGAGCCGCCGGCGCTGGAGGGCGTGGCCACCATCACCACCCGCACCCTGGACGAGGGCACCACCGCCCACCCGGGTGAGGAGTTCGCCGAACGGCTGGAGGCCTCCGGCGCTGCGTTCGGCGCCACCCTCTCGCTCAGCGGCCAGCAGCTGATGCTGGACGCCCCGACCACCCGGGTGGCTGAGGCGCTGCCGCTGCTGGCCGAGGCGCTGCGCTCACCGGAGCTGCGCGCCACCGACGTCGAACGCCACGTCGCGCTCCGGCTGGCCGAGATCGAGCAGCTGGAGGCCAACTCGGCCCGGACCGCCGACCGCTGGCTGCGCCGCCGGCTGTGGCAGCCCGGCTCCCGGGCGCACCGGCTCAACGGCGGGGAGCCCGAGACGGTCGCTGCGATCACCCCCGACGACGTCGCCGCCTTCCACACCGCCATGGGACCGGCCGGCGCCACCCTGGTGCTGGCCGGCGACCTGCCCGAGCCGCCGGTCGACCTGGTCACCACAAACCTCGGCGGCTGGGACGGCGGCCGGCCCGACGTCCCGCAGGCACCGCGCCCGGCCGCGCCGTCGGTGCTGCTGGTCGACCGTCCCGGCTCGGTGCAGGCCGACCTGCGGCTGGGCGGTCCCGCGGTCGACCGGCGCGACCCGCGCTGGGCCGACCTGCGGGTGGCTGCCACCGCGGTCGGCGGCTCGTTCCTGAGCCGGCTGAACCGGGTGCTGCGCGAGGAGCGCGGTTTCACCTACGGGGTGCACCTGGGCCTCAGCCCGCACCACTCCGGCGGGAGCTGGACGGTGGCCGGGTCGTTCCGCACCGAGGTGGTCGGGGCCACGCTGACCGAGCTGCGCACCCTGCTCGACCTCGACGCCGCCCCCCTGGACGCCGAGGAGACCGGGGCCGCCGTGCGCCAGCTGGCCGGGCAGGGCCCGATGCGCTGCGCCACCGCCGAGGGCGTCGTCGACCAGGTCGCCTCCTCGCTGCTGGCGGGGCTGCCCGCCGACCACCTGGACGCCGAGCTCGCCCGCCTGCCGGAGGTCACCCCGGAGTCGGCCACCGCCGCCTACACCGAGGTGGTGGACCCCACGGCGGCCAGCCTGGTCGTCGTCGGCGACGCCGCTGCCCTCGCCCCCGCCCTCACCGCCGCCGGCTACCCCGACGTGGAGGTCGTCAGCAGCTGACGCCCGTCCCGCGCCCCCACGAGCTCGGCGCGCTGTGGTGGCGGACGCGGCCACCCCACCCGAACGTCCCCGGACCTGTCGAAGGGCCAGCCTCCGCGCGCCGGATCCCCCATCTCCGACGTGTGGGCGGAGAATCACTCTCGTGACCAGTGACCCCGCCCGTCCGCACGTCCTGCTCCTGCACTGCCACGACCTCGGTCGGCACCTGCACAGCCTGGGGGCACGCACCGTCACCTCGCCACACCTCGACCGGCTCGCCGCCGACGGGGTCGTGGTGGCCGAGATGTTCGCCACCGCGCCGCAGTGCAGCCCGTCGCGGTCCTCGCTGTTCACGGGCCGCTGGCCGCACGCCAACGGCGTCCTCGGGCTGACCCACGCCGAGTTCGGGTGGGACCTGCACGCCGACGAGCGCCACCTCGCGCAGCGGCTCGGGTCGGCGGGGTACCGGACCGAGCTGATCGGCATGCACCACGAGTCGCGGACGCAGGCCGACGACCGGGTCGCCGAGCGGCTCGGCTTCGACCGCGTCCGCACCGGTGGGCACGCCGAGGTGGTCGCCGACCGGGCGGAGCAGGCGATCGTGGCGATGGCCGCCTCCGACCAGCCGACCTACCTCCAGGTCGGGTTCGTCGAGCCGCACCGGATGCCCGGCGCGCGGGACGCCGACGGGGTGATGGGATTCCTCGGCGACCACGTCGAACCGGACACCGAGCGGGGGGTCGACGTGCCCGGCTACCTGCGCGACGACGAGTCCGCCCGCACCGAGGTCGCCGAGCTGCAGGGCGCGATCCGGCACATGGACGCCGCAGCCGGCCGTGTCCTCGACGCGCTCGACCGCGCCGGCCTGCGGGAGTCGACGCTGGTCGTCTTCACCACCGACCACGGGCTCGCGCTCCCCCGGGCGAAGTGCACGCTGTACGACCCCGGCCTGGAGGTCGCCTGCCTGGTCCGCTGGCCGGCGCGGGGTTGGGCGGGCGGGCGCCGGCTGGAGGGCCTGCACTCCAACCTCGACCTGACCCCGACGGTCCTCGACGCGGTGGGGGTCGCGGTGACGGGTGGCCCTCCCCTGCACGGACGGTCGTTCGCCTCCGCGCTGGACGGTCGGCCCGACCCGAACGGCGGGCGCCAGGAGGTCTTCGGCGAGCTGACGCACCACGACTACTACGACCCGCGTCGCTGCATCCGCACCCGCGAGCACAAGCTGATCGCCAACTTCTCCTCGGCGCCGGGCTTCATGGACGCCAGCCAGTCGTGGACCCACCGCACCTCGGTCCACCCCGACGCGGACCACCCGCACACCGGCAGCCATCCGGCGGTGGAGCTCTACGACCTGGGCACGGATCCGCTGGAGCTGCACGACCTGGCCGACCACCCCGAGCACGCCGCCACCCGGGACGACCTGCTGCGCCGGCTGCACCGGTGGATGCGCGAGACCGGGGACCCGCTGCTGACCGGCGCGGTGACCCCGCCGCTGCACACGCGCACCCTGGCCCTGCTGTCGGGTGCGGCCGGCGGCTGACCGGCCGTCCGCCCGCGGGCGCTGCTGCTACTCCCCCGCGCCCGGACCCACCCCGACCGTCGGGTCGGTGGCGAACCACAGCGCGTGCGGCAGCTGGAACGCGGTGAAGCAGTAGTTGCCCATCGGCAGCCAGTAGTGGAACTCCTCCACGGTCGAGCCCTGGAACGCGACGAGGAACTGCCAGTGGTCGGCGTACAGGGCCCAGACCCGTCGCTTGCGGGTCGTGCCGTCCTCGGAGAAGGTGAAGGTCCGTTCCAGCCGGACGATGTGGTTGTAGGTGGCCTCCGAGCCGGACTCCACCTCCGCGTCGGGCAGCTGGGTGATCCCGTCGTCGAAGCCCGAGCGCAGGGTCTCCAGGTCGTCGGCGACCACGGCGACCTCGAGATCGGTCACCGCCACCGCGAAGTACGTGGCCTCGTCGTCGGCCTCGGGCCGGACGATGACGCCGTCCAGGCCCGGCTCGAGGGCCGACCGCACCCAGCCGGACGGGTGCCGGAACTCGTAGCGGCCCCGCTCGTCGGTGAACGTGGTGACGCCCGTGAACCGGGGGCGACCCACCCGCGCCTCCGGTGCACTCACGACGCCACCCCGTCGGTGCGGGCCGCGGACCCCGGTCGGGGGCCGACCGGTGCGAACGGCTCGTCCGTGCCTCCGCCCACGACCGGCGAGGGCACCACCGCACCCTTGAGGTCGAGCTCCTCGGCGAAGTGGCAGGCCGCCTGCCGCACCGTGCCGGTCGACGACCCGTCCTCGGCAGGCAGTGTCCGCAGCGGCGGGGTCTCCTCGGAGCAGACCGGCTGCGCGTAGGGGCAGCGGGTGTGGAAGTAGCACCCCGACGGCGGGTTGGCCGGGCTCGGCACGTCACCGGTCAGCGGCACGACCTCCGTCCGGTTGCGCGGGTCGGGCTGCGGGAGCGCCGACAGCAGCGCCTCGGTGTAGGGGTGCTTCGGGCGGTAGAACAGCTCCTTGGTGGTGCCGATCTCGACCACACGCCCCACGTACATCACCGCCACCCGGTCGGCGATGTGCTCCACCACCGACAGGTCGTGGGAGATGAACACGTACGTCAGCCCGAGCCGTTCCTGCAGGTCCTCCAGCAGGTTGATCACCTGGGCCTGCACCGACACGTCAAGCGCCGAGACCGGCTCGTCGCAGATGATGAGGTCCGGGTCGAGCGCGATCGCCCGTGCGATCCCGATCCGCTGCCGCTGACCACCCGAGAAGGCGTGCGGGTAACGGCTCGCGTGCTCGGGCCGCAGGCCCACCATGGTCAGCAGCTCGGCCACCCGGTCCCGCAGGGGCTGACCCTTGAGGACGCCGTTGATGACCAGCGGCTCGGCGATCAGCCGGCCCACGGTCATCCGCGAGTCGAGCGAGGCGAAGGGGTCCTGGAAGATGATCTGCATCCGCGGCCGCACCTGGCGCATCGTCCGTCGGTCCGCGGTCGCCAGGTCCACCGGTCCGAGCTCGGGGTGCCGGAACACCACCGTCCCGCCGGTCGGCTCCTCGAGCCGGAGGATGGTGCGCCCCGTCGTGCTCTTGCCGCAGCCGGACTCGCCCACCACGGCGAGCGTCTCCCCCTTGGCCACGGTGAGCGAGACCCCGTCCACCGCCTTGACGTGCCCCGTCGTGCGCCGCAGCATCCCGCCCTTGATCGGGAACCACTTCCGCAGGTCCCTCACCTCGAGCAAGGGCTCGGCCTGCGCGGGCTCTGCGGTCACGGTCTCGGTCATCGTCATCCCCTCGTGGCGGCGGGCGCCGCCAGCGCGGCCCGCCCTTCGTCGGTGTACAGGTGGCACTTCGCCCCGTGCCGGGTGGGGCCGGCGAGCAGCGCCTCGGCCGGGATGACGTCGCGGCAGACGTCGCCGAGGTAGTCCGGGCAGCGCGGGTGGAAGCTGCACCCCGTGACCCGGGTGTACGGGTCCGGGATGGAGCCCTTGATCACCTCGAGCGGGGCGTGCTCGGTCATGCCGATCCGCGGGATCGACCGCAGCAGCGAGCGGGTGTAGGGGTGCTTGGGGTTGTAGAAGATCTCATCGACCGAGGCCCGCTCGACCACCTGACCCAGGTACATGACGATGACCTCGTCGCAGAGCTGGGCCACGACGCCCATGCTGTGCGTGATGAACATGATCGACATGCCGATCTCGGCCTTGAGCTTGCGCATCAGCGACAGGATCTGCGCCTCGGTGGTGACGTCCAGGGCCGTGGTCGGTTCGTCGGCGATGAGCAGCGCCGGGTGGCAGGACATCGCCATCGCGATCATGGCCCGCTGGCGCATGCCTCCGGAGAGCTCGTGCGGGTAGGACCGGGCGATCCGCTCGGGGTTCGGCATGCCGACCTGGCGCAGCATGTCGACGGCCTGCTGGCGGGCCTTCTCCTTGTCCGGCGTCTGGTGCAGCAGGATCGCCTCCTCGATCTGCGACCCGACGGTGTACACCGGGTTGAGCGAGGTCATCGGCTCCTGGAAGATCATCGCGATCTCCGCACCGCGGATCGCCCGCATGGCCGCGCTGCGCGGGTCGAGCCGGGTGATGTCGATCCCGCCCGACGCCGTCAGCGCGTCGGCCGGGGCGGACTCGTCGTCGGTCAGCAGCTGCGAGGTCGCGACGTCACCGCCCTGCCGGTGGAACTCGATCGACCCGTTCGTGATCCTCCCCGGGTGCTCGATGATCTGCATGATCGCGCGGGCGGTCACGCTCTTGCCGCAGCCGCTCTCCCCGACGATCCCGACCACCTTGCCGCGGGGGATGTCGAAGCTCACGCCGTTGAGCGCGCGGACGACACCGAGGGTGGTCCGGAACTCCACCTGGAGGTCGCGGACGGAGACGATGGTGTCGTCGTCGCGGGCGCTGGAGTGGGTGGTCACGAGGTGGTCCTCCTTGACTGGTCGGGGCTCAGCTGTACGGGTCGACGGCGTCACGCACACCGTCCCCGAGCAGCTGGAAGCAGGTGATGGCGAGGACCACGGCGACGCCCGGGATGAGCACCCACAGGTACTGCTGCAGCACGTCGACCCGGGACGCGTCCTGCAGCAGCACGCCCCAGCTGATGGCCGGGTCGAGCATGCCGATGCCCAGGAAGGACAGCGCGGTCTCGGCCAGGATCGTGGCCGGGATCGCCAGCATCGACACGGCGACGATGTGGCTGGCCGCGTTGGGCAGCAGGTGGGTGGTGACGATCCGGAAGCCGGACGCGTTGGCCGACCGCGCCGCGGCGACGTAGTCGGCCGAGGCGTAGCCCATCACCTTGCCGCGCACCTGCCGGGCCAGACCGGTCCAGGCGACCAGCGACAGGATCATCGTCATCACGAAGTAGCGCTGGGTGACCGACAGGTCCTGCGGCATGACGGCGGCCATGGTGGCCCACAGCGGGATCGTCGGCACCGACATGATGATCTCGATGACGCGCTGGATCACGGTGTCGGCCGCCCCGCCGGCGTAGCCGGAGATGGTCCCGATGATCGAGCCGAGGACGGTCGCCACGACCACCCCGAGCAGGCCGATGGTCAGCGAGACCTGGGCGCCGTGGATGGTGCGGCTGAAGAGGTCGCGGCCGTTGCCGTCGGCCCCGAAGACCAGGACGCGTCCCTCGGGGACCGTGAAGAGGTGGCGGTCGGTCGGGATGAGGCCGAAGAGCTCGTACTCGTAACCGCGGCTGAAGAACTGCAGGGGGATCGGCTGGTCGCAGTTGGTGACGTAGGTGGTGGAGATGTTGATGGGGTCGATCTCCTGGGTGACCCGGCAGATCGCCGGCCCGCCGGACCACGTCCACGCGCTGGGTGCGGCGTACTTGTACTCCTGGTTGACCGCCGCCGGGTCGTTGGGCGACAGGAACCCGGCGAAGATGGCCGCCAGGTACATCAGCAGCAGGATGACCAGGCTCACCACCGCGAGCTTGCTCCGCCGGAAGCGGCGCAGCATGAGGCTGCGCTGCGAGACCTCACCGATCTTGCTGTCCGGCGCCACCGGTCCACCGGTCCCGGAGGACGTGCCCTCGTCCAGCCCCGCACCGGAGATCTGAGCCGTTGCCGTCATCTCTGCTCCTAACCCGCCGTCCGGGCTCGTGGATCGATCCAGGCCAGCGCGAGGTCGGAGATCACGTTCCCGATGACCAGCAGGATCGACAGGAAGACCAGCAGGGTCGCCGCCACGTAGGTGTCCTTGACGATGAGGCTCTGCAGCAGCGCCTGCCCGGTCGTGGGCAGCGCGAACACGATCGAGACGATCGCCTCACCCGAGATCAGCGCCGACAGGGTGGTGCCGAAGGTCATCACCAGCGGGTGCAGCGCGTTGCGCACGGCGTGCTTCCAGATCACCCGAGACTCGGCGACCCCCTTGGCGCGGGCGGTCTGGATGTACTGCTGGCCCAGCACGTCGAACAGGTTCGCGCGCATCACCCGGGTCAGCCAGGCGGTGCTCCCCACCGTGATCACCACCAGGGGCATCCACAGGTGGCCGAGCATGTCGCCGAACTTCGCCGCGCTCCACTCCGCGTTGCGGTACTCGTTGGAGAACAACCCGCCGACTTCTATCCCGCCCCAGCGCACCGCGGCCGTCATCACCGCCAGCGCCAGCAGGAACTCGGGGATGGCCACCCCGATGAACTGGATCACGGTGATGACGTTGTCGGGGAGGCTGTACCGGTGGGTCGCCGAGTACACCCCGATGGGGATCGCGACGGCCCAGGCGACGATGATCGCGCCGATGGACAGCGCGATCGACAACCCGAGCCGGCTCCAGATGAGGTCGGCGACCGGCTCGCGGAAGGCGAAGGACTGGCCGAAGTCGCCCGTGACGAGACCGCCGGCCCACTTGCCGTACTTCACGATCCAGGGGTCGTTGATCCCGTACTGCTCCTCCAGGGCCTGCACCTGCTGGTCGGAGACCACGTTGCCCTGGGCGCGGAGCCGGGAGATCTCGGCCGTGATCGCCGACCCGGGCGCCAGCTCGATGATGAAGAACGCCACGAGCGAGACCGCGAACACGGTCAGCACGGCGTAGGCGAGCCGGCGGACGACGAAGACCAGCATCGGACAACCCCCCTCGATCAGGACGACAGGACACGGGACGGGCGGCGCCGCGGCGGCAGGTGCCGCCGCGGACGCCACGCGTCAGCTGGTGTGCTGGTCGGGGTTGTCCCAGAAGTAGCACTCGGGGTCGTAGACGGCCGGGCTCGGGTGGATCCACGGGTTGACCATCCCGCCGAGCGCGAGGTTCTCCTTGCGCGGCACGTTCTTGAGGTCGGTCTTCGCCACGACGACCTGCGGGTAGTTGGCCACCGACCCGATGAAGAACGGGCCGTCGGAGATGTGGATCTTGATCATGTCCCAGACCAGCTGGTGCCGCTTCATCTCGTCCGGCTCGACCTTGCTGGCGTTGTACAGGTCCCACAGCTTCTGGATGGGGCCGTCGGGCTCCGGCTCCATCCGCGGCGGCGTCCGCTCCCACGGATCGACGTCGAGCTCGGTGCCCTCGGTCTTGGTGCCGAGCTGCTGGTACCACTGACCCTGCAGCGGGGCCCAGCGGGTGTACTCCAGCGGCACCAGCCACTGGGGGTACACCAGGTGGTTCGGGCCGTCCCCGACCTCCCAGTTGCTGTGGCCCATCAGCTGGCCGGTCTTCCACTCGTCGTCGTAGGTCTGCGGCGCGATGGGGTTGATCCGCATCTCGATGCCGACGGCCTTGAGGTCGGCGACCAGCTGGTTGTCCTTGGACTTGTGCTCCTGCGAGGAGTCGGCGGTCGTGTCGAGGCGCAGCGTCAGCTTCTCCCCGCTCGGCAGCTCGCGCAGGCCGTCGCCGTCGGAGTCGGTCACCCCGATCTCCTCCAGCAGCTGCTTGGCCTTCTCCGGGTCGTAGGCCACGTAGGCGTCACGCCAGGAGGTGTAGGCCTGCCGGCCGGTGTCGTTGATCTGGTACTCGATCGCCTTGGGGCTGAGCGTCCCCGTGGTCGGCTCGCCGGTGTTGAAGTACACCGACCTGCGGACCGCCTCGCGGTTGAACGCGTGCGAGATCGCCTGGCGGAACTTCGGTTCCCGGATGACGGCGCGCAGCTCCTCGTCGGGGTAGTCGTAGTTGAGGAAGAAGATCGAGCCGGTGCCCGACCCGCTGTCCCACAGGACGACCTCGGTCCCGGCCTGCGCCGCGCTGTCCCGGATCCCCTGGACGTCGTTCAGCGTGATCTGGTTGAACGGCCCGTGGGTGTAGTCCACGCTGCCCTGCTGCACCTGGAGCTTGCCGGCCTCGGCGTCGGAGACGACGCTGATCTGGATCTCGTCGATGTAGGGCAGCTGGTCACCGTTGGGCATCACGGCCCAGTAGTACGGGTTGCGCTCGAGCACGACACCCCGGGTGTTGTCGAACGACTTGCACTTGTAGCCGATCATGGTCGGGCAGTCCGGGTTGCGGTGCCAGTCGGCCTTGGTCTCCATCAGACCGCCCACGGTGTCCCAGTCGTCCGGCACGTCATCGCCGTAGCTGGGGTGGAACTGCTTCAGGTAGTGGCTGGGCATCAGCCAGATCGGGCCGTTCTTGCCGATGTTGCCGTTGACCCACATCGCCATGCGGTCGGCGGTCAGCGGTGCCGGCGCGTCGAAGGTCATCCGCAGCGTGGTGTCGTCCACCGCGGTGAACTCGGCCAGGGTGCCCGTGCCGGAGCGGGCCTCGTCGGGCGGCGTGACGGCCATCTTCTGCTCGATGACGAACTCGTTCCACCAGAACAGGATGTTCTCGGTGGTGAACGGCTCGCCGTCGGACCACTTGAGGCCCTTGCGGAAGTAGAAGGTCCACTCCGAGGCGTCGTCGTTGGACTCCCACGACTCGACCAGGCCGGGCCCGATGTCCTTGCCGTCGTTGAGGTAGCGCAGCGGGGAGTGCCCGTAGAAGAAGTTGCGGTCGGAGTCGGCCTTCGCCGCGCCGGTGGTGGAGAAGGTGTTGAGGTTCAGCTTGCCGCCGTACTTGCCGGGGGTCACCCAGTGGTGCGGGATGACGTAGGGGTTCTCGGGCAGCCGCTCCTCGACCGGCGGCAGGCTCGGGTCGATGCTGGGCGCCTGCTGGTAGGTGCCCGGTGCCGGCAGCGGCTCGGTGGCTGAGCCGACCGCGGTCGAGGCCCCGCCACCCGTCGGCCCGTTCCCCGACTGGTCCTGACCTGGGCTGCTGCTGGTGCCGGTACAGGCGGCCAGGGCCGCTGTACCGGCGACGACGGCCGAGCCGTAGAGCAGGCTCCGGCGGGTGACGAGGGGAAGCTCCATTGGTCCTCCAAGTTGCCTGACGACAGTGTCAGTGCGTCGGGCGAGCCTCTCCGAGGAGGAGCCGACCGATCGCGGTGCCCGCATCCTGTGTGCGGTACTGGCCTCATTCTTCACGCTTGCGACGCCAGTTGGTGGGAACTGTAGCGACGAGTCTCGCCGGTGGGAAGGGACTGGCGCATCCGTATGCCGGAGGTGGCCCGCGGCGTCGACCTCAGGAAGGGCGACGGAGGTCGCGGGACGCCGCACGACGCCGCTGCTCGGACCCCTCGCGCTCAGGCGGGCGACAC
Organism: Desertihabitans brevis; assembly: GCF_003327535.1. Classification (NCBI taxonomy): domain Bacteria; kingdom Bacillati; phylum Actinomycetota; class Actinomycetes; order Propionibacteriales; family Propionibacteriaceae; genus Desertihabitans; species Desertihabitans brevis. The sequence continues at coordinate 71,769 of NZ_QOUI01000001.1, read as the reverse complement.
CCCGGCGGGTGCCGCGACGGGGTCGGGGAGGCGGGTGGCGATGCCGTCGACGACGAGGTCGACGCCCAGCGCGAAGGTCGACGTCTGACGGGGGTCGGCGTCGATGGCGCCGGCGCTGCCGGCCTGCAGGTGCAGCTGCTCCTCCCCGACGTGGCCGAGGACGTAGTGCACGCAGGTCGCCGCCCCGACCCGGGCCAGCTCCTCCGGCGCACCCGCGGCGCGCAGCACCTCCTCCAGCTCGGCCACCGGCCCGGTTGCGCCGAGGCCGAACGCCTGGGCGGCGGCCACCACCTCCGCGCCGTCACGGTAGGCCAGCAGGGCGTCGCGGAGGTCGGCGCAGACGGTGCGGAGCCGGTCGTGCCAGCCGCCGGTGCGGGGACGCCGGGGCCCGCGCCGCAGCAGCTCCTCGGCCACCAGCGCCAGCAGCTCCTGCTTGCTCCGCACGTGGTGGTAGAGGGCACTGGGCTGCACGCCGAGCTCGCGGGCCAGCCGGCGCACCGTCAGGTCGGCCAGCCCGTACCCGTCCAGCACCAGCAGGGCCCGGTCGACGACGTCCTGGCGGCGGTGGCGCACGGCGCTCCTCGGGTCGCGGGGTGGTGGTTGACGGCGGTCGGGGCCCACCCTAACCTGAACGCCGTTCACCTGAACACCGTTCAGTCCCGCGTCCGAGAGGTCGTCCCGCATGCCCGCACCCCGCCGCCTCTCCGGCGCCGACCTCGCCCTGGTCGCCGGCTTCGCCGCCCTGGTCGCGGTCTGCGCCCTGCTGCCCGCGATCCGGTTCGGCCCCTCCCCCGTCCCGATCACCCTGCAGACCTTCGCCGTCGTGCTCGCCGGCGCCGTGCTCGGCCCCCGCCGCGGGTTCCTGGCCGTGCTGCTCTACCTCGTCGTCGGCGCGGTCGGGCTGCCGGTGTTCTCCGGTGGCGCGGCCGGGGTGGGCGTCTTCGCCGGACCCACCGCGGGCTACCTCGTCTCCTTCCCGGCGGCCGCCCTGGTCACCGGCCTGGTCGTCCGTCGCCTCCCGCTGCGCCGGCTGAGCACGAGCGTCCCGCTGGTGCTCCTCGCCGCGCTGGCCGGCAGCCTGGTCACCCACGTCCTGGGCATCGCGGGGCTCGCGCTGCGCGCCGACCTCGGCCTGGCCCAGGCGTTCGCCGTCGACGTCGTCTTCTGGCCCGGCGACCTGCTCAAGTGCCTCGCCGTCGCGCTGGTCGCCACCGCCGTGCACCGGGCCTTCCCCGACCTGCTGGCCCGTCCGCGGTCCACGCGGGACGCCGACGCCGTCCCGGCGTGATCGAGCTCGACGACGTCGAGGTCCGCCGCCCGACCCCCGAGGGCAGCGAGGTGGTGGTGCTGCACCGGACGTCGCTGGTCCTCACCGAGGCCCGGACCGCCCTGGTCGGGGCGAACGGGTCGGGCAAGTCCACCCTCGCCCGGCTGGTCAACGGTCTGGTCGAGCCGAGCCGCGGCCGGGTCCGCGTCCACGGCACCGACGTCGCCCGCCACGGCGCGCGGGTGCGCCGCCGGGTCGGCTTCGTCTTCACCGACCCGTCCGCCCAGCTGGTGATGCCCACGGTCGCGGAGGACGTGGCGCTCTCGCTGCGCCGCCGCCACCCCGACGCCGCCGACCGCGCCGCGGCCACCACCACCGTGCTCGAGGCCTACGGGCTGGCCGCGCTGGCCTCCCGCAGCGTGCACACCCTGTCTGGCGGCCAGCGCCAGCTGCTCGCCCTGGCCGGGGTGCTGGCCACCGACCCGGACGTGCTGGTGGCCGACGAGCCGACCACCCTGCTCGACCTCGGCAACAGCCGGCGGATCGGCCACCTGCTGATGGGGCTGCCGCAGCAGCTGGTGCTCAGCACCCACGACCTCGAGCTGGCCGCCCGCTGCGACCGGGCGCTGCTGCTGGATGGCGGCCGGGTGGTCGCCGACGGCCCTGCCGCCGACGTGGTCGCGCACTACCGGTCGGTGGCATGAGCCCGCGGCCGCTGCCCACGGGGCTGGTCGGCGTCCACCGCCCCGGGAGCACCCTCCTGCACCGCGCCCCGGCCGGGGCCAAGCTGCTCGGGCTGCTCGTCCTCGCCACCACCGTGACCCTGGTCCGCGGGCCGGCGCCGTCGCTGGCCCTGCTCGGGCTGGCGCTGGCGCTCGCGCTGCTCGGACGGGTCGGGCTCGGCGCCCTGCTGCGCTCGCTCCGCGGGCTGCTGGTGGTGGTCGTCCTGCTCGGTGCCTGGCAGACGTGGCAGACCGGGTGGGCCCGGGCGACCGAGACGGTGGCCGAGCTGGTCGGGCTGCTGCTGCTGGCCACCGTGCTCACCGCCACCACCCGCGTCGACGACCTGGTCGCCACCCTGGTGCGGGTGCTCGGCCCGCTCCGCCGGCTCGGGGTGGACGTCGAGCAGGTCGGGCTGGCCGTCGGACTGGTGCTGCGCGCCGTCCCCACCGTGCTCGAGATCGCCGAGGAGACCCGTCAGGCCGCGCTGGCCCGCGGGCTGGAGCGCAACCCGCGGGCCCGGCTGGTCCCCCTGGTGGTGCGGGTGGTGGCCTCCGCCCGCGCCACCGGAGAGGCGCTGCACGCCCGCGGCATCGGCGACTGACCGCCGGCGAGGCTAGCGGCCCAGCGCGGTGAGGGCCTCCTCGATGGCGGCCCGGGCCTCGTCGTTCTTGGCCTGGTAGGTGGCCAGGTCGCCGTCGCGCAGCGCCTGGTCGGCGTCGGCGAAGGCCTGCTCGGCCCGGTCCAGCGCGGCGGCAGCGGCCGGGTTGTCGACCTCGCCGGTCGGCTCCTCGGGGTCGCTCGGCGTCCCACCGCCGGGCTGGCCCGGGACGTCCTCGCCCGTGTCCGCGCCGGCGTCACCGCCGAAGACCTGGTCCAGCGCCTCCTGCAGGGTGGTGCCGATGGCCACCGTCTCGCCGAACCGCGCCACCACGAAGCTCAGCGCCGGGTAGGAGCCGTCGCTGCCGGCCCGCTGGGTGTAGATCGGCTCGACGTAGAGCAGGCCGCCACCGATGGGCAGGGTGAGCAGGTTGCCGTAGGAGGCCTGCGCCGCGCCCTGGTTGTTGAACGGCCGTAGCCGCTCGGCCACCGTGACGTTGGTGTTGATCTCGTTGAACGTCTGCCCCGGCCCGGCGATCTGCTGGGTGTCCGACATCCGCAGGATCCGCAGCCGGCCGTAGTCGGGGCTGGAGGCGTCGGCGTTGACGGCCATGTAGGCCGCGAGGTTCTGCCGCTCGTTGGGCACGTAGACGGCCGTCTGGCTGAACACCGGCGACTCGTCACCCGGCCACTGGATCGACAGGTAGTACGGGGTCTCCTTGGCGTTGCCGCCGCGGACCGGGTCCACCGGGATCCGCCACAGGTCGTTGCCCTGGTACCAGGCGGCCGGGTCGGTGACGTGGTAGCGGGCCAGGATCTCCCGCTGCACCTTGAACAGGTCCTCGGGGAAGCGCAGGTGGGAGAGCAGGTCGGCCGAGATCTCCGAACGGTCCTGGACGGTGTCGGGGAAGGCGTTCCGCCAGGTCTGCAGGACGGGGTCCTCCTCGTCCCAGGCGTAGAGGTCGACGGTGCCGTCGTAGGCGTCCACCACGGCCTTGACCGAGTTCCGCATGTAGTTGACGTCCTGCGAGAGCTGGGCGCCCACCGGCAGCAGCTGCGACTCCGAGTCCGAGGTCGCGTCCTGCAGGCTCAGCCGCTGGCTGTTCGGGTAGCTGTTGGAGGTGGTGTAGCCGTCGACGATCCAGACCAGCCGGCCCTCGACGATCGCGGGGTAGATGTTGGAGTCGATGGTCAGCCACGGCGCCGCGGCCTGCACCCGCTCGCGCGGGGTGCGGTCGTAGAGGATCTTCGAGGCCTCGTTGACCCGCTCCGACAGCAGGATGTTGACGTCGGTGAAGCGCATCGCATACAGCACCCGGTCGAACAGCGAGCCGATCGGCACACCGCCCTCACCGGTGTAGGTGGTCAGCTGCGGCCCACCGTCCGGTCCGCCGCCGGGGGTGTCGAACTCGATCGGCGGGGCGCCCGCCGGAGCGCCGACGATGGCGTACTGGTCCATCTGCTCGCCGTAGTAGATCCGCGGCTCGTACTCGCTCAGCTCGCCCACCGGCGGGATGTCGCGGACGATCCAGTCCGGTTCACCACCGACGGCCCGGTTGCCGTAGGCGGCCACCAGGCCGTAGCCGTGGGTGTAGACGGTGCGGGTGTTGTTCCACGACCGGTTCTCCAGACCCCGGAAGTTGAGCTCGCGGGCCGCCACCACGGCGTCGGTCTCCACACCGTCGATGGTGTAGCGGTCGACGTCGAGGACCTGCGGGAAGGAGTAGTAGCCACGGACCTGCTGCAGCTGCTCGTAGGTCGGGCTGACGATGGCCGGGTCGATCAGCCGGATACCGGGCAGCGCCTCGGCGTCGGCACGCAGCTGACCGGCCTCGGCGACGGTGGTCGCGTCGTAGGTCTCGATCTCGACGTCCTCCACCCCGTAGGCGGTGCGGGTGGCCGCGATGTGCTGCTCGATGTAGGGCCGTTCCAGGTCCGGCTCGTTGGGCTGGACGGTGATGGCCTGCAGACCGACCGGGTAGATCACCGACAGGATCAGCCCCGAGAGCACCATGAGCGCCACCGCCAGCACCGGGAAGATCCAGCGGCGCAGCCACGCGTTGGCGAAGAACACCAGTGCGCAGATGAGGGCGATCACGGCCAGGATGAGCCGGCCGGTCACCCGGGCGTTCTCGTCGGCGTAGCCGATCGCGGTCATCTCGGCGTTGGACAGCGCGTTGGTGGTGAGCGGGAACCCGTAGCGGTCGAGGAACTGCTGGACGGCGAAGACCAGCAGCACCACCCCGAGCAGCACCGACAGGTGCACCATCGCGGCGCGGCTGGTGACCCGCTGGCCGGGGGTGTAGCGCAGCGCGCCGAGCAGGTAGTGCACGATCGCCGCCCCGGCCGAGCCCATCAGCAGCGCGACCAGCAGGAACGAGGCGACCAGCTGGTACCAGGGGTAGTCGAAGACGAAGAAGGACAGGTCGAGGCCGAAGGTGGGGTCGACCTCGCCGAAAGGCGTGCTGTTGCGCCAGGCCAGGTAGGTCTCGGCGTTGCCGGCCGCGCTGCCACCGCCGAACAGCCCGATCACCACGCCGAGGATCACCAGGATCCGCACCAGCCGGGACTCCAGCACGTCGCGGGAGCGCTCGAGCAGCTCGGAGTTCGGCGAGGGGGCGCGCAGCCGGGGTCGCAGCCGGTAGGCCAGGGCCACGTTGCCGACCACCACCAGCGCCATCAGCAGGCCGAACACGAGGAAGAGCCCGAGCCGGGTCAGCAGCAGGGTGGAGAACACCCCCTCATAACCCAGCGACTGGTACCACAGCCGGTCGGTCCAGATCCCGCTGAACAGGGTGAACCCGACCACCAGCGTGGCGAGGACGGCCACGGTGGGCAGGAGCGCCCCCCGGGGACGGCGGCGGACGGCGGCGGTACTGCTCACTCGCGAGGTTCCTCTGCTGCTGGGTGGGGACGGTGGTCCGGGCCGTGGGGGCCCTCGTCGGGGTGAAGCGTATACGCGAGCACCTCGGCCAGCCCGGGGACGAGGTCGCTGCCCCCGAGCAGGTCCTCGGGGTGGCTGACCAGCCGGGCCACGCCGTGGCGGTGCCCGGTGCGCAGCACACCGACCACGACGCGGACGTCCTGGCGGTCGGGGTGCTCGGCCACGAAGGCGGTCGCCTCGTCGGGGTCGTCGGGCACCTCGGCGGCCTGGTCGCCGGCGGGCAGGAAGCTGCGCTCGCAGGCCAACGCGCAGCCGTCCACGCTGGGTGGCCACTCGATCCGCGACAGCGCCCCGACCAGGTCGGCGCCGGGGGTGAACTCCTGCTCCACCGGGGTCAGCGCCTCGGGGAAGCCGCCCTCGGCGGTGCTGCGCAGCCCCAGGTGCTCGGCGAGCGCGGGCTCGGCGGCCACCAGGTCGTCGGTGCGCACCAGGGCGAACAGCCGCGGCCCCTGGTCGAAGCCCTGCTCCCCCACGTGGCGCTCCAGCTCGACCAGCGCGGCGAGCAGGGCGGTGCGGACGGGATCGGCGTCGGCGGCGCCGGCTCCGGTCGGGTCGGCGTCGACCGGGACGGGGTCGGGCGCGACGGGGTCGGCCGAGCCGGGGTGGGCCGCGTCGGAGGGCTCGCTCACGGGCACGTCGGCAGCTCCTCCGGGGTGCCGGCGTCCAGCGCCTGCATCGCCTCGATGGCCTGCGGCAGGGTCTCGACCGGGACGAGGGTCAGGTCGGTCCGCACGCCGGCGACGTCGGCGCAGTTGCCCTCCGGGTAGAGGAACACGCTGGCGCCGGCCTCCTCCGAACCGGCGATCTTCTGCTGGACGCCGCCGATCGGCTCCACCACGCCGTCGGCGGTGATCTGGCCGGTGCCGGCGACGGTGCCGTGCACGAGGGCGCCCGGGGTGATCCGGTCGTAGATCGCCAGCGAGAACAGCAGCCCCGCGCTCGGTCCGCCGATCGCGGGGTCGATGCCGAACTCCACCGTCGGCTCGTACTCGTAGCCGGGGCCGAACTGGGCGCCGACCACCGCCAGCCCGGCCTCGGTGTTGGAGCTGCCGGTGGGCACCCGGAGCTCGCGCTCCTCGCCGTCGCGCAGCACCCGGAAGGAGATCTCCTCCCCCACCGCGACCGCCCGGACCTCCTCGGTCACCTGCTCCGGCGTGGTCGGCTCCAGGCCGTTCACGGTGAGCACCAGGTCGCCCGGGCTGAGGATCCCCTCGCTGGGCCCGCTCACCGTCACCGACACGACGGCCGGACGCTCCACCACCTCGACGTCGGCGGCCCGCAGCGCGGCGACCACCGCATCCACCTGGGAGGTGTCCATGCTCTGCCGCTCCTCGATCTCCACCTGCTCAGCCGTCTTCCCCGGCGGGTAGATCGACTCCCGCGGCAGGGTGTCGCGCTCGGGCAGCAGGTAGGACAGCACCGCCTCCGGCAGCGTCAGCCGGGCGTCGGCCGCGGTCTGGGAGACGGTGGTGATCCGCAGCGACCCCTCCGTCGGGTAGGTCGTCGTCCCCGACACCTCGATCGGCTGGTCCTCCCCCGCACCCAGCACCTCGTAGGTGCCGCCGGGGGTCCAGCTGACGAAGGGCACCGGGGTGAGCGCCAGCACCAGCGCCATCAGCACGAAGACGGTCGCCGAGACGAAGGCCACCCAGGTCTGACGGGTCACAGCCCCACCCACTCCGCGGCACCGGAGCCCAGGTGCTGCTCCTTCCAGATCGGGACGTCCCGCTTGAGCTCGTCGATGAGCTCCCGGCAGGCGCTCAGCGCCTCCGCCCGGTGCGCCGAGGCCGTCGCGACCACCACCGCCAGGTCGCCGACCTCCAGGTGGCCGACCCGGTGCTCGACCCAGGCCCGGACGCCGTGCCGCGCGGCCACCGCGGCGGCGACCCGGCCGAGCACCTCCTCGGCCTGCGGGTGCGCGGTGTAGTCGAGGGTGCTGACCGCGCGTCCCCCGTCGTGGTCGCGCACCACGCCGACGAACAGGGCGACCCCGCCGCAGGCGGGGTGCCCGACGCCGGCGAGGGCGGCGTCCAGGCTCAGCGGCTCGCTGCGCAGCGCGACCTGCCACCACGCGGAGACGGGCGCCGATCCAGACATGGCGCCGACCCTACCCAACCGGGCCACCGGCGGCCGTGTTCGCTCTGAGCCGCAATCCGGCCCGCCGCGCCCCCGGAGTTGGCCGGAACGGGTTGAATGGAGACCCGCCGACGCACAGGAGAGTGACTGACGATGGCTGACGACCGGTCTCCCGGCGATCCGGACGAGCCTCGCGACCGCGACGAGCAGGGCGACGAGGGCGGTCGGGAGCAGGGCGGCACCCCGCAGAACCCGTTCGAGGCGCTCTTCGGCTCCTTCGGGGCCGGCGGGCAGGACATGCAGCAGATGATGGGCCAGCTGCAGCAGATGATCGCCCAGCTGGGCATGGGCCCCGGTGCCGCCGCCGACTCCGGGGTGGACTGGGAGCAGGCCAAGGACGTCGCCCGCAAGGTGGCCGCCGGGCTGGGCCCCGACCGCACCCCCGACCCGACCGACCGCCGTCGCGTCACCGACGCCGCCTCCCTGGCCCAGACCTGGCTCGACCCCGCCACCGCGTTCTCCGCCGAGCAGACCGTGCTGCCGGCGGTGTGGAGCCGGGCGGAGTGGATCGAGCACACGATGCCGGTGTGGCGTCGGCTGGTCGAGCCGGTGGCCGACAGCATGGCCGAGGCGAGCGCACAGGCCCTGATGGGGACCGGCGGCGAGGACCCGGCCGTCAACCCCCTGGCCGGGATGGCCGAGATGCTGCGCCCGATGCTGCGCCGCAGCGGGAACGCGATGTTCGCCGTGCAGCTCGGCCAGGCGCTGGGCCAGCTGGCCGGTGAGGTGGTCGGCGTGACCGACATCGGCGTCCCGCTGACCAGCTCCAGCCAGGTGGTGCTGCTGCCGACCAACGTCGCCGCCTTCGGCGAGGGGCTGCAGGAGCGTCCCGACGACGTGCTGCTCTACCTCACCATCCGCGAGGCCGCCCGCCAGCGGCTGTTCGCCGAGTGCGTCTGGCTGCGCCCGCAGCTGCTGGCCCTGGTCGAGGAGTACGCCCGCCACATCCGCATCGACATGTCCGCGATCGAGCGGGCGGTCGGCGAGATCGACCTGCAGGGCCTGGACCCGCAGTCGCTGCAGCGGATCGGCGAGGAGGTCCGCGAGGGGCTGTTCGAGCCGCAGCACACCCCCGAGCAGCAGGCGGTGCTGGGTCGGATGGAGACCCTGCTCGCGCTGGTCGAGGGCTGGGTGGACGAGGTGGTGGGCCAGGCCTGCGCGCCGTGGATGCCGGCCGCACAGGCCCTCGGCGAGACGGTGCGTCGCAACCGGGCGGCCGGTGGCCCGGCCGAGCAGACCTTCGCCAATCTGGTCGGGCTCGAGCTGCGCCCGCGCCGGCTGCGCGACGCGGCCAACCTGTGGGCCGCGCTGCGCGAGGCCCGTGGCGTGGAGGGCCGCGACGCGGTCTGGAAGCACCCCGACCTGGTGCCCGACGCCGCCGCGCTGGACGACCCGATCGGCTTCGTCCGCGGTGACCGGTCCGCCGAGGACTCCGCGGCCGGTGACGACCTGGACGCCGAGCTGGCAGCGCTGCTCGACCGCGCCGACGAGACCGGTGAGGACGGGCCCGAGGAGGGCCCGCGGGAGCGCTGACCCTAGCCGGTGCCGTCCGGCTCGTCGAGGTCGGACTCCTCCGGCTCGGACCAGCGTGCGCCCCGGGCGCGCGCCTGCGCGTCGGACCAGCCCTGCAGGTAGCCCTTCGCCTCCTGCGCCCGCGGGTAGCGCTCGACCAGCGCCCAGAACGCCGGGCCGTGGCCGGCGTGCACCAGGTGGCAGAGCTCGTGGACCAGCACGTAGTCCACGACCCACCCGGGCAGCCCCTGCAAGCGGTCGGACAACCGGATGGTGCCGTCGGCCGGTGAGCAGGACCCCCACCGGCGCTGCTGGTTGCCGACCCAGCGCACCGAGGTGGGCCGCGGCACCGGGGCCGCGCCGTCGAGGTGGGTCCGGCAGAGCTCCTCGGCCCGGGCGGCCAGCGCCGGGTCCGAGGCCGGCGCGGAGGTGCGGGCCTCTCGACGCAGCAGCCGCCGCACCATCTCCGCGCGCCAGTGCTCCTCCTGCTGGCGCGACATGTCGGCCGGGATGACGACCACGATCCGGCCGTCCTCGCGGAAGGCGGTGACCGAGCGGCGTCGACGCCGGCTGCGTCGCACCTCCACCCGGGCGTCGTCGGCGGGTGCGGCAGGAGTGACCGGCATGGCACCGACGGTAGCCGAGCCCGCCGACGACCGCGGCTTCGGCGCGTCGCCGTGCACAGGGTTGTGCACACTGTGCACAGGCCCGTCCACAGGGTTGCCCACGACCTCGTGCACAGCGGTCCCCGGTGGTGGACGGTGTGGGCCCAGGCACTTGACGCACGGCGCCGGGGGGCCTAGCGTCGAGACAACGAAGACCCCCAGATGGTCGGGCCGCTCGCAGGGGAAGGCGAACGGATCCGGAGTTCCTGGGGGTCTTCTCTTTGTCACCGCAGGTGCCGACCGGAGGAGGAGCTGTGGCCGACGAGTCCTACAGCGGCGAGTTCTACTGCGTGAAGTGCCGCGCCAAGCGGGAGACCACCGGCACCGTGGTGGTCAACGAGAAGGGCACGCGGATGGCACGCGCCACCTGCCCGGAGTGCGGCACCAACCTCAACCGCATCCTCGGCCGCGCCTGAGCCCACCGTCCGGGCCCGCCCCGGAGGAGGCTGTGGACAACCCGGTCCGGACGTCCGCGGGCGGGCCAGGGTGGGAGGGTGAGCGCTGGACGTCCCGACCTCGACCTCCCCCGGCTGCGGGCCGGGCTGGCGCTGACCGTCCGCGACGACGGCGAGCTGCAGGTCGGCGCGGGCGCCGCCGCCCGGCGGCTGCACGGCGTCGGCGCCGACCTGCTGCCGCTGCTGCACCGGATGGACGGCAGCTCCCGGCTGGACACCCTGCGCGGGCTGGACCCGCGGGCCCCGGAGCTGGTCGACGCGCTGGCCGCTGCCGACCTGCTCGAGCCGCCGCGGAGGCCGGGCACCGGCGGCACCGTGCTGGTGGTCGGCGCCGGGGCCCTGGGTCGGGCGATCGCCACCCGGCTGGCCGCCGCCGGGGTGCAGCTGCTGCTCTGCGACCCCGAGCCACCCGCTCCCGGTCTCTACGACGGACCACCGCGACCCGTCGCCGCGGAGGCGCTGCGCGCCGAGCTGGTGGCGGCCCGTCCGGCGAGCAGGGCCCGCCCGCCCCGCGTGCTGGCCCACTGGTCGCAGCTGCTCGAGCTCGGCCCGGGCACGCCGCCACCCGACGTCGTGGTGGTGGCGCCGGACCGCGCCGAGTGCGACCGGGCGGTCACCGACACGCTGCTGCGCCGCGACCTGCCGCACCTGCTGGTCCGGCCTCTCGACGGCGGGGCCCAGGTGGGCCCGTTCGTGCTACCCGGCACCGGGTGCTGCACCCGGTGCACCGACCTGTACCGCGCCGGCCGGGACCCGCGCTGGCCAGCGGTGCTGGTCCAGCTGATCCGCCAGCGCAGCCGTCCCGACGCCGTGGCGGTGGACTGGGCGGCGGCTACGGCGGTGGTGCAGGTGCTGGCCGCCCTGCACGGCCACCGTCCCGACCTGTGCGGGCACACCCTCGAGCTCGACCCCCGCGACTGGAGCACCCGGCTGCGCCGGTGGCCCGCGCACCCCGGCTGCGGGTGCGACCTGTCGCTGCTGGAGCACTGAGCCGCGCTGCCCCGGGCCACCGCTGGGCCGGGTGTGCTGCGGACCGGCTGGCAGAATGAGGTCATGAGCGACGCCGACTCCTCCGACGACCGGCGCGCCCGCCCCTCCTCCCCCGACCGCTCCCGGCGCAACGGTCTGGCGCGGTCCGCGCTGGGCCGCGGCGCCCGGCTGATGAGCATCCCGCTCGGGGTGGCGGGGCGGACCACCGCCGGGCTGGGACGCCGTCTGGGCGGGGCCAGCCGGCGCGAGCTGGACGAGGAGATGCGTCGCCGCACCGCCCAGCAGCTGTTCACCGTGCTGGGTGAGCTCAAGGGCGGGGCGATGAAGCTCGGTCAGGCGCTCAGCATGTTCGAGGCGGTGCTGCCCGAGGACGTCGCCGAGCCCTACCGCGTCCACCTCCGCCGGTTGCAGGACTCCGCACCGCCGATGCCGGCCTCCCGGGTGCACGCGGTGCTGCGGCGCGAGCTCGGGCCGCAGTGGCGGGCCCGCTTCCGCAGCTTCGACAACCGGCCGGCGGCCTCGGCCTCGATCGGCCAGGTGCACCGGGCGGTGTGGGAGGACGGCCGCGAGGTGGCGGTGAAGGTGCAGTACCCGGGTGCGGACGAGGCGCTGCGCTCCGACCTGCGCCAGCTCGGCAGGGTCGCCGCGCTGGTGGCGCCGCTGCTGCCGGGGATGGACGTCCGGGCGCTCGCCGCCGAGCTGGAGGCGCGGGTCTCGGAGGAGGTCGACTACGAGCTCGAGGCCGAGCACCAGCAGCAGGCGGCCGAGGGGTTCGCCGGCGACCCGGAGTTCCTGGTGCCGGCCGTGCTGGCCCACACCGCCACGGTGATGGTGAGCGAGTGGGTGGACGGGCCGCCGCTGTCGGCCGTGGCGGACTGGCCGGAGGCCGAGCGCAACGAGGCGGCACTGCGCTACGTCCGCTTCCTCTTCGCCGGCCCCAGCCGGGTCGGGCTGCTGCACGCCGACCCGCACCCGGGCAACTTCAAGGTGCTCGACGACGGCCGGCTCGGGGTGATCGACTTCGGGCTGGTCGCCCGGCTGCCGCACGGGCTGCCGACCGACATGGGCCGGTTGCTGCGGCTGTGCGCCGACTCCGACGCCGACGCGGTGGCCGCCGGTCTGCGCGAGCTCGGCTTCGTCCGCGGGGAGGTGGACCCCGGCGAGCTCTACGACTACCTGGCCCCGTTCGTCGAGCCGGCCCGGGTGGAGGAGTTCCACTTCACCCGGGACTGGATGCGGGCGCAGTTCGCGCGGGTCAGCTCGGCGCAGACCAGCGAGGTGGCCCGCCGGCTCAACCTGCCGGCCTCCTACCTGCTGATCCACCGGGTCTGGATGGGCGGTATCGCGGTGCTCTCGCAGCTGGACGCCTCCGAGCGCTTCGGCGACGTGCTCGAGGAGTTCCTGCCGGGCTGGTCCGCCGGGGCCTGAGCCCGGGCGCGCCAGGAGCCGGTCCCCCTCGTGGGGGACCGGCTCCGGCCCCAGGTAGCGAGCCTCGGGGCGCGGACCGCCATCAGGCGGCCCGCTGGTCCTTCTTGGCCGGGGCGGGCGCGGTGGTGGCGGCCACCTCGTCCGGGCGCGGGTGCTTGCGCGGACGGCCTCGCGGGCGCTTGCGGGGCACGACCACCCCGGCGATCACCAGCTGACCGCCCCACACCCCCCACGGCTCCTTGCGGTCCAGCGCCCCGGCCAGGCACTCGGCCTGCAGGGGGCACCCGACGCACAGCGCCTTGGCGTGCTCGACCTCGGCCGGCGACTCGGCGAAGAAGGTGTCCGGCTCCACCTCGTGGCAGGGCAGGCGCTGGCCGGTGGCCGGCAGCGACGCCCCGAGCAACCCGGGTATCTCGTACAGCGTGGCGGTCATGGTCTCTCCTGATGGTGTCGTCGGGATGCTGGAGGAGCTGGTCCCGGGAAACACGAGGGCCGTGAGTTCCCGGTGGTTCGGGGACTCACGGCCCGGAGAGGCGATGCAGGAGACCTACATCGGAGTCCTCAGGCGGGAGTCCACGAGGGAGGTGGCGGCGAAGCCGGTGGTCGTGGCGGTCAGCGGGGCGTGCATCCGGTCACGGACGAGCCCGGCGGGCTCACCGGTGCGGGCCCCATCGGTGGAGGGGCGCACGTCGGCCACGACGGCGGACCAGCCGCCACCGACGTACTGCACACCCAGACCGCGGCCGGCGGGAGAGCCGGCGGCGACGACAGCGCGCCCGCGGAAGGCGGGCCGACGACCATCGGAGATCGGGGAGCAGGGCGCGGTGGACGGCACGGCCGCGTTCACGATGGTGAGGTCCATGTCGGTCACTCCTTCCCCTGCTCGGCGGACCGGATCGACATCCGGGCCGCGGTGTGGACACCGCTGCGGTGTTCCGACGAACACACTAGAGAGCCGTCTCGACGGCCCGCAACAGATTTAACCGATGACTTTCGACTTCTTCTGCACACCGTCCTGCGAGCCCTCCGGGGCGAGCAGGCGGAGCACCTCCGCGCCGTACCGCTCGGCCTTCACCCGGCCGAGGCCCTGGATGGCCACCAGCTCGGCATCGGTGCGGGGACGACGCTCCGCGATCGCCACCAGGGTGGCGTCGGTGAAGACGCAGTAGGCGGGCACCTTCTGCTCGGCGGCCTGCTCCTGACGCCACTCCCGCAGCCGCTCCAGGGTGGATTCGTCGTAGCTGGAGGGGCAGTCGCGGTGCCGCCCCAGCTTGCGCTCGGCCGCGTCGTGCAGACGTCCGGAGCAGGTGCGGCAGGTGGCGGTGAGGCTGCTCCGGCCGCTCACCCGCGGACGCCGGGACGCCGCCGGCGCGCTGGTCGGCGAGGCCGGCAGCACCGGGGCCAGGAACCTCGACGGCGCACGCACCGCACCACCGCTGCTGCGGCTGCGCGCCCAGGAGATCCGCAGCCGCTCCCGCGCCCGGGTGATGCCCACGTAGAGCAGCCGCCGCTCCTCCTCCACGTCGGCCGGTGACTGCGCCAGCACGAACGGCACCGTGCCCTCCTGGACGCCGACCAGCGCGACGGCGTCCCACTCCAGGCCCTTGGCCGCGTGCAGCGTGGACAGCGTGACGCCGTGCGCGATCGGCGCGTGCTGGGCGGCCGCCCGCTCCTCCAGCTCGGCGACCACGTCGGCCACGGTGCTGCCCGCCCCGGAGCCGACCACGTCCTCGGCGACCCCGAGCAGCGCCTGCACCGACTCCCACCGCTCCCGGGCCGCACCGGCCCCGCGCGGCGGCTCCGGCGTCCAGCCCGTCCCGGCCAGCACGTCGCGCACCTGGCGCAGCACCTCCCCCGCACCCTCGGCCGACGGGTCGCCGGCCAGCGCCCGGGCCGCGGCCCGCAGCGCCCCGAGCGCCTGGCGCACCTCGGCCCGCTCGTAGAACCGCTCCGCCCCGCGCACCAGGTAGGGCACGTCGCGGTCGGCCAGGGCGGCCTCGTAGGCCGGGGACTGGGCGTTGATCCGGAAGAGCACCGCCATCTCGCGCCAGTCCACCCCGGCCTCGTGCTGGGCGCGCAGCCACTCCGCGACCTGCTCGGCCTCGGCGGCCTCGTCGTCGGCGACCGCGAGCTCGGGTGCGGGCCCGGGCGGACGCTGGGCCTGCAGGGTGACGGCTTCCAGCCGGCCGGACGCGTCGCCGGCCGGGCGGGCCGCCATCACCTTGTTGGCGATCTCGACGACCTGCGGGGTGGAGCGGTAGTCGCGCACCAGCCGGACCACGGTGGCGCCGGGATGGCGGCGGGCGAAGCCGGTGAGGAAGTCGGCGCGCGCGCCGGCGAAGGAGTGGATGGTCTGGGCCGGGTCGCCCACCACGCAGAGGTCGTCGCGCTCGCCCACCCACAGGCGCAGCAGGCTCTCCTGCAGCGGGCTGACGTCCTGGTACTCGTCGATCACCACGTGCCGGTAGGTGCGGCGCACCTCGTCGGCCACCTCGGGGTGGTCGGCCAGCAGCGAGACGGTGCAGAGCAGGATGTCGTCGAAGTCGATCCGCTCCCGCTCCCGCTTGACCTCCTCGTAGCCGGTGAGCACCCGCGCCACGGCGGCCGGCTCGAGCCCGGCCACCTCCCGGCCCCGCGCCACCGCGACCGCCGGGTACTCCTCGGGCGAGACGTTGGACACCTTGGCCCACGACACCTCGCCGAGCAGGTCGCGCAGCCGGCCGGTGTCGCCACCCAGCTGCAGCCGGCCGGCCGCCTCGGCGACCAGCCCCATCCGGTTCTCCGCGATCGGCGGCAGCGCGGCGCCGGTGACCTTGGGCCAGAAGTACTGCGCCTGCCGCAGCGCGGCGGAGTGGAAGGTGCGGGCCTGGACGGCGGTGGCCCCGAGCGCGCGGAGCCGGCCGCGCATCTCCCCGGCGGCGCGGGTGGTGAAGGTGACCGCGAGCACGCTGTTGGGCGGGTAGGCCCCGACCGCGGTGCCGTACGCGATGCGGTGCGTGATCGCGCGGGTCTTGCCGGTGCCGGCCCCGGCGAGGACGACGACCGGCCCGGTCAGACTGGTCGCGACCGTCCGCTGCTCGGGGTCGAGGGCGGCCAGCAGCCGCTCCGCTCCGGCGCCGTCCGGGGCGCGTCCGGGGTCGAGATCCACCACGGCGACCACCCTACGGAGCGGCACCGACAACCGGCGGCCGTCACCGCCGAGGGCTACAGCGAGGCGAGCTTCGCCGCCACCTGGGCCGCGCTCGGGTTCGTCATGGCGGTGCCGTCGGCGTAGACCAGGGTGGGCACCGTTCGGTTGCCCCCGTTGATCTCGGTGACGGTGTCGGCGGCGGCCGGCGTGCGCTCGATGTCCACCTCGTCGTAGCCGATCCCCTGCCGGTCCAGCTGCGTCTTGAGCCGGGCGCAGAACCCGCACCAGCTGGTCGTGTACATCGTGATCTGGCTCATGCCTGCCTCGTCCTCCTCGGCTCGACGGGACGGGTCGGACCCGCCCCTGCTACCGGCACAACCCGGCCGGGCCGAGGAGGATTCCGTCCCGGCCGTCCGCTCGGGCGGAAACTGTCGGCCGGCTTCCCTAGGGTGGGTCCGACCATGAGCCAGCCCGCCCTCGACCTCCTCCTCGAGCCCGACGCCGACGCCCCGACGCCCGGCGCCGGCAGCGACGCGCCCCCGGGCCTGCGGGTGCACTCCGGGCCCCGGGCCGACGTCCTCGCCGGGGCGCTGGCCGAGCTGCTGGCCGAGCCGATGGACGACCCCTTCGCGACCGAGGTGGTCTCGGTGCCCACGCCCGGGGTGGAGCGCTGGCTGGCCCAGACCCTGGCCGAGCGGCTGGGTCCGGCCGGGGACGGCGTCTGCGCCGGGGTGGCCTTCCCGGGTCTGGACGCGCTGCTGGAGGAGGTGGTCCTCGAGGCCACCGGTGCCGACGACCGGACGGGCGACCCCTGGCACCCCCGGCGGCTCGTCTGGTCCTGCCTGCGCACCTTCGAGACCGTCGCGGCCGAGCCCTGGTTCGCCCCGGTGGCGACCCACCTGCGCGGGGCGGCCGACACCGACGAGCTGGTCGGCAGCGGGCGGCGGTGGAGCACCGCCCGCCGGCTGGCCCGGCTCTTCGCCTCCTACGCCGCCGAGCGCCCCGCCATGGTGGACGCCTGGCGGGCCGGGCGCGACGTCGGATCCGACCTCGCGCCGGTGCCGGACGACCTGGCCTGGCAGCCGCGGCTGTGGCGCGCCCTCGCCGCCGAGGTCGGCACCCCCGACCCGGCGCAGCGGCTCTCCCGGGCCGTCACCGCGCTGCGCGAGCGGGGCCCGGCGAGCACGCTGCCGCGGCGGCTGTCGGTGTTCGGCCCCACCCGGCTCAGCTCCCGCCAGCTGCAGCTGCTGGAGGCGCTGGCCGCGCACCGGGAGGTGCACCTGTGGCTGCCCTTCCCGCTGGCACCGGTGACCCGCTCCGGTCCGCCCGGGCTGCGCGCCGACGACCGCAGCCGGGGACGGCACCGGCTCACCGACCGGCTGGGACGCGACCAGCGCGAGCTGCGCCAGGTGCTGGCCACCGTCCCCACCCGCCACGTCGACCACCCCGCCCCGCCGGCCGAGCCGACCACCCTGCTGGCCCGGCTGCAGGCCGACGTGCTCGCCGACGCACCGCCGCGCCCGCCCGTCGAGCGCGCCGTGTGGCGTCCCGACGACACCTCGGTGCAGCTGCACTCCTCCCACGGCCCGGACCGCCAGGTCGAGGTGCTGCGCGACGTGCTGCTGGGCCTGCTCGCCGACGACCCCACCCTCGAGCCCCGCGACGTCGTCGTGATGTGCCCCGACATCGACACCTACGCGCCGCTGATCCAGGCCTGCTTCGGGCTGGCCGTGCACGACGCCGACCTCACCGCCCACCCGGGGCACCGGCTGCGGGTGCGGCTGGCCGACCGCTCGCTGCGCCAGGTCAACCCGCTGCTGGAGCTGCTGGTGGCGGTGCTCGACCTCACCGTCTCCCGAGCGCCGGGCACCGCGTTGGCCGACCTGGCCGCGACGCCGGCGGTGGCACGCCGGTTCCGCTTCCGCACCGACGACCACCGCCGGATCGCCGAGCTGCTGGAGCAGTCGGGGGTGCGCTGGGGGCTGGACCACCTGCACCGTGGGCAGTTCGGGATGTCGGCCTTCCCGCAGAACACCTGGGCGGCCGGGCTGGCCCGGATGCTGGCCGGGGTGGCGATGAGCGAGGACGGCCAGCCGGTGCTGGGCACCGTGCTGCCGCTGGACGGCGTCGACTCCTCCGAGGTCGAGCTGGTGGGCTCGCTGGCCGAGCTGGTGAGCCGGGTGCGCCGGGCTGTCACCGCCTTCTCCCGGCCCCAGCCGATCACCGGGTGGGTGGCGGCCTCCCGGGAGGCCCTGGAGGCGCTGGTCGCCGTCGGCCCCGACGAGCAGTGGCAGCTCGGGCACGCCTTCGCCCAGCTCGCCGACCTCGTCGCCGACCTCGACCCAGAACGAGCGCCGGAGCTCTCGCTCGCCGACTTCCGCGGGCTGCTCGACGACGACCTGCGCGGACGTCCGACCCGCGGCAGCTTCCGCACCGGCGCGCTCACCATGTGCACCCTGGCGCCGATGCGCGCCGTCCCGCACCGGGTGGTCTGCCTGCTCGGCCTCGACGACGGTGTCTTCCCCCGCCCGGGCGGCGTCGACGGCGACGACGTGCTGGCCCGTGCCCCGCTGGTGGGCGACCGCGACCCGGTCAGCGAGGACCGCCAGCTGCTGCTGGACGCCGTGCTCGCGGCCCGGGAGACACTGGTCGTGGTGCACGGCGGCACCGACCCGCGGACGGGCGCCCGCCGGCCGGACGCGGTGCCGCTGCGCGAGCTGCTGGACGCCGTCGACGAGACGGTGCGCCCACGGCAGCAGGACGGCCCGCCGGTGAGCGAGCGCATCCGGGTGCGCCACCCGCTGCAGCCGTTCTCCCCCGCCAACTTCCTGCCGTCGGCCGGCGGCGGCCCACCGCTCAGCTTCGACCCGGTGGCGCTGCGCGGGGCCCGGGCCAGCCTGGGCCCACGCGAGCCCGCCCCCGAGCTCGACCTCGCCGCGCTGCCCGAACCGACGCCGCCCGACGTGCTCGAGCTGACCGAGCTCAAGCGGTTCTTCGACCACCCGGGCAAGGAGTTCCTGCGCTCCCGCGTGGGGCTCTACCCCGACGAGCAGGAGGACGGCCACGGCGAGGAGATCCCGATCGAGCTGGACGGGCTGCAGCGCTGGGCGGTGGGCAACCGGGTGCTCGCCGGTGCGCTGTCCGGCTCGGACTGGGCCCGGCTCAAGCGGGCCGAGCAGCTGCGCGGCGCCGTCCCGCCCGGCGCGCTGGGCGAGCGGCTGCTGGAGAGCGTCCGCGCCGATGTCGACGCCGTCCTCGGCGCGGCCCGGGTCGACGTCACCGAGATCCCGGAGACGGTGGAGGGCCGGCTCACCCTGGACGTCCCCGTCGCGGGCGGGAGCCGCCAGGTGGGCCTCAGCGGCGCGGTCACCGGCGTCCGGGGCTCCTACATCACCGCGCTGCAGTTCTCCAAGCTGCGCCCGCGCTACCAGCTGCGGCTGTGGCTGGACCTGCTGCTGCTGGCGGCCGCCCGGCCGGAGGTGGACTGGCGCGCCCGCGGGGTCGGTCCGGCGGACCGCTTCAACCCGCCGCTCGAGCTCGGTCCGCTGCCGCCCGAACGTGCCCGCACCCTGCTGACCCGCCTGGTCGGCATCGCGCTGGACGGCCGCCGCCGGCCCGCGCCGCTGCCGGTCGACCCGGCCGCCGCCTACGCCCGCGCCCGGCGCGGCGGGCTGGACGACGACGGCGCGCTCGGCTCGCGCCAGTGGGAGGGCACACTGCGACTCGGCTTCGCCGACGAGGCCTGGACCCGCACCATCGGCAGCTCCCGGGCTGACCTGCTGGCGGTGGACGCCGAACCCGCCGAGCGCGAGGCGACCGGCGTCCGGCACCGCTTCGGGGCGCTGGCGCTGGCGGTGTGGGAGCCGCTGCTGGCGCACCGGGAGGCCCGGTGACGACCCCGCTGCCCGATCTGCCCGCCTTCGACGTGTGCGGGCCGCTTCCCGAGCGCACCTGCGTGCTGGAAGCCAGCGCCGGCACCGGGAAGACCTACACCATCGCCGCGCTCGCCGCCCGCTACGTCGCCGAGGGCCGGTTCCGGCTCGGCCAGCTGATGATGGTGACCTTCAGCCGGGCCGCCAGCCAGGAGCTGCGGGTGCGCACCCGCGAGCGGCTGGAGAGCACCCGGGCCGCGCTCGCGGCCGCCCTGCGCGGGGAGCTGCCTGCCGGCACCGACGAGGTCGACCGGCTGCTGGCCACCGGCCCGGTCGAGGAGCTGCGGGCCCGTCACGAGGCGGTCGCCGACGCGCTGTCGGACTTCGACTCCGCCACCATCGCGACCACCCACGAGTTCTGCCAGCGGATGCTGGACTCCCTCGGCGTGCTCGCCACCCACGACCCGGACGCGGTGCTGGTGGAGAACCTCGACGAGCTGGTCCGCGAGGTCTGCGCGGATGAGTACCTGCGGCGGTTCGGACGCCTCGACGGTGACGGCGCCGCACGTCCGCCGTTCTCCTTCGCCGACGCGATCGAGGTGGCCACCGCGGTGGTGCAGGCGCCCGGGCTGACGATCGTGCCGGCCGACGACCCGTCCCCGCTGGTGCGGGAGCGGGTCGAGCTGGCGCGGGCGGTCCGCGCCGAGGTGGAGCGCCGCAAGCGCCGGCGGCGGGTGTACACCTTCGACGACATGCTCACCGGGCTGGCCGACACCCTCGACCACCCCGACCACGGGGAGGCGGCCTGCGGCCGGCTGCGCGAGCGGTACCCGGTGGTGCTGATCGACGAGTTCCAGGACACCGACCCGGTGCAGTGGCGGCTGGTGCGCCGGGCCTTCCACGGCCACAGCACGCTGATCCTCATCGGCGACCCGAAGCAGGCGGTGTACGCCTTCCGCGGCGCCGACGTGCACTCCTACCTGGAGGCCGTCACCGAGGCCCACACCAGCTCCACGCTGGCCCGCAACTGGCGTTCCGACCCCGACATGGTGCGCGCCGTGCTCGCGCTCTTCGAGGGCGGCGCGCTGGGCGACGACCGGATCCTCGTCCGATCGGTCGAGCCGGGCCTGACCGGGTCGCGCATCCGCAGCGTCAGCGGACGCCACCCCACCGTCCCGCTGCGGCTGCGGGTGCTGGAAGGCGATCCGCAGCGGGTCGGCCCGGTCCGCGAACGGATCCGTGACGACCTGGTCGCCGAGCTGCGCACCCTGCTGGCCGGCGACGCCGAGCTGCGGGTCGACGGTGGGGACTGGCGGCCGGTGCGGGCCAGTGACGTGGCCATCCTGGTGCGGGCCAACGAGCGGGCCGAGCAGCTGCGCGAGGCGCTGGCCGCGGCCGGGGTGCCGGCGGTGGTCAACGGCAGCCAGTCGGTGCACCGCTCCCCCGCCGCGCACGACTGGGCGGTGCTGCTGCAGACGCTGCTCGAGCCGCACCAGCGCTCGGTCCGGGAGGCCGCGCTGACCTCGCTGGTCGGCTGGAGCCTGGACGAGCTGGCCGCCGCCGACGACCAGCAGCTCAACGACCTGCGACGCCGGCTGCGGGTGTGGGCCGGTCTGCTGGAGCACCAGGGGGTGGCGGCACTGGTGGAGGCCATCTCCAGCGAGCAGCGGCTGGCCGAGCGGCTGCTCTCCCGTCCCGGCGGGGAGCGGCTGCTGACCGACCTGCGGCACGTGGCGGAGGGGCTGCACCAGACCAAGGTCCGCGACCACCTGGGCACCGCCGCCCTGCTGGAGTGGCTGCGCACCCGGATCCGGCAGGCAGCCGCCGACGGCGACGAGCGCTCGCGACGGCTGGAGACCGACGGCGCCTGCGTGCAGATCCTCACCTACCACCACAGCAAGGGCCTGCAGTTCCCCATCGTCTACCTGCCCTCGGGCTGGGACCGGCACCTGCGCGACGACGACGGCCGGGTGCTGCGCCTGCACGCGCCCGACGGCGAGCGGGTGGTCGACGTCGGCGGTGAGCAGGCCGAGGGCCGCCGCGAGCGGTTCCTGTGCGCCCGGGAGGAGGACTCCGGGGACGACCTGCGGCTGCTCTACGTCGCGATGACCCGGGCGCAGTGCCAGGTGGTGGCCTGGTGGGGCTCGGCCAGCCACAACACGCCCTCCAGCGCGCTGCACCGGCTGCTGCAGCGCGACCCCGCCGCGCTCCACCCGGCCAGCAGCTACCCCGCCGACGCCTCCCCGCTGCAGCTGACCGGCCACCCCCGCCACCTCGTGCGCGCCGAGCCGGTGGCCCCGCGGGGCGGCGGCGTCGCGGCCGACCCGCCGGCG
Source organism: Desertihabitans brevis (assembly GCF_003327535.1). Lineage (NCBI taxonomy): Bacteria > Bacillati > Actinomycetota > Actinomycetes > Propionibacteriales > Propionibacteriaceae > Desertihabitans > Desertihabitans brevis. Next base: position 49,717 of record NZ_QOUI01000001.1, on the reverse strand, counting down.
GCCCCGGCGTCCCTGGGCGTGCGGGTGCTGGAGCGTGAGCTCGACACCGACTGGCGCCGGACGTCCTACACCGCGCTGACCGCCGCGGCGCACCACGCGCCGGTGCCGGTGGCCGGGGTGGGCAGCGAGGCCCCGCCGCACAAGGAGCCGGACGAGCCGGAGCCGGCCACCCCCGCCCCGGACGCGCTCGGGGCTGGCGTGCCGGCCGCAGCCGTCCCCGCCGAGGCCGACCAGCCCTCGCCGCTGGCCGACTTCCCCGGCGGGGTCGCCTTCGGCTCGCTGGTGCACACCCTGCTGGAGTACGTCGACCCGGCCGCCGACGACCTGGTGGACGCGCTGACCGGGCTGGCCGCCCGCGAGCTGCAGCGGCTGCCCGCCACCGGGTTCGGGGCACGGCAGCTGGCCGAGGCGCTGGTGCCGGCGATGCACACCCCGCTCGGCCCGCAGGCCGACCACCGCACGCTGGCCTCGGTCGCGGCGACCGACCGGCTGCCCGAGCTCGACTTCGAGCTGCCGCTGGGCGGTGGGCACCAGCCGGTCGAGGTGGCGGCCACCCTCGCCGACGTGGCCGAGCTGGTCGACCGGCACCTGCCCGCCGACGACGTGCTCGCCACCTACCCAGCGGCGCTGCGCGACCCGGCACTCCAGACCGAGACCCTGCGCGGGTTCCTCACCGGCAGCATCGACGCGGTGCTGCGGGTCGGGCCGGACCGCTCCCGGCACCTGGTGGTGGACTACAAGACCAACTGGCTCGGCCCGCGCGAGCAGCCGCTGCGGGTCGGGCACTACAGCCGGCAGGCGATGGCCGAGGCGATGATCGCCTCGCACTACCCGCTGCAGGCGCTGCTGTACTCCGTGGCGCTGCACCGGTTCCTGCGCTGGCGGCTACCCGGCTACGACCCCGACCAGCACCTGGGCGGCATCCTCTACCTCTTCGTCCGCGGCATGGCCGGGGAGGCGACGCCGCTGAGCGACGGGCTGCCCTACGGGGTGTTCGGGTGGCGCCCGCCGTCGGCGCTGGTGCTGGAGCTGTCCGACCTGCTGGCCGCCGGACCCGGGAGGAGGACGCCATGAGCGCCACGGTGGAGGAGGTCGCCGTCCGCGCGACCGGCGTGCTGGCCGAGTTCAACGCCCGCGGGGTGCTCTCGGTGGCCGACGTCAACGTCGCGCTCACCCTCAGCCGGCTGTGCGGCGAGGCCGACCCCGACGTCCAGCTGGCCCTGGCGCTGACGGTGCGCGCGCTGCGGGGCGGGTCGGTCTGCGTCGACCTGACCACGGTCGACGCGGAGGTGTTCGAGGTCGACGAGGCCACCGTGGAGACCGCCACCCTCCCCTGGCCCGAGCCCACGGCCTGGCGGGAGAAGCTGCGGCAGAGCCCGGCCGTGCGCTACCGCGAACCCACCGCGGAGGGCCCGGTGCCCGGGGAGCCGCGACCGCTGCTGCTGCACGGCGACCTGCTCTACCTCGACCGCTACTTCGCCTCCGAGGAGTCGGTCCGCGACCAGCTGGTGCGACGCCGCGAGGCCACCCCACCCGCGGTCGACCCGAAGCAGCTGGCCGGGCTGCTCGACCGCCTCTTCGACCGCGACGGGCTCGAGCCCGGGGAGCCGAACTGGCAGCGGGTGGCCGCCGCCAGCTGCGTGCTGCACTGGGTGTCGGTGATCGCCGGCGGGCCCGGCACCGGCAAGACCACCACCGTGGCCAAGGTGCTCGCCACCCTGCAGGCCTTGCACGGCGGCCGGCTGCGGATCATGCTGGCCGCCCCCACCGGCAAGGCGGCGGCCCGGCTGGAGGAGGCGGTGCGCACCGAGTCGGCGCGGCTGCCCGCCGACCTCGCCGCACCGGTGGCCGACCTGCGGGCGGCGACCCTGCACCGGGTGCTGGGCTGGCGACCGGACTCGCGCACCCGGTTCCGCCACGACGCCGGCCACCCGCTGCCCTGGGACGTGGTGGTGCTGGACGAGATGTCGATGGTCTCGCTGCCGATGATGGCCCGGCTGCTCGAGGCCACCCGCAGCGGCACCCGGGTGGTCCTGGTGGGCGACCCCGACCAGCTCACCTCGGTGGAGGCGGGCGCGGTGATGGCCGACGTGGCCGGCGCCGCCGCGGCCGCCCCGGCGCTACGGCCCGACGACGTCCGGTTGACCGCGCTGCAGCAGGCCCGGGCCGACGACCGCCCCGACGCCGACGGGGCGCGGCCGGCCGAGGTGGAGCTGGCCCCGGTGGCCCGCGGGGTGGTGCAGCTGCGCCACACCTGGCGGTTCGGTGCCGAGATCGGCGCCCTGGCCGACGCCCTGCGTGCGGGACGGGCCGATGACGCGGTGGCGGTGCTGCGGGCCGGGGGGCAGCACCTGTCGTGGGTGGAGACCGACCTCGCGGCCTCCGCGGTCGGGGGTGATCCGCTGGCCGGGCTGGAGCCGCTGCGGCAGGCGGTGCTGCGCTCGGGGCGGGCGGTGGACGCCGCCGCGCGCGCCGGCCGGGCCGCCGAGGCGGTCGAGGCGCTGGAGCAGCACCGGGTGCTCTGCGCCCACCGCGGCGGGCCCTTCGGGGTGGCCCGGTGGAGCCGGGTGGTCGAGGGCTGGCTGGCCGAGGCCGTCGAGGGCTACGGCGAGGGCGGCGAGTGGTATCTGGGCCGACCGCTGCTGGTCACCGCCAACGATCCCGACATCGGCCTGTACAACGGCGACACCGGGGTGGTGGTGAGCACCGGGCGTGGGCTGCAGGCGGCCTTCTCCCGCGGGCGGGAGCCGGTGCTGCACCCGCTGATCCACCTCGACGCGGTGCAGTCGGTGCACGCCATGACGGTGCACAAGGCCCAGGGCAGCCAGTTCGCCCAGGTCACCTTCGTGGTGCCACCGCTGGACTCCGCGCTGCTGACCCGCGAGCTGCTCTACACCGCCGTCACCCGTGCCCGGGACCGGGTCGAGGTCATCGGCACCGAGGACGCTCTGCGCCGCGCGGTGGAGCGCCCGGCCAACCGGGCCTCCGGGCTGCGCCACCGCCTGTAGCCGTCACCTCTCCGACGAATGGTTGCTTGCGTCAGTCAAGTAGCGCAGGATGGCGCCATGGCCCGTCTGGAGAACCTGCTCGGCGCCTCGGCGCTGGCCCTGACCGACCGGCTCGTCGCCGCCGAGCCCGAGGGCGCCCCCACCACCGGCCCGACCGAGCGCGCCGCCCTGGTGACGCTGCTGGCCCACCCTGACCAGCCGGTGTCCTGGCTGGGTGCCGTGCTCGGGCTGACCGCCTCCGGGGTCACCCGTCTGGTCGACCGGCTGGTGGCCGCCGGCTCGGTCACCCGGGTGGCCGGCACGGACGCCCGCAGCCGCCGGGTGCGGCTGACCGACGTCGGCCGCCGGCGCGCCGAGGCGGTGCTGCACGCCCGCGAGGCGGCGCTGGCCGACGTCGTCCGCGACCTGTCCCCCGCCGACCGCGCCGAGCTCGAGCGGCTGCTCGGCCTCCTCGTCGGCGGGCTGACCGAGGAGCACCTGCCCGCCCTGCGGCTCTGCCGGCTCTGCGACCGGGACGCCTGCGCCTCCGGCGGCGTCGGGTGCCCGCTCGCCCACACCACGCCGGCCGAGGTGGCCCGTGGCTGAGACGACGGTGCAACCGACCGCGCAGCGCGGCCGGCCGCTCGGCCGCACCGTGCTGCCGGGCGCGGCCATGGTCGCGGTCACCTTCGGCCTGGCCCGCTACGGCTACGGGCTGCTGCTGCCCGAGATGCGCGCCGAGCTCTCGCTCAGCCCCGGGGCGGCCGGGCTCATCTCCTCGGCCTCCTACGCCTCCTACCTCCTCGCCAACCTCGCCGTGGTCGGCGTGAGCGGACGGTTCGGGCCGCGGGTGGCCGTCGGGCTCGCCGCCGGCACGGCCGCGGTCGGGATGGCCCTGGTCGCCGTCGCCACCAGCACGCCGCTGCTCGCGCTGGGGGTGCTGGTCGCCGGGGCGGCCGCCGGGTTCGCCTTCCCGCCCTACGCCGACCTGGTCGCCCGCGACGTGCGGGAGGAGCGCCGCGACGTCGCCTGGTCGGCGATCAGCTCCGGTACCGGCTGGGGGGTCGCGCTGGCCGGACCGGTCGCGATCCTGGCCGGTGCCCACTGGCGGACGGCCTGGCTGGTGTTCGTCGGGCTCGCGGTGGTGGTCGGCCTCGCCGCGGTGCTGCTCGCCCCCGGTCGCAGCCGGGCCCCGCTCCGCCGCCCCCAGCTCAGCTGGACCTGGTTCCTCTGCCCGCGCTCGGGGCCGCTGCTGCTCTCGGCGGTGCTGGTCGGCACCGGCAGCGCGGTCTGGTGGTCGTTCAGCGTGGACGCCCTGCGCGACGCCGGCCTGGACCCGACGGCGGCGCGGGTGGTCTACGCCGTCTGCGGCGTCGCCGGGGTGGTGGCCTCGCTCAGCGGGGTGGTGCTGTCCCGGACGGGACTGCGGGTGGGGTACCTCACCGCCTGCGTCGCGCTCGCGGCCTCGCTGGCCCTGCTCGCCGTCGGCACCGGGCAGCTGCCCGTCGCGCTCGCGGCCGCCGTGCTCTTCGGCACCTGCTACAACGCCGTCATCGCCGCCCACGGCATCTGGAGCTCCCGGGTCTTCGCCGACCACCCCGCCGCCGGACTGGCCGCCGTCAACAGCGCGCTGACCGTCGGCACCCTGCTCGGTCCGGTGCTCGCCGGTCTGGCGATCGCCCAGGTGGGCTACGGCTGGACCCTGCTCGGGGCGGCGGTGGTCGTCCTGGCCGCCCTGCTCTGCAGCCCGCCCGGACGCCGCCGGCAGCAGGCCCTGGCCGGGCACCACTGCCGGGCCACCCCGGTGCGGCCCTGAGCGGTCACCCGTCCCCGAGCAGCCGCCCGTCCAACCACGCCCGGATCATCCGGGAGGCGATCGAGGAGCTCATCGGCAGCACCAGCGACCCGTCGGCCACCGCCTGCTGCACCTCCTCGCGGCTCCAGAACCGTCCGGTGACGAGCTCGTCGCCGTCGACGGTGACCTCGCTGGAGGCCGAGCGGGCGGTGAAGCCGAGCATCAGCGACCGCGGCACCGGCCAGGGCTGGCTGCCCCAGTACCGCAGGTCGGTGAGCTCGACGTCGGCCTCCTCGAGGATCTCGCGGTGCACCGCCTGCTCCAGCGACTCCCCCGCCTCGACGAACCCGGCGAGGATCGAGGCGCGGTCCTCCGGCCAGGACGCCTGCCGGGCCAGCAGCAGCCGGTCCTCGGGGTCGACGACGGCGACGATCACGGCCGGGTCGGTGCGCGGGAACAGCTGCTCCCCGCAGCGGGTGCAGCGGCGCGAGGAGCCGCCGTGGAGCACCGTCGTCGGCGCCCCGCAGACGGGGCAGTGGGCGGCTTGGCGGTGCCAGTTGACCAGCGAGACCGCGACCGTCGCGAGCTCGCGCTCCTGCTCGTCCAGCTGGTGGCCCACCGTGCGGAGGCTGCCGGTCTCACCCTCGGGCAGCGACAGCACGGTGAACACCGGCACCTCGGCGACCGTGCCCAGCAGGTAGTGCCGCTGCGGGTCGAAGGCGACGAACGGCCTCGGCAGCCGCAGCCGGCGTCCGCTGTCGCAGGTGTAGAACTCCCCGGTCTCGGTCACCTTGAGCAGACGGGCGTTCTCCTGCTCCCACAGCCGGGCCAGCCACTCCGGGCTCTGCCGGTGGAGGGGTTGGCGGTCCAGCGCGCTGCCTGCGGCCCAGCTTCTCACCGGCGCAAGGGTAGTGCCGCGACCGCGTCCGTCCCACTCGGCGCCGACCACCCCGCTCACCCTGCGGGAGCGGTGATCTCGGGCAGCGGGTCCACCACCTCCAACCGGTCCTCGCGCACCCAGTAGAAGGCGGCCCGCACCCGCTCCGGCGGGACGCCGGCCAGCTCGGCCCAGGCCGCCCGGTAGACCGCGAGCTGGCCCGGGTCGGCCAGGTGGTGCCGGCTGGTCTTCCAGTCCACCACCAGGCAGCACGGCTCTTCCCCGTCCGCTCCCGCACCGGCGGTGTCGTGCGCCCCGTCGCAGTAGACGGCGTCGATCCGTCCGCGCACCAGGTGCCCGGCCAGCCGGGTGGTGAAGGGCAGCTCCAGGTGGGTGGGCCGCCGCTCGGCGAACTGGCCGGCCGCGAAGGCCCGGCACAGCTCCTCCAGCTCCTGCTCACCGGCCAGCCCCTCGTCCACGCTGCCCGGCACCTCGTCCAGGTCGACCAGCGCGGTCGCACCGAGGAACTGCTCGACCCAGCGGTGGAACCGGGTGCCGAGCCCCGCCCCGGGCGAGGGCGGCCGCGGCATCGGCCGGACCAGCGCCGCCGCGAACTCCTGCGGGTCGGCCCGGGCCCGCAGCAGCTCGGTGGCGGTCAGCGAGGTCGGCAACCGCACCTCGCGGCGGCGTCGGCGTCCCTCCCCGACCTCGGTCACCAGCCGCTCCAGGTCGGCGTCCCAGACCGCCAGCTGCTCCTCCTGGTCGAGCAGCAGCTCCGGCGCGGTCTCGGGCTCGTAGCTGCCGGTGCGCCGGAACCGCTCCCGCGCCGCGGCCACGGCGCGGGCGGCCTCACGGCGGCGCGCCAACGCGTCGGGGTCGAGCGGGGCCGGCCAGGGCACCGGGGTCGCCTCGACCGTGAGCGGGTTGACCGCCCCGGGCTCGGGGTCGGGGGCCACGTGCAGCAGCCGCCCCTGCCGCTCGGCCTCGGCGCGGATCGCGGTGAAGTAGGTCGAGGGCCTCCGCGGCTTCTGCACCCCCTCCCGCCAGCGGTGCACCGAACCGACCAGCACCCGCTTGGCGCGGGTCGCGGCCACGTAGGCCAGCCGGTCCTCGGCCTTGAGCGTCTCGGCCTTGAGGTCCTGGGCGTAGCGGGTGAAGGCGGCGTTGCTCACCTCCTCCAGCTGCGGGATCGCCTCGGCGTCGCCCCGCAGCTCGGCCGGCACCACCGCCGGGTTGGTCACCCAGTTGTCGGTCACCCGGTCGCTGGGGAACACCCCCTCGACCAGTGCGGGCAGGTACACCTGGCTCCACTCCAGCCCCTTGGCGCGGTGCACGGTGAGCAGCTTGACCGCGTCGGCGTCCGACGGCACCGCCTGGTCCAGCCCGGTGCCCTGCTCCAGCTCGGCCCGCAGGTAGGCGAGCAACCCGCTGAGCGAGGCGTCCCCGTCCACGTCGACGTAGCCGGCCACGGCGTCGAGGAAGGCGGCCAGCTGGTTGCGCCGCTGCGAGCGGTCCAGCTCGGGGGTGGCGACCAGCTCGACGTCGAGCCCGAGCGCGCCCACCACCCGCCGGGTGAGGTCGAGGACCGGCTCGTCGACGTGGGCGCGCAGCGCCGCCAGCTCGCCGGCCAGCCGCGCAAACCGCTGCCGCGCCTCCTCCGAGTACGGGCCGTCCCCGGGGTCGGCCAGGGCGTCGGCGAGGCTGGTGATCTCGGTCGGGTCGACCTCGGCGACCGCCTCGTCCAGCGCGTCCAGCACGGCGTCCACCCCGGTGCCGCCCGGCCGGCCCGCCCGCTCGGTGGACAGCTCCTGGGCCCGCGCCCCCAGCAGGGCCAGGTCGCGGGCGCCGATCCGCCACCGCGGGCCGGTGAGCAGCCGAACCAGGTCGGGGTTGGCGGTGACGTCGTCCAGCACCGCCAGGGTGCTCACCACGTCGGCCACCTCCGGCAGCGTCAGCAACCCGCCGAGACCGACCACCTCCGCCGGCACGTCCCGGCTGGTCAGCTCGCCGTAGAGCGCGGCGATGTCGGCGTTGCGCCGGGTCAGCACGGCGATGTCGGACCAGGCCGCCACCTCCTCGGCCTCCCGTGCGGCCACCACCTGCTCGGCGATCCAGGACACCTCCTCCGGCCAGGTGTCGAAGGTGGCCGCCCGCACCTGGCCCGCTCCCGCGCTCTCCGGCGCCCGCAGGATGGTGTCGGTCAGGTCGACGCCGGAGTCGCCGCTGCGCAGCGGGACGGCCAGCACGTTGGCCACGTCGAGGATCGTCTGCCCCGAGCGCCGGTTCACCGTCAGCGCGAACGACCGCGCCGGCCGGCCGTCCCGGGTGCGGAAGGTGTCGGCGAAGGCGGTGATGTTGCTGGCCGCCGCCCCCCGCCAGCCGTAGATGGCCTGGAACGGGTCGCCGACCGCGGTCACCGGGTGCCCGCGGCCGTCGGCGGCGTCGCTGCCGGAGAACAGCCCCTGCAGCAGCCGTGCCTGGGCCGAGGAGGTGTCCTGGTACTCGTCGAGCAGCACCACCCGGTACGAGGAGCGCAGCTGCTCCGAGACCTCGGGCACCTCCGCGGCCAACCGGGCCGCGACCGCCATCTGGTCGGCGAACTCGACCACCCCCAGCCGCTCCTTGAGCGCCTGGTAGTCCCGCACCAGGCTGGCCAGCTCGAGCCGCTCCTCCAGCCGCACACCCGCGGCCCGCACCGCGGCGTAGGGACGCCCGCCGCGCGCCAGCGGGGCCTCGGCCAGCGCCAGCCGGGTCTCGCGGGCGTGGGCGTCCAGGTCGGACGCCTCGACCAGGTGCGAGCGCATCTCCGCGTCCAGCCGCAGCACCCGGTCGGTGACGGTGCCGGGGCGGAACCGGCTGATCTGCTCGAACGGCCCGGCCGCTGCGCGCACCACCCGGGAGGCGAGCCGGTAGCGGGTGGCGCCGGTGATCATGGTCGGCTCGGACTCCACCCCGATCCGCAGACCGTGCTCCGACACCAGCCGGGCGGCGAAGGCGTCGTAGGTCATGATCACCTGCTCACCGGCCTCGTCCACGCCGCTGGTGTCGAGCACCCCGGCCCGCGACAGCGCGGCCCGCACCCGGGTGGACAGCTCGGCCGCGGCCTTGCGGGTGAAGGTGAGCCCGAGCACCTGCTCGGGCCGGACCTCTCCGGTGCCGACCAGCCAGACCACCCGCGCCGCCATCACGGTGGTCTTGCCCGACCCGGCCCCGGCGATGATGACGCCGGGCTCCAGCGGCGCGGTGACCGCCTCCAGCTGCTGGTCGGAGAAGGCGATCCCCAGCGCCTCGCAGAGGTCGTCGGGCCCGCGCAGCCGGCGCGGGGTCAGCGCCCGGGGAGCGGGGGTGCTCAGCAGGGTCACCGGACCACCTGCCCGCCCCGGCTGACCGCCGGGCAGCTCGCGGTGAACGCGCACCAGCGGCACGACTCCCCCACCTGGGCGTCGAACCGCTCGGCCCGCACCAGCGCGGCGGCCTGCGCCAGCCGGCCGTGCACCCAGGTCGGCCACGGCTGCGGTCCGGAGCCGGGCGGGTGCGGCTGCTCGTCCAGCGACGGCTGGGAGACCACCACCGGGTACGGCTCGCCGTCGCCGTCCTGCTGGCGCAGGAACACCAGCTCGGCCCCGGCCAGCGCCCGGGTGGGGGCGACGGCGTCGAAGGCGCCGTGCTGGGCGGCCAGCTGGTAGACGCCGAGCTGGTCCATCGAGGCCACCTCGGCCGGGCGCACCGCGCGGCGGGAGGTCTTGAAGTCGACCACCTGCAGCCGGCCGTCGGCGGTGAGCTCGAGCCGGTCCACCGAGCCGGTCAGCACCACCCGCTCCACCCCGACCGGCACCTCGACCTCGAAGCCGACCTCGGTGCCGAGCAGCGAGCGGGTGGTGGCGCGACCGGCCCAGCCGAAGTAGCGCTCCAGCGCGAGCTCGGCCTCCAGCCGTTCACCGGCCTCCATCCACTTGGCGTCGAAGCCGATCTGGCTCCACACCCGGTCCAGCTGGGCGCTGACGTCGGGAGCCCCGATCGTCTCCCGGGCGGCGTGCTCGACCAGGACGTGCACCACCGAGCCGACGCTGGCCGCCGTCCCGCGTCCCGGCTCGGCCCGGGCCCGCCGGGTGAGGAACCACTGCCGCGGGCACTCCAGCAGCGCGGCCAGCGAGCTCCCCGAGACCCGCACCGGCGCGGTCTGCGGCGCCACCGGGCGGTCGGCCCGGGTGAGCTCGTCCATCCCCCACCAGCGTCCGGGCTCGGCGGTGGCGGCCACCGGACGTCCGTCGTCGTCGGTCGCGTCGGCCAGCCGGGCCAGCCGGACCGCAGCCGCCTCGCGCAGCGCCGGGGGCCTGTCGGGGTCGACGCTGACCCGGCGCAGCTCCCCGACCAGACCGGCCAGGGTGAGCGGGCGGCGCGGACGTCCGGTGACGCTGCGCACCGGGACCCGCAGCTCGTCGAGGAACCTCGAGGGCTGGTCACCCTCGCCCTCGGTCCCGGCCACCGCGGTGACCACCAGCCGGCGCCGGGCCCGGGTGCAGGCGACGTAGAACAGCCGGCGCTCCTCGGCCAGCCGGCTCCGGCCGGGGGCCGGCTCGCCCAAGCCCTCCGGGCCGAGCCGGTCGGCCTCCAGCAGCGACCCACGGCGGCGCAGGTCGGGCCACACCCCCTCCTGCACCGAGGCCACCACCACCAGCGACCACTCCAGACCCTTGGAGCGGTGGGCGGTCAGCAGCCGGACGGCCGACCCGCGCAGGTCGGCCTCGCGCTGGGTGTCGGCGGGGATCTGCTGGCCCTCCACCTCGGCCACGAACCCCTCCACGCCGCGGGTGCCCACCACCTCCTGGGAGCGGGCGGCCAGCTCGAACAGCGCGCACACCGCATCCAGGTCGCGGTCGCTGCGCCGAGCCTGCTCACCACCGGCCGCGGCCCCCCGGCGCAGCCGCTGCGGCCAGTCGGTGCCGCTCCACAGCTCCCACAGCGCCTGCTCGGCGGTGCCGCCCCCCGCGACCACCTGCTCGGCGCGGACCAGCAGGCCGGCCAGCCGTCGGGCCGGGCCCACCTCGGGCATCGGCTCCAGCTCCTCCAGCAGCGCCGGCTCGACCAGGGCCTGGCGGAGCAGGTCGGCCGACGGCCGCGGCAGCGCCGCTCCCGCCAGCTCGGCCCGCTCGACCTCCCGCAGCGCGCGTCCCAGCCGCCGCAGACCCAGCCCGTCCAGCCCACCCAGCGGTGAGAGCAGCAGCCGCGACGCCTCGTCGGCGTCCAGCCGGAGCCCGCCCCCGCCGGCACCGCGCCCGGCCACCTGCAGGGCCAGCAGCAGCGGGCGGACGGCCAGCTCGGCCCCCAGCGGGATCTCGTCGCCGGCCACCTCCACCGGCACCCCGGCCGCGGTCAGCGCCCGGCTCAGCGGGGGTAGCCCGAGCCGTCCGGAACGCACCAGCACCGCCATCTCCGACCAGTCCAGCCCGTCGCGCAGGTGGGCGGTGCGCAGCAGGTCGGCGATGTGCTCGGCCTCGGCCCCGACCGAGTCGAAGGTGCACACCTCGACCCGTCCGGCTCCGACGCCGTCGTCGGCGACCTCGGGGTGGCGGAAGGCGCGCACCTCCTCGGCGGGCACCCCGGCCGGCACCGGCAGCCGCTCGGCCACCTGCCGGGTGGCGTGGGCGATCCGGCGTCCGAACCGTCGGCTGGTGCCGAGGGCCAGCACCGGCGCGGGCGCACCGGAGCGGGTGCGGAACCGCTCAGGGAAGTCGGCCAGCATCCGCGCCTCGGCGCCGCGGAAGGCGTAGATGGACTGGTCGGGGTCGCCGAAGACGACGAGGTCGCGGCCGTCCCCGGCCAGGGAGTGCAGCAGCTCGACCTGCGCGGGATCGGTGTCCTGGTACTCGTCGACCAGCACCCCGGACAGCTCGGTGCGCAGCCGCTCCCGCACGTGCGGGTCGGTGAGCAGGATCCGGCTGCGGTGGACCAGCTCGGTGTAGTCGATCACCTGCTCGGCATCGAGCACCGTCAGGTACTCCTCGAAGAAGTGGCCCAGGGCCACCCAGTCCTCCCGACCGGCCGCCTCGCCGGCGGCGACCACCTGCTCGGGATCCATCCCCAGCTGGCGCGCGCGGGCCACGACGGCGCGGACCTCGGCGGCGAAGGCGCGGGTGCCCTGGGCCTGGGCGAAGGACGGCGGCCAGACCACCTGCTCGGTGCCGGCCAGCACCTCGCGCACCCGGAACTCCTGCTCGGGTGCGGTGAGCAGACGCAGCTCGTGGCCGTAGACGTCGACGTCGCCGAAGCGGCGCACCAGCGCCAGGCAGAAGGCGTGGAAGGTCATCGCGGTCGGCGTCACCGTGGAGCGACCCAGCCGGGCGGCGATCCGGCGCCGCAGGTCGGCCGCGGCGCGCCGGGAGAAGGTCAGCACCAGCACCTGCCCGGCGTCGGGAGCGGTCTCCAGCCGCTGGGCGCAGGCCTCCACCAGGGTCGTCGTCTTGCCGGTGCCGGGACCGGCGAGCACCAGCAGCGGACCGTCCCGGTGCTCGACGACCGCGCGCTGGCGCACGTCCAGCGGCGGTCCGACGGGGTCGGGGGTGGCCGGCGGCAGCAGCCGGTAGCGCTGCTCGCCCCGCGACGCCGCCTCCGGCACGGCACTCGTCTCACTCACGCCCGCCATGCAACCAGACCCGACCGACAGCCCGGGCCATCCGGTCGGCGGGACGTGGAGAGGGCGGTGGTTGGATGGGCGGGTGCCCCAGCTCTCCCCGCCGCCGGATGCCGGCCCGAGCGGTCAGCGCGGACCGGTGGACGACGCGTTCGTCGAGGCGGTGCTGGCCGTGGTCGAGCGGGTGCCGCCGGGCTGCTTGGTGACCTACGGCGACGTGGCCGAGCTGGTCGGGCGCGGCGGTCCCCGCCAGGTGGCGGCGGTGATGTCGCGGGCGGGCGCCCCGGTCGCCTGGTGGCGGGTGGTGCGGGCCGACGGGCGGCTGGCCGACCCGGTGCGGGAGCGGGCCGTGCCGGAGCTGCTCGCCGAGGGGGTGCTGGTCCGCGACGGCCGGGTCGACCTGGCCCGGCACCGCTGGCGACCCGACGCCTCGAGCTGGACCTGAGCAGGTTTCTCCGCGTGTTCACCCCCCGCCCGGGTTCCGCACCGGCCGGACATGTGACAGTCTGGTCGTACTGAAGCAAGACGGCTGTGTCGTGGTGAAGGCTGCGTCCGCGGTGGTTTGCGAGGGCGTCGCCCATCAGTCCCGGGCAGTGAAGTGCCGTCCGGAGCAGTTCGTGAAGAAAGAGAACGTTCATGGCACAGGGAACCGTCAAGTGGTTCAACGCCGAGAAGGGGTACGGCTTCATCGCCGTCGACGGTGGGGGCGCGGACGTCTTCGTCCACTACTCCGCCATCGACTCCCACGGCTTCAAGACTCTCGATGAGGGTCAGCGCGTCGAGTTCGAGACCACCCAGGGCCCGAAGGGCCCGCAGGCAGACCGGGTCTCCCCGCTCTGATCTGAGTCACACCCCCAGCAGCACCCGCTCCGCCCCCGGCTCCCGGCCGGGGGCGGAGTGCTGTCCGGGGTGAGGACCCGACGTCCGGGAGCACCTCAGGCGTCGTAGCCGAGGAGGCCGCCGGCCAGGTGGTGCACATCGGTCCAGCCGGCCTCCTGCAGCCGCCGCAGGCTCGCCTCGGAGCGGGCACCGCTGCGGCAGTACAGCACCACCGTCCGGTCGGCGGGCAGCTCCGACAGCCCGGCACCGGAGTCGATGGTCGCCTTCGGCACCAGCACCGAGCCCTCGATCCGGCTCACCTCCCGCTCGGCCGGCTCCCGCACGTCCACCAGCACGAAGTCGCGCTCACCGCGCTCCCGCTCGGCCAGCCAGCGCCGCAGCTCCGCGGCGTCCAGGGTGGGCACCGGCGCGGGCGTGGCGGCCGGCAGCCCGCAGAGCTCCTGGTAGTCCTGCAGCTCGGTGATGGTCGGGGCGCTGCCGCAGAGCGGGCAGTCCGGGTCGGCGGCCACCTCCAGGGTGTGCCAGGACGCCGCCAGCGCGTCGTGCACCTGCAGCCGTCCGACCAGGCTCCGCCCGGCGCCGGTGATGAGCTTGACCGCCTCGGCGACCTGGGCCGAGCCGACCGCGGCGCAGAGCACCCCGAGCACCCCGCCCTCGGCGCAGCTGGGCACCATCCCCGGCGGCGGCGGCTCGGGGAACAGGCAGCGGTAGCACGGCCCGTGCCCGGCCCAGAACACCGACACCTGGCCGTCGAAACGGAAGATCGAGCCCCACACGTAGGGCACGCCGACCAGCGCGCAGGCGTCGTTGACCAGGTAGCGGGTGGCGAAGTTGTCGGTGCCGTCGAGCACCAGGTCGTACTGGCCGACCAGCTCCAGCGCGTTGTCGCGGGTGAGCCGTTCGCGGTGCGCCCGCACCTCCACGTGGGGGTTCCACTCCGCGACCGAGTCGACCGCGGAGTCCACCTTGTGCCGGCCGACGTCGGACTGGCCGTGCACGATCTGGCGCTGCAGGTTGGACACCTCCACCCGGTCGTCGTCGACGATGCCGAGGACGCCGACGCCGGCGGCGGCCAGGTAGGCCAGCGCGGGCGAGCCGAGGCCGCCCGCCCCGACCACCAGCACCCGGGCGCTCTTCAGCCGGCGCTGCCCGACCAGCCCGATCTGGGGCAGCAGCAGGTGCCGGTCGTAGCGCACCAGCTCGGCCGGGGTGAGCTCGGCGGTCGGCTCCACCAGGGGTGGCAGGGACCCCTCGGCGAGGTCGCGGCTGGGCGCGGTCATCGGCTCCTCCTCCATCGGCTCGCGGACGCTGGGGCCGGGTCAGAGACTACGCGCGGGCAGCAGGCAGAGCTCGTTGCCCGACGGGTCGCGCCAGCAGCTCCACGGCAGCTCGCCCCAGTCGTGCTCGAAGCGGCTGCCGCCCAGCTCGAGCACCCGGGCCCCGACCTCCACCGGGTCGTCGCCGGTCTCCAGCCGGACGTCCAGGTGCATCCGGTTCTTGCCCTGCTTGGCCGCCGGCTCGGGGCAGAACGACAGCAGCGGCCCGCGTCCGGACGGGTGGCGCAGCAGCCACTCCCCCTCCGAGCCGGGCCCGGTCCAGCGCTGCCAGCCGGTCAGCGCCGACCAGAACCGCAGGTCGACCTCGGGGTCGGCGGAGTCGAGCGGGATCTCCCCCAGCGGTCCAGCCCCGGCGTGCCGGGTGCGTGGGCCGATCACGCAGAACGGGTTGCCCTCGGGGTCGGCCAGCACCGTCCACGGGACGTCGGGGCCCTGGCCGATGTCCAGGGGTCGGGCGCCCAGGTCGACCAGGCGGCGCACCACGGCCTCCGGGTCGTCGCCGCCGGCCAGGTCGAGATGGAGCCGCAGCGGTTCCGACGGCGGCTCGGGCACCCGCTGCAGGCACAGGTCGAGGGTCGGTCCGCCGGGCACCCGCAGCCGCGACTCGTGCCCGCCAGGCTCGTCGCCCAGCGGCTCCAACCCGAGCGCGGCATCCCAGAACCGGCCGAGGGCGGCCGGGTCCACGGCGTCGAGGACGATGTTCTCCAGGTGCACGGATCCCACGCTACGCCGGGCCGCCGACGGTGCGGATACCCTGCTCCGATGGACACCGCACGAGCCCAGCGCCTGCCCCGCGACCAGCGCCGGGCCCAGCTGCTCGACGCGGCCTACGAGGTGTTCAGCACCCGCGGCTACCACAGCGTCGCGATGGACGAGGTCGCCGTCGCCTCCGGGGTGTCCAAGCCGGTGCTCTACCAGCACTTCTCCTCCAAGCTGGAGCTCTACCTGGCGCTGCTGGACCGGGCCTGCTCGGAGCTGGTCGAGCTGGTCGCCGGAGCGGTCGCCTCCAGCACCCACAACCGCGACCGCGTGGCCGCGGCGATGGGCGCCTTCTTCGGCTTCGTGGCCCAGCAGCGCCGCAGCTTCCGCTTCGTCTTCGAGTCCGACCTGCGCACCGAGCCGGAGGTGGAGCTGCGGATCCGCGCGGTGCACACCGAGCTGGCCGCGCTGATCGGCGCGGTGATCGCCGCCGACACCGACCTGCCGGTGGCCGAGGCCGAACTGCTCGGGCTGTCGCTGATCGGGATGGCCGAGACGAGCGCCCGGTTCTGGGCGGCCGCACCGGGCCAGATCAGCCAGGAGCGGGCCGTCGAGCTGGGCAGCAGCCTGGCCTGGCGGGGCATCCGCGGTTTCCCACGCACCACGGCCGGCTGAGCCCCTGCGGCACACTGTGCGCGGGCACGACGAGCCGGGCGCGGAGCCGGGCGGGGAGGAGGAGCGCGGGTGAGCCAGCACCAGCCCTCGGCGCGTCCCACCCCGCGGCGGGCCGCGACGGCCCCGACCGCGCCGGGCTCCCCCACCGCACCGACGACCGTGCCGAGCACCCGCGCCGTCCCGCCGCCTCCGGCGCTGACCAGCGTGCCGGACTACCTCCAGCAGCGGGTGGCCTTCCCCAGCCGCCCCGCGCCGGTGCCGCCGCGGGTGATCACCGAGCCCGGGCGCACCCGCGGGGTCGGCAGCCGGCTGCAGACGATCAGCTCCCCGCGACTGGTGGTGGCCCTGATGACGCTGTGCACGACGGTGGTGCTGCTGTTCGGGCTGACCGTCGCCACCGTGCTGGTGCAGACCGCGGGGGCCATGCAGCGGGCCGGGCACAACGCCGAGCAGCTGGTGCGGGTGCAGAACATCGAGTCCCAGCTGCTGCGGGCCGACGCGCTGGCCACCAACGCCTTCCTGGTCGCCGGCCTGGAGGACGCCGGTTCGCGCCGCCAGTTCGACGAGGCCCTCGCCGACGCGAGCACGCTGCTGGTGGAGGCCGGCCGGGCCCAGCCGGCCGACCAGGAGGCGCTCCAGGTGGTCGCCGCGGAGCTGACCCGCTACGCCGCCTCCGCCGCGCAGGCGCGGGCCAACAACCGCCAGGGCTACCCGGTCGGGGCGTCCTACCTCGGCCAGGCCAGCACCCGCCTGCGGGAGACCGCGGTGCCCGCGCTGGAGGCGGCCGCGCGGGCGAACACCGGACGCCTGGTGGCCGAGGCGCGCAGCGGCTCGGTGCTGCTCGTGGTCGTGGCGGGGACGTCGACCCTGGCCGTGCTGGCGGTGGCCGGCATCCTGCTGGCCCGCCGGTTCCACCGGACCTTCAACCTCGGGCTGGTGGCGGCCGCGGTGCTGGTGCTGGTCGCCACCGCGGTGGCCGCCGGCACGCTGGCCGCGGTCTCCAGCCGGGTCGACGACCTCGAACGGGCCGAGCTGAGCACCGTCCGCCACCTCTCGGCCGCCCGCGCCGGTGCCTTGGACGCCAAGGCGCTGGAGAGCCTCACCCTGGTCGCCCGCGGCTCGGGTGGGGCGTTCGAGGAGGCCTGGCAGCAGCAGGCCGACGCGGTCGCCGACGCCCTCGAGCAGGCCGGCACCCCCGACCTGGCCGCGGCCTGGCAGCGCCACGTCGAGGCCCACGCCGGGATCCGGACGCTGGACGACGCCGGCGACTGGGCGGCGGCGGTCCAGGCCGCCACCGCCGACGGCCCGTCCAACCGCACGGCCCAGGAGTTCCAGGACCGGTTGGCCCCGGTGCTCGGCGGCGACGTGGTGCAGGTGGTCGACCGGCTCGGCGGGCAGACCCTCGGACTGGTGATCGCCGCCGGGCTCACCGGTCTGCTGGTGCTGGGGGCCGGCACGGCGGTGCTGGCCGGCCTGGAGCAACGCCGACGGGAGTTCCTGTGAACCGGCCGGCCCGGCGTCGCGGCCGACCGGCCGCGATCCTGCTCGCGCTGCTGCTCACCGCGTGCGCGCCGGCCTACGCACCCACCCCGGTGCCAGCTCCGCCCGCCAGCCCGACCCCCACCCCGGTTCCCAGCACCTCGCCCCGCAGCGCGCCGGACTGCGAGGACCCGCTGGCCAGCTACGCCCCGCCGCGGAGCAACCCCGAACCCGGCGAGATGCCGGCGGGCTCGACCATGGCCGAGATCGCCGCGCGCGGCCGGCTGGTCGCCGGGGTCTCGGCCGACACCTACCTGATGGGCTCGCGCAACCCCACGACCGGCGAGATCGAGGGCTTCGACATCGACCTGGTGAAGGCGGTGGCGGAGGCCCTGCTCGGCGAGGAGGACGCCTACGAGCTGCGGGTGATCACCGCCGCCGAGCGGATCCCGGTGCTGGAGTCCGGGGAGGTCGACCTGGTCGCGCGCAACATGACGATCACCTGCGAGCGCTGGGAGTCCATCGCCTTCTCCGCCGAGTACTACCGCTCCGGGCAGAAGGTGCTGGCCCGGACCAGCTCCGGCATCGCGAGCCCCGACGACCTCGCCGGACGCCGGGTCTGCGCCCCGGAGGGCACCTCCAGCCTCGAGCGGCTGCGCACCGAGCTGCCCGAGGCCGAGGCGGTCGCGGCCGCCAACCACACGGGGTGCCTGATCCTCTTCCAGTCCGGCGAGGTCGACGCCATCACCGGCGACGACACGGTGCTGGCCGGGCTGGTGGTGCAGGACCCCTACGCCGAGGTGCTCGACATGGAGCCGCTGTCGGCGGAGCCCTACGGCCTGGGCTTCAACGCCGAGCAGACCGACCTGGTCGCCTTCACCAACCGGGTGCTGGCCGACCGGATCGCCGACGGCAGCTGGGAGGACAGCTACGACCGCTGGCTGCGTCCCTCCCTCGGCGAGGCACCCGACCCGCCGGACCAGGTGTACGGCCGGTGAGCGCGAGCGCACCGACCTGGCCCCCGACCGTGGCCGCGGTCGGGGCCGCCGTGGTGGAGCAGGAGGAGGTGGCCCGATGAGGTGCGCCCGGACCGGCTGCACCGGCACCGTCGTCGACGGCTGGTGCGACGTGTGCGGCAGCCCGGCGCTGCCGTCGGCGGCAGCGGCAGCCGACCCGTCGACGCCGACGCGCGTCCGCGCGCCGTCCTCGCCGCGGCGCGCCCCCGGACCGCACGCACCCGGACCCCCGGCGCCCGGGGCCCTCGAGCCGCACCCGGTCGCCTCCCCGGTCAGCGGACCGCTCGGCGGTCCGGGTCCGGTCGGCGACGGCTCCGGCTCGAGCGGCAGCCGCAGCTCCGCCCGGCTGGGGACCACCCAGCTCGGCTCGGCCCGCGCCCGCAGCTCGGGCAGCCGGGCCACCCGCCGGTCCGGCGGCTCGGGCCGGCTGCGGCACGCCCGGATCGGCGCCGGCCTGACCCAGGTGCCGCCGGCGCCGGTGGTGGACGCCTCGGCGGCGGTGCTGGTCAACCCCTCGGTGCCCGAGCGGCGCCGCACCTGTCCCAGCTGCGGCGCACCGGTCGGACGGTCCCGCGACGGCCGCCCCGGACGTCCGGAGGGCTTCTGCCCGCGCTGCCGCAGCCCCTACTCCTTCACGCCCAAGCTCGCCCCCGGCGACCTGGTCGCCGGGCAGTACGAGGTCGCCGGCTGCCTGGCCCACGGCGGGATGGGCTGGATCTACCTGGCCCGGGACAAGAACGTCTCCGACCGCTGGGTGGTGCTCAAGGGCCTGCTCAACTCCGGCGACGCCGACGCGCTGGCCGCGGCGATCTCGGAGTCGCAGTTCCTCGCCCAGGTCGAGCACCCCCTGATCGTGGAGATCTACAACTTCGTCACCCACGACGGCGCCGGCTACATCGTCATGGAGTACGTCGGCGGACGCTCGCTCAAGCAGCTGCTCAAGGACCGGATGCGGGCCAACGGCGGGCTCTACGACCCGCTGCCGCCCGACCAGGCCATCGCCTACATCCTCGAGGTGCTGCCGGCCTTCCAGTACCTGCACGACCTGGGCCTGGTCTACTGCGACTTCAAACCCGACAACGTGGTGCAGGTCGGCGACGCGCTCAAGCTCATCGACCTCGGCGGGGTGCGCCGGATCGACGACCAGGACTCGGCCATCTACGGCACCGTGGGCTACCAGGCCCCCGAGGTCGCCACCCAGGGCACCACTGTCGCCTCCGACATCTACACCATCGGCCGGACGCTGATGGTGCTCTGCGCGGAGCTGCGCGGCTACCAGACCACCTACCAGTTCAGCCTGCCCTCGCCGGCCGACACCCCGCTGTTCCAGCAGCACGACTCGCTGTACCGGCTGCTCAGCCGCTGCTGCGCCCCCGACCCCGACGACCGGTTCGGCTCCGCCGACGAGCTGCGGGTGCAGCTGCTCGGCCTGCTGCGCGAGGAGGTCGGCGCCCGCACCCCGGGCACGGCGCGCACGTCGGCGGCCTCGATGCTCTTCGAGGCCCCCGACGCCAGCTCCGACACCCTCGGCTGGGAGGACCTGCCCCAGCTGCGCCCCGACACCACCGACCCGCAGCACACCTGGCTGCAGACGGTGGACCTGCCCGACCCGCGGGAGCGGCTGCGGCTGCTGCAGACCTCGGCGCCGGAGCCGAGCGCGGAGGTGCTGCTGCAGCTCGCCCGGTGCGCGCTCCAGCTGGGCGACCGGGAGCTGCTGGCCGAGCAGGTCGCCGAGCTGCTGACGCGCGACCCGTGGGAGTGGCGGGCGGTCTGGGTGTCCGGCCTCGGCGCGGTGCAGGCCGGGGACTGGGAGGCGGCCACCGCCGCCTTCAACGCCGTCTACGGCCAGGTGCCCGGCGAGCTGGCGCCCAAGCTCGCGCTGGCGCTGGCCTGCGAGCAGGGCCCCGACAGCGACCTGGCCGAGACGCTGTACCGGCGCTGCGCCAGCACCGACGCCAACTACGTCTCCCCGGCCGCCTTCGGGCTGGCCCGGATCCGCGCCCGGGCCGGCGACCTCGCCGGTTCGCTGGAGGCCCTCGACCTGGTGCCGCAGAGCAGCCGCGGCTACACCGAGTCGCGCCGGCTGCGGGCCCAGCACCTGGTGGCGCTCGGACGCACCATGGACGACTACGCCGAGGCGATGCGCAGCCTGGAGACGGCCGGGCTCGGCGAGGCCGAGCGGGACCGGCTGACCCTGGACGTCCTCAACGCCGCCCTGCACCTGCGCCGTCACGGCGACGACCGCCGGGCGCCGGTGCCGGTCGGGCCCTGGCTGTCCACCGAGGCCGGGCTGCGCGACGGGCTGGAGAGCACCTATCGTTCGATGGCCCGACGCGCGTCGGACCGCGCCGAGCGGGTCCGGCTGGTCGAGATCGCCAACCAGGTCAGGAAGTGGTCGAGGACATGACGAGACAGCAGCAGCGGCGCGGGCCCGGGTCGCCGGGGCAGGAGTGGTCGTGACGGCCGCCGGTGCGACCGGCGGCGGGGACAGCACCTCCCCGCGGTGCCCGGCGTGCGGCGCCGCGGTCGAGCCGCACGACAGCTTCTGCGAGGCCTGCGGGGGTGCCCTGTCCCCCACCGAGGCGGCCCCGGTCGAGGTCGGCCGGGAGATCCCGGTCAGCCTCAGCCAGTCGGTGCGCTCAGAGGAGGCCGATGCGCCGGCGGACGAACGGCCCGCGGTCGGCCCCGCACCGGTCTGCGCCGGGTGCGGGGGGCAGGTGGGCGCCGAGGGCTCCTGCCCGACCTGCGGCACCCCCGCCGGTCCGTCCCGGGACCACTTCACCGCCCGGCCGACGTCCTGGGTCGCCGGGGTGTGCGACCGCGGCCGGCGGCACTCCCGCAACGAGGACGCGATGGCGCTGGCCGGCGAGGACGCGCCGGTGCGCCGGGCCGTGCTGGTGGTCTGCGACGGCGTCTCCACCGCCCCCGACTCCGACCGCGCCTCGCTGGCCGCCGCCACCGCCGCCCGCGACCTGCTCGACCAGCACCGTCCGGTCGGGCTCGGCACCCCGGACAGCCGGGCGGCGGCGATGGAGGCCACCATGGTCGACGGCGGGCAGGCCGCGCTGCGTGCGGTGGTGGACGGCTCCGACCCCGACGGCGACAACGCCCCGTCCTGCACCTTCGCCGCGGCCGTGGTCGAGGACGACCTCTGCGTGTGGGGGCTGGTCGGCGACTCACGCGTCTACTGGTTGCCCGACGGCGGACCGGGTGAGCAGCTCGGTGTCGACGACTCGGTGGCCGCCATCCGGATCGCCGCCGGCGTGGAGCGCGAGGTGGCGGAGAGCAGTGCGGGGGCGCACGCCATCACCCGCTGGCTGGGCTCGGACTCCCCCGACACCATGGCGCTGACCGGCTCGCTCCCGCTGGACCGTCCCGGCTGGGTGCTGGTCTGCTCCGACGGGTTGTGGAACTACGTCTCCCGCGCCGACCGGGTGCACGAGCTGGTCGGGCAGCTGGTGGCCGCCGGTCACCGCGACCCGCTGCAGCTGGCCGGTGCGCTGGTGGGATGGGCCAACGAGCAGGGCGGGCAGGACAACGTCACGGTGGCGCTGGCCCGGGTGGGGGACGTCCTGCCGGCCACGGCGGCGGCTTCGGCATACTGAGGCCAACCGACTGCTAGGAGCACCATGGCCCGGTTCGGGACCCACGTCCACCACGACCAGTCCTGCCCGACGGACGGACCGAGCCGGATCCGGAGCTGAGATGACCACCTGCCCCCGAGGCCACCTGACCACCGCCGAGGACCACTGCGACGTCTGCGGCGTGCCGGTCCGGGCCACCACCCCCACACCGTCCACCCCCGCACCGTCCACCCCCGCACCGTCCGACGTCCCGGGGACGGCCGGTGGGCGCACCTGCCCGCACTGCTCGGCCGGCAACGCGGCCGACGCCCGGTACTGCGAGGTCTGCGGCCACGACATCACCACCGGCACCGGCGCACCACCGGCCGAGCCACCGACCACCGAGCCGATGCCCGCCGTGGATGCCGGGGTGCCGGGCGAGGAGGAGCCGGCGGAGGAGCGCGGCCAGGAGCGCGCCGCGGTCACGGCGGACCAGACCGCGGTCACCCCCGGCCTCGGCGCGCCGAGCGGGGCACGGGCGGACGCCCCGACCGGGGCGGTACCCGCGGACGCCCCGGCACCGGCCGCAGCCCCGGCCGCCGGTGCGGCGTCGGGCTGGGTCGCCGAGCTGTGGATCGACCCCGACTGGTACGCCCTGCAGAACAGCGCCGACCCGATGCCCTCGCCCGGACCGCCGGAGGTGGTGGTGCTGCGCGACCGCTCGCTGCTGGTCGGACGGGTCTCGCGCAGCCGCGGCATCCACCCCGACATCGCCTGCGAGGCCGACTCCGGGGTGAGCCGACGCCACGCCCAGCTGACCACCGACGGCAGCCGCTGGTTCGTGGAGGACCTCGGCTCGGCCAACGGCACCTTCGTCGGCCCGGCCAGCGGTCCGCTGCCCGAGCACCCGGTCCCGGTCGGCCAGCGGGTCGAGGTGGGGCCCGACGAGTGCATCTACCTCGGTGCCTGGACGCGGATGGTGGTCCGGCGCACCACCGCGGGCGAGGGCGAGGACGCCTCCTGAGCCCGGCTGCGCCGTGGGCGAACACCGCCCCGGGCGCCGCCGGTCGCGTGGCAGGCTGAGGGCCCAACCACACTCAGGAGGACACGGTGGAGATCAAGGTCGGCATCCAGCACATCGGGCGCGAGGTCGCCGTCGAGTCCGAGAGCACCGCCGAGGCGGTCCAGGCGGAGCTGGAGAAGGCGCTGGCCGACGACTCGCTGCTGGCCCTGCAGGACACCAAGGGCCGTCGGGTGCTGATCCCCGCCGCCCGTATCGCCTACGTCGAGATCGGCGAGGAGAACGCGCGCCGGGTCGGCTTCGGCGCCGTCTGAGCCGGTGACCGCGGGGACGGACCCGACGGCGGACGCCGCGGCGGCGCACCGCCGCGGCACCCTCGACCTGCTGGGCGTGGTGGCCTACGGCGAGCTCAGCGCCTTCGAGCGGATGGCGGCCGACGCCGCCACCTCGCCCACCCTGCAGGACCGGGTGCGGATGGCGGCGATGGCCCGGGCCGAGCTGGAGCACTTCGACCAGGTGGCCGAGCACGTCGCCGGGCTGGGCGCGGACGTGGTCGAGGTGATGGCCCCGTTCCGGGCCGCCTTCGACACCTTCCACACCTTCACCGCGCCGCGCTCCTGGCTGGAGGGCCTGGTCAAGACCTACGTCGGGGACGGCTTCGCCGCCGACTTCTACCGCGAGGTCGCCGCCTACGTCGACGGCGGGACCCGGGCCTGTGTGCACGCCGTGCTGGCCAACGAGAGCACCGCGGAGTACGTGGTCGACCGCGTCCGCGCCGCGATCGCCGACGACCCCCGCGTGGCGGGTCGGCTGGCGCTGTGGGGCCGGCGGCTGGTGGGCGAGGCGCTCAGCCAGGCCCAGCGGGTGGCGGCCGAGCGGGAGGACCTCACCGGTCTGCTCGCCGGGACGCCGGCCCGGCCGGGGATGGACCTCACCGCGATCGCGCGGATGTTCACCCGGCTGGTGGAGCGCCACACCGAGCGGATGGCTGCGCTGGGGCTCGCCTCCTGACCAACCGCTAGACTCGACGGCGGCACGCACACCGGTGCGTCCCCGATCCGGCACCGCCGCGAGCCGTCGACGTCCTCGTCCGAGCGCGCGGTGACGTGCCGACCGGGTACCCGAGAACCGGCACCAGACCGGTCGCACAAAGGCTGAAGACGCTGACTGACGAGAACCTGAGCACCGCCGAGCACCCCGAGCACGAGCCCGTCCCCGGGCATCCCGGGCCACTCCCCGTCTCCGGGCACGACGTGACCGTGGTGGCCACCACCGCCGACGACGTGGTCGTCGACTCCAGCGGGGACGAGCCGTCGGCCGACGACCGCGACACCTTCGCCGACCTGGGGGTGCACGAGGACATCGTGGCCGCCCTCGAGCGGGTCGGCATCCGCCACCCCTTCCCGATCCAGGAGATGGCGATCCCGCTGGCGCTGGCCGGTCACGACATGATCGGCCAGGCCCGCACCGGCACCGGCAAGACGCTGGCCTTCGGGATCAGCCTGCTGCAGCGGGTGGTGCTCGCCGACGAGCCGGGCTACGCCGACCTGGGCATCCCCGGCGCCCCGCAGGCCCTGGTGGTCTGCCCGACCCGCGAGCTCGCCTCCCAGGTGAGCAAGGACCTCAGCACCGCCTCGACCGTGCGCCGGGCCCGGGTGCTGACGGTCTACGGCGGCGTCGGCTACGAGCCCCAGCTGGAGGCCCTGGCCGCCGGCGTGGACGTCGTCGTCGGCACCCCGGGACGGCTGCTCGACCTGGTCGGGCGGCGCGCGCTCAACCTCAAGCAGATCCGCATGCTGGTGCTGGACGAGGCCGACGAGATGCTCGACCTCGGCTTCCTGCCCGACGTGGAGAAGCTGCTCGCCCAGACCCCACCCCGGCGCCAGACGATGCTCTTCTCGGCCACCATGCCGTCGGCCATCGTCGGTCTCTCGCGCCGCCACCTCAACCAGCCGATGAACATCCGCGCGGAGTCGGCCGAGGACACCACCACCGTCCCGGCGACCACCCAGTTCGTCTACCAGGCCCACGACATGGACAAGCCCGAGGTGGTGGCCCGCATCCTGCAGGCGGAGGGCCGGGAGAAGATGATGATCTTCTGCCGCACCAAGCGGACCGCCCAGCGGGTGGCCGAGGACCTGGCCGGACGCGGGTTCGCCGCCGCCCCGATCCACGGCGACCTCAACCAGAGCCAGCGGGAGAAGTCGCTGCGCCGCTTCCGCGAGGGCCAGGTCGACGTCCTGGTGGCCACCGACGTCGCCGCCCGCGGCATCGACGTCACCGGCGTCACCCACGTCATCAACTACGAGTGCCCCGACGACGACAAGACCTACGTGCACCGGATCGGGCGCACCGGCCGGGCCGGGGCCACCGGTGTCGCGGTGACCTTCGTCGACTGGGCCGACGTCACCCGGTGGAAGGTCATCAACAAGGCGCTGGGGCTGTCCTTCGAGACCCCCGTGGAGACCTACTCCACCTCCGCGCACCTGTTCACCGACCACGGCATCGACCCCGGCGCCAAGAGCCGGGTCGCCCCGCCCAAGGAGGTCGAGGACCGGCCCGAGGGCAGCCGCCCGCCGGCCCCGGCCGAGCGGGAGCGCCCGCGCGAGCCGCGTCCGCGCCGGCAGCGCAGCCGGCGCCGCACCCACAACGGTGAGGTCGTCCGCGAGGGTGCCGCCAGCGCCCCGACGTCCGCGCAGACCTCACCCAGCAGCCCGCAGAGCTCACCCAGCAGCCCGCAGAGCTCGCCCAACGGCACGGCCGAGGGGTCGGCGCCGCGGCGTCGCCGGCGTCGTCGTCGCGGCGGCGGTGGCGGCGACGGCCAGACCACCGCCGGGCAGGAGCAGAGCAGCTGACGCCAGTCCTGCTGGCGCTCGGGGCCTCGGCGGTCTGGGGCGCCAGCGACACCCTCGGCGGGCTGGCCTCCCGCGGACGGCCCGTGCTGTCGGTGATGCTGCTGACCCGGGCCGCCAGCGTGCTGCTGGTCGGCGTCCTGGTGCTCGGGCTCCGACCCGCACCGGTCGGTGCGGACTGGCCGTTCGCCGTGGTCGGGGCGGTGGTCAACCTCACCGGGCTCGCGCTCCTCTACCGGGCCCTGGCGATCGGGCCGATGTCGGTCGTCGCGCCCATCGCCGCGACCAGCGCGGTGGTGCCCGTGGTCTGGGGCTCGCTGTCCGGCGAGCGGCCCGGAGGGCCCACCCTGCTGGCCCTCGCGGTCACCGTCGCCGGGTGCGTGCTCACCGCCCGGGCACCGGGCGGGCCCGGGATGCGGGTCAGCCGCGCCGGCGTGGCCAGCGCTATCGGGGCCGCGCTGGGGATGGGTGCGGCGCTCACGCTGCTGGATCGCGCCAGCGAGGGCAGCGCCCTCGGGGCGGTGGCGCTGGAGCGGAGCAGCCAGCTCGTCCTCCTGCTGCTGCTCGCCGCCGTGCTGTGGCGTCGGGTCGGCCCCGGCCTCGCCCGGCCCGGGGCGGTACCCCTGGTCGGTCTGCTCGACACCACCGCGATCCTGCTCTACGCCACCGCGACCACCGGCGGGCTGCTGCCGGTGGTGGCGGTGCTGGCCTCCCTCTACCCGGTCGGCACGGTGCTGCTGGCCCGGCTCGTCCTGCACGAGCGGATGAGCCGCTGGCAGGGCGTCGGTGCGGTGGTCACGCTGGTCGCGGTCGGGGCGGTCGTCGCCACCGCGTCCTGACCGCCGCGCACCGGGAATAGCGGCCTCGGCGGGCGGGGTTGGCCTGGTGTGACCACGCCTGCGCTCTCCGTCCTCGACCTCATCCCCGTCCGCCGGGGCCAGACCACCGGGCAGGCGCTGCAGGCCTCCACCCGGCTGGCCCAGCTGGCCGACCAGCTGGGGTTCCGGCGCTTCTGGGTGGCCGAGCACCACAACACCGAGGCGGTCGCCTCGACCAACCCGCCGGTGCTGATCGCCATGCTGGCGGCGGCCACCGAGCAGATCCGGGTCGGGTCGGGCGGGGTGATGCTGCCCAACCACGCCCCGCTGGTGGTGGCCGAGCAGTTCGCCCTGCTGGAGGCGGCCCACCCCGGCCGGATCGACCTCGGCATCGGCCGCGCCCCGGGCACCGACCCCGTCACCAACTGGGTGCTGCGGCAGGGCCTGGACGAGACCGCCGCGGTCGAGCGCTTCGGCCAGGCGGTGCACGAGGTGCTGGCGATGATGCACCCCGGTGGTGCCGCCATCACCCTGCCCGGCCCCGGCGGCGGTCCCGGTCGCACCCAGGCGCTGCGCGCCACCCCGTCGGCGATGGGCAGCCCGCCGGTGTGGCTGCTCGGCTCCTCCGACTACTCCGCGCGGCTGGCCGCCGAGCAGGGGCTGCCCTACGTCTTCGCCCACCACTTCTCCGGCCAGGGGACGGCTGAGGCCCTCGAGCTGTACCGCTCGGGCTGGGAGCAGGCCGGCCACGACGGCTCCCCCACCACCTTCCTCACCGTCAACGTGGTGGTGGCCGACACCGAGGCCGAGGCCGTGCGGCGGGCACGTCCGCACCTGCTGGCCATGGTCGCCCTGCGCACCGGCGGCCGGTTCGGCCCGCAGGCCACCGTGGAGGAGGCCGCCGAGACCGAGCTGAGCGCGACCCACGAGCAGCTCGGCGCGCAGATGAGCGTCCCCTGGGTGGTGGGCGACCCCGCCACGGTGGCCGGGCGGCTGCGGGAGCTGGCCGCGCAGTTCGGCGTCGACGAGGTGATGGTGCACCCGGTCGCCGGTGCCGCCGCGGCCGACCCGCTGGACCGCACCCCCGCCCGCGAGGAGACCCTGCAGCGGCTGGCGGAGGCACTGGCCTGACCGGAGCGCCTCCGGCCGGAGGTGACAAGATCGGGGGCACCATGACCGCCCTGCTGACGGCGTCCGCGACGCACCACGGGCACCACCCACCCAGGAAGGGCGTCACCGTGACCGTCACCATCGGCATCATCGGCTTCGGACTGCGGGCGGGGCTGTGGCGCCACGCGCACCGGCCCGAGGAGGGGTTCGAGGTGGTCGGCGCCTGCGACACCTCCGAACGGGGTCGCGCCGACGCCACCGCCGCCCTCCCCGAGGGCGCCCTGGTCACCGGTGACCTCGACGAGCTGCTCGCCCTCGGGCTGGACGCCGTGCTCGTCACCACCCCCGACAACCACCACCTCGTCCCCACCCTCGCCGCGCTGGAGGCCGGGGCCGCGGCGTTCTGCGAGAAGCCACTGGGCATCAGCGTCGCCGAGTGCGACCAGATGCTCAGCACCGCCCGGCGCACCGGCAGCCGGCTCTACGTCGGGCACAACATGCGCCACATGCCGGCGGTGGTGCAGATGCGCGAGCTCATCCAGCAGGGCCGGATCGGGCAGGTCAAGGCGGTCTGGTGCCGGCACTTCGTCGGCCACGGCGGCGACTTCTACTTCAAGGACTGGCACGCCGACCGGAGCAGGAGCACCGGACTGCTGCTGCAGAAGGGCGCCCACGACCTCGACGTCATCCACTGGCTGGCCGGCGGCTACGCCACCACCGTCTCGGCGATGGGCGAGCTGGCCGTCTACGGCGACATCACCGACCGCCGCGACCGCTCCGGGGAGCGGATGCACGACTGGTACAGCCTGGACGCCTGGCCGCCTCCCGCCCAGACCGGGCTGCACCCGGTGGTCGACGTCGAGGACCTCTCGATGATGACCATGCGGCTCGACAACGGTGTGCTCGCCTCCTACCAGCAGTGCCACTTCACCCCCGACTACTGGCGCAACTACACCGTGATCGGCACCGAGGGCCGGCTGGAGAACTTCGGCGACGGCCCAGGCGGCACCATCGGGCTGTGGAACCGCCGGCACGCCAGCGCCGCGGACCCGGACGAGTCGTTCCCCATCGAGGAGGCCGAGGGCGGCCACGGCGGGGCCGACCCGCGGCTCATCGCGGAGTTCCTCCGGTTCGCCACCGAGGGCGGCAGCACCCAGACCTCCCCGGTCGCGGCACGGATGGCCGTCGCGGCGGGGGTGGTGGCGACCGAGTCGCTGCGCTCCGACGGCTCGGCCCGGCCCGTCCCGCCGCTGCCGGCCGACCTGGTCGACTACTTCGAGCGCGGTCAGACCGCCTGAGCCGGGGGCCGGTCGACTCCCGGCCCGGCTCGGCGGCGCTCGGCCATCCGGCGGCGGATCTCGGCGTACACCTCGGGCGCGGTGGTGTGACGGGCCAGCTCGTGGTCGACCTTGCCCAGCCCGTGGTGGTCGCTGGAGCCGGTGACCAGCAGACCGGCCCGGTCGGCGAGGGCGTGCAGCCGCTCCCGCTGGTCGGGCCGGTGGTCGAAGTGGTCGACCTCGATGCCGTCCAGGCCCTGGCCGGCCAGCTCCACCAGCACCTCCGCCGGCAGCTGCTGCTCCCGCTCCCGGCCCCACGGGTGGGCGATGACGGTGACCGCGCCGGCGCCGCGCAGCAGCGCGATGGCGGTCTCCAGCGGGGTGGCGTAGCGGGGCACGTGGGCGGGGCCGCCGTCGGCCAGGAACCGGTCGAACGCCTCGGCGCGGTCGGCGACGTAACCGGCGGCCACCATCGCGTCGGCCACGTGCGGACGTCCGATCGAGGGGCTCTGCCCGACGTGGAGGAGCACCTGCGCCTCGGTCAGCGGCATCCCCAGCTCGGCCAGCCGGTCCAGCAGCGGGCCGAGCCGGTCGTCGCGGCCCGCGCGCACCCGGGTCAGCTCGGCCACCAGCGCGGGGTCGTCCTCGCGGGGGCCGTAGCCGAGCAGGTGCACGCTGTGGCCGTCCCGCTGGGTGGACATCTCGATCCCGCGCAGCAGCACGATCCCGACCTCGGCGGCGGTCCGCTCGGCCTCGTCCAGCCCGTCGAAGGTGTCGTGGTCGGTCAGCGCCAGCACGTCCAGCCCCTGCTGGGCCGCCTTGGTCACCAGCCCGGCCGGGCTGTCGGTGCCGTCGGAGACCGAGGAGTGGGTGTGCAGGTCGATGATCACCCGGCCATCATGACCGACCCGCAGCCCCGGCACCGCGCCGACCGGCTCAGGACGGTGTCGGCAGCAGCGAGCGCACCATCCGCAGCCCCACCGACATCCGGGCCAGCGTCGGGTCGGCGTCGCAGATCTCCTCCAGCGAGGCCACGGTGGCCTCGGCGCCGGGGTTGGCCTGCCACCAGGCCTCCAGGGCCTCGGCGCCGTCGGCGGAGCCGGAGCGGGCCAGCACCTCGCTGGTCAGCTGGCTGTGCACCGTGCCCAGCTCGTCGCGCAGGGCGTTGCGGGCCATCGCGTCCCACTGCTCCGAGCGCGGGAGCGCCGCCACCCGCCGCTGCAACCGGTCCAGCCCGAGCCGCTCGCTCAGCCGGTAGTGCACCCCCGCGACCGCGACCGGGTCGCGCTCGACCTGCTCGGCGATCTGCACCACCGCCAGCGCCCCCTGCAGGTAGGGCAGGCCGGCGACCGCCGCGGCGAGCTCCTCGCCCACTCCCAGGCCGCGCAGCTCCTCGAGCCGACGGGCGTAGACCTCGCCGTCACGGCCCGACAGCAGCTGCGGCATCGCCTCCCGGACCCGCTGCACGCCCTCGGTGAACTGCCCGACCACCGCGGCGACGTCGATCGGCGCCCGCCGGTGGCTGAGCACCCAGCGGGTGCCGCGCTCCACCAGGGTGCGCAGCTCGATCCGCAGCCGGGTCTGCAACGCGGCGTCGACCCGGTGGTCGAGCTGGCGCAACTGGGTCTCGTGGCGCCCGGCGGAGAAGATGGCCCGGGCCGCGAGCTGGGCGCGGATGACGTCCTGCGGCGCGGCCTGGGTCTCCTCGCCCAGCCGGTGCACCGCGGTGATGCCGGCGGAGTTGACGAAGCGGTTGACCGCGACGGTGGTGATGATCTCGCGGTGCAGCCGGTGCTCCGGCATCACCGCCGCCTGCTCCTCGCGCAGCCGGGGCGGGAAGTACTGGACCAGCCGATCGGCCAGGTAGGGGTCGTCGGGCAGGTCGGTCCCGAGCACCTCCCGCTCCAGCCAGATCTTGGTGTAGCTGAGCAGGGTGGCCAGCTCCGGTGCCGTCAGCCCCTCCCCGGCGGCGACCCGGCGGGCCATCTCCTCGCTGTCGGGCAGGAACTCGATCTGCCGGTCCAGCACACCCAGCCGGGTCAGCCGGCGCATCCAGCTCTCGTGCACCGGGGCCATCGAGACCGCCTGGTGCAGCCCGTTGGCCAGCGCCAGGTTCTGGTCGTAGTTGTGCTCCAGCACCAGCGCCGCGACGTCGTCGGTCATCGAGGCCAGCAACGGCTCGCGGTCCTCGGCCGCGAGGGTGCCGGCGGCGATGGCGGCATCCAGCAGGATCTTGATGTTGACCTCGTGGTCGGAGGTGTCCACGCCGGCGGAGTTGTCGATGAAGTCGGTGTTGATCCGCCCGCCGCCGCGGGCGTACTCGATCCGCCCGCGCTGGGTGAGCCCGAGGTTGCCGCCCTCGCCGACGCAGCGCACCCGCAGGTCACGGCCGTCCACCCGGATGGCGTCGCCTGCCTTGTCCCCGACCTCGGCGTGGGTCTCGTCGGAGGCCTTGACGTAGGTGCCGATGCCGCCGTTCCACAGCAGGTCGACCGGCGCCCGCAGGATGGCCGAGATCAGCTCCGGCGGCGACAGCGCGGTGACGTCGTCGGCCAGCCCCAGCCGCTCGCGCACGCGGGGGTGCACCGGGATCGACTTGGCCGTCCGCGGGAACACCCCGCCGCCGTCGGAGAGCAGCGCGCGGTCGTAGTCGTCCCAGCTGGAGCGCGCCAGCCCGAACAGCCGGCGCCGCTCGGCGAAGGAGGTCGCCGGGTCCGGGTCGGGGTCGAGGAAGACGTGGCGGTGGTCGAAGGCGGCCACCAGACGGGTGTGCTCGCTGAGCAGCATGCCGTTGCCGAACACGTCGCCGGACATGTCGCCGATGCCGACGCAGGTGAAGTCCTCGCGCTGGCAGTCCACCCCCATCTCGCGGAAGTGCCGGCGCACCGACTCCCAGGCCCCGCGGGCCGTGATGCCCATCCCCTTGTGGTCGTAGCCCACCGACCCGCCGGAGGCGAAGGCGTCACCCAGCCAGAACCCGCGCTCCAGCGAGATCGCGTTGGCCAGGTCGGAGAAGGTGGCGGTGCCCTTGTCGGCGGCCACCACCAGGTAGGGGTCGTCGGCGTCGTGGCGGACCACCTGCGGCGGGTGGCGCACCTCCCCGCCGTCGCTGTCGCCCAGGCTGATGTCATCGGTCACGTCGAGGAGGCTGGAGATGAACACCCGGTAGCAGGCCTGCCCCTCCGCGAGCCAGGCCTGGCGGTCGGAGGGGTCGGGCAGCTGCTTGCAGTAGAAGCCGCCCTTGGCACCCACCGGGACGATCACGGTGTTCTTCACCATCTGCGCCTTGACCAGCCCCAGCACCTCGGTGCGGAAGTCCTCAGGACGGTCCGACCAGCGCAGCCCGCCGCGGGCCACCGCGCCGAAGCGCAGGTGCACGCCCTCGACCCGCGGGGAGTAGACGAAGATCTCGAAGGCCGGCCGCGGCGCCGGCAGCAGCTCGCGCAGCCGGCCCGGCAGCAGCTTGAACGCCAGCGCCTGCGCGTCGTCGCGGAAGGCGTTGGTGCGCACCACCGCCTGGACCACCGCGAGGAAGGCCCGCAGGATCCGGTCCTGGTCGAGGCTGGCCACCTCGTCCAGCCCGGCCCCGATCTGCTCGACCAGCTCGGCGACCTCGCCCTCGCCCGGCGGGGAGCAGTCGGCGTCGCGGGTCGACGGGTCGCTCGTGACCTCGCGGGGGCGGAAGCGCAGCTCGAACAGCCGCACCAGCAACCGGACGAGCCCGACGTTGGCCACCAGCGCCGAGGCGATGTAGCTCTGGCTGAAGTTGGTCCCGCCCTGGCGCAGGTAGCGCGAGATCGCCCGCAGCCACGACACCTGCTCCCAGCCCAGCCCCGCGGCCAGCACCAGCCGGTTCAGCTGGTCGCTCTCGCAGCGCCCGCTGTGCGCGGCGGCGAAGGCGGCGGTGAACCGTTCCCGGTCGGCCGGGCGCCAGCGCTCGTCCAGCGCCTCCGCACCCCCGGGCACCCGGAGCCCGAAGTCGAGCACGTAGGCCCGGCGGTCGCCGGGCAGCCGCACCTCGTAGGGCCGCTCGTCCAGCACCTCGATGCCGAAGGAGCTGAGGTGCGGCAGCACCTGCGACAGCGGCATCGGGGTGGTGCGGAACACCTTGAGCCGCAGGTCGGCGGTGTCGGTGGGCTCGTCGGGGACGTACATCGCCTGGGCCATCTGGCGGTGCTCGTCCAGCGTCAGCAGCTGGGTGAGGTCGAGCACCCCCTGCCGCGGGGCGAAGTCCTCCTTGTAGCCCTCGGGGAAGACCTGCTCCAGCTCGGGGACGCCGACCAGGTCGGGGTGCTCGGCGACCTGCTCGAGGAGCAGGTCGTTCCAGGACCGGGTGGCGTCGGTCAGCGCCCGCTCCAGCGCCGGCACGTCGTAGGTCCCCAGGCGGCGGTCGGCGGGCATCCGGGCCACCAGGTGGAGGCGGGCCAGCACGGATTCGGTGACGGTGGCCTGGTAGCCCACCGACTCCGCCCGCAGCGCCTCCGACAGCACCCGCTCGATCCGTAGCCGGACGGCGGTGGTGTAGCGGTCGCGGGGGAAGTACACCAGGCAGGACAGGTAGCGTCCGTAGGGGTCGCGCCGGGCGAAGAGCCGCACCTGGCGGCGCTCCCGCAGCCGGGAGATCTCCTCCACCGTCGGCGCGAGCTCGGCGGCGGTGGTCTGGAACATCTCGTCGCGCGGGTAGGAGCTGAGCACCCGCATCACGGCCTTGCCGCCGTGGCTGTCGGCGGCGTAGCCCGTGCGGGCCAGCACCTCGGCCGACTTCTCCTTCAGCACCGGGATCCGGGTGACCGGCTCGGTGTAGGCGGAGTGGGCGAACAGGCCGAGGAAGCGGCGCTCCCCCAGCACCCGGCCCTCGGCGTCGAAGAGCCGCACCCCGACGTAGTCGAGGTAGGAGGGCCGGTGCACCCGGGAGCGCACGTTGTCCTTGGTGACGACCACCAGCACGGGCCGCTCGGCGGTGGGCGGGTTGGCGTGGAAGCGCTGCGGCTCGTCCTCGCGGTCCGGCCTGCCGTCGGAGAGGATCCCGAGCCCGGTGCCCGGCACCGGCACGTAGCGGCGGCTGGCCTCGCCGACGTCGAGGCGGTACTCCTGGTAGCCGAGGAAGGTGAAGTGGCCCTCGGCGAGCCAGCGCAGCAGCTCGATCGAGGAGCTGCGCTCGGAGTCGCTGACCGGCATCGCCCGTCCGGCCAGCTCCTCGCAGGTCTCGCGGACCCGCTCCTGCATCGGCTCGTAGTCGTCGACGACGACGCGGACGTCCTCCAGCACCCGCAGCAGCCCGTCGCGGAGCCGGTCGAGGTCGTCGGCGGTCATCCGGCGGCTGCTGCCGGGGGTGAGCTCGATGTGGATCCAGGACTCGGCCACGGCGCGGGAGTCGGTGGCGGCCTCGGCGCCGTGCAGGACGTCGGTCAGCCGACCGTCCTCCTCGCGCCGCACCCAGAACTGGGGGTGGAACAGCTCACCGATCGCCCAGCCCTGGCGGATCACCTCCATCGTCACCGAGTCGACCAGGAAGGGCCGGTCGGCGTTGACCAGCTGCAGCACGACCGCCTCGCCCGGGGCGGCCCAGCCGTCGTCCTCGCGGTGCGGGGTGGACAGCCGCAGCACCGGTGTGTCGCCGGGACGTCGGCCGGCGGCGCGGAAGTGGGCGGCGACCAGCCCGACCACGTCGTCGGCGTCGCGCTGCAGCACGCCCTCGTCGACATGGCGGAAGTAGTGCTGCAGGAACTCCTCGGCGCGGGCCGGGTCCTGACCCACCGACTCCGCCAGCCGGGCACCGTGGCGGGCCAGCTCGGCGACCCTGCGCCGTCTCAGCTCCTCGGCCGTCTCCTGAACCCGTGCTGCTGTGGTCGTCACTGCGCTGCCCGGCCCTCTCGCTGTGGAACCCGTCCGCGGGCACGGCGGCGTGCCCCCACCCCCCACACTAGGGGACGTCCGGGGGGCGTCGCGGGACGGCTGGGGGCGCTGCGCGCACCCCGACGGCACGGCACCCGGCATGATGTGGCCATGGACATCTCCACGCGTGCCGAGTTCCCCGCCGACCCCGCCGAGACCTTCACCATGCTGACCGACGAGGCCTACCTGAACGAGGTGTGCGAGGCCAGCGACGCCCGCTCCTACAGCGTCGCCGTCGACGGCACCACCACCCGCACCACCCGTGTGCTGGAGGCCCCCTCGGCCGCCGCCAAGTTCACCGGCCCCACCCTGGAGGTGGTGGAGGAGATCAGCTGGGGCGCCGCCGAGGCCGACGGCAGCCGGCGCGGCACCGTCTCGATCACCGTCCCGGGTCAGCCGGTGGTGATGAACGGCAGCGCCGTGCTCGCCCCCGGGGGTGGCGGGTCGGTGTTCGAGATGTCGGGCGACCTCAAGGTCAACATCCCGCTGCTGGGGCGCAAGCTCGAGCAGTCGGCGGCGCCGGCGGTGCTGGCCGCGGTGCAGACCCACGAGGAGGTCGGCCGCCGCTGGCTGGCCCGCGGCTGACCCGGCTCAGACCCCGTCGGCGTTCCGGTCCTGCGTCGGGACCGGGGCGCTGACGCCCGACATCGGGTCGGCGACCTCGAGCGCGACCCCCTCCTCTGCGGCGAGCTCGCGCAGCAGGTCCACCGGTGCGTCGGTCTGCACCACCTGGTGCCAGCCGCGCCCGTCGGCGGTCGGCTCCTGGCCGGCGTCGGCGGCGTAGCCGGCCGCGGTCAGCGTCGCCGCCAGCTCGGCGGCCACCGCCTCGTCGGTGGTGACCAGCCGGCCGACACCGGCCTCCCGGCTCACTCGGCCTCCCCCGGGTCGACCGCGTCCGCCGTCTCCGGTGCCATGTGCGGGTACTCCACCGTGGTCGGCGGCACCAGCGTCTCCTTGACCACCCGCGGGCTGACCCAGCGGATGAGGTTCCACATCGAGCCGGCCTTGTCGTTGGTGCCGGACGCCCGCGAGCCGCCGAAGGGCTGCTGGCCGACCACCGCACCGGTGGGCTTGTCGTTGACGTAGAAGTTGCCGGCGGTGTGCCGCAGCCGCTCGCTGGCGATCCGCACCGCGTCCCGGTCCTCGGCGATGACCGCGCCGGTCAGCCCGTACGGGGTGCCGGTGTCGACGGTGTGCAGCACCTGCTCGAAGTCGCCGTCGTCGTAGACGTGCACCGCGAGCAGCGGCCCGAAGTACTCGGTGGTGAAGACCTCCTGGGTGGGGTCGTCGGACTGCACCACGGTGGGCCGGACGTACCAGCCGGTGCTGTCGTCGGTGGTGCCGCCGGCCAGCACGTCGACCGCCGGGTCGGCGTGCGCCCGGCGCAGCGCCTCGTCCAGCCGGGTGAAGGCGCGCTGGTCGATCACGGCGGAGGTGAAGTTGCTGAGGTCGCGGACGTCGCCGACGGTCAGCTCCTCGGTCTGGGTGAGGAGGTCGTCCCGGATCCGCTGCCAGACGCTGCGGGCGACGAAGGCCCGCGAGGCCGCCGAGCACTTCTGCCCCGAGTACTCGAACGCGCCGCGGACCAGCGCGGTGCGGGCCACGTCGACGTCGGCACTGGGGTGCACCACCACGAAGTCCTTGCCGCCGGTCTCGCCGACGACCCGGGGGTAGCTCGCATAGCCGGCGATGTTCTCCCCGATGGTGCGCCACAGGTGCTGGAAGGTGGGCACCGAGCCGGTGAAGTGCAGCCCGGCCAGCGACGGCTCGGCCAGCACCACCTCCGAGACGGCCAGGCCGTCGCCGGGCAGCATGGTGATCACCCCGTCCGGCAGCCCGGCGGCGGTGAGCAGCTCCATGGTGAAGGAGGCGGCCAGCTGCTGGGTGGGGCTGGGCTTCCAGATCACGGTGTTGCCCATCAGTGCCGGCGCGGTCGGCAGGTTGCCGGCGATGGCGGTGAAGTTGAACGGGGTGACGGCGTAGACGAAGCCGTCCAGCGGGCGGTAGTCGACCCGGTTCCACACCCCCGGCGAGGACACCGGCTGCTCGGCGTGGATCCGTTCGGCGAAGGCGACGTTGAAGCGGAGGAAGTCGACCAGCTCGCAGGCGGAGTCGATCTCGGCCTGCTGCACCGTCTTGCCCTGGCCGAGCATGGTGGCGGCGTTGAGGGTGTCACGCCACGGCCCGGCCAGCAGCTCGGCCGCGCGGAGGAAGATCGCGGCCCGCTCGTCCAGGCTGGTGCGGGCCCACGCCGGCGCGGCGGCGGTGGCGGCGCGGACGGCGTCGCGGGCGTCGGTCTGGTCGCTGTGCCGGGCCCGTCCGAGCACGTGGTGGTGGTCCGAGGGCATCGTCACCTCGAACGCCTCGCCGCCGCCGAGCCGGCGCTCGGGCCCGATCGCGGCGGTCAGCTCGACCGGGCCGGCCGCCACCAGCTCCTCCAGCCGGCGCACCAGGCTGGCCCGCTCCGGCGACCCGGGCGCGTACCCCCGGACGGGCTCGTTCACGGCCGGCGGGACGGTGGTGCGCGCATCCATGGCCGCGACCCTAGCTCAGCTGGCCTTCTTCGCCGCCGTCGTGCTCTTGCGGGTGCCGGTCTTCTTCGCCGCGGGCTGGGCGGTCTTCGCGGCCGCCGTCTTCTTGGCCGTGGTCTTCGCCGCCGTGGTCTTGGCCGCCGTCTTCTTCGCCGGGGTGGTCTTCTTCCCGGTGCCGCCGCCGGACGACGCCGACTTCCGGGTGCTCGTCCGGCTCCCGCTGCCCCGACCACCGGAGGCGCCGGTCTCGGGCTCGGCCGCGGCGGCACCGTCGCCGGCGGACCCGCCGCCACCCTCGCGCCGCTTGCGGGCCGCCTCCACCGAGGCCCGCAGCGCGGCCACCAGGTCGACCACCTCGGCCTCCCCACCGGCGTCGGCCTCCTCGGTCGGCATGGCCTGGCCGCTGAGCTTGGACTCCACCAGCGTCTCCAGCGCCTCGCGGTAGGCGTCGGTGTACTGCTCGGGCTCGAACGGGCCGGAGAGGGCGTCGATGAACGAACCGGCCATGGTGATCTCGGCGTCGCTGACCGAGATCTCCTCCGACGGCGCGGCGAACTCCCCGCTGCGCAGCTCGTCGGGCCACAGGATGGTGTGCATGAGCAGCAGGTCGTCCTTGGCCCGGATCATCGCCAGCGTCTCCCGCGAGCGCAGCGCCACCTTGACGATGGCCACCCGTCCGCTCTGCACCAGGGCGTCGCGCAGCAGCACGTAGGGCTTCGCGCCGGGGCCGTCGGCCTCGAGGAAGTACGTGCGGTCGATGTAGGTGGGGTCGACCTCCTCGGCCTCGACGAACTGCACGACGTCGACGGCCTTGGTGGTGCGCAGCGGCAGCTGGTCGAAGTCCTCCTTCTCCAGCACCGCCAGCCGGCCGTCGGGGGTCTCGTAGCCCTTGGCGATCTCGGCGTAGGGGATCTCCTTGCCGCACACGTCGCAGACGCGCTTGTACCGGATCCGGCCCCCGTCCTCGGGGTGGACCTGGCGGAAGGAGATGTCCTTCTGCTCGGTCGCGCCGTACAGCTTGACCGGGATGCTGATCAGCCCGAAGGAGATCGCGCCCTTCCAGATCGAACGTGGCATGGGCTCAGTCTGGCACCCGGCACCCCCGCTGTCTGCGGCACGGCGCCGGGGCCGCCGGCTCAGCGGGCCAGCACCGCCGAGACGGCCTCCAGCTCGGTGGGCAGGTACCACAGCAGGGGGTGCTCGGCGAGCAGCTCGGCCACGGGACCCGGGCGCTGCGGCTCGGCGAGGGCGACCGGGTCGTCGGCCAGCACCGACCGGGCCCGCTCGACCGCCGGTCGCGCCTCGGCCTCGTCGACGAAGACCGCGGTCACCTGCTCCCAGTCGAAGGGCCGCAGCCGGACCAGCCCGCTGCGCTCGTCCACCACCTCGACCGCCTCGGCGTCGGCGTCGACGGCCAGCACCACCCGCTGGGCGGCCCCCTCGAGCAGGCTGTCCAGCGAGGCGAGCTCCTGGGCGAGGTAGTCCAGCTCCTCGGTCGCGCCGGCGGCCAGCCCGTGGCCGCGGGCCAGCGCCCCGGTGGCCGTCCGCCCGCCCAGCTCCTCCAGGGTGCCGGCCGCGGCCAGCAGCTCCAACCGCTGCGGCACCGTCGCGCAGAACACCATCCGCCGTTCCCGTCCTCGCACGGTCGGCCAGCCTAGTGCGGTCAGCCTAGTGCGGTCGGGCCGCGGTCAGGCGTTCCAGCTGCGCAGCGCCGGCAGGCCCTTGTGCTCGCCGAGCACCGAGACGGTGCCGGTCTCGAGCGGGAAGGAGTCCCCCCGCTCCAGCGGCAGCTCCAGCCAGAGCAGGGCCAGCGCGCGGGAGGCGTGCCCGTGGCCGAAGCAGATCGCCCGCTCCACCCCGCTGCTGCGCACCCGCTCGATCACGCGGCCGAGCCGGACCGTGATCTGCTCGGCGGTCTCCCCGCCCGGGGAGGGATGCGTCCACACCGTCCAGCCGGGGACGTCCTCGCGGATGGTCGCGCTGGTCAGGCCCTCGTAGTCGCCGTAGTCCCACTCGACCAGGTCCCCGGTCAGCTCCACCTCGTCGAACCCGGCCAGCCGGGCGGTCTCGGTGGCGCGCGAGCGCGGGCTGGACAGCACCAGCCCGAAGTCGATCCCCGCCAGCCGCGGGCGGACCGCCTCGGCCTCCTGCCGTCCGACGTCGGTCAGCGCCAGGTCGGTGGTGGACGTGTGCCGGCCGTCGCGGCTCCACTCCGTCTGCCCGTGCCGCACCAGGTAGAGCTCGGTCATCGTGCCTCCGGGGTCGGGTCGGACGGGCGACGGTCAGGGAGGTCCGCGTGGCCCTCGACGCTGCGCCAGCCACGGCCGTCGCGGATCCGCTGCACCACCAGCCGCTGCAGGCTGGTCTGCTGGGGCAGCGTGTCGAGGTCGACGTCGCCGCGCCGGCGGAAGGTGAAGAAGAGCGCGTCGCCGTTCCCGGGCCAGCTGCGCCCGGTCGGCGTCCAGCGCTGCTGGAAGGCGGCCATGTTGGAGCCGGGCAGCCCCTCGGCCAGGGCCGGGTCGAGCAGCCAGGAGGAGCAGTGCAGCGCCTCGACCCGGTGGTCGGGGTGGTGGCGGGCGAAGAAGTCGCGGGCGCGGGCGAAGGAGTCGTCGACGACGTCCGCGCTCAGCGGTCCGCTCTCGGGGATGTGCACCGACAGCACCCACCGGCCGGGTTGGACGGTGCCCGTCCCGTCGGTGCGCTGGCGCAGGTTGAGCTGGAGCCGCCCGAGCCAGTGCAGGGCGCCGGACCAGGCCCAGGTCAGCCACTCGTGGGTGTGCAGGCCGAAGGCGCCGAAGGTGCGCCGGTGCACCCACACCTGCTGGCCCAGGTCGGACAGCGTGCGCCAGGTCTGCTCCTCGCCGATCCCGTGCCGCTCGTGGAACGCCCGGACCTCCCCGGTCGCGGCCAGCAGGGCCACCAGCGCCAGCCCGGCCTGCACGGTCGTGCCGTCGGGACGGGTCAGGTCGAGCCGGGCGGGGTCGTCGCCGAAGACCGACCCGCGGGTCTCGGCGAAGTCGCCGACCACCCCGGCCAGGGCGGCCAGGTGGTCGGCGACGACGTCGCGGGCGGCCGGGTCGCTGAGCACCTGCTCGACGAGTGCGGCGGTGTCGGCGGCGTCGTCGGGACGCAGCCCGAGCCGCTCGGCCAGCCGCGGGGCCGTCCATCCGGCCAAGAGGTCGTCCAGGTGGTCGGTGGAGACGCGCACGCGCCCACTCTAGGGGGAGCCGGCGGTGGCAGAATGCCGGGAGTGAGCGAGAAGCAACCGAAGCTGCCCAACCGCCAGACCCCCTTCTCCGACGCGTTCAAGGCGTTCATCCCCACCGGGTGGGCCCCCTACGACGCCACCCCGAAGGACCGGCTGCCCGCCTCGGTGGCCGCCGAGGACCGGCGCGCCGCGCTGTCCCGGCTGTTCCCCGGTGAGCGGCTGGTGGTGCCGGCCGGCGGGCTGAAGGTGCGCTCCAACGACACCGACTACCGCTACCGGCCGCACTCGGCCTTCGCCCACCTGACCGGTCTGGGCACCGACCGGGAGCCGGACGCCGTGCTCGTGCTCGAGCCGGCTGCTGATGGCGACGGCCACGAGGCGGTGCTCTACTTCATGCCGCGTGCCCCGCGGGAGGCCGAGCAGTTCTACGCCGACGCCCGCTACGGCGAGATGTGGGTCGGGCAGCGGGAGTCGCTGGAGGAGATGGAGCAGCTCACCGGGCTGCGCTGCGTGCCGGTCGGCGAGCTGGCCGAGGCGCTGGCCAAGGAGGCCGACAGCGTCCGGCTGCGGGTGCTGCGGGAGGCCGACCCGGCACTGGCCGCCCAGGTGGACGCCATCCGCGAGCGCTCCAGCCAGCAGCAGGACCAGACCGAGCAGACCGAGTCCGCCCAGCAGGCCGACGAGGAGCTGGCGGTCGCGCTGAGCGAGCTGCGGCTGGTCAAGGACGCCTTCGAGGTCGAGCAGATGCGCACCGCCTGCGCGGTCACCGCCGAGGGCTTCGAGGCCGTGGTGGCCGCGCTGCCCGAGGCGGTCCGGCGCGGACGCGGGGAGCGCTGGGTGGAGGGCGTGTTCGCCCTGCACGCCCGCCACGCCGGCAACGCCGTCGGCTACGACACCATCGCCGCGGCCGGCGACCACGCCAACACGC
Source organism: Desertihabitans brevis (assembly GCF_003327535.1). Taxonomy (NCBI): domain Bacteria; kingdom Bacillati; phylum Actinomycetota; class Actinomycetes; order Propionibacteriales; family Propionibacteriaceae; genus Desertihabitans; species Desertihabitans brevis. Next base: position 8,178 of record NZ_QOUI01000001.1, on the reverse strand, counting down.
TGCACTGGATCCGCAACGACGGCGAGCTGGCCGAGGGCGACCTGCTGCTGCTGGACGCCGGCGTCGAGCTGGACACCCTCTACACCGCCGACATCACCCGCACCATGCCGGTCTCGGGCCGTTTCACCGACGCCCAGCGCAAGGTCTACGAGGCGGTGCTGGAGGCCCAGGAGGCGGCGATGGCGGCCGCCCGCCCGGGGGTCACCTTCAAGAGCGTGCACGCGGCGGCGATCGCGGTCATCGCCCGCCACCTCGAGGAGTGGGGGCTGCTGCCGGTCAGCGCCGAGGAGAGCCTCGGCCCCGACGGCGGTCAGCACCGACGCTGGATGGTGCACGGCACCTCCCACCACCTCGGCATCGACGTGCACGACTGCGCCCAGGCCCGCACCGAGCACTACCGCGAGGGCACCCTGGCCGAGGGCATGGTCATCACCGTGGAGCCGGGGTTGTACTTCAAGAGCACCGACCTGCTGGTGCCGGAGGAGCTGCGCGGGATCGGGGTCCGGATCGAGGACGACATCCTCATCACCGCCGACGGCTGCGAGAACCTCTCGGCCGCCCTCCCCCGCACCCCCGACGAGGTCGAGTCCTGGATGGCGCCGCTGCTGGAGCGGGGGCGGTGAGCTCCCCGGCCCGGACACCGCGGCTCCGGCAGACCGCCGCGACCGCCCCCGCATCCGGGCCGGGACGCACCCCCGACGGCGTGGTGGCCTGGGGCTGGTACGTCGACGGTCGGCTGCAGGACTGCGCGGACCTGGCCGAGGCGACGGCGCACGCCCAGCAGGGGCACGGGTTCGTCTGGCTGGGACTGCACGAGCCGGGCGACGCCGACATGCAGACCTTCGCCGAGCAGTTCGACCTGCACCCGCTGGCGATCGAGGACGCCGTCGAGGGCCACACCCGTTCCAAGGTGGAGCAGTTCGGCGACACCGTCTTCGTCGTCGCCTCCACGGTCGCCTACGTCGACCACGAGGGCGAGCTCACCGCCAGCTCCGAGCTGGTCAACACCGGCCAGATCATGGTCTTCTGCGGCCGGCACTTCGTGATGACGGTCCGCAGGGGCGGCCACGGCCACCTCGGCGACCTCCGGCGCCGGGTCAACACCGACCCGGGTCTGCTGGCGCACGGTCCCACCTCGGTGCTGTACGGCGTCCTCGACCTCGTCATCGACACCTACCTCGAGGTCGTCGCCGCCATCGAGGAGGACGTGGACGAGGTGGAGGAGGCAGTGTTCTCCCCCGACAGCCGCGACGACGTCAACCGCACCTACCGGCTCAAGCGGGAGCTGATCGAGTTCAAGCGGGCGGTGGTGCCGCTGGGCGCCGCCCTGCAGGCGCTGGCCACCCGGGAGGAGCTGGCCCTGCCGCCGGAGTCGCGGGCCTACTTCCGCGAGCTGGCCGACCACCACGTGCAGGCCAAGGAGTCCATCCTCAGCTTCGACGAGGTGCTCACCTCGATCCTGCAGTTCGCCCAGGCCCGGGCCAGCACGGTGGACAACCAGGACATGCGCCGGCTGTCGGCCTGGGTGGCGATGGTGGCCGTGCCCACCCTGATCGCCGGCGTCTACGGGATGAACTTCACCTTCATGCCCGAGCTGGGCTGGCGGTTCGGCTACCCGATGGCGCTGGCCCTGATGGTCGGCTCGGTGCTCGCGCTGCTGGTCTACTTCAAACGGAAGCGCTGGCTGTAGGCCGTCGGCGTCTCAGGCGCTGCGGGCGAGCTCGCTGCGCCGCACCGGACGGGCCAGCGGCTCGCCGCGGGTCAGCCGCTCCAGCTCCTGCAGCGCCCCGTCGGTCATCCGGCGCGCCTCGGTGTCCAGCGAGCCGGCCACGTGCGGGGTGAGCATCACGTTGGGCAGGTCGTACAGCGGGGAGTCCGCCGGCAGCGGCTCGGGGTCGGTGACGTCGAGCACGGCGTGCAGCCGGCCGCTGACGCACTCCCGCTCCAGCGCGGCGGTGTCGATCAGCGCCCCCCGGGCGGTGTTGATGACGGTGGCGTGGTCGGGCAGCGCGGCCAGCTGCTCGGCCCCGACCATGTGCCGGGTGCTGGGCAGGTCGGGGGCGTGGATCGACAGCACGTCCAGCCGCGGCAGCATCTCGGCGAGCCCGACCAGGCTGGCGCCGGCCGCGCGCACCTCGTCGGGGTCGGCGTAGGGGTCGCAGACGAGCACCGTCGGGTCGTGCAGCTGGCGCAGCAGGGCCGCCACCCGGCGTCCGACCCGGGAGAACCCGACCAGCCCGATGGTGAGCCCGGAGTTGCTCAGCCGGCCGCGGGCGTGCCGGTAGGACCAGTCGGTGCGGGAGGTGCGGGCGTCGGCGGCCAGGAACGGCGCCTTCTTGCCCGCCATGATGATCGCAGCCAGGGTGAACTCGGCCACCGGCTCGGCGTTGAGGTCGGCGCTCGTCGACACCTCGACGCCGCGCTCCCACAACGCGTCGGTGACGAATCCGCGGACGCTGCCCGCGCAGTGCAGCACCGCCCGCAGCCGCGGCATCCGCTCCAGTGCGGCGGCGTCGAGGACCGGTGCGCCCCAGCCGGTCAGCAGCACCTCGGTCGCAGCCAGGTCGGCGGCCGCGGCGCTGTCGAGGTCGGGCACCCACGGCTCGGCCGGCACCGTGGCCAGGGAGCGGAACCGGGCCACCCGGGCGTCGTCGAACTGCATCTCCCAGGCCCGGCGGCCCATCACCGCCAGGGCCCGTGGCGCGGCCCCGCTCACTCGAAGGCCCGGGCGCGCTCGCCCGGCATGGTGTCGAGCAGCTCACGCGCCTGCTGGGCCACCTTGTGCTCGCACATGAGCTCGTAGCGGGTGGCGACGGTCTGGCTGAGCGACTCGAAGTCGCGGCGCCCGCCGCTGAGGCCGTAGGCGACCGCCTGCATGACCACGTTGAGCACGATGCCGAGCAGCACCGCGACCAGCACCACCACCAGCGCGTTCGGCGACGGGACGAACAGCATGAACAGCAGCCCGAACAGCAGACCCACCGAGATGCCGGCGGTGACCCCGCGGAGGATCACCGAGCCCCAGGTGCGGCGTCCGGTGACCCGCTCGACCGACTTGAGGTCGGTGCCGACGATGGCGAGGTTCTCCACCGCGAACTTCTGGTCGGCCAGGAAGTCGACCGCCTTCTGGGCCTGCGCGTACTCGTCGTAGATCCGCACCGACTGGGGGAACTTGAGCTTGAAGAGCGAGCCCATCGACGGCTGGTTCAGCGACATGCGGTCAATCTAGCCGACCGCTCTGCCGGCCGGCTGGGGCGAGATAGTGTCCTGGACGTGAGTGGCTCCTCCGTCTTCATCTCGCGGATCCGCGGGCTGCCGGTCGTGGACACCGACGGTGACCAGATCGGCAAGCTGCGCGACGTCGTGGTGGGGTTCCGTCCGGGCGGGCAGGCCCCTCGGGTGCGCGGTCTGGTGGTCGAGCTGTTCGCCCGCCAGCGGATCTTCGTGCCGATGCTGCGGGTGCACTCGGTCGACGCGGTGCAGGTGGTCATCTCCGGCGTGGTCAACACCCGCCGCTTCTCCCGCCGCGACGCCGAGACGCTGGTGGTCGACGACCTGGTCGACCGGCCGGTGCGCCGTCGCGGACACCCCGAGCCGCAGGTGGTCTACGACGTCTCCATGCGCGAGGTGCGCAACCGCGAGTGGGAGCTGGCCGAGGTGGCGGTGCGCGAGCGCTCCGGCGGCCGCTTCCGCCGGCGCAGCCACGTCACCATCGTCGACTGGCGCGACGTCGTGGTGGGCGGCCAGCAGCACGGGCAGGAGACCGAGCAGCTGGTGGCCCGGATGGAGGAGATGAAAGCCGCCGACATCGCCCGCGAGCTGCACGACCTGTCCCCCGCCCGCCGCGCCGACGTGGTCCGCGCGCTGTCGGACGAGGTGCTGGCCGACGCCCTGGGCGAGCTGCCCGAGGACGAGCAGGTCGAGCTGATCTCCTCCCTGGAGACCGAGCGCGCCGCCGACGTGCTGGAGGAGATGGACGCCGACGACGCGGCCGACCTGATCGGCGAGCTGGCCCCTGACCTCGCCGAGCGGCTGCTGGGCGAGATGGAGACCGAGGACGCCGAGGACGTCCGGCGCCTGCTGCGCTACGAGGAGTCCACCGCCGGCGGTCTGATGACGCCGGAGCCGGTGATCGTGGCCACCGGAGCCACCGTGTCGGAGGCGCTGGCGCTGGTGCGCGCGGAGGACCTGACGCCGGCGCTGGCGAGCATGGTCTACGTCTGCCGCAGCCCCTACGAGACGCCGACCGGGCCGTTCGTCGGCGGGGTGCACTTCCAGCGGCTGCTGCGCGAGCCGCCCTCGACGCTGGTCTCGGCGCTGGTCGACTCCGACCTCGAACCGCTGCAGCCGGGATCGACGCTGGCCGAGGTCAGCCGCTACTTCGCGACCTACAACCTGGTCTGCGCGCCGGTGGTCGACCCCGACAACCACCTGCTCGGCGCCGTCACCGTCGACGACGTGCTGGACCACATGCTGCCCGCGGACTGGCGCGGCGACCAGATGGACGGGATGACGCCGGTGGACGACGAGGCCGCCCCGGCCGGACCTGCGGGAGGGAGGGCCATCGATGGCCAGAAGGACCGGCTCGGCTGACCGGTTGAACACCCCCGGACGCCGTCGGCGCAGCCTGCTGCCGCGGTTCCGGCTCGACCAGGACGCCTTCGGCCGCTTCGCCGAGGGCTTCGCCCGCTACATGGGCACCGCGCGCTTCCTCGCCTGGATGACGGTGATCATCATCGTCTGGCTGGTGTACAACCTGACCGCCGGCGAGACCGCACCCGACCCGTTCCCCTTCATCTTCCTCACCCTGCTGCTCTCGCTGCAGGCCTCCTACGCCGCCCCGCTCATCCTGCTGGCGCAGAACCGCCAGGAGGCCCGCGACCGGATCAGCCTGGAGGACGACCGCCGCCAGGCCGCGCAGTCCCGCGACGACATGGACTTCCTGGCCCGCGAGATCGCCGGGCTGCGGATGAGCGTGGGCGAGCTGGCCACCCGAGACTTCATCCGCGCCGAGGTCCGCAACGAGCTGCGGGCGCTGCTGGCCGAGCTCGACGCCGAGGACGCCGAGCGCGCCGAGGGCGGCCAGCCGCGGTCCAAGGGTGGGCGCAAGAAGGGGCGGAAGAAGGACGCCGCCCGCGCCGGTGAGGAGCCGGAGGAGGGATTCGGGACGGGGAGCACCGGCGGGTAGCCTGGCTCGGTGCCCGAGCGTCTGACGAACTCCCCCGACCACCCCCTGCTGCCCGCGATCGACCGGGCCCTGGCGACGGTCCAGGACCCCGAGATCAAGCGACCCATCACCGAGCTGGGGATGGTCGCGGCCGTCGACGTCGACGCCGACTCCCGGGTGCGGGTCGAGGTGCTGCTGACCATCGCCGGCTGCCCGCTCAAGGGCACCCTGACCCGCGACGTGACCGAGGCCGTCGGGGCCGTCCCCGGGGTCGCCGCGGTGGAGGTCGAGCTGGGCGTGATGAGTGCGGAGCAGCGGGCCGAGCTCAAGCAGCTGCTCACCGCCGGCCAGGGCGACCGGGAGATCCCGTTCGCCCGTCCCGACAGCCTCACCCGGGTGATCGCGGTCGCCTCCGGCAAGGGCGGGGTGGGCAAGTCCTCGGTGACGGTGAACCTGGCGCTGGCGCTGGCCCGCCGCGGCCTCAGCGTGGGGGTGCTGGACGCCGACGTCTACGGCCACTCGGTGCCGGCCATGCTCGGCGTCGCCGACTCCCGCCCCACCTCGGTGGAGGAGATGATCCTGCCGGTCCCGACCATGGGGCTGAAGGTGATGTCGATCGGCATGCTGAAGCCGCGGCGCGACCAGGTGGTGGCCTGGCGCGGGCCGATCCTGGACCGGGCCATCCAGCAGATGCTGGCCGACGTCTACTGGGGCGACCTGGACCACCTGCTCATCGACCTCCCGCCCGGCACCGGCGACGTGGCCATCTCGCTGGGCCAGAAGCTGCCCAACGCCGAGGTGCTGGTGGTGACCACCCCGCAGCAGGCCGCCGCCGAGGTGGCCGAGCGGGCCGGGACGATGGCCTCGATGATGAACCAGCGGGTGGTGGGCGTGGTGGAGAACATGTCCGGGCTGGTGCTGGACTGCCCGCACTGCGGCCACAGCCACACCACCGACGTCTTCGGCACCGGGGGCGGTGAGGAGGTGGCCGCCGCGCTGACCACGCGGATCGGCTACGACGTGCCGGTGCTGGCGCGCGTGCCGCTCGACCCGAGGTTGCGGGTGGGCGGTGACGAGGGCTCCCCCGTGGTGGCCGAGGCCGACCCGGACCCGCGCGGAGCGGCCGCGCAGCTGCTCGCCCTGGCCGACCGGCTGGCCTCGCGCTCGCGCCCGCTGCAGGGTCTGCAGCTGGGGCTCAGTCCCGTCGGTCGCTGACGCCCGGGCCTCGTCGGTCGGGGCGGCTCAGGTGGCGTCGGGGTCGAACGGGGCCCCGGAGCGCACCGGCGCCTGGGCCGGCGGGCGGCTGCCGTTGCCGGCCGGGGCGTCGTCGCGCAGCCCGTCACCGGCGCTGCGCAGCTCGTCGCGCACGCTCGCGAAGTCGGCAGTGGTGTCGCTGAAGGTCGCCTTGGTGGCGCTGATCTCACCCTTGACGTCGGCGGTGATCGGATCGAGCTGCTCGTCGATCTTGCGCCGGATGAAGCCCTTGGGGTCACGGATGTCGAAGTCCTCGAAACCCGGCCCGAGCTCGGTCTGGATCTGCTGCTGGGCGTTGTTGGCGATGTTGCGCAGGTAGTTGATCACCCGCGCCGCCTTGCGCGCCAGACCGGGCAGCTTGTCCGGCCCGAAGAGCAGGATCCCCAGGATGACGAGCACCAGGGTCTCCCACGAGAACAGGTTCACGCGCAGACCCTACCCAACCTGCCCGGCCAGCTCGACCTCCACGTCGAGAGCCCGGGACCCCCGTCGCACGCTCAGCGTGATCAGCTCCCCGGGGCGCCGGCTGCGGATGTCGACGATCAGCTCGACGGTCTCGCCGACCCGCTCGCCGTCGACGGCCTCGACCACGTCGCCGACCCGCAGCCCGGCCTCCTCGGCGGGCCCGCCGGGCACCAGCTCGACGAGCTCGACGCCCTCGCCACCGGGCTGGGTGCGGACGTCGGCCCCGATCACCGGGTACTCCGCCTCGCCGTCTCGGACCAGCAGCGCGCCGATCTCCATCGCCTGCTGGATCGGGATGGCGAACCCGACCCCGATGTTGCCGCCGACGGTGCCCTCCTCCGCACTGCCGCCGAGGCTGAGGATGGCCGAGTTCACCCCGATCACCTGGCCCGAGCTGTCCACCAGCGGGCCGCCGGAGTTGCCCGGGTTGATCGGGGCGTCGGTCTGGATGGCGTTGATGTAGGCGGTGGCGCCCTGGGCGTCCTCGCCGCCGCCGACCACCACCGGACGGTCGACGGCGGAGACGATGCCCTCGGTGACGGTGCCGCCGAGCCCGAGCGGTGAGCCGACCGCCACGGCGACCTCGCCGATCTCGACCTGCTCGGGCGGGCCGACCGTGACCGGCACCACCGGCGCCTCGTCGGCGTCCTCCACCCGGATCACCGCCAGGTCGTAGCCGGGGCTGCGGCCGAGGATCTCGGCCTCGGCGCGGGTGCCGTCGTCGAAGACCACCCGCACCCGCCCGGACCCTCCGGCCGCCGGCTCCACGACGTGGTCGTTGGTCATGATGGTGCCCTCGGCGTCGATGACGAAGCCCGACCCGGTGGCCTGCCCGGCCTCGATGGTCACCGTGCTGGGCAGCACGGCCGCGGCCACGGCGACGGTCGGCTGCTGCGGCGTCGATCCGGACGGCCCGGGGGCGGGCGGCGGCACCGGCACGGACGGGGCCGGGCTGGCGGCCGGCTCCCCGACCAGCTCCGCGCCCAGCACCGCACCGCCCACCCCGGCCGCGCCGCCGACGAGCGAGGCGACCAGCGCGGCCAGCAGCACGGTGCCGGCCCGGCCGCCACGCTGGGGCTGCGGGGTGCCGGCTGGTGTGGTGCGCACCGGCGCGGAGGTCAGCGGGCCGGGTGGCGGCCAGGACGGGCTGGGCGGGAGCTCCCGCGGCGGCGCACCGGCGCCCGTGGTCGGGCCCAGCACCGGGCGGCCCAGCGGCTGGGCCCAGTCGTCGGGACGGCCGTGCGCACCGATCCCCGGCCGGGGCTGCGGCCCCCAGCCCGGCAGCGCACCGG